>NZ_BNEB01000002.1:0-730527 GCF_016860545.1 Streptomyces asoensis | reverse complement strand
CGGCGCCCGGCACCCCGGTCCGCTTCGTCGCCGTCCGCCGACGGTGACGCCGGGTCGCTGCGCGCCGCCCCGCCGCAGGAGTGCCGCCCGGACAGCGGCGGGAGCCGCCGGGGCCGGGGTTCAGGCGGCGTCCGGCTGCCGCTCGGGCACGGACAACGCGGCGAGCGCCGCGGACACCGCCGCGGAGGCCCGCAGGTCGAGCCGCGCGCTCGTCCCCCGCGCGCGGTGGCGCATCTCGTCCGCGGCCAGGGTGAGGAGTTGCGGGAGCAGGTCGGTGCACCGGCGGGCCACCCAGCCGGTGCCCGCGGTCGCCAGCCACCACAGGCCGGCCGAGGTGGTGGGCTCGGGGGAATCCGGCTCCGGCGAGGGCGCGGGCCCGGTCGCGAGGCCCGCACCGGCCAGCAGCGCGTGGAAGCGGACGGCCAGCTGACGGTGCCCTCGTTCGCCGGGGTGGAGGCGGTCCGCGCTCCACATGGCCCGCTCGCTCAGCCAGGCGCCCTGCGAGGCGTGCAGGTGGACGGCGCCGTGGCGCTCGGACAGCGCGTGGACTACGGCGTTGACCGCGCGCTGGCGCCGGGCCAGCGGGCGGGCCAGGGGGCCGGGCAGGCCGAGGGTGCCGCCCGGGTCCGGCAGACACGCGGTGAGCAGCAGCGCGCCTTGCTCGGCGAGGGCCGCGTAGACCGTGTCGAGCCGGGCGGCCACGGCGTGGATGTCGAAGGTGCAGCGCAGGGTGTCGTTCACGCCGACGACGACGGAGGCGAGGTCGGGCCGCAGCGCGAGTGCGGCCGCGAGCTGGCGTTCCAGCACGTCCCGCGTCTGCGCTCCGCTGACCGCCAGGTTGGTGAACTCCACCCCCGCCCACGTCCTCCCGCCGGCCTCCTCATCGTTGCCCGCGCAGGGCCCTCCTCCGGTCTCCACGCCGTTCCCGCCGGTCTCCTCGGCGGTCTCCTGGACGAGTCCGGGGGCGAGCAGGGCGGCCCAGCCCCGCCATCCGTCGCCCACGGGATCCCCCACGCCCTCGGTGAGCGAGTCGCCGAGCGCGATGAAGCGGACGCGTCTCATCCCAGGCCTCCCGGCACGAGAGGAGGGGGCCCGGCGGGAGCGGTCGTCCGCGCCCCGGGGGCAACCGGTGCGCCCGGGCCCGCCGCAGCCGTCGCATCGTGCGCCGCGAGGAACGCGTCGACGGCCGTCCCCCAGCCGAAACACTCCGCACGCGCGCGTGCCGCGTCCCGGCGTGCGGCCCTGGGGCGTGCGAGAAGGTCCTCGACGGCGTCCGCGAACGCCTCTCCCCGGTCGGCCGCCGTGGCCCCGGCCGCTCCGACGACCTCGGGCAGCGCCGAGGACGCGCTCGCGACCACGGGCGTCCCGCACGCCATCGCCTCCAGGGCGGCGAGCCCGAAGGTCTCGGCGGGCCCCGGGGCCAGGCACACGTCGGCCGAGGCCTGGAGCGCGCCCAGCGCGCCCCGGTCGGAGACGTGCCCCAGGAACGTCACGGGCAGCCCGCGCTCGCGTGCCCGCTGCTCCAGACGGGGCCGCAGCGGTCCGTCGCCCGCGACGACCAGCACGGCCCGCTCCCCGCGCCGCAGCAACGCCTCCAGGGCGTCCAGCGCCGTACCGGGCCGCTTCTCCACGGACAGGCGGGTGCACATGACCAGCAGCGTCTCGTCCTCACGCGCGTGGCGTGCCCGCAGCCCCGCGTCCCGCAGGGCGGGGTGGCGCTCGACGAGGTCGACGCCCAGGGGCGCCCGTACGACGTTGCGGGCCCCGATGCGCACGAACTCCCGCTCGGCGAACTCGGTGGTGCACACCACGCGCGCGTAGGTGTGCGCCGTCCGCAGGTTGAGCGCGTCGGCGGCGCGGCGGGCCGCCCCTTCAGGCACGCCCCAGGTGCGCAGGACGCCGTCGGCGGTCTCGTGGGAGACCATCACGGCCGGGACGCGGGCCCGCCGCGCCCACCTGCCGGTCCAGCGCAGGGTCGTGCGGTCGGAGACCTCCAGGCGGTCCGGGGCGAGTCCGTCCAGGAGGCGGGCGACCCGGCGCCGGTCGGTGAGGACCCGGTAGCCGCCGGTGCCCGGCAGCAGCGGCCCGGGCAGGGTGATGACCCGCCCCTGCTCGGTCTCCCGGTCGCTCACCCGCTCGCCGGGGACGATCAGGACGGGTTCGTGACCGGCAGCGCGGTATCCCTTGCCGAGCTCGCGCAGCGCCGTGCGCAGTCCGCCGGAGGCGGGGGCCACGAAGTTGGCGAGCCGCACGATCCGCAGGGGCCCCGGAGTCGGCACCGCCGGCACGGAACGGACGTCGACGCCGCCCGTGCCGAGGGTGCCGCGGGTCGCGGCGGTCCGGTCCCGGTCGCCCGGACGGCTCCTGTCCGTGCCGTCCGGGCCGTCGGTGCGCTGCGGGCCGGTCATGCCGCCACCACCGGTCGGCGCGCGGCGAGCACGTCCTCGTAGTGGCCGATGAGCCGGTCGCCGACGGTGTCCCAGGTACGGCCCTCGACCGTGACCCGTCCCGCGGCGCCGTAGGCGTCCCGCAGGGCGGGGTCCGCGGCCAGTGCCGCCACCGCGTCCCGCACGGCGTCGGCGTCCCGGGGCGGCACCAGCAGGCCGGTGCGTCCGTGGGCGACCAGGTCCAGCGGGCCGCCCGCGGCGGGCGCGACCACCGGAACGCCGCTGGCCATGGCTTCCTGCACGGTCTGGCAGAACGTCTCGAACGGGCCGGTGTGCACGAACACGTCCAGGGAGGCGAAGATCCGGGCGAGCTGGTCGCCGGTGCGCCTGCCCAGGAAGACCGCGCCCGGCAGGCTCTCCTCCAGGCCGGGCCGGCTGGGTCCGTCCCCCACCACCACGAGGCGGACGCCCGGCAGGGCGCGGGCGCCGGCCAGCAGCTCGACCTGTTTCTCCGGGGCGAGCCGTCCGACGTAGCCGACGATCAGCTCGCCGTCGGGCGCCAGGGCGCGCCGCAGGGTCTCGTCGCGGCGGTCGGGGCGAAAGCGCGTGGTGTCGACTCCGCGCGGCCACAGTTTCACCCGGGGCACGCCGTGCGTGTCCAGGTCGCGCCGGGCGGCGCTGGAGGGGGCGAGTGTGAGGTCGGCGGCCGCGTGGACGGACCGTATGCGGCGCCAGGCCGCTGCCTCGCCGGCGCCCATGTAGGTGCGGGCGTAGCCGGCCAGGTCGGTCTGGTAGACGGCGACGGCGGGGATGCCGAGCCGGGCGGCGGCCGTCATGCCGCGCACGCCGAGGACGAAGGGGCTGGCCAGGTGGACCAGGTCGGCGCGGTGCTCGGCGATGGCGGCGGCGACGCGTCGGCTGGGGAGGGCGACGCGGACCTGGGGGTAGCCGGGGAGCGGGAGGGAGGGGACCCGGACGACGGGGCAGGGCGCTCCGGCGTCCGGCCCGGTCCCGGCGGCGGTGGCCGGGGCGACGACGACGGGGGTGTGACCGCGCTCGACGAGGTGCCGGGCGGTCTGGAAGGCGCAATGGGCCACGCCGTTCACGTCGGGGGGAAAGGATTCGGTCACGATGACGACACGCATACCCGTGTTGTCGCCGTCCTGGACGTGGCCGCGTCAAAGTGGATCTTTCCGCGCGACTAACGTCCCGTGAGCGTTGCGCTGCGCACCCGGTATGCGCCCCCGGCGTTCCGCGCAGGTCGGGCGGCGTCCATGCCGGGCCGCCCGGCGGGCCATCGCGTGTTCACCTGCCGGACCGGCCGCCGCCAGGCTCCCCACGGGCGGCGGCCGGTCCCGGTGTTCACATCGCGGACGTGGCGTCCGGTCCGATACGGCTCCGTACGGCCGTCTGGACCTCCGCCTCCTCGGCCGGGTCGGCGGCGAGCCGGCGCAGGCGCTCGACGACCCGGGCGTCACCGGTCTCGGCGTGCCGGGCGGCGATCTCGCGGGTGCCCTCCTCGCAGTCCCACAGGCACTCGACGGCGAAGCCCGCGGCGTAGGAGGGGTCGGTGGCGGCGAGTGCGCGGGCGCAGCGCCCGCGCAGATGGGACGAGGCCGTCTCCCGGTAGATGTGGCGCAGCACGGGGGCCGCGCAGACGATGCCGAGCCGTCCGGCGCCGTCGACGAGGGTCCACAGGGTCGGCGCGTCGCAGCCTTCGCCGCGTACGGCCTCGCGCAGGGCGCCGAGGACCAGGTCGCTGTCCTGGGTGCCGCCCCGGCAGGCGAGCATGCGGCCGGCCGCGGCGCCCAGCGGGTCGGGCCGGTGGGCCCAGCCGCGGGCCCGGTCCACGGCCGCGACGCTGCGCATGCGTTCGAAGGCGTCGACGGCGGCCTCGACGACGGGCGTCGAGCCGGTGGCCACGGCCTGTTCGATGAGCACGAGGGCGTCGGGATCGTTGAAGTCGGCCAGGTAGCGCAGTGCGGTGCACCGGGCTCCCTCGGCGCCGTCCTTGGCCGCCTGCACGATCTCGGGCCGGTCCTCGGGCCCGGCCACGGCGGACAGACAGCGGGCCGCGGGCACGTGGAGCGCGGCTCCGCGCTCGACGCCCTGCTGGGCCCACTCGAACACGGCCTGGACGCTCCAGCCGGGGCGGGGCCCGCCGGGACTCATCTGGCGTTGCCAGCGGTCGAAACAGCCGGCCTCCTGAGCGGCACGCACGCGTGCGGAGACGTACTCACGGGGGTCCTCGGCCCACAGCCGCCAGGGGCGTGGCTCGAAGGCGTCCCGTACGGCGGCGGCGAGCTCGGCCTCGCCCTCGGTATCGGTGCCGAACCGGGCGAGGACGGGCGCGGCCAGGGCGCGCAGGCCGGCGTCGTCGTCGCGCAGGGCGAGCTCGTCCAGGGCCCAGGCCCAGTTGGCGCCCGTGGCCGCGTACCGGCGCAGGAGGATCAGGGCGTCCCGCCTGCCGTAGGAGGCGAGGTGGCCGAGGACGGCCAGGGCCAGGCCCGTGCGGGACTCCTCGGTGTCGAAAAAGTCCTCGACGTCGAAGAGGTGGGCCTCGATCTCCTCCAGCTCGCCGTTCAGGTCGAGGTAGAGGCGGGCGTAGTAGAGGGAGCGGTTCTCCACCTGCCAGTCGTGGCGGGGGTCCCGCAGCACACAGTGGTTGAGCGCCGCGAGCGCCTCGGCCCGCGGTGCGGTGAGCGCGTGCAGCGTGCCGTCGCCGCGGCCCCTCTGGAGCAGGCCGAGCAGCGTACCGCTGGGCGCTATGACCGGATCGAACATGGGAAACAGCCTCACATCAAGCGTCGACGCAACCGGGGACCTGCATTACCTGGCCGCGTGACAACACGTCGGGGGGCCCGCCGTTTCCTGCTTGCTGTAGACCATTTTCCTCTGCCTCTCGTCAGTGGCCCATGCGGGCCGCATCACGGCCCGCGCGGTGCGGCAACACCTGCCCAGCCATCGCGTCCGTGAATCACGACGTCATGATGACCCGGCTCTTCTACCTGCCGCGACCGAAATTTCCGGCGGCCTTGTACCGCCTCCCCCGTGGTCGTCCGTTCAGCTGATCAAAAACTCGATTTCACCTGTTCAGAACCGCCGGCTCAGTGCGCGCCGAACAGTTCCAGCAGGTCCGCCCTGTCGAACATGCGAGCGGTGTCGACGGCCGACGGCGTCCCCTGCGACGGGTCGGCGCCCGCCTCCAGCAGGACCCTGACGACGTCCGTCTCACCCTTGAAGGCCGCGCCGGCGAGCGGGGTCTGACCCCGGTCGTTGATCCGGTCCGCCTCGGCGCCGCGGGCCAGCAGGGCCCGGACCGCGTCGGCGTGGCCGTGGTACGCGGCGAGCATCACGAGGGAGTCGCCACGGTCGTTGGTGAGGTTGGCCGGGACGCCCGCGTCGACGTACGCCACGAGCTCCTCGGACCGGCCGTTGCGGGCCAGGTCGAAGATCTTGGTCGCCAGCTCCACGACCTCGGGGTCGAGGGCCTCGCTCATGGCCGGTCCGCCTCTCGTTGCAACCGTTCGGGTGAATCGCCAGCGTACTGGCTCGTCGGACACCTGGCCGGTGCCCTCGGCGGCGAGGATCGCGGGCGGACCCGTTCGACGCAACTGCGCTGCTCAGGCAACCCGTCAGGCCCTCGACCGACCGGTGGAAATCAGCACTTTTTCACCCACTTGCACCTTTTGTAGTATGGATACATGCTGTGATCCTGGAAGTACTCATGGTGACTGTCCCCCGCGAACCAGGAGAACCGTAATGATCCTGTCCATGTCAGGCGTGGTCCTGCTCGGCATCATCGTCTTCCTCTTCTTCCGAAAGGACGGACTCAAGGCGTCGCACGCCGTGGTCTCGGCCCTCTTCGGGTTCTACATGGCCAGCACGGCCATCGCGCCGAGCATCAAGGCAGGCGGCGAGAGCCTGGCCAGCCTCCTCGGCGGCATCAAGTTCTGACGCCGCCCGTCCCGTCCGTACGCACCTCCAGGAGACAGCAGTGGCCCGGCGCCCCCTTCCCAGCATCCTGAGCACTGGCAGCGCGCACATCGCCCGGAGCCGGGAGCTGGCCCGGACGGCGGCCGACAGTGCCACCGATGTCCTCCATCCGCTGATCACGATCACCCGCGGACTGCGCCGACTGGCCTCGGCCGGGCGGCGCAGGTGGGCCGAGACCCCCAGGGACAGGCGTGGACCGCTGCTGTTCCTGGCGGCCTCGTCGATCCTGGTCGTGGTGCTGGTGCCGTACGGCCCGCTGCTCGCCGTCATCACCCTGATGGCGGCGGCGGCCTGGCAGGGCAGGGACCGCAACCCACCGGCTCCCGAAGGCCCCGACGAGTCGCAGATCCAGCGGCTCCAGGTGCTGTACGAGGCCCTGGTCCCGTACTTCTCGACGGCGGACGACCCCGCTCCCCTGTACGCCCACGGCGGCGACTGGGAGGACGTCTTCCCGACGCAGGAGTTCGACGACTCGGGCCGCGTGGCCCGCCTCGTGATCCGCTACCCGGCCTATTTCCCGGACGGGGAGCCCGGCCCGCGCGCCCGGATCGAGCAGCTGCTCGCCGCGAAGTCCGGCCGCGGGCGCGAGTACCACTTCGACTGGGACGAGGAGGGCAACGAGCTCACGCTCACCGTCCTCACCGCCCTCCCCACCGACATCGCCGCCCAGCGTTTCGTCACCGCCCCGGGCGAGACGGTCCTGGGCTTCACCGACCCGGCCGGAGTCCAGCGCACGCTCCCCCTCGCCCACGGCGAGGACCGGCGCGACGTCCCCCCGGTCGTCTGGCGCACCGGCATCCGGTCCACCGAGCCGCACCTGCTGGCGGTCGGCCGGCCCGGCAGCGGCACCTCCACCCTGCTGCGCTCCATCGCCCTCCAGGCGCTGGAGCACGGCGACGTCCTCGTGATCGAGGGCGGCGGCACCGGCGAGTACGCCTGTCTCGCCGGCCGGGACGGCGTCCTGGCGGTCGAGATCGGGTTCGCCGGCGCGCTGGCGGCCCTGGAGTGGGCGGCGGGCGAGACGGAGCGCCGGCTCGTCGCCGCGAACCAGGCCCGGCAGGAGGGCCGGCCGCAGCCCGACGACACCAAGCACCCGCTGTGGATCCTTCTGGACCGCCCCACCGCCTTCACCCATCTGGCCGACGCCGACGGCCGCAAGGATCCGCAGAGCCTCCTCCAGGTCCCCCTGCGGCACGGCCGCGCGGCCGGGGTCACGGTGGTCGTCGCCGAGCACTTCGACGCCCTGGACTCCCTGAGCGACGCCGTGCTCCAGCACACCCGCGCGCGGGTCGCCCTCGGCCCGGCGTCGAGGGAGCAGCTGGAGACGGTCCTCGGCGCACCGCCGCACACCACCCCCGTCGACCAGGTGCCGTCGGGGCGCGGCTACGCGCGGCTCGGATCAGGGCCGGTCCACCGGCTCCAGGTGCCGGCCACCCCGGACCCGTACGACGACGCGACGAGCGACGCCCACCGGCAGGCGGTGCTGGACCTGCTGCCGCCGCGCCAGGAATCGGCGGACACGGATCACGTGCCCGCGGCCGAGGATCCGCGGACGCCGCCGATGCCGACCGAACAGCCCGCGATCACGGATCCGGCCCCCGCGGAGTCCGCGTCCACCGCATCCGAGCCCGGCGAGCCCGTCCCCGTCCGGACCGTGCTCACGAAGCCGGTGATCGTGGACCCCGTGCCGGCGAAGACCGTGGCCGCGAAGGCGGACCACGCGCCCGCGGACCCGGCGGAGACCGCCGACGCGAACGCCAGGAACCCGGAGACGGTGGGCGCCGAACAGGCATCCTGAGGCTTGAGCGGCCGTCGCGTCCCAGGCGGCCGTCATGCCCCGGGCCGGCCTCGTGCCCCGAGCGCGTGTCGCGAACCGCGGGCATGTCGTGACCCGGGCAGGCGTCGCCCCACGGGCTTCACGCCCCTGCGCGGGCACCGTGCCGGTGCGCTCACCATGTCCCGCACGCACGTCGTGCACCGCGCGGGCATCGCGTCCCGCACGGGCGTCACGCCCAACGCGGACGTCGCGTCCCGCACGGGTGTCACGCCCCGCACAGGACCGGCGGCGAGGGGGCGTCGTGAGGCGGGCTTGGCCGGTCGCCGTCAGGCGACGAAGGTGCGGGGGCTCTCCGCGCCCACCGTCCCGCCGCTCTCCACGATGCGTGCCGCGGCCGCCAGTCGTGCCGCCGCCTCCTCCGCGACCGCGCCTCCCACGGTGAACGGCAGCCGGACGTACCCCTCGAAGGCGCCGTCGACTCCGAACCGGGGCCCGGAGGGCACCCGCAGGCCCACCCGCTCCCCCGCCTCGGCCAGCCGCGATCCGGAGAGCCCACCCGCCCGCACCCACAGCGTCAGGCCGCCCCGGGGCACCGCGAACTCCCACTCGGGCAGCTCACGCCGGACCGCCGCCACCAGGTCGTCGCGGTTCTCCCTGGCCTGGCTGCGCCGCAGTTCGACGGCCTGTTCCCAGCCGCCGGTGCTGAACAGCCAGTTCACCGCCAGTTGTTCGAGCACGGGCGTGCCCAGATCGGCGTAGGCACGGGCCGCGACGAGGCTGCGGACGACGTCCGGGGCCGCCCGCACCCAGCCGATGCGCATGCCCGCCCAGAAGGCCTTGCTCGCGGACCCGACCGTGATCACCGTGGAGCCGGCCGGGTCGAAGCCGCACACGGGCCGGGGCATCTCGACGTCGTCCAGCCAGAGTTCGCTCATGGTCTCGTCGGCGACCAGCACCGTCCCCGCGGACCGGGCCGCCTCCACGAGCCGGCGCCGCTGGTCCTCGTCGGCGAGCGCGCCGGTCGGGTTGTGGAAGTCGGCGACGACGTACGCGATGCGCGGCGCGGCCTCGCGCAGGACCTGGCGCCAGCGGTCCATGTCCCAGCCGGCGAGCCCCTCGGCCATGGCGACGGGCACCAGACGGGCACCCGCCTCCCGCATCAGCTGGAGGATGTTGGCGTAGGAGGGCGACTCCACGGCGATGCGTTCGCCGCGCCCCCCGAAGAGGTGGCAGATGGCGTCGATGGCCCCCATGGCGCCGGTGGTGACCATGATCTGCTCGGGCATCGTCGGGATGCCGCGCGCGGTGTACCGCTCGGCGATCATCGACCGCAGCGCGGGCAGGCCCGCCGGATAGTCGCCGTGCGTGTGGGCGTAGGGGGGCAGCTCCTCCAGCGCGCCCCGCACGGCACGGGTGAGCCAGGGCTCGGGCGCGGGAAGGGCCGCGCAGCCCAGGTCGATGATCGAACCGAGGGCCTCGGGCGGCAGCGGTTCGAGGCCGCGCGCCGGTACCGGGTTGCCCGCCGGGACGGCCGTCCAGCTGCCCGCGCCGCGCCGCGACTCCAGGAAGCCCTCCGCGCGCAGCGCCTCGTAGGCGGCGGCGACGGTCGTCCGGCTCACGGACAGGGACAGGGCCAGTTCCCGTTCGGCGGGCAGACGGGCGGCGACCGGAACCCGCCCTTCGAGGACCAGCAGACGGATACCGTCGGCGAGCGCACGGTAGGCGGGCGGACGGCGCGACCCGGGGCCCGCCGGGCGGTCCTGCTGTGACTTGAGCAGCCGCGCGAGCTGTGCGGCTCCCACCGCCGAGGTCCACTGCGCCATGATTACCAGTCCACCTTCCTGGAATTGGCCATGGATGGCGTTCACTTCCAAGCCACACAGTGTCATGGGTCAGGCCACTACCACCACCAGGGGGACCCCTTGTCCGAGCCGCCACCGCCGTCAGCGGCACCGCCGCAGTCGTCCGGGCCGGAGCCGGGCGGGCGCCTCGTCCGCCGGCTGTTCCAGCTGTACGCCGGCCTCGCGCTCTACGGCGTCAGCTCCGCCCTGCTGGTGCGGGCGGGCCTGGGTCTCGAACCCTGGAACGTGCTCCACCAGGGTCTCGCCGAGCTCACCGGCCTGACCATCGGCGTGGTGTCGATCATCGTGGGCGCCGTGGTGCTGCTGCTGTGGATCCCGCTGCGCCAGCGCCCGGGGCTCGGCACGGTCTCCAACGTCTTCGTCGTCGGCCTCGCGATGGACGGCGCGCTCGCGTGCGTCCCTGACGCGCACGGGCTCGGCGTGCGGATCCCGTTGCTGCTCGTGGGCATCGTGCTCAACGGGGCGGCCACCGGCCTCTACATCGCGGCCGCCTTCGGGCCCGGGCCGCGCGACGGACTGATGACGGGACTGCACCGGCGTACCGGGCGTTCGATCCGGCTGATGCGGACGGCGGTGGAGATCGCGGTCGTGGTGACCGGCTTCGCCCTCGGCGGCACCATCGGCGTCGGCACCCTGCTCTACGCGGTGGGCATCGGCCCGCTCGCACAGCTCTTCCTGAAGGTGTTCGCCGTGCCCGCGGCACCGGGCGGCAGCACGGTCGTTGCCACCGGGTCACCCCGGGGAGCCATACTGCGTCCGTGACCACCAGTGCCGTACGCCACCCCTACCTCGACCACCCGGGGCCCATCCCCTTCGCCCACCGCGGTGGCAGCGCCGACGGCCTGGAGAACACGACGGCGCAGTTCCGGCGCGCCGTCGAGGCGGGCTACCGCTACATCGAGACCGATGTGCACGCCACCCGCGACGGCAAGCTCGTCGCCTTCCACGACGCGACGCTGGACCGGGTGACCGACGGCGCGGGCCGCATCGCCGATCTGCTGTGGTCGGACGTACACCACGCGCGCGTGGCCGGCGAGGAACCGGTGCCGCTCTTCGAGGAACTGCTGGAGACCTTCCCCGAGGTGCGGTGGAACGTCGACCTCAAGGCGGAGCCGGCGCTGCACCCCCTGCTCAACCTGATCGCCCGCACGCGCGCGTGGGACCGGGTCTGCGTCGGCTCGTTCTCGGAGGCCCGGGTGATGCGCGCCCAGCGGCTGGCCGGACCGCGGCTGGCGACCTCGTACGGCACCCGGGGCGTGCTGAACCTGCGGCTGCGGTCCTGGGGGATACCGGCGGCGCTGCGCCGCTCGGCGGTCGCCGCGCAGGTTCCCGAGGCCCACGCCGGCATACAGGTCGTGGACGCCCGCTTCGTGCGCGCCGCCCATGCGCGCGGGCTCCAGGTGCACGTGTGGACGATCAACGACGCGGATCGGATGCACCGGCTCCTCGACCTGGGGGTCGATGGCATCATGACCGATCACATCGACACGTTGCGCGAGGTCATGGAGGACCGGGGCGTCTGGGTCTGACCTCGGTCCCGCCGCCCGCGCGGCTGCGGCAGAGCGGGAAGCGAGGGCACGGGTGGACATCGACACCGTGCGGACGACGGCGTCCGAAGAGGCCGCGGGACGGCGGCGCGAGCAGCGCGGCTGGTACTTCTACGACTGGGCCTGCTCCGTCTACTCGACGAGCGTGCTCACCGTGTTCCTCGGCCCGTACCTGACCTCGGTCGCCGAACGGGCGGCGGACGCCGACGGGTACGTGCACCCGCTGGGCATCCCGGTGCGCGCCGGCTCCTTCTTCCCCTACGCGGTGTCCCTGTCGGTCGTCGTGGCCGTGCTGGTGATGCCCCTGGTGGGCGCGGCCGCCGACCGCAGCGGCCGCAAGAAGCCCCTCCTGGGCGCCGCCGCCTACACGGGCGCGGCCGCCACGACCGCCATGTTCTTCCTGGGCGGCGACCGTTATCTGCTCGGCGGGGCCCTGCTGATCGTGGCGAACGCGGCCCAGTCGGTGGCGATGATGCTCTACAACTCCTATCTGCCGCAGATCGCCCCGCCCGAGGAACGCGACGCGGTCTCCTCCCGCGGCTGGGCCTTCGGCTACGCGGCGGGCTCGCTGGTCCTCGTCGCCGATCTGGTGCTCTACCTGGCGCACGACTCCTTCGGCGTCTCCGAGTCGACGGCCGTACGGATCTGCCTGGCCTCGGCCGGCCTGTGGTGGGGCGGTTTCACCCTGGTCCCGCTGCTGCGCCTGCGCGACCGCCCGTCCGCGGCGCGCAAGGCGGACTCCGGGACGCCCCGTACGGTTCCGGGGCTGCGCCAGCTCGCGGCCACGGTCCGCGACATGCGCCGCCACCCGCTGACCCTCGCCTTCCTCCTCGCCTACCTGGTCTACAACGACGGCATCCAGACGGTGATCTCCCAGGCCTCCGTCTACGGCTCGCAGGAGCTGGGCCTCGGCCAGTCCACGCTGATCGGCGCCGTCCTGCTGGTGCAGGTGCTGGCCGTCGCCGGCGCCCTGGGCATGGGGCGGCTGGCCCGGGCCTACGGCGCGAAGCGCACCGTCCTCGGCTCGCTGGCCGCCTGGACGCTCACCCTGGGCGCCGGGTACTTCCTGCCGGCCGGGGCACCGGTCGGGTTCTTCCTGCTCGCGGCCGCGATCGGGCTGGTGCTCGGCGGGAGCCAGGCCCTGTCCCGTTCCCTCTTCTCCCACCTGGTCCCGCCCGGCAAGGAGGCCGAGTACTTCTCGGCGTACGAGATGAGCGACCGCGGCATGAGCTGGCTGGGCCCTCTTCTCTTCGGCGTCACGTACCAGCTGACCGGGAGCTACCGGGACGCGATCATCTCGCTGGTGGTCTTCTTCGTCGTCGGGTTCGCGCTGCTCGCCCGGGTACCCGTACGGCGGGCGATCGGCGACGCGGGCAATCCCGTGCCCGAGCGGATTTAGCACTCAAGGCGAAAGGGCGGTAGTGTACGCGTTTGGCCTGCCAGGCGTACCGTTACTGCGCGTCAAAGATGCCGAAACGCTGGGTGACATCTCCTTTCAGATGTGACATACCGGGCGCCGGTGGGTACTGCACTGATTGACAAGGCTGCGGCTACGACGGCGACCCACCACCCGGAACGGGCTCGGAACGGGAATCTTTACCGCCGACCGGACGTTGACCGGATGACGACGACAGCGACACCTGTCCTGTGGGCGACAAGCCCGGGAGGCACGATTCATGAGTGAGCGAGCTCTTCGCGGCACGCGCCTCGTGGTGACCAGCTACGAGACGGACCGCGGCATCGACCTGGCCCCGCGCCAGGCCGTGGAGTACGCATGCGAGAAGGGGCACCGCTTTGAGATGCCCTTCTCGGTCGAGGCGGAGATTCCGCCGGAGTGGGAGTGCAAGGTCTGTGGAGCCCCTGCACTCCTCGTCGACGGCGACGGCCCTGAGGAAAAGAAGGCCAAGCCCGCGCGTACGCATTGGGACATGCTGATGGAGCGGCGGACCCGCGAGGAACTCGAAGAGGTCCTCGAGGAGCGGCTCGCCGTTCTGCGGTCCGGGGCGATGAACCTTGCGGTGCATCCCCGCGACAGCCGTAAAAGCGCGTAGCCCCCAAGGGGCTGCGCCCGGCTTCACAGCGCACGACAAGACCGCGGGCGCCGTACGTGAAACACGTACGGCGCCCGCGGTCTTGTGCTGTCCCCGCCTCCCGGGCCCCGGCACGGAGACGGGGCCCGACCAGGAGGTCGGACCCCGTCGGTGAGGTCACCGGCCGGTGAGGTCACCGGCCGGTGAGGTCACCGCTCGTCGAGGTCACCGCTCGTCGCGGATGACCTCGCCCCTGATGACCTCGCCCGGTACGACCTTGCCGTCGGGGCGGTGGATACGGGCCTGCTGGAAGGCGTCGCCCAGGGTGCCGGGCGTGCGCGCGGCCTCGCGCAGCTTGCGCTCCCCGAAGGCGCTGACCGCCTTCTGGACCGGCGGGAGCAGCAGGAGCAGGCCGACCACGTCGGAGGCCAGCCCAGGGATCATCAGGAGCAGGCCGCCGAGCATCATGAGGCCGTTGCCGCCGCTGCGGTCGGACGGTGCGCCGCGCTGGAGCGCTTCGTTCAGATTGCGGAAGGCCCGGCGTCCGGCCCGCTTGATCACGACGGCGCCGAGGACGAATCCGGCGACGAGCAGGAGCAGGACCACCAGTCCGCTCGTCGCGCCCGCGACCACGGTCAGCAGCCAGATCTCCAGCACCAGCCACGCGGCGAGGCCCAGCGGCAGGAACGTCCGCAGCCGGGAGCGGCGGGGTTCACTGCTGCGGGGCCGGGCGTCGGTCGGATACGCGGGGGTCGGAGAGCCAGTCGTCATGTGTCCAGTGTGCCCGGACCCGGCTCAGAGCGGCATAAGGGGCGGGTCAGCGGGCGCTGTGAGGCTTCCCCTCGTCACCGGACCCGGCGGCCTTCGCGTCGGCCCCGGAACCGTCCCCGGCGGCCTCGGCCGGCTCGACGGCCTCCCCGCCCGCCGGACCGGCATCGTCGGCGGACGCGTCGGCAGCATCGTCGCCCGAGGGGGCACCCTCGTCGGACGTGGCGGACGCGGCGTCGGCGCGGCCGGACCCGGCGGCGGCGGTACCCGCGGCTCCCCCGGCCTCGCGGCCCGTCTCGTCGGGGGTACCCGGTCCCGCCGAGGTCTCGTGGCCGGACACGACAGCGGCACTTTCGGTCCCGGGACCGTCCTCGTCGGACCCGACCGCGTCGCCGGCGGCCCGAGCCGTGGCGCCACCGGAGACGGACGCGGCCGCGGCCGGACGGGACGCGCCGCCCCGCGAATCCCCGGGCGTGACCGGGCGCTCGGCCCGGCCGCCGCCCCGGCCTGTGATCTTGCCGACCCGCTCCCCCACGCCCCACGCGGTGACCCGCCACAGCGCCTCGACGAGGATGTCACGGCTCATCTTGGAGTCGCCGTGCTCGCGCTCGACGAAGGTGATCGGGACCTCGACGACGTGGAAGCCGGCCTTGACGGCCCGCCGGGCAAGGTCGACCTGGAAGCAGTACCCCTGGGAGGCGACCTCTTCCAGGCCGAGGCCCTCGAGGGTCTCGCGGCGGAACGCGCGGTAGCCGCCGGTGATGTCGCGCAGGGGGAGGTCGAGGGCGAGACGGGAGTAGAGGCTGCCGCCGCGGGAGATGACCTCGCGGGACCTCGGCCAGTTCACCACCCGGCCGCCCGGCACCCAGCGGGAGCCCAGCACCAGGTCGGCGCTCTTCAGCGCGGTGAGCAGGCGGGGCAGCTCCTCGGGCTGGTGGGAGCCGTCGGCGTCCATCTCGATCAGCACGCCGTAGTCGTTCTCCAGACCCCAGCGGAATCCCGCGAGGTAGGCGGCGCCGAGGCCTTCCTTGCCCTTGCGGTGCAGGACCCGGACCCGGTCGTCGCCCGCGGCCAGCTCGTCGGCGAGCTTGCCGGTGCCGTCGGGGCTGTTGTCGTCGGCCACGAGGACGTGAGCCTCGGGGACAGCCTTGCGCACCCGGCCGACGATCGACTTGATGTTCTCCGCCTCGTTGTAGGTCGGGATGATCACCAAGGCCGTGCCGAGCGGACCGAACTGCCTCCCCCGGTCCTGTGCCGCGAGGGTCCCGTCGCCGTCGTTCACTACTGCCCCTTCAAGTCCGTACGCAGGGGTCCACCATAGTGGCCACCGCCTGGGCCGACATGACGGGACGTTCGTACGGTGGTGTCGGACCCGCGAGATCGGGGTAAGAACGTACCTTTGGGCTTGTATGTACGTACCCGCCCTGCGGGAGTGAACGCACTCCGGTGCGGTCGGATCCGCTGCGGATGGGGGCCCGGTACTCTTCGGGCCGGCCCGGGATCCGCTGGCTGCGGGTCGACCGAAAGCCGTTGTCTACTGAGCGCCCGGGCCCCATCCGGGTCACACCTCCCCGACCGGCCGGAACGTTCCCTCGTTGCGGCGCGGGCGCTGAGCCTGGCTGCCAGTGGCGGTGTGCCGGTGCGGCACTCCGTCCCTGACCCAGCGGCGCCGCGGCGAGTGTGCGGGCGTTCCCCGGGGCGGGGCGTCCGGTGGTGGACTCCGCCGAACCTACCGGCCCCCCGCCGTCGGCTGTCAACAGCGGTCCGACCTGCGCGTTTCCCCTCAATGCCCAGGTCAGGGCGGAGGCGGCGCGGAGCGTATGTCGGCGGGCGGACGGGTGATCTTCGTCGGGCGGACCCGGGAGATCACTCGCTCGGGCGCAGGAACACGGTGCGGCCGCCGACCACGGTGCGCAGGCAGACCGGGAGTTCGCCGCCGGGGGTCAGATCCGGCAGGCCGGGGGTGCCGGAGCGGGGGTCGGTGGACCATCGGGCGACCCGGTCGTCGGGTGCCTGGACGACCAGTTCGTCCGTGCGCCAGACCGCGTAGTCGGCGGGAGCGCCCGGGACCAGGACCCCGGCGTCGTCCCGGCCGACGGCGCGCCAGCCGCCACGGGTGTGGGCCGTGAAGGCGGCCCGGGCGGACACCCGGTGCTCGGGAGTGCGGTGGAAGGCGGCGGCCCGCACCGTGCCCCAGGGGTCGAGGGGCGTGACCGGGCTGTCGGAGCCGAAGGCGAGCGGGACCCCGGCGCGCAGGAGGGCGGCGAAGGGGTTCAGGGAGCGGGCCCGTTCGGCGCCCAGCCGCTGGGCGTACATGCCCTCCTCGCCGCCCCACAGGGCGTCGAAGGCGGGCTGGACGGAGGCGGTGAGCCCCAGCTCGGCGAAGGCGGCGATCGTCTCGGGCGTGAGCATCTCGGCGTGCTCGACACGGTGGCGGGCCGCGCGGACGCGGGCCGGACCGACCTTCTCGGCGGCGGCGCGGACGCCCTCGACGACGGCGGCGACGGCGGCGTCCCCGATGGCGTGGAAGCCGCCCTGGAGGCCCGCCTCCGTGCAGGCCACCACGTGCGCGGCGACGTCGACGGCGTCCAGGTAGGCGGTGCCGGTGTGGTCGGCGTCCGCGTACGGGCCGTGCAGACAGGCGGTGTGGGAGCCGAGGGCGCCGTCGACGAACAGGTCCCCTGCGGCGCCGGTCGCACCCAGCCGGCGCGCCTTCTCGACGTCCTGCTCGGCCCAGTAGCCGACGACGCGGGGGCCGGGCTCCTGTGCGGCGAGACGCAGCAGGTCCGTGAAGTCGTCCTCGGACGAGATCTCCGGCCCCGCGCACTCGTGGACCGAGCCGATGCCGAGGGAGACGGCGTGCGCGAGGGCGGCCCGCTGGGCCTCGGCGCGCTGGACGGGCGTCACGGCTGCGAACGCGGCGGCGCGAACGACGTGATGGGCGTCGCGGGTCAGCGGCTCGCCGTCCGTGAACCCGGCGCGCCCGCGGGCGGCGGGCGCCAGGTCCAGCAGCGCGGTGGTGACCACCGCGGAGTGGACGTCGATCCGGCTGAGGTAGAGCGGCCGGCCACCCGTGGCCTCGTCCAGCTCGCGCCGGAGCGGGGGGCGACCCTCAGGCCAGCGGGAGGCGTCCCAGCCGTGTCCGAGCAGCACCTTGTCCAGCGGACGGGCGGCGGCGAAGGCCCGGACGCGGGCGAGGGCGTCCGCGAGACAGAGGGCGGAGGAGAGATCGAGGCCGGTGAGCGCGAGGCCCGTGGACGTGGTGTGCACATGGGCGTCGGTGAAGGCCGGCGTCACCAGGGCGCCGTCCAGGTCGACCACGTCGTCGACGCCGTCCGCGAAGGCGTCGGCGGCGCCCTCGGAACCGACCCAGGCGACCTGACCACGCTCGACGACCATCGCGGTCGCGAACGGATCGGCGGGGCTGTGGACCTCGCCCCGGCGGAGCAGGACGGTCTTCGGCTGGGGGGCGTGCTCAGTCATGGGAACAGTCTCGCGCGTCACCGGGCCCGCCCGGCACGCGGACCCCCGGTCGCGCTCAGATCCGCGGCGGCCGGGCCTCGTACGGAGTGGACAGTACGACGGTCGTGCGTGTGGAGACGCCCGCGAGCGCCCGGAGCCGGCCGAGCAGCTCCTCCAGCTCGTGCGGGGTGGCCACCCGGACCTTGAGGATGTAGTTCTCGTCACCGGCCACGCTGTGGCAGGCCTCGATCTCGGGTACTCCGGCCAGCCGTTCGGCGATGTCGTCGGGGGCGCTGGGGTCGAACGGCTTCACCGAGATGAAGGCCGTCAGGGGCAGCCCGACGGCCTCGGAGTCGACGACCGCCGCGTAGCCGCGGATGACGCCGCGCTGTTCCAGCCGGCGCACCCGTTGGTGCACGGCGGACGTGGACAGGCCCGTGGCCTTGCCCAGATCGGTGTAACTCATCCGCCCGTCCTCGACGAGCAGCTGCACGATTTGCCGGTCCAGCTCCTCCATGACGCAAGAACTTACCGTGCGCGCGATCTCCTCGTATACCTATGCAGCCCAGGTCATAGCCGGTTCGTGACGTGCCGGGAGCCGACGGCGGGCGGGCCCGGCGCGCGAGCCCTCCACCGGCTCACGAGTCATCTGCTGGCGGCATGTGACGAATGCCACAGCAATGGCCCAGGCTTCGTGATGTCCTCGTGATTACCGCCGAGACCGGGCGGGAAGTGCTTGCTGTGGTCGAGGCCGCAGTGCCGTCCCGGCCCAGCCCGAGGGGGAGAATCCCATGCAGAGTCTTAAGCGCCCTGGTCGCACCGCGCCCAAGCGGCTCCAGTCCGTCGTCGAACCCGAGCCGGAGGGCGTCGAACCCGACGCCGAGCACTCCGACGGCTTCGACGCCGACCACGCCGACCACTTCGACGCGTACGACACCTTCGAGATGTACCGGGTGATCTGCCCGGACTGCGCGCAGCCCATCGCGCTGCTGGCGGACGAGGAGGTCCTGCCGGAGCACGCGCTGTGCGCCTCGCCGTGGAACCCCTTCGGGCTCACGGTGTGCGCGGGGACGGGACGCGGGGCCTCGGAGGCCCGGCCCGCGGACGAGTCCGTGGAGCCCCAGGAGCAGGACACCGCCCTCCTGCTGACACTTCCTCAGGGACTGGACTGGCGCACCCAGCCGTTCTCGCACGTCGGCGGCCCGGGCTCGCGCCCGATGCGCGTGCCGGTGCTGCGCCGCGCGGCCGCCTGAGCGCCGCCACCCCGCCCGCGTCGCGGGTCGAACTCTCGCAACCGGTCCCGCGCCACGGTCGGCAGACCGCCGTGGTGCGGGTCCCGCGCGCCCGAAGGGCCCGGCCTGCCCGGGCCGGGGCACTTGCCGAACTCACGCGCGAGCGCCCTCGTCGGTGACCTGTTCCGGCGGCCTCGCGTTGCCCTAGTATGACCCCCACTCAGACGGTCGCACCCGGGCGTCACCGCCAGCTGTTCGTCCCCGTGCGCCCCGGACCGGTCCGGGCAGAATCGGTTCCGCCGACGCCGGCACCCCCGCAGGATCCGCCCATCTACCAAGACCTGATGCGTACTTGGGCCGACCGGGGCCGCACCCTGCCGGGGCGTCACGACCCTGAATGGATCCGGCTGGCGGCACCGCAGGTACGGCCGGGTCAGTTCAGCGGGTTCCCGGACCCGCTGGGCGACGGCCGCTGAACGGCCGCCGGCCCCACCCCCGGGCGGGCACCGGGCGCCGACGAGCCGGGCAGACCCAGCGGTGAGCGAACGGGCAGGCCGAGCGGCAGGCTGACGGGCGGACCGGGCTGCGGCCACCTGACGGACCGACGGGAGGGCGGGCCAGGCAGCAGCGGCCCGAGGGACCGACGGGAGGGCGGGCCGGACGGCAGGGCGGCCGACCCGCGGAGGGATTGGTCCGAACCATTGACCGAACTGGTCTAGTCCTCCTACCGTTTCCGTCCGACGCCTCCCCGCGTTCATGCCGATCGGCGTGCGATCCCCTCCCCCTGCCCTGCGAGGAGACACCCGATGCACACCAGGCTCCGCCCCCGCCCCGGCCCCCGCGGCAGACTCCGGACGCTGGTCTCCGCCGTCTGCTGTGCCGCCGTCGGCGCCGCCCTGCTCGCCGGTGCGGGCACCGCCACCGCCGGCGAGACCCACCCCGACAAGACGCACCCGGCCGACGCGAACCGCTCGAAGGTCGTCGGCTACTTCACCGACTGGGGCATCTACGACCGCCAGTACTACGTGAAGAACATCGAGACGTCCGGGTCCGCCGACCGCCTCACCCACATCAACTACGCCTTCGGCAACGTCGTCGACGGCAAGTGTGCCCTCGGCGACCCCTGGGCCGATACGGACAAGCCCTTCACCGCCGGGGAGTCCGTGGACGGCGTCGCCGACACCGCGGGCCAGTCGCTCAGCGGCAACTTCAACCAGCTGCGCAAGCTGAAGAAGCTGCACCCTCGGCTCAAGGTCATCTGGTCGTTCGGCGGTTGGAGCTGGTCGGGCGGATTCGGCGAGGCCGCCAAGGATCCCGCGGCCTTCGCCCGGTCCTGCCACGACCTGGTCGAGAACCCGGCGTGGGCCGACGTCTTCGACGGCATCGACATCGACTGGGAGTACCCGAACGCCTGCGGCCTCACCTGCGACACCAGCGGCCGCGAGGCCTTCCGGGACGTCATGGCGGCCCTGCGCGCCGAGTTCGGCAGGCGCGAGCTGCTCACCGCCGCGATCACGGCGGACGCGACGGCCGGCGGCCGGATCGACGCGGCGGACTACGCGGGCGCGGCCCGCTACCTGGACTGGTACAACCCGATGACGTACGACTACTTTGGCACCTGGGCCGCCGCCGGCCCGACGGCACCGCACTCCCCCCTGACCTCCTACCGGGGCATTCCCCAGCGGGGCAACGACACCGCCACCACGATCGCCAAGCTCAAGAGCCTCGGCATCCCGTCACGCAAGCTGCTGCTCGGCATCGGCTTCTACGGGCGCGGCTGGACCGGCGTCACCCAGGCGAAGCCGGGAGGCGCGGCCACGGGACCGGCGGCCGGGACGTACGAGGCGGGCAGTGAGGACTACAAGGTGCTGAAGGTCAAGTGCCCGGCGACCGGCACCGTCGGCGGCACCGCCTACGCCAAGTGCGGCAGCGACTGGTGGAGTTACGACACCCCGAGGACCATCGCGACGAAGATGAAGTACCGGGCGGCGCAGGGCCTGGGCGGAACGTTCTTCTGGGAGCTGAGCGGGGACACGGCGAACGGTGAGCTGATCCACGCGATCAAGTAGCCCGGCACCCCGGGCACTCGGGGGCGGGGCACTCGGGGGCGGGGGACCACGAGCCTCCGCCCCGGGGCACTCCCGCCCGGCGCCCCTCAGTCCACGCGTTGGGCCGGTTTCGGCGCCGTGAAGGCGGGGTCCATCTCCTCGATGGCGCGCAGGGAGCCGCCCAGGGTCTTCACCAGCAGCTCGACCATGACCTCGCGCGAGAGTTCGGGGCGGGCGATCCACTCCAGGGTGGCGCCCTCGACGCTGCACAACCAGGCGAGCAGGCCCATCCGGGGAAGGGCGGGGATGTCGCTGCTGCCGTACGCGCCCTCGGCGATGGTCGCCACGATCGCCGCGCGCACCCCGTCCCGGATGGCGTGCACCTCGGTGTCGAAGCCGACACCGCCGCTGACGATCGTGCGGTAGGCCGCCTGGTTGTGCTCGGCGTAGCGCAGATAGCCGTCGATGGTGCGGTGCACCCGGTCCACCTGCGGCAGTTCGAGGCCGCTCGCCGCGAAGGTGACCAGGTCGGCGACCGAGTCCTGGATGATCGCCAGGTAGTAGCCGCGTTTGGACTGGAAGTAGTAGTAGATCAGCCCCTTGGCGACATGCGCCTGCCGGGCGATGTCGTCCATCGAGAGCGCGTCGTAGGACGTGTCGGCGAACAACTTCCGCCCGATGGAGATGAGTTCGGCGCGGCGCGCCAGTGAGCGCTCGGTGCCACGCGCCCGGGGACGGGCGACTTCGCGCTGTTCACTGATACTCAATTTCGACCCTGGTCTCGGGCGGTCGGCGGGACATCCGCAGTATGTCAGGTCAACCGTGCGTCAGGTCACGCCCGTCAGAGCAGTCCGAGCCCGGTGATCAGCATGGCGACGACCGCGACGAGGACCCAGCCCGCGAGGTGCTCGAGGAGGGCCGGGCCGTCGCTCCCGGGGCCGCCGGTGCGGGTGCGGGCGGCGGTGGCTGTCTGTGCGGTCATGGCGTCTCACTGGGATAGGACTTACCGGGTGGATCCCCCCACCGATCCGTCCACCTTGCCACCTGCCGGGGCTTTTGCGGCGGAGACCTTCCTCACACGGGGACCCCCACCGCCGTGAGCGCCCTGCACTGCCGCGGCGTCGGACGCGCCGGGAAGTAGAGGTAGCAGACCCCTCCGGTGCCGGAGACGACCTTGCCGCTCGCGTTGTACCGCTTGGTCCGCAGCCACACGTTCTCGAACTCCCGGCGCCGGTACACGCGCCGCACGGCGCTGTCGTCCGCGGAGAACGGGTCGTTGGCGATCACGTCTCCCTCGGCCGTGAAGCCGATCACCGTCATGAGGTGTCCGGAGGTGCCGTAGCCCGCGCCGGTGAGCTCCTCTTCGAGGAACGACTGGGAGGTCATGGCCGGGATCCCGGCCGCGATCAGCGTCTCCAGGTCGGTGAGTGAGCCGAGGCGGGTGACCACTGCCTGGAGGTCGTCGAAGGTGGCCGCGTAGGCCGCGTTGAACGGCCAGTTGCCGCAGCCGGCGTACTGGTGGTCGTAGGTGTGCCGTGCCGCGTGGCACACCTGGGGGTCGGCGTAGGCCGGGTCGACCCAGGCCAGGTCGTCGGCGGTGAGCCGGCCGCCCCAGTACTCGATGATCATCTGGGAGGAGGTGGGGCTGCACCAGGCCTCGCCGCCGTTGTCGTACTCGGGGTACTGGCCCCGGTGGATCTCCTGCGAGTAGCGCGGGACGGCCAGTTCCTGCGCGAGGCCCGGCACCGAGGGCGCGACGGTGAACCGGTCCGGCACGTCGGAGCCCATCACGCCGAGCCGCCACACGGTCGGCGTCAGCCGGGTGCCGGGGCGGCGGTACAGGGTGAGCCGCAGACGGCAGGAGGCCAGGCGCAGGCCCGTCGAGGCGTCGTCGATCGAGAAGGTGTCGGTCCAGACGGTGCTGCGCCCGTCGGTCTGGTCGTCCACGGAGGTCCGCTTGATGTCCTGGTCGCCGGAGGCCCAGCGCCCCATCACGTACCAGGGGGTGTCCGTGCCGTCGGAGTACGTGCCCTTCAACTCGATCTGGAGCCAGGTGCCGGCCGGGGTGCTCGCGTTCCACGAGGCGATCGCCTCCGTCGAGGGAACGGCGAGCGCCTGCGCCGGGGAGGTCCAGGTCGCGTACTCCCAGGCGGCCGTGGTCTTGGTGTGCGGGTCGGTGTAGTCGACGGTGCCGAGCGGGGTGCCGAGGACGACGCCCGGGCGCGGGCCCGCGACGGCGCGGGTGCCCTTCGCGGTGCCGGCGCGCCAGTCGGTGTACGTGGTCCACGAGCGGTAGTCGGCGGTGCGGACCGGGGCCCGCCCGGTGGACGCGGAGTCCGCTTCGTCGGCCGCGTCGGCGGCCGGGGCGGCGGTGGCGGCCGGGATCTGGCCGCCTGCCACGGCGGCGGCGACCGCGACGGCGAGGACAGTTCTGCGGGACGGCTGTTCGGCTCTGCTCATGAGCGGGAGACCCCCAGGGTGTCTGCACGGCTGTGCGCCCACTATGGACGGCGGAGACGGCACCTTCCAGCACTTCGGCCCGTGCCGCGCCGCCCGCCCCACAGGAGGCGGCTCCCCCGCCCTCTCGGTCCGGCGCCACGCCGCCCCTGGCACGGGGCGGCCCCCCGAGCCCCGCGGCCGGTACCGCCCCGAGACCGCCACACGGGTCGGCCTGCGAGGCCCCGGCCGGTGGCACCCCGCACACGGCAAAGGGGGCGGGGCTCCCCTGCGCAGCCGCCCGTATCGCCCCGGGCCCGCCGCAGGGGGCCTGCGAGGCCCCCGCCGGTGGCGTCCCGCACACAACCGCGCCGCGGCCCGCATCGCCCCGAGGCCACCGCGCAGGTCGGCCTGCGAGGCCTCCGGCCGGTGGGGCGCCGCACATGGCGCAGGGGGTGGGGCGTGCGCCGGGCCGCGGGGTCGGTTCGAGTTCCCGTGTCGGTCGGTGGGCGGGGAGCGGTCGTAGACTCGCGCAGGCTCTCGTACGCACGGGCCGCCGCTCCGACCGCCCGCTCACTGCCCCGGGATCCGCCATCCACCAGCTCGCCTTGCGGCTGCGCCGCCTGCCCCCGTCCTGCGGACCGGTCCGGCTGATCGGTGTCGACGGACACGCCGGTTCGGGCAAGTCCACGCTCGCCGGTGAACTGGCCGCAGCGCTGGGCGGCGCTCCCGTACTGCACCTCGACGACATCGCCAGCCACGACGAGCTGTTGGCGTGGACCGGACGGCTGCTGACCCAGGTGATCGAGCCGTTCGGCCGCGGTGAGGAAGCGCGCTACGCCCCGTACGACTGGCGGACCCGCCGGTTCGGGCCGCCGCGACCGCTGCCCGCGGCCCCCGTCGTCCTGGTCGAGGGGGTCGGCGCGGGCCGCCGCGCGCTGCGTCCGTTCCTCGCGGGTCTGCTGTGGATGGAGATGCCCGCCGAGGAGGCCTGGGCGCGTGGGCGGGCCCGGGACGGGGAGGAGCAGCGGGAGTTCTGGGAGGGGTGGGTCGCGGCGGAGGCCCGTCACTTCGCCGATGACCCTTCGCGCCCCCATGCCACCCTGCTGGTACGGCAGTTGGAGCAGGGGTACGAGGTGCTGCCGGGACCCGTGGGGAACCTTGGACCGGACCTGCATGTCACCCACCGTGATGGACCACCCGCGATGTGGTGAACGCGTGAAGGCGCTCGTGGCCGAAGTTCGCCGACCGGCCCGGGCATGCTTGACCGGCGGCCCGTACAGGACTTACGTTCTCAATGTGCGGCAATCGCAGCCGCCCTCGAACGCGAAGCCCCCGGTTGTTCCCCCGTGATCGGGGGCTTCGTTCTGCCCTGACCCCGCCCGCCGTCCCGTTTCGGGACGTGTCGTGACGCGATCCGGTCACCCTGGGTCACCGCGCGGTGTGCGCCCCGTCCGCTCCCACCTCGGCAAACGGGCTGTGCGGCACCCTACGGCGACCCGCTCCCCCGCAGGTACGATGCCCTCGGTGCGACCAGGACGGCTGCCGCGCGCACCTGGCAACTCCGGTCTGCGGCACAGCGGTTCGACCAAGGCAGCCGACGGGCGACGGCCCGGCGGCATACCGACGGGGGCACGGTTTGTGGGGGACGTGATGGACTTCGGCACACAGGGCCCCGACGCCCCGGCCGACCTCGCCTGGCTGCGGGGCGTGGACGCGTACACGATGGGCGCGTACCCACAGGCCGAGGAGGAGTTCCGCACCGCGGTGCGGATCGATCCGGGGATGGCCGACGGCTGGCTCGGGCTGCACGCGCTGCGCGTCGACACGACGACGGCTCTGCTCAGGATGTTCCGGCACCGCGAGCGCTTCGGCGAGCAGCGCACCCGGCACCGCCGGACGCTCAACTCCTGGTACTGGCTGGGCTGGTGGGTACAACCGGTGCTGGAGAGCCCGCGCGATCTGCTCCTCGCGCACGCCTCGCACTGGCTGGACGGCAGACACGTGCCCGAGCTGGACCGGGCGCTCGCCGGGCTGCCGCCGGTCGACGCCGACCATCAGGTGCGCTTCCTGCACGCCTGCCGCGCGTATCTCGTCAAGGACTGGGAGCAGCTGGTACGGCACACCGACCCGCTGCTCGACGATCCCCTGCTGGGCATCGAGGCAGGCCTGTTCGGCGGGATGGCCCGGGTCCGGCTGGAGATGTACGGACAGGCCGAGCCGCTGCTGTCGGCGGCCCTGATGCGCTGCCGCAGCGAGCAGCCGCAGCGCAAGGAGCTGCGGTACTGGCTGGCCCGGGCCCACGAGGGGACCGGACGGTCGGCGGCGGCCCTGCCGCTGTACCGGGCGGTGCACCGCGTGGACGCGGCCTTCATGGACACCTCGGCCCGGCTCGCCGCGATCGCCGAGGGGGACGGCTACGACGACCCCGCCGACTTCGCGGCGATCACCCTGACCGGCGTCGGCCAGGACATGGTGGACGGGCCCGACGGATTCGACCCGCTGTTCGGCACGGAGGGCCGGGACCTGAGGCTCACCGAGCCGTCCGACCTGCCGCCCGTCGTCCCGCTGCCGTCGGTGAGCGACCCCGCGGTGCGGGAGAAGACCGTCCTGGCCTCGTCGGTGCCGGCCGGGCCCACCGATCCCGCCTTACTGGACGAGGCGCTCGCCGAACTGGAACGCATGGTCGGCCTGGAACCGGTGAAACGCCAGGTCAAGGCGCTGTCCGCGCAGCTCAACATGGCGCGGCTGCGGACCGGTCAGGGGCTCCCGGTCCAGCCGCCGAAACGGCATTTCGTCTTCTCCGGCCCCTCCGGCACCGGCAAGACCACGGTGGCCCGCATCCTCGGCCGGGTCTTCTACGCCCTCGGGCTGCTGGGCGGCGACCATCTCGTCGAGGCCCAGCGGGCCGACCTGGTCGGCGAGTACCTCGGGCAGACCGCGGTGAAGGCCAACGAGCTGATCGACTCCGCGCTCGGTGGCGTGCTCTTCGTCGACGAGGCGTACTCGCTCTCCAACTCCGGCTACGGCAAGGGCGACGCGTACGGCGACGAGGCCCTTCAGGTGCTGCTGAAGCGGGCCGAGGACAACCGGGACCACCTGGTGGTCATCCTGGCCGGCTATCCGGAGGGCATGGACCGGCTGCTGGCCGCCAACCCCGGGCTGTCCTCCCGCTTCACCACCCGCGTGGACTTCCCCTCCTACCGCCCCCTCGAACTGACCTCCATCGGCGAGGTGCTGGCCGCGGAGAACGGCGACATCTGGGACGAGGAGGCCCTGGACGAGCTGCGCTCCATCGCCGGGCACGTCGTGGACCAGGGCTGGATCGACGAACTGGGCAACGGACGGTTCCTGCGGACCCTGTACGAGAAGAGCTGCGCCTACCGGGATCTGCGGCTGTCGACCTACCCGGGCGCGCTGACCCGGGACGACCTGTCGACCCTGCGGCTGCCGGATCTGATGCAGGCGTACGGGGAGGTGCTGTCGGGCCGGGGGCCGCAGGATCCGTCGGTGTGACGGATCCCGCGGCGCCGCTCAGCTCGCGAGCGCTTCCTCGGGTGACGAGGGTCCGCCCGGCTCGCGCGGGGCCGCGACCTTGGGGGAGCCCGCCCTCGGCTCCGTCAACCGGATCCCGGGGACCTCGCGGTGCGCGGGGTCGGTGACCTCGCCCACCAGCAGTTCCAGGACGTCCTCCAGCGCGACCAGACCGAGGACCCTGCCGGACGCGTCGGCCACCTGCGCCAGATGAGTGGCGGCCCGGCGCATCACCGTCAGCGCGTCGTCCAGGGGGAGTTCCGAGCGCAGCGTCGTCATCGGCCGCCACACCTGCTGCGGCACGGCCCGCTCGGAGTCCTCCAGGTCGAGGACGTCCTTCACGTGCAGGTAGCCCATGAAGACGCCGGGGCGGTTCTCCGCGGCGACCGGGAAGCGGGAGTAGCCGGTGCGCGCGGTCAGCGCGACGATCTCCCCCGGGGTGACCGAGGGGCTGACCGTGACCAGGGACTCGCGCTTGAGCAGCACGTCCGTCACCGGGCGGGAGCCCAGTTCCAGCGCGTCCTCCAGCCGCTCCTGCTCCTCGGGGGCCAGCAGGCCGGCCTGGCCGGAGTCCTCGAGCAGCCGGTTCAGCTGCTCGCTGGTGACGACGGCCTCGACCTCGTCCTTGGGCTCGACGTCGAAGAGCCGCAGGATCCCCTGGGCGCAGGCACCGAGGGCCACGGTGATCGGCCGGCAGACCCGGGCGAAGGCGACCAGGCCGGGGCTGAGCCAGAGCGCGGCCTTCTCGGGGGCCGCCATGGCGAGGTTCTTCGGGACCATCTCGCCGATGACGAGGTGGAAGAAGACCACGGCCGCGAGGGCGACGATGTAGCCCAGCGGGTGGATCACGCCGTGCGGGAGGTGGACCGCCTCGAAGACCGGCTCCAGCAGCCGGGCGACCGTCGGTTCGGCGACGGCGCCCAGGGTGAGGGAGCAGACGGTGATGCCGAACTGGGCGGCCGCCATCATCTGGGGCAGGCGTTCCAGTCCGTACAGGACCTGGCGGGCCCGGGCGGTGCCCAGGGGCTCGATCTGGCTGCGGCGGACCGAGACGAGTGCGAACTCGGCGCCGACGAAGAAGCCGTTGGCGAGCACGAGCAGCGCGGCGAAGACGAGTTGCAGGGCGCTCATCGGGAGACCTCCACGACCTGGCCGGTCCGTACCAGCCGGACCCGCTCGGCCCGGTAGTGGCCCACGCGGCGCACGGAGAGCCGCCAGCCGGGCAGTTCGGCGCGGTCCCCGACGGCCGGGATCCGGCCGAGCAGGTCGGCGACCAGCCCGGCGACCGTCTCGTACGGTCCCTCGGGTACGTCCAGGCCTATGCGCCGCAGGGTGTCGACGCGGCAGCTGCCGTCGACGTCCCAGGCGGGCCGGCCCTCCTCGGGCGGCGCCGCGGCGAGCTCGGGCGTGTCCTGGCCGTCGTGCTCGTCGCGGACCTCGCCGACGATCTCCTCGACGATGTCCTCCAGCGTGACGACGCCGGCCGTGCCGCCGTACTCGTCGACGACGACGGCGATGGGCTGTTCGCTGCGCAGCCGGGCCAGCAGCGGCTGGACGGGCAGGGTCTCGGGGACCAGCAGCGCGGGGCGGGCGATCCGGCCGAGCGGGGTGCGCAGCCGGTCGTGGACGGGGACCGCGAGGGCGTCCTTGAGGTGGACCATGCCGACGATCTCGTCGATCTTCTCGCGGTACACCGGGAACCGGGACAGGCCGGTGGCGCGGGTCAGGTTGACCACGTCCTCGGCGGTGGCCGACGACTGGAGGGCGCTGACCTTCACGCGCGGGGTCATCACGTGCTGGGCGGTCAGCTCGGCCAGTGACAGGGTCCGCACGAAGAGATCGGCCGTGTCCTGTTCGAGCGCCCCGGCCTGGGCCGAGTGGCGGGCCAGCGAGACGAGCTCCCCGGGGGTGCGCGCGGAGGCCAGCTCCGCGGTGGGCTCGACGCCCAGCGCGCGCACCAGCCGGTTGGCGACGGTGTTGAGGGCGGCGATCACCGGCCGGAAGAGCCGGGAGAAGCCGGCCTGCGGGCCCGCGACGAAGCGCGCGACCTGAAGGGGCTTGGACACCGCCCAGTTCTTGGGCACCAGCTCGCCGACCACCATCTGCACGGCGGAGGCCAGCAGCATGCCGACGACGACGGCCACCCCGGAGACGGCGCCTGCGGGGAGGCCGATCGCGGTGAAGGGGCCGTGCAGCAGCTCCGCGAGCGCCGGCTCGGCGAGCATGCCGAC
The DNA here is from genome assembly GCF_016860545.1 of Streptomyces asoensis. Lineage (NCBI taxonomy): Bacteria > Bacillati > Actinomycetota > Actinomycetes > Kitasatosporales > Streptomycetaceae > Streptomyces > Streptomyces asoensis. The sequence continues at coordinate 701,217 of NZ_BNEB01000002.1, read as the reverse complement.
GACCAGCGAGGTGATGGTGATGCCGAGCTGGGTGCCGGACAGCTGGAAGGACAGTTCCTTCAGCGACTCGACGACGGTACGGGCCCGTCGGTCGCCCTCGGCGGCAGCCTTCTCGGCGTCCGGGCGCTCGACCGTGACGAGGCCGAACTCGGCGGCGACGAAGAAGCCGTTGGCGAGGATGAGCAGGAACGCGGCTGCGAGGAGCAGCAGGGGGATGGTCATGATGCCGCCGCCTGTGAACCAGGTCGGACAGGGGCGGCGCAGGTACTACAGGACGAACCGTCCATCGCCGGAGGGAGTCACTCCTCGGGTAGCAGGAACCCCTGTGCACCCGGCAGGGAGCCACAGGGGTGGAGACGCAAGGGGAACGTCTCCGTCACCAGATTAATCAAGACACGGGGCCGAGCGGCAGGGTGGACGGCCCCGAGTCAGCCCTGATCTTGTCCCGTGGGCTCCTCGGGGTGCCGGACGGACCGGGTTTCCGCGAGGGTCCGCAGGGTGCGCGCGTCGGCGATGGCCTGCTGCTTGTCGATCCCGGGCTGGATACCGAGGGCGGGCATGCTGGTGCCGTCGCTGAGGTCGAGGAAGACCCAGGGATCGCCCGGACGGAGGTTCACCTGGACGATCTCGGCCCAGTCCAGATGCCGCCGGCTGGCGATGTTCACGACGGTGACCCCGGAGTCGTCGGCGACGACCCGGACCCGGGCGAGCTGGGCCAGCACCCAGAAGATGAGGGCTCCGGTGAGGATGAAGCTGAGCCGCTCCCCCGGCCCGAGCTGTTCCAGCAGCATCGCGACGGCGGAGATGACGACGAGGATGGCCACTCCGGCCGCGAGCAGCACCGTGCGGGTGCGGCCGGGCCGGAAGGTGACGGGGAGGGTCGACAGGTCGGACATGTTCCCGGATGAGGTCAGAGGCGGCAGGCGTGGATGGCCGTGGTCAGGATGGCGCGCGCGCCGATGTCGTAGAGGTCGTCCATGATCCGCTGCGCCTCCTTGGCGGGGACCATGGCCCGGACGGCGACCCAGCCCTCGTTGTGCAGCGGGGAGACGGTCGGCGACTCCAGGCCCGGGGTCAGCGCGACGGCCTTCTCCAGCTGCTCGACGCGGCAGTCGTAGTCCATCATCACGTAGGTCCGGGCGACCAGGACACCCTGGAGGCGGCGCAGGAACTGCTGCACCTTGGGCTCCTCGACGTCCGCGCCGGTGCGGCGGACGACGATGGCCTCGGACTTCATGATCGGCTCTCCGAAGACCTCCAGACCCGCGTTGCGCAGCGAGGTCCCGGTCTCGACGACGTCGGCGATGACCTCGGCGACGCCCAGCTCGATGGCGGTCTCGACGGCGCCGTCGAGGTGCACGACGGAGGCGTCGACGCCCTGTTCGGCCAGGTGCTTGGCGACGATGCCCTCGTAGGAGGTGGCGACCGTACGGCCCCGGAGGTCCTCGACGCCGTCGGCGGTGCCCGGCTTGGTGGCGAAGCGGAAGGTGGAGCGGGCGAAGCCGAGCGGGAGGATCTCCTCGGCGTTGGCGCCGGAGTCGATCAGCAGGTCGCGGCCGGTGATGCCGATGTCGAGGCGCCCGGACGAGACGTAGATCGCGATGTCCCGGGGGCGCAGGTAGAAGAACTCGACGTCGTTGACCGGGTCGACGATCCGCAGCTCCTTGGACTCGCGGCGCTGCTGGTAGCCGGCCTCATGCAGCATCTCCCCCGCGGGGCCTGACAGGGAACCCTTGTTGGGGACGGCGATGCGCAGCATGAGGTCGGCTTCCTTCGCGTGGAACGTGACGATCGGGGTGGAGGTGTGCGGTGGTGTCGGAACGGTGTTTACAGGTGGGCGTACACGTCGTCCAGCGAGATCCCGCGGGCGACCATCATCACCTGGACGTGGTAGAGCAGCTGCGAGATCTCCTCGGCGGCCGCTTCCTTGCCTTCGTACTCGGCCGCCATCCAGACCTCGGCGGCCTCTTCGACGACCTTCTTGCCGATGGCATGGACACCCTTCCCGACCAGTTCCGCGGTACGGGAAGTGGCGGGGTCGCCGCTGGCGGCCTTCTGCTGGAGCTCGGCGAAGAGCTCCTCGAACGTCTTCTTGGACATGGTGATCCCACCCTAGCCGTTGTGCCGGCCTGCCTACCGCCAGGGTTCGGATACTGAGCGCAGGGTGGCCGCGGTCGCCACCGCCGCCGTCACCGCCTCGTGCCCCTTGTCCTCGTTGGAGCCCTCCAGGCCGGCCCGGTCCAGGGCCTGCTCCTCGGTGTCGCAGGTGAGGACGCCCATGCCGACGGGGACGCCCGTCTCGACGGAGACCTGGGTGAGGCCCTGGGTGACGCCCTGGCACACGTACTCGAAGTGCGGGGTGCCGCCGCGGATGACGACGCCGAGGGCGACGATCGCGTCGTAGCCCCGTCCGGCCAGCACCTTGGCGACGACCGGGAGTTCCCAGCTGCCGGGGACCCTGAGCAGGGTCGGCTCGTCGATGCCGAGGTCGTGCAGGGCGCGCAGCGCGCCGTCGACCAGTCCGTCCATCACCTTCTCGTGCCACTGTGCCGCGATGACGGCGACCCGCAGGTCACCCACATTGCGTACGGACAGTTCCGGTGCGCCCTTGCCGCTCACGTCTCTCCTCTTGCCTCTCGTACCTTGCCGACTTGCGTTACTGGTTGCCGCAGGGGGACACGGGGGCCGTGTCCAGCCAGGGCAGGTCGTGTCCCATCCGGTCCCGCTTGGTGCGCAGGTAGTGGATGTTGTGCTCGCCCGCCTGGACGGGCATCGGCTCGCGCCGGACGACCTCGATGCCGTGCCGCACGAGGGCGTCGCTCTTCTCGGGGTTGTTGGTCATCAGGCGCACGCTGCGCACGCCGAGGTCCTCGAGGATCTGGGCGCCGGCCCCGTAGTCGCGGGCGTCGGCGGGCAGGCCCAGCTCCAGGTTGGCGTCGAGGGTGTCGTGCCCGCGCTCCTGGAGTTCGTAGGCGCGCAGCTTGGAGAGCAGACCGATGCCGCGGCCCTCGTGTCCGCGCAGGTAGACGACCACGCCCCGGCCCTCGCTCTGGACGCGCTCCAGGGAGGCGTCGAGCTGGGGGCCGCAGTCGCAGCGCTGGGAGGCGAAGACGTCGCCGGTGAGGCACTCGGAGTGGACCCGGACGAGGACGTCCTCGCCGTCGCCGATCTCGCCGTGGACCAGGGCGACGTGCTCGACCCCGTCGACGGTGGAGCGGTAGCCGTAGGCGGTGAACGTGCCGTGGACGGTGGGCAGCCGGGTCTGCGCCTCGCGGCGGACCGTGGGCTCCGCACTGCGGCGGTAGGCGATCAGGTCCTCGATGGAGATGATCGTCAGGCCGTGCTTGCGGGCGAAGGGGATCAGCTCGGGCAGGCGGAGCATCCGGCCGTCCTCGCCGGCGATCTCGACGATCGCGCCGGCCGGGCGCAGTCCGGCGAGGCGGGCGAGGTCGACGGCCGCCTCGGTGTGGCCGTTGCGGGTCAGCACACCGCCGCTCTTGGCGCGCAGCGGGAAGATGTGGCCGGGGCGCACGAAGTCGGAGGCCTCACTGGCCCCGCCCGCCAGGAGCCGGAGCGTGGTGGCCCGGTCGGCGGCGGAGATGCCGGTGGTCACGCCGTGGGCGGCACAGGCGTCGACGGAGACGGTGAAGGCGGTCTTCATCGACTCGGTGTTGTCCTCGACCATCTGCGGCAGCCGCAGGCGTTCCAGTTCGTCGCTCTCCATGGGGGCGCAGATCAGACCGCGGCACTCGCTCATCATGAAGGCGACGATCTCGGGGGTGGCCTTCTCGGCGGCGATGACGAGGTCGCCCTCGTTCTCGCGGTCCTCGTCGTCGACGACCACGACGGGGCGGCCCGCGGCGATGTCGGCGATGGCCTGCTCGACGGGGTCCAGCGCGAAGTCCTCGACGCCGTCCGTGCTGTAGAGGATCGGTGCGGTACTCATGCCGGCGCTCCTTCCAGAGCGGGTTGCGAGGCCTTGCGCGAGCGCAGCCACCAGTCGCGCATGCCCCACAGGACGAGCGCGCCGTAGATGACGTAGACGAAACCGGAGAACGCGTAGCCGTTGGCGAAGTTCAGGGGCACGCCGACGACGTCCACGAGGAGCCAGGCGATCCAGAACTCGACCATGCCCCGGGCCTGGGCGTACATGGCGACGATGGTGCCGACGAAGATGTAGGCGTCCGGCCAGGGGTCCCAGGAGAGGGACGGGTAGGCCTTGAACAGCAGGGCCACGGCGACCGTGCCGACGGCGGCGGCGCCGGCCATGGCCGCGCGTTCGAGCCGGCCGGCGAAGCGGGGGGTGATCTGGCCGTCGGCGGAGCGTCCCCTGCTGCGGCTCCACTGCCACCAGCCGTACAGGGCGACGACCATGACGACGACCTGCTTGCCGGCGCTGCCCGTCAGATGGCCGTAGAACGCGCCGAACAGCACGAGTCCGGAGAGGAACTGCACCGGCCAGGTCCACAGGGAGCGCCGCCAGCCGAGGGCGAGGGTGATCAGGCCCAGGATGTTGCCGATCATGTCCGACCAGAGGATGTGCTGGTCGAGGAGGGTGAAGGCCTCGGAGTTCAGCGAGTTCACTGCGCCGCTCCCTGCGTGGAGGCGAGCAGGCGCTCGACGTACTTGGCGACGATGTCCACCTCGAGGTTGACCGGGTCACCGGACTGCTTGAGGCCGAGCGTGGTCAGCGCGAGGGTGGTGGGGATGAGGCTGACCGTGAAGTGGTCGGCGCCCGCGTCGACGACCGTCAGGCTGATGCCGTCGACCGTGATGGAGCCCTTCTCCACGACGTACCGGGCGAGGCCGGCGGGCAGGGAGATCTTGACGATCTCCCAGTTCTCGGAGGGCGTGCGCTCCAGGACCGTCCCGGTGCCGTCGACGTGGCCCTGCACGATGTGCCCGCCGAGGCGTGCGCCGACGGCGGTGGGGCGTTCGAGGTTGACGCGGGAGCCGATGCCGAGGGCTCCGAGGCTGGAGCGGTTCAGGGTCTCCGCCATCACGTCGGCGGTGAACTCGTCGCCCTCGTGCTCGACGACGGTGAGACAGACCCCGTTCACGGCGATGGAGTCGCCGTGCTTCGCGCCGTCGGTGACGACGGGGCCGCGCAGCCGGAAGCGGGAGGCGTCGCCGAGATTCTCGACGGCGGTGACCTCACCCAGCTCTTCGACGATTCCGGTGAACACTTCCCGGGTCCTCCTGCCTCTTCGGGCACGGACTCCGGGGCCTGTCGATGACGACAGCAGGTACGGGCAACGGCACCGGGTGCGACGCCGGACAGACTCGTCCACGGACGAGTACTCGTACGGCGGCGCGCACGAATGCCCGCCCGCCGCGCACTGCCTCCCATCCGGACTTTAACCGTCGGTCCAGGAATTCCACCTGGTCAACCGGCCGCTGGAAGCGACCGGGTCGCGGACTATAACCGCCGGTTCGGACTTTCACCGACCCCGGAGTGCGCTGCTTTGATTACAGGGCCAGTGTGCCACGCCGGGCAGGCGTCCATACAGGTGAAGGATGTGGAGTGGCTCACAGGTCGTCACCTACGGGTTGCGCTCGGTCCGGTCGGCACCCCCGGACGTGACCCGCCGCGACACCGACGTGAATTGGTCCATACCTATTGACGTACTGGTCTAGTCCTTTCTAGGGTCGCCGGGGTACGACCCGGCGGCGGTGACGACGGCCCTTGCCCGCCGCCGGGTCCTCTCGGCAGGCCTCGCCCCCTTCGGCGGACCCCGCGCCGCGCGACATGCGCAGGACGGCCCCTCCGGACAAGCTTGAGAGGCGAAGGGCGGCCCGACCGGGGCCGCCCGTTGTCCGAAGGGGCTGAGCGGCATGACCACGATCCTCGTGACCGGCGGTACCGGAACCCTCGGCAGACTCGTCACCGAACGGCTGCGGGCGGACGGGCACGAGGTGCGGGTGCTCAGCCGACACAGCCGTCCGCACGGCGTCGACCTGCGCGAGGGCGGTCCCGGGCTGGACGCGGCCGTCGCCGGCGTGGACACGGTCGTGCACTGCGCGAGCACCCCGCGCGGAGGGGACGAACAGGCCGCCGCGAACCTGATCGCCGCGGCGCGCCGCTCCGGGGTGCGGCATCTGCTCTACATCTCCATCGTCGGCGTCGACCGGGTGCCGTTCGGCTACTACCGGGCCAAGCTCGCGGTGGAGGAACAGGTGGCCCGGTCGGGTCTCGGCTGGACGGTGCTGCGCGCGACCCAGTTCCACGACCTCCTGGTCCAGGTGTTCCAGGCGCTGGCCAAGGTGCCGGTGATGGTGCTCCCGGCCGGGGTGAGCGACCAGCCGGTGGAGGTCGCCGAGGTGGCGGACCGGCTCGCGGAGCTGGCGGCGGGCGCCCCGGCCGGGCGGGTCGACGACCTGGCCGGGCCCGAGGTCCGCACCCTTGAGTCGCTGGCCCGCGCCTTCCTCGAGGCGAGCGGCAGGCGGTGCGCGGTGCTGAACGTGCCGCTGTGGGGCGCCGCCTACCGCAGCTTCCGGGCCGGCGGGCACCTGGCGCCGGAACGCGCGGTGGGCAAGGGGACGTTCGAGGCGTACCTTGCGACGCGCATCCGCCGCCGTTAGGGCAGGACCTCAGGCCGGGCCGACCCCCGGCGTCCCGGGCGCGGTGCCGAAGAGGTCGTCCTGGGCGGCGTCCCGGGCCGTCAGCAGCGCGCCGCGCAGGACCGCGCCGCCGCCCAGGACGGCGGGGCGCACCTCCGTGGGCAGCGGCGCCATCCGGCGCAGCCGCGTGGCGACCCGGCGCGCGAGCGCCTCCCCGCCGGCCTGTCCGACCTCGCCGCCGAGCACCACGCAGCCGGGGTCGAGGACGGCCACCACGGAGGCGACGCCGAGGGCGAGACGGTCGGCGAGGGCGTCGAGGAAGCCCGCTGCCGCGGCCGCGTCGGCCCCGGGGTCCGGCGCGTCCACCGCGGCCACCGCCGCTCGCACCAGCGCGGCGGCCACCGGCTCGTCGGCGTGCGCGCGGGCCGTGCGGCCGTGCTCCCGGGCCAGTTCGGCGATCGCGACCGAGCCCGCCAGCGAGTGGAAGCCGCCCTCGCAGTCGGTCGCCGAGGGCAGGCCGTCCGTGCCGGGGACCGGCAGGAAGCCGATCTCGCCGGTGCCGCCCGAGGCGCCCCGGCGCAGCGCGCCGTCCAGGACGACGGCCGCGCCGGTGCCGTGGCCCAGCCACAGCAGGACGAAGGTGTCGCGGTCGCGGGCGACCCCCTCGCGCTGCTCGGCCAGGGCGGCGAGGTTGGTCTCGTTCTCCACGTGCGCGCGGGCGTCGGGGAAGCGTTCCTGGAGCGCCGCCACCAGACGGCGGTGCCACTCGGGCAGACCGCTGGAGTCGCGCAGTTCCCCGGTGGCGGGGTCGATCAGGCCGGGCGCGCCGATGCCCAGGGTGTGCAGCCTGCCCCAGGTGCGCTCCCCCGCGCGCGGGGGCGCCCCCGCCGCCTCCGCCTCCTTCACCGCCCGCTCGACCAGGGAGACCGCCTGCTCCACGGCCGTCCCGGTGCCCGTGTCGTCGCCGATCGGCACGGACGCCTCGGCGAGCACCCGGCCCACCAGGTCGGAGACGAGCACCGCGACCCCCTCCGTGCGCACGTCCAGCGCGGCCAGGTGGGCGCGGTCGGCGACGATGCCGTAGAGCCGGGCGTTCGGCCCGCGGCGCTGCTCGCCCGCCTCTCCGACGACCTCGATCAGCCCGGCGGCGGCGAGGCGTTCGACCAGGTCGGCGACGGTCGGCCGGGACAGACCGGTGAGCTGCTTCAACTGTCCTGCCGTCAGCGGGCCTTGCTGTTGCAGCAGCCGCAGGGCGAGCCGGTCGTTGATGGCCCGGGCGGTGCTCGGGGATGCGGGCATGGCGGGAATCCTCCCACGGCCGAGGGGGACCCGGTCGATGAACGCCGACCACGGCCCTCTATTTATCAGGCAGGGTCCCTGATAGTTTACGACGGCATCGCGACGGCGCGGCGCGGATCCGGAAGGGAACACGAGAATGAGCCAAGTGGGCGGAGCGATCCACGCACCCTCGCAGGTGAGGCGTTCCCGGTACGCCGTGGCCGCCGTGTTCGCCGTGCACGGAGCGGTGACCGGCTCCTTCGCCACCCGGGTGCCGTGGATCCAGGACCACGCCGGCGTGTCCACCGGGCAGCTCGGCTTCGCGCTCGCCTTCACGGCGTTCGGCGCGGCCTGCGCGATGCCGCTGGCCGGCTCGGTCACCCACCGCTTCGGCAGCCGGACGGCCCTGCGCGCGCTGCTCGCGCTGTGGACGCTCTCCCTGACGCTGCCCGCCCTGGCGCCGAACCTGCTGACGCTGTGCCTGGCGATGTTCACCTACGGCGCGTCCGCGGGCATGGCCGACGTGGCGATGAACGCCCTGGGGGTCGAGGTCGAGCGGCTGCTCGACCGGTCGATCATGTCGGGGCTGCACGGCATGTGGAGCGCGGGCGCCCTGGTCGGTTCGGCGGGCGGCACGCTCGCCGCGCACCTGGGAGCGGACGCGCGCGTGCACCACGTGCTGGCGGCGGGCGTCCTCACCCTCCTCGGCCTGCTGGCCTGCCGCTGGGTGCTGGACCTGCGGCCCGCCGAGGACGAGGAACCGCCCCCGCGGTTCGCCCTGCCGCCCCGTTCGGCGCTGCTGATCGGAGCGGTCGGCTTCTGCGCGGTCTTCGCCGAGGGCGCCAGCCTCGACTGGTCGGCGGTCTACCTGCGCGACGAGCTGGCCTCGTCCGCCGCGGCCGCGGCGGCCTGCACGACCGGCTTCATGTTCACGATGGCGGTGGCCCGGATCGCGGGCGACGCCGTGGTGAACCGGTTCGGCGCGGTGCGCACCGTCCGGGCGGGCGGGGTCCTCGCCGCGGTGGGCGGACTGCTGATCGTCCTCGCGGGGCATCCCGCGGTGGCGATGGGCGGGTTCGGGCTGATGGGGCTCGGCATCGCGGTCGTCGTGCCCCTGTGCTTCGCGGCGGCGGGACACAGCGGACCCAACCCGAGTCAGGCCATCGCGGGCGTCGCGACGATCACCTACACCTCCGGCCTGATCGCCCCGAGTCTCATCGGCGGGGTGGCGCAGGCGACCAGCCTGGTGGTGTCGTTCGGCGTGGTGACGCTGCTGGCGTGCGGGCTCGTGCTCTTCGCGGGCGTGCTGCGCAGCGGCGAGCGCACCCGCGCGAAGGTCAGTCCGCAGGCCGCAGCAGTGCCCGGCCCGCGGCCCTGAAAGCCTCGCTCCACGGCGTGGGGCGCAGGGTGGCCGCGTCGAGCCGCACCAGGACCCGGGTGCCCCGCGCGTACGTCGTGCCGCCGTCGGCGGAGCAGAGCCGGAAACCGTACGTCAGGCCCGTCCTGCCGAGCCGCTCCAGCCAGAGGTGCACGGCGTAAGGGCCGGACCGGGTCACCGGGACCTCGTAGCCGATCCGCAGTTCCCTGACGACGTTGCAGGCGTCCCCGGCGCTCGCCCAGTCCCCGTCGAAGCGGACGCCGTTGTCCTGCCAGAACTCGCTCCAGGCCCGCTCCACGAGGAGCGGGTAGCGGGCGTTGTGCAGCATGCCGAGGGCGTCCAGGTCGTCGAAGTGGACGGTGACGGGGACGATCCGGCCGTACGGGACGGCGGAGGCAGTCGGGGCCGGGGCGGTCGGGGCCGGGGCGGTCACGGGTTCGGCGGTCACTGCGGGGGCTCCTGTGCATGTATGAGGAAACTACCGCCATGGTACGGGGTCGCTAAGCGGTCGCTCACCCTCCGGTTCCGCGTGAGAATGGTCCGGACATCCGCACCCCAGGAAGGCGAACCCGCACCATGGATCTTGGCGTCCGATGGAAACTGCACGGCGACGGACGCACCCCGGCGCCCGGCGCGGTGGTCCGTCCCGACGAACGGCTCTCCTGGCCGCGCACGGCGGGACTCGGCGCCCAGCACGTGGTGGCGATGTTCGGGGCCTCCTTCGTCGCGCCCGTCCTGATGGGCCTCGACCCCAACCTCGCCATCATGATGTCCGGCGTGTCGACGGTGATCTTCCTGCTCGCGACCCGCGGCCGGGTGCCCAGTTACCTCGGCTGCTCGCTGTCCTTCGTGGGCGTGGCCGCCGTCATCCGGGCCCAGGGCGGCACCAGCGCCACCGTCACCGGCGCGGTGTTCGTCGTCGGCGTCGCGCTGTTCCTGGTCGGGCTGGCCGTGCAGCGGTTCGGGGCGGGGATCATCCACACCGCCATGCCGCCGATCGTGACGGGCGCGGTCGTGATGCTCATCGGCTTCAACCTCGCCCCCGTCACCGCCACCACCTACTGGCCGCAGGACCAGTGGACGGCCCTGCTCGTCATGGCGTTCACCGGTACGGCCGTGGTCTGCCTGCGCGGATTCCTCTCCCGCATCGCGATCTTCCTCGGCCTGGTCTTCGGGTACGGCGTCTCGTGGCTGTTCGACCGGGTCTTCGGCCGGATCCATTCCGCCGACGCGAGCGGCAAGGTCACCGACCACTGGCGGCTCGACCTGTCCGGGGTCGCCCACGCCGACTGGATCGGACTGCCGTCCTTCCACGGCCCGTCCTTCGAATGGTCGGCGATCCTCGTGGCGCTCCCCGTCGTCATCGCGCTCGTCGCGGAGAACGCGGGCCACGTCAAGGCGGTCGGCGAGATGACCGGCGACGACCTCGACGACCGGCTCGGCACGGCGATCTCGGCCGACGGGGTGGGCTCCATGCTGTCCACGGCGGTGGGCGGCCCGCCCAACACCACCTATTCCGAGAACATCGGCGTGATGGCCGCGACCCGCGTCTACTCGACCGCCGCCTACTGGGCCGCCGCCGGGTTCGCCCTCCTCTTCGGCCTGTGCCCGAAGTTCGGCGCGGTCGTCGCCGCGATCCCCGGCGGCGTCCTCGGCGGCATCACCGTCATCCTGTACGGCATGATCGGCCTGCTCGGCGCGCAGATCTGGATCACCGCCGGCGTCGACCTGCGCAACCCGCTCAACCTGGTACCGGCCGCCGCGGGCATCATCATCGGCGTCGGCAACGTGACGCTGACGTTCACGGACACCTTCTCGCTGAGCGGTATCGCGCTCGGCACGCTCGTCGTCGTCATCGGCTACCACGCGCTGCGCGCGTTCGCGCCCGCCCATCTCAAGGCGGGGCGGCCCCTGCTGGACGGGGGCACCAGCAGCTACGACGAGGCCAGCTCGTAGGCGTACGACGGGCTGAACTCACCGGCCGCGCCCTTGCAGCCGTCCGACTCCCCCGGCAGCTTCACCCACAGATAGGCGTCGATGCGGTCCTGACCGGTCCGGAAGGTGGGGGCGCTGCCGATGCTGCGGCCGTCCGGGTCGCACCACTCGCCGTCGGCGGGCGCGCCGTTGCCGTTGCGGCTGGTGTCGATCACCGCGCCCAGGCCCGGCGGGCCGCCGAGGGCGTCGAGGACCCGGCGGTCGTAGGCGACCTCGTCGGCCGTGCGGTGGAAGTTGGAGACGTTGCTGAAGATCCCGTCGGAGGACGCGGCCGAGGCGGCACCGGCCTGTCTCAGCAGGGCGGCCTGCGCGGCCGGGGAGTTCCAGGCCGAGTGGCCGGCGTCGTAGTAGACGCGCGCCCTGGGGTCCGCCCCCTTGAGCACACGCCCCGCCCGGGCCAGCGCGGCGAGCCGGGCGGCCCGGACCGCTGCGTCGAGGCAGTCGGTCTGGGCGACGGAATCGGGCTCCAGGACCACCACGGCCTCGCCCCGGCCGAGCCCGGCGGCGAAGGCGTCGATCCAGCCCGCGTAGGCGTCGAGATCGGGCGCGCCGCCCTCGGAGGCACCGCCGCAGTCCCGGTCCGGGATCGCGTAGGCCACCAGCACGGGCACCCGGCCCTGGGCGGCCGCGCCGGAGGTGACCGCGCGGACCCGCGAGGTGACGGTCTCCGGGTCGTACTCGGTGAACCACACGGCCGCCGGCCGGCTCGCGATCTCGGACTCGATGACGGCGGTGCGCGGATCCCCCGGGTTGGCGCGGACCCAGTCGAGCACCTGGGAGTCGGGGTGGCGGTAGAGGCCGGTGGAGCCGGCGGCGGCCCGCGGGACACGCGCGGTACGGCCGGGCGAGGGCTTCGGCCGCGCCGCCGGGACCGAGGCGGAGGCGGACACGGACGGCGAGGGCGGGGGCGCGGACGCGGGGACCACGAGCGACGCGCTCGCCTTCGGGTGGGGCCGGCCGGCGCCGCGCGGGCCGTCGTCGCCCCCGTCGCCGTATGCGGTCAGCGTCCCGGCCGCGGCGCCCAGCACCACCACCACCGAGGCGGCGGCGACCATGACGCCCCGCCGGCCCGACCGTCGCTCCAGCAACCCTGCCACCGTGCCGCTCCCCTCCCGCACGACGGGTCCGTTCCCCCGTTCCGGGGAAGCTCCGGGCCCGCCGGCACGCGGGTCAGCCTAGGACTGCCACCCTGCCCCCATGCCGCAATCGGAACAGATCACCCCACACGTCCAGAACGGTGTCGACACGGGTACCGGCCCGGCCCGCCCGGGCGTCGACGCCGTGCTCGCCCGGATGCGCGCCCTCGACGCGGTTCTGCCTCCCGGGGACGGGGTCGCGGTCTTCAACCGTGTCTACCTGGCCGTCACCGAGGAGGTCGACCGGCGCATCGACACGGGCCGCTTCCCGGACGCGGACGCCGCGGTCACGCTGGACGTGCGGTTCGCCGAGCGCTACCTGGACGCGGTCGACCCGGTGTGCGACGACGGGCGCCCGCCGGCCTGCTGGCGTCCGCTGCTCCAGTTCCGCCGCCATCCCGGCGTACGCCCGCTCCAGTTCGCGCTCGCGGGGGTCAACGCACACATCGGGCACGACCTCGCGCTCGCCGTGGTGGACGCCTGTCGTGGCCTGGGCTGCGAACCGGCCGACCTGGAGGACGAGTTCGACCGTGTGGGCGATCTCCTCGGCTCGCTGGAGGAACGCGTCCGCGAAGAACTGATGCCGGGCCCCGACCTGTTGCAGATCGCCGATCCGCTCACCCATCTGCTCGGCTCCTGGAGCCTGGAGCGCGCCCGGGACGCCACCTGGACGGCGGCCCGGGCGCTGTGGGCGCTGCGCCGGCTGCCCGACGTCGCCGAGGAGTTCACCCAACGCCTCGACACCGCCGTCGGCTTCGCGGGACGCATGATGCTCACCCCGCTGCCGGGGCTCGTGCGGTGCGCGCCCGCGCGGTGAGACCTCAGTCCTCCGGGAGTTCCACCGGCGCGATCTCGTCGTACACGTCGCCCGGCCCCGGGTTGGTCGCGTCGGTCGCGCCGCCGAAGTGGTGCATGACGCCCCAGACGGCGTTCAGCGCCGTCTGGACGGCTCCCTCGGCCCAGCCCGCGGTCCAGGAGATGTCGTCGCCCGCCAGGAAGACGCCCCGCTTGTCCTCGGGCAGCCGGTCCTGCATGAAGTGGGTGAACAGACGCCGCTGGTAACGGTAGTGGCCGGGCAGGTTGGCCTTGAACGCGCCCATGAAGTAGGGCTCGTTCTCCCAGGAGACCGTCACCGGGTTGCCGATGACGTGCTTCCTGATGTCGACGTTCGGGTAGATCTCGCCGAGCGACTTCAGCATGACCTCCATCCGCTCGTTCGCGGACAGCGGCAGCCACTTCAGGCTGTCGTCGCACCAGGTGTACGACAGGCAGATGACCGCGGGCCTGTCCGGGCCGTCGTCGAGCAGGTAGGTGCCGCGCGTCATCCGGTCGGTGAGCGTCATCGACATGACGTCACGGCCGGTGGCCTCGTCCTTGTCCAGCCAGAACGGCCGGTCCACGGGGACGAACAGCTTGCTGGACTCCATGTAGTGCGTGCGCTCGATCGCCGTCCAGTGGTCGATCGGGAAGAGCGAGTCGTCGCAGGCGATCTTCGACAGCAGCATCCAGGACTGGGCGGTGAAGATCGCCGCCCGGTAGGTGCGGATGTCGCCGTTCGCGTCCGTCACGGTGATCCGGTTGCCGGCGGTGCGGTGCAGCCGGGTCACGGCGGGGCGGGGCTCCCCGCCTTCGTGCAGGCTCGCCAGCGAGGTGCCGTACGCCCAGTGGACGATCTTCTCCGGCTCCCGCTCCCACAGGCGCAGCGGCAGCTGCTGGGAGCCCCCGACGATGCCGCGGTGGTGGTCGTCGGCCTCGGTGTAGACGACGCGGAGGATCTCCAGGATGGAGTTGGGGAAGTCGGTGTCCCAGCCGCCGGTGCCGAAGCCGACCTGGCCGAAGATCTCACGGTGCCGGAAGGACTTGAAGGACTCGGAGTCGCAGAGGAAACCGTAGAAGGTCTGGTTGTCGAGCTTCTCGACGAGCTTCGCCCAGATCTCGCGGATCCGCGGCACGTCGCGCTCGCGCATGGCCTGGTTCATGTCGGAGAAGTCGGCGCCCTCCTCCAGGCACTTGTTCCACGCGGCGGCGACATCGCGGTAGACCTGCGGCAGGTCCTCCACCTTCTCCGCGTAGTGCGACTCGCCCTTGAGGTCGACGACCGTCGAGGGGGTCGTCTCCGCGAGGGGGTTGGGGAACGGCCGGGTCTCCAGCCCCACGAGGTCGATGTAGTGCTGGAGCGCCGTCGAGGACGGCGGGAAGCGCATCGCGCCCATCTCGGCGGTCAGGGAGGGGTCGCAGCCCTCGAAGCCGACCGTGCGCAGCCGTCCGCCGATCCGGTCGGCCTCGTAGACGACCGGCTTGAGGCCCATCTTCATCAGTTCGTACGCGGCCACGATGCCGGACAGCCCGCCGCCGATGACGGCGACCTCGGCGCCGTGCTCGGTCGCCGGTATCTGGCCGAGGCCCGCCGGGTGGGCGAGGAAGTCGTCGTACGCGTAGGGGAAGTCCGGGCCGAACATGGTGATCGGCGGCTGGTGCTCGTCTGCGTGCTCGACGGCGTTGGGCACGGTGGACGTCATGGGGTACGGACTCCTTGCGCGTGGTGACTCGGGGAGGGGCTCGGCGGGGTGACGGGTGCGGGGCGGGTTCAGACCAGGGACCCGTAGAGACCGGGGCGGCGGTCGCTCAGGTACGGGTTCGCCTCGCGGGAGCCGGCGAGGGCGACCGGGTCGGCGTCGGCGAACACCAGCTCCTGCGCGCGTCCGGCGCGGGCCCGGGCGACGCCGTCGGGACCGGCCAGCGTGGAGAGGCCGACGAACTCGAACTCCCCTTCCCGGCCGACCCGGTTGACGTAGGCCACGTACAGCTGGTTCTCGAAGGCGCGCACCGGGACCACCGACTCCGCGACGAACTGGAAGGGGTGCATCTGCGCGGTCGGCACGAGCAGCAGGTCGGTGCCGGCGAGGGCGTGGGCGCGCACGTTCTCCGGGAACTCGACGTCGTAGCAGATCATGAGGCCGACGGTGAGGCCGTTCAGCTCGGCCTGGACGACCGGCTGCTCGCCCGGGCGGAAGTGGTCGCGCTCGAAGCAGCCGAAGAGGTGGGTCTTGCGGTAGTTCGCGAGCCGGACGCCCTCGGCCGAGATCAGCTGCGCGGAGTTGAAGACCGTGTCGCCGTCGCGCTCGGGGTAGCCGTAGGCGACGGCGAGTCCGTGCCGGCCGGCGATCTCGGCGATCGCGTCCGCGGAGTCGCCGTCGGCGGGCTCGGCGAGGCGGCCGATGTCGTCGCCGATCGCGTATCCGGTGAGGAACATCTCCGGAGCGGCGAGCAGCCCGGCGCCCGCGGCGGCGGCCCGGTCCGCGGCCTCGTCGAGGACCTTGAGGTTCTCGTCGACGGAGCCGGGGCGGCCGGAGCTCTGGAGCAGGGCGGTGCGCATGCGTGATCCTCACCGGTACGAGGGGGTTCGGGGGCCGGATTCAGGGGCCATCTAGACGGTACGGTCGGCCGCGCGGGCCGGACAAGAAGGAGCCGTTGCGCGCCGGTGAGCGGATCGTTGCGTGCGGGGGCGGTGCGGCGGCGATTCGTTGCGCGGCCCTCACCGCCTCCTCCCCCGGGCCACCGCCAGCGCCGTGAGCAGGTAGGGCACCGCGCACAGGGCGAACACCGTGCCGTGCGGGAACCGGGCCCCGAGGACGCCGTACGCGCCGTAGACCGCGATGGTCACGGCCACCTGGCCCAGCGCGTGCGCGCGGCCCATGATCAGGGCGTACCGGTCGGCGGCGCCGGCCCGGTCCAGTTCCTCGTAGACCAGGGCCTCCAGCGCGCCGGAGCCCAGTGCGCCGCGCGCGCCCCACAGGACGAAGCCGGCCGCGAAGGCGCCGTACGAGGGGAACAGCACCCACAGGGCGAACCCGGCCGCGCCGAGCAGCGGGCCGACCCACAGCAGGAGCCGCCGGGAGACGGCGTCCGCCCAGGCGCCCGAAGGGACCTCCAGCAGGACGCCGGTCAGCGACCACAGGACGAACAGCGAGGAGATCTGCCCCACGGACAGGCCGCTGTCCGCGAACAGCAGCGCGTACACCGGGTAGAGCAGCACGAACTCGTCGAGGAACGCGTACGCGTAGAGCGCCGCGGTCAGTCGACGGACGTCGGAGCCGGTGGTGGATCAATGTCGCCAGGTCATGACACCGATCGTAGCCAGCCCGCGCCCCGCCGCCCAGTGGTTTCCCGGTGCCCGGCCGTGACGGCGAAGGTGGTGATCACAGCGGCGTGGTCGAGACCGACCTCGCGACCGGGTACGGCGTCTCCCGCGGCACCGTCCGTCAGGCCGTGGCCGCGCTGACCGCCGAGGGCCTCATCGGCTCCCGCCAGGGCGCCCGCCGGGTGGTCCTGGCCAGCCGCGCAGCCAGAGCTTCGCGGAACTGCGCAGCTTCGCCCAGTGGGCGCGCGCGATGGGCCGCGAGGCGAGCGGCCGGGTGGTCGCGCAGGAGTACCTCCCGGCCACCGCCGAGGACACCGTGCACCTGCAACTACCGCACGGGACACCGGTGTTGCACGTGCTGCGGCTGCGCGGCCTGGACGGCGAGCCGGTGCTCCTGGAGCGGACCGTGTACGCGGACTGGATCTCCCCCGGCGTGGAGTCGATCGAGCCGGACTGCCCGTCGGTGACCCAGCGACTCCTGGACGACACCGGCCTGGTCTTCGCCTACGGCGAGCACGTCATCGACGCGGTGGCGGCGGGCGCCCGGGACGCCGAACTCCTCGGCGTGCGCCGGACCAGCCCGCTGCTGCGGGTCCGCCGGGTCACGACGACCCGCGAGGGCCGTCCCGTGGAGTGGTCCGACGACCGCTACCGCCCGGACGCGGTCAGCTTCAGCGTCCACAACTCGACAGGGAACAACGCCCTGGCCCGCAAGACGGCGGAGTGACCCTCGCGGGAGCACCACCGCCGCCGTGCCGGAGCGTCGGGCCGCCGGGGCGGGCGCCGTCAGGTCGGGGAGCCCGCGGAGAAGCGGCGCAGCAGCGGCGACAGGACCAGGACCGAGCGGGTCCGTTCCACGAACGGCTCCCCCGCGATGCGCTCCAGCACCCGCTCGAAGTGACGCATGTCGGCGGCGAACACCTGGGCGACCGCGTCCGCGTCGCCGGTGACGGTCGACGCGGCCACGACCTCCTGGTAGCGCTCGAGCCCCCGCTGGATGGTCTCCGGGGAGGTGTTGCGCCGGCAGTAGATCTCGACGAACCCCTCGGTCTCCCAGCCGAGGGCCGCCGGATCGACCCGTACGGTGAAGCCGGTGATGGCTCCGGTGGCCCGCAGCCGGTCCACGCGCCGTTTCACGGCGGGCGCGGACAGGCCGACCAGTTGCCCGATGTCCGCGAAGGAGCGGCGGGCGTCCTCGGCGAGGGCGTGCACGATGCGTTCGTCGAGTTCGTTCAGCACAGTGGGTCGATCACTTCTCAGATGGTGCGGGCTCCGCGAGGCGGGAGCGGCGATGGCCGTAGAGGAAGTAGACCACGAGCCCGACCGCCATCCAGACTCCGAAGACCACCCAGGTGACGGCCGAAAGGCTGCCCATCATCCAGACGCACAGGCCGAGGCCCACGGCCGGCAGCACCGGCGAGAAGGGCACCCGGAAGGTGCGGGACATCCCCGGACGGGTCCGGCGCAGCACCACGACCGCGATGTTGACGAGCCCGAACGCGAACAGGGTGCCGATGCTGGTGGCGTCCGCCAGCTGGCCCAGCGGGATCGCGGCGGCCAGCACCCCGCAGAACAGCGACACGATCACCGTGTTCGCCCGGGGCGCGCCGGTCCTCGGGTGCACGCGGGAGAACACCTTGGGCACCAGCCCGTCCCGGGACATGGCGAACAGGATGCGGGTCTGGCCGTACAGCACCGTCAGGACGACGCTCGCGATGGCGATGACCGCGCAGAAGGCGAGGAGGGTCCCCCAGAACGACTGGCCGGTCACCTCGCGCATGATCTGGGCGAGCGCGGCCTCGGAGTCGCCGAACCGCTGCCAGGGCTTGGCGCCCACGGCGACCGCGGCGACGAGGACGTACAGCGCCGTCACGATGACGAGCGACAGCATGATCGCGCGGGGCAGGTCGCGCTGTGCGTTCTTCGCCTCCTCACCGGCGGTGGAGGCCGCGTCGAAGCCGATGTACGAGAAGAACAGCGTCGCCCCGGCCGCACTGACGCCCGCCATGCCGAGCGGCATGAAGTGCTCGTAGTTGCCGGAGCGGAAGCCCTGGACGCCGATGGCGCAGAACAGCACCAGCGCGGCGATCTTCACGGCCACCATGATCGTGTTGGCCCGCGCGGACTCGCGGGCGCCGCCGAGCAGGAAGGCCATGGCGAGCAGGACGACGATGAGCGCGGGCAGGTTGAAGATCCCCCCGTCGCCCGGCGGCGCCGACAGCGCGTCCGGGATGGTCACGCCGATCGTCCCGTCGAGCAGCTCGTTGAGGTACTCGCCCCAGCCGACGGCGACGGCGGCGACCGACACGCCGTACTCCAGGACCAGACACCAGCCGCAGATCCAGGCGATCAGCTCGCCCATCGTTGCGTACGCATACGAGTACGAGGATCCGGCGACCGGGATGGTGCCCGCGAGTTCGGCGTAGGACAGGGCCGAGAAGAGCGCGGTGAGTCCGGCGATCACGAACGACAGGGTGACGGCGGGACCGGCCTTGGGCACCGCCTCGCCGAGCACGACGAAGATGCCGGTGCCGAGGGTCGCCCCGATGCTGATCATCGTGAGCTGCCACAGTCCGAGGGAGCGCCTGAGCGACCCTCCTTCGCCCTGTCCGCCCTCGGCGACCAGCCGTTCCACGGGCTTGCGCCGCATGAGGCGCGCGACGGCACCGGGGGACGCGGGACCTGTTGTGCCGCGCTGTCGCGGGGGTGCGCCTTGATCGAGCACGCGCTGACTCCTTCGTCGCTGCCTCTCGGCGTGACGGGAACCGGCGGCACACCTGCGCGAGCAGGAACCCACCGAGCGGGGTCCCCGCCACGCTACGTACAGCGCACGACCCTATGAGCCGGGCCGTCACGCTTGTAATGCTGCAACCTTGCGCACACACGCAAGATCCTTGCGTTCATCGCGCCGAGCTGCACATTCGTTGCAGCTCGACCGAACGCGCCCCATAGGGGATGCGGGGAACGGGGCGACCGGCCGGAGCGGACCCGCACTCGGAGGGCGGCGATCAGCGCCGTTTCACACGCGCCGGCCGGCAAAGCGCCCCGCGGACCTACCAGCTCGCGTGCAGCGGCTTGCCCTCGGCGTAGCCGGCCGCGCTCTGGATGCCGACGACGGCCTTCTCGGCGAACTCCTCCAGGGAGGCCGCGCCCGCGTACGTGCACGACGAGCGGACGCCCGCGACGACCGAGTCGACGAGGTCCTCGACGCCCGGACGGGCCGGGTCGAGGAACATCCGGGAGGTGGAGATGCCCTCCTCGAACAGCGCCTTGCGGGCGCGGTCGTAGGCGGACTCGTCGGACGTGCGGTTGGCGACGGCACGCGCGGACGCCATGCCGAAGGACTCCTTGTACAGACGGCCGCCCGCGTCCTGCTGGAGGTCGCCCGGCGACTCGTAGGTGCCGGCGAACCAGGACCCGATCATCACGTTGGAGGCACCGGCGGCCAGCGCCATGGCGACGTCGCGCGGGTGACGGACACCGCCGTCGGCCCACACGTGCTTGCCGTACTTCCTGGCCTCGGCCGCGCACTCCAGGACCGCCGAGAACTGCGGGCGGCCCACGCCGGTCATCATGCGGGTGGTGCACATGGCGCCCGGGCCGACCCCGACCTTGATGATGTCGGCGCCCGCGTCGACGAGGTCCTTGACGCCCTCGGCCGACACGATGTTGCCGGCGACGATCGGGACCCGCGGGTCGAGCGCGCGCACGGTCCGGATCGCGCTGATCATCGACTCCTGGTGACCGTGCGCGGTGTCGATGACGAGCGTGTCCACGCCCGCGTCGAGCAGCTGCTTGGCCTTGCCCGCGACATCGCCGTTGATCCCGACGGCGGCGGCCACCCGCAGCTTGCCGTCGGCGTCCACGGCGGGCGTGTACAGGGTGGCGCGCAGGGCGCCCTTGCGGGTGAGGATGCCGGCGAGCTTGCCGTCGGCGTCCACGGCCGGGGCGTAGCGCCGGTTGGCCGCGTCGAGGGTGTTGAAGGCCTCGCGCGGGTCGATGTCGGCGTCCAGGAGCAGCAGGTCGCGGGACATGACGACCTCGAGCTGCGTGAAGCGGTCGACCCCGCTCAGGTCCGCGTCGGTGACGACACCGACCGGACGGAACTCCTCGTCGACGACGACACCGGCGTTGTGCGCGCGCTTGGGCAGCAGGGCGAGGGCGTCGGCGACGGTCTGGTGGGGGGCGAGCACGATCGGGGTGTCCAGCACCAGGTGGCGGCTCTTGACCCAGGTGATGACGTCGGTGACGACGTCGATCGGGATGTCCTGGGGGATGACCACCAGTCCGCCGCGCCGGGCCATGGTCTCGGCCATCCGGCGGCCGGCCACGGCGGTCATGTTGGCGACGACCAGCGGGATCGTGGTCCCCGTGCCGTCGGGAGCGTCGAGGTCGACGCTCTGCCGCGACCCGACCGCGCTGCGGCTCGGCACCATGAAGACGTCGTCGTAGGTGAGGTCGTAGGCGGGCTGGATGTCGTTGAGGAAACGCACGTGCTGCACATCCCAGTCGATCAGAGGTGACCCCCGGACCGGTCAGCCAAGGGGAGAAGCACGTACTTCATTCTCCCACGAGGGCCGTGGTGCGACGCCCGGACAGAACGTCCAAGCAGCTCAGGGGTGCTCTAGGAGGATCCTCCGAGGGCAAGCAGCACGGACAGGGCCGGCACCCGGTCGACCGCCTGCGCGAAGACGTCCTGGGCGATCTCCCACTCCCCGGGCCGCTGCCGGGCGTAGGGCCGCCAGTTGCGTACGACGATCCGGAGCCCGTCGGCCCCGGGCGGGGCGGGGAGGTCGGTGAGGCTGTCGGCGAGGGCGTCCCAGTTGCGTCCGAAATGGCCGGGCAGGCTCAGGGCCTCGGCGCACCGGTCCATCAGGGCGGACTTGTCGGTCACCCCGTCGAGATCGAGCACGACCACGAACTGCGTCATCTCAGCACCGCCCGGAAAGGTGTCGTAGTGAGGGGTCGGGGTGCCCGTGAGCACGCGGGGGACGGACCGTGGCAGCACACGCACGCTGCTGTCACGGCCGTCCCCTCGTCGAGCGCCGCTCAGATCCCGTCCGGGTCCGTCCGGCCGAGGGCGGGCTTGGGCGTCGGCCCCGCCGTCATCAGGTAGTCGGCGGCGGAGGTGTCCGTCACCAGGCTGGTGACCAGCCCGGACCGCAGGACCGCGTCGATCGCGGCGGCCTTGCGCTGACCGCCCGCGATCGCCACGACCTCGGGGATCCGGCGCAGCTGGTCGGCCTTGACCGTGATGCACCGCTCGCCCAGGTCGCGCCCGACCCGGCGGCCGTCGGCGTCGAAGAGGTGCGCGGACATCTCGGCGGCGACCCCGAGCGAGGCGTAGTGCGCCCGCTCCTCGTCGCTGAGCATGTCGTGCACCGTCGAGATGCCGGGCTCCCAGGAGCCGATGGAGACACAGGCGACCGTGACCTTGTCGAAGTACTCGAAGGCCCGGGCGATCCCGGTCTGGTGGCGCAGCGCGGTCGCCGTGGCGGCGTCCGGCAGGAGCATCGGCGCGTAGATGGGGTGCGCGTCCCCGCCGGACACCTGGGCGGCGCGGCGGACGGCCTCGACCGAGCCGCGCTCCGCGGTGCCCGCGTCGTACACGCCCGTCAGCTGCACGACCGTGCACGGCGGAAGCCGGTCCAGCGCCGCCGCCATGTGAATGGTGGACCGGCCCCAGGCCAGCCCCAGTACGTCCCCCTCCTCGACCAGTTCGCCGAGCAGGTCGGCGGCCACTTCCCCCAGGTTCTCGGGGTCCGTCGTCTCCTCGGCCTCGGCCGGGGACTCGACCACGACGGCGTGCCTGAGGCCGTAACGGGCGCGCAGCGCGTCGGAGCGCTCCGCGTCCAGTTCGGCCGGCACGCGGATCTCGATCCGTACGAGATCCCGTTCGAGGGCGGTCTCCAGGACCCGGGCCACCTTGAAGCGGCTGACGCCGAACTCCTCGGCGATCTGGATCTTGGATTTGCCCTCGAGGTAGAAGCGGCGGGCCATGGCCGCCGCCTGCACCAGCTCAGCGGGTCCCATCCGCATGGCTGACCGGCCCGCCGACATACCCGACACGGCGTTCTCCTCACTGCTGTTCACACTCTGGATACGCCGTTCATCCTCGCAGATCCGGCGCAGTTGATCAGCTCTGATGGGAGCCGTTCACATTCCTGTCGGTAAGTGGTTGGTTCAGTGTTCACAACCCCAGGTGGCTCCGGCGGTGGCCGCCTGCGCCTGAGCCCGCAGGCCACGCACCGCCTCGGCCGGGTCGTCCGCCCCGTAGACGGCCGAGCCCGCCACGAACACGTCGGCCCCCGCCTCGGCGCACCGCTCGATCGTCGAGGCGGACACCCCGCCGTCGATCTGGAGCCACAGGTCGAGCCCGTGCTTGCTGATCAACTCGCGGGTGCGGCGGATCTTGGGGAGCATGATGTCGAGAAAGGCCTGACCGCCGAAGCCGGGCTCGACCGTCATGATCAGCAGCATGTCGAGTTCGGGGAGCAGGTCCTCGTACGGCTCGATCGGCGTGGCGGGCCTGAGCGCCATCGAGGCACGGGCGCCCTTCGCCCGGATCTCGCGGGCGAGCCGTACGGGTGCGGCGGCCGCCTCGACGTGGAAGGTGACGGACGAGGCACCCGCCTCGACGTACTGCGGGGCCCAGCGATCGGGGGCCTCGATCATCAGATGGCAGTCCAGCGGAGTGTCCGTCGCACGGGCCAGTGACTCTACGACCGGCACACCGAGCGTGAGGTTCGGGACGAAATGGTTGTCCATGACGTCGACATGGAGCCAGTCGGCTCCGGCGACCGCCTTCGCCTCGTCCGCGAGGCGGGAGAAGTCGGCGGACAGGATGCTGGGGTTGATCTGCACGGCCATGACCCAAGCCTGCCATGCCCTGCGGGGGTTGCGGGCATCGGTCCCGCGGCGGGAACGTGGTTCGGCGTCCGGGGACCTGCGACGGCCGATCGGGCGGTCCCCCGCGCTCCTCGTGCGGCGCGGCCGCACGCGGTGACGACAGAGCGGTCCGGGGGGTAGTCATGGCCGGGAGACGCGGTGTCGCGCATCTGGTCTGCGGGCGGCGGGCCAAGTGGCTGGTGCTGGCGTTGTGGGTGGTGGTGCTGTTCCTGACCGCGCCCTTCGCCTCGAAGCTCACCGACGCACAGGACAACGACGCGGCCTCCTGGCTGCCGGGATCCGCCGAGTCCACCCAGGTCCTGGAGACTTCGCAGGAGTTCCGGCCCGAGCAGATCCCCGCGGTCGTCGTCTACGCCCGTGACGGCGGGCTGACGGCCGGGGACCGGGCCCGCATCACCGAGGACGCGGCCCGGTTGCGGGGGCTGACCGCCCACGGCATCCGCGGCGCCGAGACCCGCGGCCCGGTCTACGACCGCCCGGTCGATCCCCGCGCCGCCGAGATCTTCGTCCCGATCACCATGGACGAGCAGGGCTGGCAGCGCATCGCCCCGGCCGTCGCGTCGATCCGGGACGTCGTCGACCCGGGCGACAGCGGCCTCGCCGTGCACATCACGGGCCCCGGCGGCACGTCCGCGGACTTCTCCAAGGCCTTCGAGGGCATCGACTCGACCCTGCTGCTGGCGGCGATGGGCGTGGTCGTCGTCATGCTCCTGATCACCTACCGCAGTCCCACCCTGCTCGTGGTCCCGGTGCTCGCCGTGGTCGCCGCCCTGTTCACCGCGCAGGCCCTGATCTACTTCCTGGCGACGCACGCGGGCTTGACGGTGAACGGTCAGAGCGCCGGCATCCTCACCGTGCTCGTGTTCGGCGCGGGCACGGACTACGCGCTGCTGCTGGTGGCCCGCTACCGGGAGGAGCTGCGCCGCCACGAGGACCGGCACGAGGCGATGGCCAGAGCGCTGCACCGCGCGGGCCCCGCCGTGCTCGCCTCCGGCGCCACGGTCGTCCTGAGCATGCTGATGCTGCTGGCCGCCGAGATGAACTCCACCCGCGGCCTGGGCCCGGTCGCCGCCATCGGCGTGGCGGTGGCGCTGCTCGCCATGACAACCCTCTTCCCCGCCCTGCTGGTGATCTGCGGACGCTGGATCTTCTGGCCGGTGATCCCGCACCACGGCTCCGCCGACCCGACCGAGCGCGGTGTCTGGGCCCGCACCGGCACGGGCATCGCCCGCCGCCCCCGCCTGGTCTGGGCGGTGACGGCGCTGGCCCTGGCGGTCTGCTCGCTCGGTCTGATCCAGTTGCGCGCCGAGGGCATCTCCAACGCCGACGCCTTCACCGGCACGCCCGACTCGATCACCGGCCAGCGGGTGTCGCAGAAGTACTTCCCGGCGGGGAGCGGGGACCCGTTGGTCGTCGTCAGCGACGTGGCGGGATCCGGGCGGGTGAAGCTCGCGGTCGCGAGGACGCCGGGTGTCGTGCCGACGTCCCTGACGCGGCCGCCGGGCACGAAACCCGTCCACGAGGGCCAGGTGCTGTTCGAGGCCACGATGACCGACCCGGCCGACAGCGAGGCCGCGAAACAGACCGTGGAGCGGGTGCGGGACGCGGTGCACGAGGTGCCCGGCGCCGACGCGCAGGTGGGCGGCGGCACGGCCGCGCTGCTCGACATGGACAAGGCCACGACGCACGACAACCGGCTGATCATCCCGCTGGTCCTGGGCGTCGTCCTGCTCATCCTCTGCGCCCTGCTGCGCGCGCTGATCGCTCCGCTGCTGCTGGTGGGGACCGTGATCCTGTCGTTCACGGCGGCGCTCGGGCTCAGTGCGCTGGCGTTCCGCCACCTCTTCGACTACGCGGGCGAGTCGACGGACTTCCCGTTGTTCGTCTTCGTCTTCCTGGTGGCCCTGGGCATCGACTACAACATCTTCCTGACCACCCGCATCCGCGAGGAGGCCGCGCATCAGGGCACCCGGCGAGGGGTGGTGACCGGCCTGGCGGCGACGGGGGCGGTGATCACCTCGGCGGGGCTGGTCCTGGCCGGCACCTTCGCGGCCCTGGCCACGCTGCCCATGGTCGCCTTCGCCGAGATCGGCTTCGCGGTGGCGCTGGGCGTCCTGCTCGACACCTTCGTCGTGCGGTCGGTGCTCGTCACCAGCCTGTTCCTGGACATCGGACCGAAGATCTGGTGGCCGCACCGGTCGGCCCGGGAGAGCCCGGCTATCGCCCCGAAGGACCCTGCGCAGCCCGTCGAGAGCGCGGAGGACCGACCACCCTTTGCATGACCATGCGAGTTCATGCATAATCTTCCTATGTCCAAGGTCCTCACCTCCCTTCCCGCCGGCGAGCGCGTCGGCATCGCCTTCTCCGGCGGGCTCGACACCTCGGTCGCGGTCGCGTGGATGCGCGACAAGGGCGCCGTCCCGTGCACCTACACCGCCGACATCGGCCAGTACGACGAGCCCGACATCGCCTCGGTGCCCGGCCGCGCGAAGACCTACGGTGCCGAGATCGCGCGCCTGGTCGACTGCCGCGCCGCGCTCGTCGAGGAGGGCCTGGCCGCGATCACCTGCGGTGCGTTCCACATCCGCTCCGGCGGACGGGCGTACTTCAACACCACGCCCCTCGGCCGTGCCGTCACCGGCACGCTCCTGGTGCGCGCGATGCTCGAGGACGACGTCCAGATCTGGGGCGACGGCTCGACCTTCAAGGGCAACGACATCGAGCGGTTCTACCGCTACGGCCTGCTGGCCAACCCGCACCTGCGGATCTACAAGCCCTGGCTGGACGCGGACTTCGTGACCGAGCTCGGCGGCCGCAAGGAGATGTCGGAGTGGCTCGTCGCCCATGAGCTGCCCTACCGGGACAGCACGGAGAAGGCGTACTCCACCGACGCCAACATCTGGGGCGCCACCCACGAGGCGAAGACCCTGGAGCACCTGGACACCGGCGTCGAGACCGTCGAGCCCATCATGGGCGTGCGCTTCTGGGACCCGTCGGTCGAGATCGCCACCGAGGACGTGACGATCGGCTTCGACCAGGGCCGCCCGGTGACGGTCAACGGCAAGGAGTTCGCCTCCCCCGTCGATCTGGTGATGGAGGCCAACGCCATCGGCGGCCGCCACGGCCTCGGCATGTCGGACCAGATCGAGAACCGCATCATCGAGGCCAAGAGCCGGGGCATCTACGAGGCGCCCGGCATGGCTCTGCTGCACGCGGCCTACGAGCGCCTCGTCAACGCCATCCACAACGAGGACACCCTCGCCCAGTACCACAACGAGGGACGGCGGCTCGGCCGTCTGATGTACGAGGGCCGCTGGCTGGACCCGCAGGCGCTGATGATCCGCGAGTCGCTCCAGCGCTGGGTCGGCGCGGCCGTCACCGGCGAGGTGACCCTGCGGCTGCGGCGCGGTGAGGACTACTCGATCCTGAACACCACGGGACCGGCGTTCAGCTACCACCCGGACAAGCTGTCGATGGAGCGCACCGAGGACTCCGCGTTCGGCCCGGTGGACCGGATCGGCCAGCTCACCATGCGCAACCTCGACATCGCCGACTCGCGCGCCAAGCTGGAGCAGTACGCCACGCTCGGTCTGATCGGCAGCGGCAGCCCCGCGATCGGTGCCGCCCAGGCCGCCTCGACCGGCCTCATCGGGACCATGACGGAGCTGCCCGAGGGCGGCGCCGAGGCCATCGCCTCCCGCGGCGAGGTCTCCGGCGACGACGAGCTGCTGGACCGCGCCGCGATGGAGTTCGGCACGGACTGACCCCGGCAGGGGTGACGACGCGAGAGGGGCCGGCCGCACATTCAGGTGTGCGGCCGGCCCCTCTCGCGTCATGCCCGCGTCATGACAGCGCCCGGTGCGGGCGGGTGCGGACCGACGTCAGCGAGTGCAGGCGGACGTCAACCTGGGCGGACCGGTCCCAGCCGGGGCGGACCGGCGTCAGCGGGTGCGGACCGGCGTCAGCCCGGAGCTAGCCGGTCTCAGCCTGGGGCCGGTCCCAGCCCGGAGCGAGCAGGTCCCGGCCCGGCGCGGGCCGGCGACGCCTGGGACGGACCGGTCCCAGCCCGGGGCGGGCCCGGCTCAGCCGGTCTTTTTGATCAGCGCCAGGTACATGGCGTCCGTCCCGTGCAGGTGCGGCCACAGCTGGACGTCGGGCCCGTCGCCCAGCGCCGGTACGCCCGGCAGCAGGGGCCGCGCGTCGATCAGCTCGGTCTCGGGGTACTGCTTGAGCACGTCGGAGACCACGGCACGGGTCTCCGCGAGATGCGGCGAGCAGGTCGCGTAGCCGACGACGCCCCCGACCCGGACGGAGTCCAGGGCGGTCCGCAGCAGCCCGCGCTGGAGCGGTCCGAAGCCGTCGAGGTCCTCCGGGCGGCGCCGCCAGCGCGCCTCCGGACGCCGGCGCAGGGCCCCGAGGCCCGTGCAGGGCACGTCCATCAGCACCCGGTCGAAGGAACCGGGCCGCCACGGCGGCCGTGTCCCGTCGGCCGCGATGACCTGGTAGGGCCCCGGGTTGCCGGCCAGGGCCTTCGCCACCAGGCCCGCCCGGTGCGGCTGCTTCTCGGAGGCGAGCAGCGCGGCACCCCGCTCGGCGGCCAGCGCGGCGAGCAGCGCGGCCTTGCCACCGGGGCCTGCGCACCCGTCCAGCCACAGCGCGTCCGACCCGTCGACGGGCGCGGCGGCCAGCGCCAGAGCGACGAGCTGACTGCCCTCGTCCTGGACGCCCGCGCGTCCCTCCCGGACGGCGTCGACGGCCCCCGGCTCGCCGCCCTCGCTGAGACGCACGGCGTACGGCGACCAGCGCCCGGCGACCGCGGCCTCCTCGCGCAGCAGCTCTTCGGTGGTGGCCCGCCCGGGCCGGGCGACGAGGGTCACCTCGGGCCGCTCGTTGTCCGCGGCCAGCAGGTCCTCGATACCGGCCCGGCCGCCGCCGAGCGAGTCCCACAGCGCGGAGACGACCCAGCGCGGGTGCGAGTGCACGACGGCGAGGTGGTCCTCGGGGTCGTCCTCGTAGGGCGGGGCGACCCGCTCGATCCACTCGTCGAGATCGTGCGCCGCGACCTTGCGCAGCACGGCGTTGACGAACTTGGCCCGCCCGTCCCCGAGCACGACCCGGGCGAGGTCCACGGTGGCCGAGACTGCGGCGTGGGTCGGGATGCGCGTCCCCAGCAGCTGATGCACCCCGAGGCTCAGCACGTCGAGGACCGGCGGGTCCACCTCGCGCAGCGGCCGGTCGACACAGGCGGAGATGACGGCGTCGTACGTCCCCTGCCGGCGCAGCGTGCCGTAGACCAGCTCGGTGGCGAGGGCCGCGTCCCGTCCGTCGAACTTGTCGGGGCCCTCCTTCTCACGCGCCTTGCGCAGCAGGGGCGGCAGCACGAGGTTGGCGTACGCGTCCCGCTCGTCGACGGCTCGCAGCGCCTCGAAGGCGAGGAGTCGGACGGGGTCCTTCTGAGGCCGCCGGTAGGGCTTGCCCGGCTTGCGGGAACGGTGGGGCTGGTCGCTCACGAAAAGGTGCTCCGGATTGCAGGAGAAAAGACGCGTCCAGCGTACGTCGATGCGCCCGCAGGCCGGGGCGACGGGAGGAATGTCCCCGGGGAGGGTCTCCGGCGTCCGTCCGAGGGACCCGGGCCGGGCAGAAGCGTCACGCCCCCACGCTCTCGCCCTCCGCGATCCGGACACCCCGCGCCCAGTCCGCGGCCCGCATCGGCTTCTTGCCCTGCGCCTGCACCCACAGCAGCTCGACCGCGTACGACCCCGTGCCCACGTGCACGCTGTTCTTGCCCACGAGCAGCGCGCCCGGGGCGAGATCGGTCCGCTCGGGGACCGGCCGGACCTGGACGAGCTTGAGGCGCTCGCCGCGGAAGGTGGTCCAGGCGCCGGGCGCGGGCGTGCAGCCGCGCACCACACGGTCGACCCGCAGGGCCGGGGCGGCCCAGTCGATCCGGGCGTCCTCGACGGTGATCTTCGGCGCGAGGGTGATGCCCTCACCCGGCTGCGGCACGGCCTTGAGCACGCCGTCCTCGATGCCGTCCATGGTCGCGGCCAGCAGCCCGCCACCGGCGAAGGCGAGCCGGGTGAGCAGGTCCCCGCTGGTGTCGGTGGGCCGGATCTCCTCGGTGACCGTCCCGTACACCGGCCCCGAGTCGAGGCCCTCCTCGATGAGGAAGGTGGAGGCACCCGTGATCTCGTCCCCGGCCATGACGGAGTGCTGCACGGGCGCGGCCCCGCGCCAGGCGGGCAGCAGCGAGAAGTGCAGGTTGACCCAGCCGCGGGCCGGGATGTCCAGCGCCACCCTGGGCAGCAGCGCCCCGTAGGCCACTACGGGGCAGCAGTCGGGGGCGATCTCCCTCAGCCGCTCCAGGAACTCCGCATCGCGCGGCTTGGCGGGCCTGAGCACCTCGATGCCCGCCTCCTGCGCGCGCCGGGCGACGGGCGAGGCGACGGGCCTGCGTCCCCGTCCCGAGGGCGCGTCGGGACGCGTGACGACGGCGGCCACCTCGTGCCGCCCGGAGGCGATCAGAGCGTCCAGAGCGGGAACGGCGACCTCGGGGGTGCCGGCGAAGACGAGCTTCATGAGTGGGCGGGGCCTCTCGGGCGGGACGGACGACGGGCGACGCACCAGTTTATGACGCCGGCCGGGGCGGCCGCCGACCCGCGGAGCGGCACGGGAGCACCCCGCCTCCGGGGGGCGTACGCATATGCCCATACGCCCCCACACCGTGACCAGCGGAGCGAACCCGCGTTGGTCAAGAAAGAGTTGACCACACCTACTTCATCGCCGGTTCGAGAGGCTTGTTCATGGCCGACCATGCAACCCACGACGCCCAGGCCCGGGCCAGCCTGCACTTGCTGGTGCGGGACATCGAGCGCGTCCGCCGGCAGGTGGACGCACTGCGCACCCTCACGGCGCAGCTGGGCAACGTCTACCGCCCCCGCCGCTCCGGTCCGTCCACGGGCTTCGTCGTCTACGGACGCGCCCCCGCCCCCACCGTCCGCCTCGCCCAGGAACTGCGGGACAGCGTCGAGACCCTGGTCACCGCGGCGGTGGACTTCGACCGCTCGCTCGGCTTCTCCTGGGACGCGGTGGGCTCCGCGCTCGGCGTCACCAAGCAGGCCGTGCACCGCCGTTACGGCGCCCGCCGGGCCGCCGCCCAGGCCGCCGGCTCCACCACCGCACCGTCCACCGCCACGGTCACCGCCGAGGCGGAGCTGCCGGACGAGCCCTCCCCCGCCCGCGCGATCGGCCTGAACGCGGGCATCCCGGCCGTCCCCACGGTGCCCGCCGCCCGGTCGATGCCGACCCAGCCGACGGCAGGCAGCCCGGCCCTGCGCGACGAGGCACGGCCGACCGCCTTCCCCGGCCCGCGCAACGGCTGACGCACCGCACCCGACCCCGAGCAGCTTCCCCGCCCCGCCCTCTCGGCCCCTCCCGAGAGGGCATTCGCCTGCCCCACCCACCCCACGCACCGCCCGCCCCCGCGGGCTTCCCGCGCACAACGCCCAGCCCCCTCCCCGCACACCGGCCCGCCCCTCAGCTTCCCGCGCGCCGCCGCGCGCAACACCTGGCCCCCCTCCCGAGGTCCCCCGAGACCGGCCGCACCCGGCGCCCACCACCCGCCCCCTCGCCCGGCGGGCGGCCGCCCCTCGCACCCGACGACCGCCACCTCCCACCCCCGGCAGAGGCCGTCCCCACGCCCGACGGCGGCAGCCCCTCGCACTCGGCGACACCGCCACCCCCCGCTCCCGACGGACGCCGCCCCCCACACCCAACAACCGCCGTCCCTCACACCCGACGACCGCCACCTCCCGCCTCGGCGAAGGCCGTCCCACGCCCGCGGACCGCCGTCCCCCACGCCCGCCAGCCGCAGTCCTCGCACCCGGCAACCGCCACCACCCGCCCCCGGCGGACGCCGCCCCCCACACCCAACAACCGCCGTCCCTCACACCCGACGACCGCCGCCTCCCGCCTCGGCGAAGGCCATCCCCACGCCCGCGGACCGCCGTCCCCCACGCCCGGCGGCCGCCGTCCTTCGCATCCGACGACGCCGCTCCCCGCCCCGGCGAAGGCCATCCCGCACGCCCGGCGGCGGCAGCCCCGCGCACCCGGCGGCACCGCCACCCCGCGCCCCCGGCGGACGCCGTCCCTCAGCCGATGTCCGGTGGGTCGATCCGTACCCGGACCGCCTCCTCGCCGCCCCGGGCCATCCGGGCCGCCTGTGCCGACTTGAGGGCCGCCGCCAGGTCCGCGCCCTTCCCCGGAGGGACCCGGACCAGCATCCGCTCCCACTCCTGCCCGGGCGGCGGCGCGCCGGGCCGTCGGGGCCGCCCCGGCGGGCCGGCCGGTACCGGGACCGGCCCCAGCAGCTCGGCCTCCCGCGGCAGTTCGACGGCCTGGAGGAAGGTGGTCAGGGCCGTCGCCGTGCCCGAGACCGCGGCCATCCGCGACACCGGCGGGAAGCCCAGCTCGGCCCGCTCGGCGAGCTCGCGCACCGCGTGCCCGACGGGATCCCAGCGCACCAGCGCCTGCACCGGCCGCAGGGTCGGCTCCGCCATGACGACCACGGTCCCCCCGTCCCCCGACGGCCGTACGAGCGCGGCGGCCGCGATCCAGCGGCGCAGCGCGTCCTCACCGGCCCGCAGGTCGGGCCGTCCGAGCATGGCCCAGCCGTCCAGCAGCAGCGCGGCCGCGTAGCCGCCGTCGGCGACGGGTTCGGCGCCAGGCGTGGAGACCACCAGCGCGGGCGTGTCCGGCACGGTGTCCAGCACCTGCTCGCGCCCGGACGTGCGCACCGCGACGGCGGGGAACGCCCGCCCCAGCTCCTCGGCGGTCCGCCGCGCCCCGACCACCTGTGCCCGCAGCCGGAACGAGCCGCACTCCGGGCAGTGCCAGGCGTTCTCCTCCCGCCCGCACCAGCCGCACCACAGCGCTCCCCCGTCACGCGCCTCCAGCGGTCCGGAGCAGTGCCGGCACCGGGCCGCGGCCCGGCACTGGGCACACGCCATCCGTGGCACATAGCCCCGCCGGGGGACCTGCACGAGCACCGGCCCGTGCCGCAGCCCCTCGCGCACCGACTGCCAGGCGAGGCTGGGCAGCCGGGCGGCCCGTGCGGCCTCGTCGCGTGCGAGGTCCTGGTCGCCCACGGTGCGCACGAGGGGTGCGCTGCGCCGTACCTGCTCCCGGGCGGCGACCAGCGGGCGCGCCCAGCCGCTCTCGACGAGCTGCGCGCCCTCCACCGTGCAGCTCCAGCCGCCCAGCAGGAACCCGCACCTGTCCTGCGCGGCCCGCAGCAGCAGCACCTCGCGGGCATGGGGCTGCGGGGCGTGCTGCTCGCTGTGGCTGTCGTCCCCGTCGTCCCAGAGCGCGACCAGGCCGAGGTCCTGGACGGGCGCGAACATGGCGGCGCGCGTGCCGACGACCGCCCGCACGGACCCCCGACGCACAGCCAGCCACTCCCGGTAGCGCTTCTCGGGTCCGGCGTCCGCGGTGAGCAGGGCGTGCCGCCCCTCGCCCAGGACCGCCGTCAGCGCCGCGTCGACCCGCGCGGCGGCCCGCCCGTCCGGTACGACGACCAGGGCCCCGCGCCCCGAGGCGAGGGTCGCGGTGACGGCCCGCGCCAGCTCCTCGCTCCAGGCGGGACCGGGCAGGGCGTTCCACACCGCTCGTGGCGCGCCCCCGGACGCCAGTGACTCCAGGAACGCGCCGCCTCGTTCGTACCGCGTCCAGGAGCCGGCCTGGGGCGCCCCGGGCGGCGGCAGCGGTGCGGGAGAGGGCCGCTGCTCGGCGCGTGCGTTGCGCGGCGGCACGGCCAGTTGCAGGACGTCGGCGAGGCTTCCCGCGTACCGGTCGGCGACGGACCGGGCCAGCCCCAGCAGTTCCGGGCTCAGCACCGGCTCGGGCGAGACCACCTGGGCGAGCGCCGCCAGCGGACCGGAGTAGTCCGACTCCGGGAGCCGTTCGACCAGGAACCCGTCGATGAGCCCGCCGCCCTCGCGCCGCCCTTCCCGCACCCGCCCACGCCCGGCCCCGAACCGGACGCGCACCCGCACCCCCGGCTGTGCGTCGGCGTCCAGCTCGGCGGGGACCGCGTAGTCGAAGTACCGGTCCAGGTGCAGTACGCCCTTGTCGACCAGGACGCGTGCGACGGGCAGCTCCCCGGCCAGCGCGGCTCCCCGCCAGGTCCGGGGCTTGGCCCGCGGCGTCTTGGCCTGGCGCACGCTCTCCCGGATCAGCGCGAGCTGCTCGGGCGGCGCGCCCTCCCCGGTCGCACCGCCGTCCCCCTGCCCGTTCTCGCTGATCACACCTGCATTCTTACCAAACCCCACCGACAACCGACCGACGACCGGGGGCCCCGCAGCCCACCGGACCTGGATACCCGCCAGGGGGCGCCGGGCGCTCCGGACGCGCCGAGGCCCGGCCCCCTCGCAGGGGCCGGGCCTCGGGTGAACCGCTGAGGGGCCGGGACTACAGTCCGGCGGCCTTGCGCAGGGCGTCCACGCGGTCCGTGCGCTCCCACGTGAAGTCGGGCAGCTCACGGCCGAAGTGGCCGTACGCGGCGGTCTGCGCGTAGATCGGGCGCAGCAGGTCGAGGTCGCGGATGATCGCGGCCGGGCGGAGGTCGAAGACCTCGTCGATGGCCTTCTCGATCTTCTCGACGTCGACCTGGGCGGTGCCGAAGGTCTCCACGAACAGGCCGACCGGCTCGGCCTTGCCGATGGCGTAGGCGACCTGGACCTCGCAGCGGGCGGCCAGACCCGCGGCCACCACGTTCTTCGCGACCCAGCGCATCGCGTACGCGGCCGAGCGGTCGACCTTGGACGGGTCCTTGCCCGAGAAGGCGCCGCCGCCGTGCCGCGCGAAGCCGCCGTAGGTGTCGATGATGATCTTGCGGCCGGTCAGGCCGGCGTCGCCCATCGGGCCGCCGATCTCGAAGCGGCCGGTCGGGTTGACGAGCAGACGGTAGTTCTCGGTGTCGATCTTGATGCCCTCGTCCAGGAGCGCCTTCAGCTCCGGCTCCACCACGAACTCACGGATGTCGGGGGCGAGCAGGGAGTCCAGGTCGATGTCGCTCGCGTGCTGCGAGGAGATGACGACGGTGTCGAGGCGGACGGCCTTGTCGCCGTCGTACTCGATGGTGACCTGGGTCTTGCCGTCGGGGCGCAGGTAGGGGATGGTCCCGTTCTTGCGGACGTCCGACAGGCGCTTGGACAGCCGGTGCGCCAGGAAGATCGGCAGCGGCATCAGGGTGGGCGTCTCGTCCGACGCGTAGCCGAACATCAGCCCCTGGTCGCCGGCGCCCTGGCGGTCCAGCTCGTCCTCGTCGCCCTCGACGCGGTTCTCGTAGGCCGTGTCCACGCCCTGGGCGATGTCCGGCGACTGGGCGCCGATGGACACCGAGACACCGCAGGAGGCGCCGTCGAAGCCCTTCTTGGAGGAGTCGTAGCCGATCTCGAGGATCTTGTCGCGCACGAGCTGGGGGATCGGCGCGTAGGCCTTGGTGGTGACCTCACCGGCCACGTGCACCAGACCGGTCGTGATCAGGGTCTCGACGGCGACCCGGGAGGTCGGGTCCTCACGCAGCAGGGCGTCGAGAATGGTGTCGCTGATCTGGTCAGCGATCTTGTCGGGGTGACCCTCGGTCACGGACTCCGAAGTGAACAGGCGACGGGACACAACGCTCCCTGGGGTTGCAGCGGCTGCTGGCTGATCATTGGCGGACGCGACGGGAGCTGCGCCCGGCGTCGTCCGAGAACAGTTTATCGGTCGTGCCCCGCCACGGGCCCACCTGTCTCGCCTCTCGGGAGCGCTGTGACCTGCGGCACGGGCATTCTGCCGAATGCCGAGCACCGTTGGCCAGGGTCGCCACACCCGAATCGACCGAGGCACGAGGCAACGGCGAGCCGCATCGAACCGTCAGCCCAGCCGCCCTGTCACCAGGTCCCACACGATTTCGGCCAGGGCCTCCTTGGGCCCGTGCGGCACGGGGGTCTCGCTGCCGTCGGCACCCAGCACGACGGCCTCGTTCTCCTCGGAACCGAACGTCTTGCGCTCCCCCACCTCGTTCACCACCAGCAGATCGCAGCCCTTGCGCCGGAGCTTCGCCCGGCCGTTCGCGAGGACGTCGTCGGTCTCGGCGGCGAAGCCGACAACCACCTGGTTGGAGCGCGCCCGGTCGGCGGAGATCTCCGCGAGGATGTCCGGATTCCGTACGAGAACGACGGGGTCCGGTTCCCGGCCGTCCTGTTTCTTGATCTTGCCCGCCGCGTAGGTCTCCGGCCGGAAGTCGGCCACGGCGGCCGCCATGACGACCGCGTCGGCGTCCGCGGCGGCCTTCAGGACGGCCTCCCGCAGCTGGACGGCCGTGCCGACCTGGACGACGTCGACCCCGGCCGGGTCGGGCAGGCCGGTGTTCGCCGCGATCAGCGTGACCCGGGCGCCGCGGGCGGCGGCGGTGCGGGCGAGGGCGTAGCCCTGCTTGCCGGAGGAGCGGTTGCCGAGGAAGCGGACCGGGTCGAGGGGCTCGCGGGTGCCGCCGGCGCTGACCACGACATGCCGGCCCGCCAGGTCGGGCTCCCGCACGCCCCTGGCCAGGACCCGGCGGCAGACCTCGAAGATCTCGGCCGGGTCGGGCAGGCGTCCCTTGCCGGTGTCGACACCGGTGAGGCGGCCGACCGCCGGTTCGACGACGACGGCGCCCCGGCGGCGCAGGGTCGCCACGTTCTCCTGGGTGGCCGGGTGCTCCCACATCTCGGTGTGCATCGCGGGCGCGAAGACGACGGGACAGCGGGCCGTGAGGAGCGTGTTGGTGAGGAGGTCGTCGGCGAGACCGTGCGTTGCCTTGGCGAGCATGTCCGCGGTGGCCGGGGCGACGACCACCAGGTCGGCGTGCTGGCCGATGCGGACGTGCGGGACCTCGTGGACGTCGTCCCAGACCTCGGTGGAGACGGGGTGGCCGGACAGGGCGGACCAGGTGGCCGCACCGACGAAGTGCAGCGCGGAGGCGGTGGGGACCACCCGGACGTCATGGCCGGACTCGGTCAGTCTGCGCAGCAGCTCACAGGCCTTGTAGGCGGCGATGCCGCCACTGACGCCCAGAACGACCCTCGGCTTGTCCACCGTCTCTCCCCGTACCTCGGAAAACGTGCGCCGCGGCTCCCGGCGTACGAGTCCATCAGACACCACAGGCCCGGCAGTCGTGCTGCCGGG
This sequence comes from Streptomyces asoensis, assembly GCF_016860545.1. Classification (NCBI taxonomy): domain Bacteria; kingdom Bacillati; phylum Actinomycetota; class Actinomycetes; order Kitasatosporales; family Streptomycetaceae; genus Streptomyces; species Streptomyces asoensis. The sequence goes on along the minus strand of NZ_BNEB01000002.1, from coordinate 664,610 downwards.
CCTGTGGAAAAACCTACTGCGAGCCGAAAATACTACTGAGCCGGGCCCTCAACGGCCTCGGAGGTCAGCAGACCGGCGTTGATCTCGCGGAGGGCGATCGAGAGCGGCTTCTCGTGGACGTGGGTGTCCACGAGCGGACCGACGTACTCGAGGAGGCCCTCGCCGAGCTGCGAGTAGTACGCGTTGATCTGGCGGGCCCTCTTGGCCGCGTAGATCACGAGGCTGTACTTCGAGTCGGTGGCCTCGAGGAGCTCGTCGATCGGCGGGTTGATGATGCCCTCGGGCGCGGAGATGGAAGAGGACACGCTCTACCTTCCGATGGATGGGAAAAAAGGGTCATGATCACAGACTCGTGATCACACAACATCCATCAAGGCTAGCAGCTCACGCGCCACGTCCTCGACGGAGGTGTTGACCAGGGTGACGTCGAACTCCGGCTCGGCCGCGAGTTCGATCTTCGCCGCCGCCAGGCGGCGCTCGATGACCTCGGGCGGTTCGGTGCCCCGTCCGGTGAGCCTGCGCACCAGTTCCTCCCAGGAGGGAGGGGCCAGGAAGACCAGGTGCGCCTCGGCCATGGACTCACGGACCTGCCGGGCACCCTGGAGGTCGATCTCCAGGAGGACCGGCTCACCCGACTCCAGCCGCTCCAGCACGGCGGCGCGCGGAGTGCCGTAGCGGTTGCCCGCGAACTCGGCCCACTCCAGCAGTTCGCCGTTGGCGATCAGCTTGTCCATCTCGTCGTCGGTGACGAAGAAGTAGTGGACTCCGTGCTGCTCGCCGGGGCGGGGCCTGCGGGTCGTCGCCGACACCGAGAGCCAGACCTCGGGGTGCTGTTTGCGCATATGAGCGACGACCGTGCTCTTGCCGACCCCGGAGGGGCCGGAGAGCACGGTCAGCCGCGGACGTGCGTCCGGGGGTTCGGGGGTCGTCCCCCGGAGTGTTACTGCCATGCAGCGATTATTCCAGCAATCCCGGAGTGCCCGGGACTCCTGTCCCGCAGGAGCCGGGAATCAGGATCCGGTGCTGCCGAACTCACGCTCCAGGGACGCGATCTGGTTGGAACCGAGACCGCGCACGCGGCGGCTCTCGGAGATGCCGAGTCGCTCCATGATCTGCTTGGCGCGGACCTTGCCCACGCCCGGGAGCGACTCCAGGAGGGCGGAGACCTTCATCTTGCCGATGACGTCGTTTTCCTGACCCTGCTTGATGACCTCGTGGAGCGAGGCGCCGGAGTGCTTGAGTCGATTCTTGACCTCGGCCCGCTCCCGGCGAGCCGCGGCGGCCTTTTCGAGCGCGGCTGCGCGCTGTTCGGGGGTAAGGGGCGGAAGAGCCACGCCTACGTCACCTCGGATGTCGAACTGTCGGATACGGACCGGTGAGGAACCTGGTCGGTCCTCACCTGGTGAGCTTTGGGCAGACACGCCGCCCGTTCACTCTCCGTCGGAGACTAGCGGCCAACTCCCCCGGAGTCAGCGAGAACAGAGGAAAAGTCCTGGTCAGCCTCCGCCAGGCCAGACATTTAGGACATAGTGCCCCGGATTTGAGGATGTATCCAGGCTCAAGTCGCCCCCGGGCCGCCCGACCGGGCCCCCGGTCGGGCGGCCGGCGCCGCTCAGACGGAGGTCACGGCGGCCTTGACCTCTCGCGCGAACCGGTCGACGGCGTCACGCAGAGCGACGACGTCGGGACCGTGACGCAACACACCCCGACTCACGTTCGGTACGACATTGCGCGCGGCGGACCCGAACACCCGCGGCAGATCGGCCGGGGTCGCCCCCTGGGCGCCCACGCCGGGCGCGAGCAGCGGCCCGTTGATGTCGAGGTCGTAGGCCGACAGATCGCCGAGGGTGGCGCCGACGACCGCCCCGAAGGAGCCCAGCGGCTCCTCCCCCGCGTTCTCCGCGGCCAGGTGCGCCAGCATCGTCGCGCCGACGTCGCGGCCGTCGGCCCGTACCGCGCGCTGGACCTCGCCGCCCTCCGGGTTGGAGGTCAGCGCCAGCACGAACAGACCGGCGCCGCTCTCCCGGGCCGCCGCCACGGCGGGCGCCAGGGATCCGTAACCGAGGTACGGCGACACGGTGAGGGCGTCGGAGAACAGCGGGGCGTCCTTGTGCAGGAACGACTCGGCGTACGCGGCCATCGTCGAGCCGATGTCCCCGCGCTTGGCGTCCATCACGACCAGCGCACCGGCCGCCCGTGCCTCCTGCACGGTCTTCTCCAGGACGGCGATCCCGCGCGAGCCGAACCGCTCGAAGAACGCGCTCTGCGGCTTCAGCAGGGCGACCCGGTCGGCCGTGGCCTCGACGACCGTGCGGCTGAACCGCTCCAGGCCGGCGACGTCGTCGTTCAGCCCCCACTCGGCGAGCAGGGAGGCGTGCGGGTCGATGCCGACGCAGAGCGGGCCGCGCTCGTCCATGGCACGGCGCAGGCGGGCGCCGAAGGGCTCCAGGGTCATGCCGTCTTCCTCACGTCGGCGCCGACCGCGTCGGCGAGGGTGGCATAGGGGCTCGTCCGCAGCCGGGCGGCGAGGCCCTTGTGGATCGCGCGGCCCCAGAAGGGCCCCTCGTAGATGAAGGCGCTGTAGCCCTGGACCAGCGTGGCACCGGCCAGGATGCGCTGCCAGGCGTCCTCCGCGTCCTCCACGCCGCCGACGCCCACCAGGGTGACGCGGTCGCCCACGCGCGCGTACAGGCGCCGCAGCACCTCCAGCGAGCGCGCATTGAGCGGTGCTCCGGAGAGACCGCCGGTCTCCTTCACCAGGGACGCCGCCGAGGTCAGGCCGAGTCCCTCGCGCGCGATGGTGGTGTTGGTGGCGATGATCCCGTCCAGGCCCAGCTCGACGGCAAGGTCGGCGACCGCGTCGACGTCCTCGTCGGCCAGGTCCGGGGCGATCTTCACCAGCAGCGGGACGCGCCGTGCGGTCACCACCCGGTCGGCGGCCTCGCGCACGGCGCTCAGCAGCGGCCGCAGCGCCTCGGTGGCCTGGAGGTTGCGCAGCCCCGGGGTGTTCGGGGAGGACACGTTGACGACCAGGTAGTCGGCGTAGGGCGCGAGCCGCTCGGTCGACTTCACGTAGTCGCCGACGGCCTCCTCCTCGGGGACGACCTTGGTCTTGCCGATGTTGACGCCGACCACGGGCTTGAAGACGGGCGTACGGGAGGCCAGGCGCGCGGCGACGGCCAGCGAGCCCTCGTTGTTGAAGCCCATCCGGTTGATGAGCGCCCGGTCCTTCACGAGCCGGAAGAGCCGCTGCTTGGGGTTGCCCGGCTGCGGCTCGCCGGTGACCGTGCCGATCTCCACGTGGTCGAAGCCCAGCATCGACATGCCGTCGATCGCGACGGCGTTCTTGTCGAAGCCGGCGGCCAGGCCGAAGGGGCCGTGCATGCGCAGCCCGAAGGCCTCGGTGCGCAGCTCCTCGTAGCGGGGGGCCAGGGCGGCAGCGGCGAAGGTGCGCAGCACCGGGACGCGGACGGCGAGCCGGATCCAGCGGAAGGCCAGGTGGTGGGCGCGCTCGGGGTCCATCCGCCGGAAGACGAGATTGAAGAAGATCTTGTACATGGTTCCCTCGTGCGGAGGGGGACACCGTTTCCGGTGTCCCCCTCCGGGCTGCTAGTCGCGGGCCGCGGTCAGGTGTTCCGCGTGTTCCTGGAGCGAGCGGACTCCCACGCCCCCGTGGTTGAGGGCGTCGATGCCCTGGACGGCCGCGGCGAGTGCCTGCACCGTCGTCAGGCACGGCACCGAGCGGGCCACGGCCGCCGTACGGATCTCGTAGCCGTCGAGGCGGCCGCCGGTGCCGTACGGGGTGTTGACGATGAGGTCGACCTCGCCGTCGTGGATGCACTGGACGATGGTCTTCTCGCCGTTGGGGCCGGCGCCCTCGGACTGCTTGCGCACCACGGTGGCGTTGATGCCGTTGCGCTTGAGGACCTCGGCGGTACCGGAGGTGGCGAGCAGTTCGAAGCCGTGCGCGACGAGCTCACGGGCCGGGAAGATCATCGAGCGCTTGTCGCGGTTGGCGACCGAGATGAACGCGCGGCCCTTGGTGGGCAGCGGTCCGTACGCGCCCGCCTGCGACTTGGCGTACGCCGTGCCGAAGACGGAGTCGATGCCCATGACCTCGCCGGTGGAGCGCATCTCCGGGCCGAGGACGGTGTCGACGCCGCGACCGGAGGTGTCCCGGAAGCGGGTCCACGGCATCACGGCCTCCTTGACGGAGATCGGCGCGTCCAGCGGCAGTTCGCCGCCGTCGCCGGTGGCCGGGAGCAGCCCTTCGGCGCGCAGCTCGGCGACGGTCGCGCCCAGGGAGATCCGGGCCGCGGCCTTCGCGAGCGGTACCGCGGTCGCCTTGGAGGTGAAGGGGACCGTGCGGGACGCGCGCGGGTTGGCCTCCAGGACGTAGAGGATGTCGCCGGCCATCGCGAACTGGATGTTGATCAGGCCGCGCACGCCGACGCCCTTGGCGATCGCCTCGGTGGAGGCGCGCAGGCGCTTGATGTCGAAGCCGCCCAGGGTGATCGGGGGCAGGGCGCACGCCGAGTCGCCGGAGTGGATGCCGGCCTCCTCGATGTGCTCCATGACACCGCCGAGGTACAGCTCCTCGCCGTCGTAGAGCGCGTCGACGTCGATCTCGATGGCGTCGTCGAGGAAGCGGTCGACGAGGACCGGCCGGCTGGGGCTGATCTCGGTCGACTCGGCGATGTAGGACGACAGCCGGGTCTCGTCGTAGACGATCTCCATGCCGCGGCCGCCGAGGACATAGGACGGCCGGACGAGGACCGGGTAGCCGATCTCGTCGGCGATGGCCTTGGCCTCGGTGAAGGTGGTCGCGGTGCCGTGCTTGGGGGCGGGCAGGCCGGCCTCGGCGAGCACGCGCCCGAAGGCGCCCCGGTCCTCGGCCGCGTGGATGGCCTCGGGCGAGGTGCCGACGATCGGCACGCCGTTGTCCTTGAGGGCCTGCGCCAGACCGAGCGGGGTCTGCCCGCCGAGCTGGACGACGACACCGGCGACCGGGCCGGCCAGCGTCTCCGCGTGCACGATCTCCAGCACGTCTTCCAGCGTCAGGGGCTCGAAGTAGAGGCGGTCGGAGGTGTCGTAGTCCGTGGAGACGGTCTCCGGGTTGCAGTTGACCATCACGGTCTCGTACCCGGCGTCGGACAGCGCGAAGGAGGCGTGGACGCAGGAGTAGTCGAACTCGATGCCCTGGCCGATGCGGTTCGGGCCGGAGCCCAGGATGATCACCGCGGGCTTCTCGCGCGGCGCGACCTCGCTCTCCTCGTCGTAGGAGGAGTAGAAGTACGGCGTCCTCGCGGCGAACTCGGCGGCGCAGGTGTCGACGGTCTTGTAGACCGGGCGGATGCCCAGCGCGTGCCGGACCTCGCGGACGACGTCCTCGCGCAGTCCGCGGATCTCGGCGATCTGGAGGTCGGAGAAGCCGTGCCGCTTGGCCTCGGCGAGGAGGTCGACGTCCAGGCGGTCGGCGGCGGCCAGGTCGTCGGCGGTCTCCTTGATCAGGAAGAGCTGGTCGACGAACCACGGGTCGATCTTCGTGAACTCGAAGACCTCCTCGGGGGTGGCGCCCGCGCGGATGGCCTGCATGACGGTGTTGATGCGGCCGTCGGTGGGCCGTACGGCCTCCCGCAGCAGCTCGTCCTTGTCGCCGGGCTCGCCGACGAAGGTGAACTGGCTGCCCTTCTTCTCCAGCGAGCGCAGCGCCTTCTGGAAGGCCTCGGTGAAGTTGCGGCCGATGGCCATGGCCTCGCCGACCGACTTCATGGTCGTGGTCAGCGTGGAGTCGGCGCTCGGGAACTTCTCGAAGGCGAAGCGGGGGGCCTTGACCACCACGTAGTCGAGCGTGGGCTCGAAGGAGGCCGGGGTCTCCCGGGTGATGTCGTTGGGGATCTCGTCCAGGGTGTAGCCCACGGCGAGCTTGGCCGCGATCTTGGCGATCGGGAAGCCGGTCGCCTTGGAGGCGAGGGCCGAGGACCGCGACACGCGCGGGTTCATCTCGATGACGATGATGCGGCCGTCCTCGGGGTTGACCGCGAACTGGATGTTGCAGCCGCCGGTGTCGACGCCGACCTCGCGGATGATCGCGATGCCGATGTCGCGCAGCCGCTGGTACTCGCGGTCGGTCAGCGTCATCGCGGGCGCGACGGTGATCGAGTCACCGGTGTGCACGCCCATGGGGTCGAAGTTCTCGATGGAGCAGACGACCACGACGTTGTCGTTCTTGTCGCGCATCAGCTCCAGCTCGTACTCCTTCCAGCCGAGGATGGACTCCTCCAGGAGCACCTCGGTGGTCGGGGAGAGCGTCAGGCCCTGGCCGGCGATGCGGCGCAGTTCCTCCTCGTCGTGGGCGAAGCCGGAGCCGGCGCCGCCCATGGTGAAGGAGGGGCGCACGACGACGGGGTAGCCGCCGAGCGTCTCCACGCCCGCGATGACGTCGTCCATGGAGTGGCAGATCACGGACCGGGCGGACTCGCCGTGCCCGATCTTCTCGCGGACGGCCTCGACGACACCCTTGAAGAGGTCGCGGTCCTCGCCCTTGTTGATCGCCTCGACGTTGGCGCCGATCAGCTCGACGCCGTACTTCTCCAGCACACCCTGTTCGTGCATGGAGATCGCGGTGTTGAGGGCCGTCTGACCGCCGAGCGTCGGCAGCAGGACGTCCGGGCGCTCCTTGGCGATGATCTTCTCGACGTACTCGGGGGTGATCGGCTCGACGTAGGTGGCGTCGGCGATCTCCGGGTCGGTCATGATCGTCGCCGGGTTGGAGTTGACCAGGATCACCCGCAGGCCCTCGGCGCGCAGGATGCGGCACGCCTGGGTGCCGGAGTAGTCGAACTCGGCGGCCTGCCCGATGACGATCGGGCCGGAGCCGATGACCAGGACGGACTGGATATCGGTGCGCTTAGGCACGCTGGCCCTCCATCAGGGATACGAAGCGGTCGAACAGGTAGGCGGCGTCGTGCGGGCCCGCTGCCGCTTCGGGGTGGTACTGGACGGAGAACGCCGGCTGGTCGAGCAGCCGGAGCCCCTCCACGACGTCGTCGTTCAGACAGACGTGGGAGACCTCGGCGCGGCCGAACCTGGTCTCGGTGACCCGGTCCAGCGGCGCGTCCACGGCGAAGCCGTGGTTGTGCGCGGTGACCTCGACCTTGCCGGTCGTACGGTCCTGGACCGGCTGGTTGATGCCGCGGTGGCCGTACTTCAGCTTGTAGGTGCCGAAGCCGAGGGCGCGGCCGAGGATCTGGTTGCCGAAGCAGATGCCGAACAGGGGCGTGCGGCGCTCCAGCACCTCGGTCATCAGCGCGACGGGTCCGTCGGCCGTGGACGGGTCGCCCGGGCCGTTGGAGAAGAAGACGCCGTCGGGCCCGACGGCGTACACCTCCTCGGCCGTGGCCGTCGCCGGGAGCACGTGCACCTCGATGCCGCGCTCGGCCATGCGGTGCGGGGTCATGCCCTTGATCCCGAGGTCGACGGCGGCGACGGTGAACCGCTTCTCGCCGACCGCCGGGACGACATAGGCCTCCTTGGTGGCGACCTCCTCGTAGAGGCTCGCGCCCTTCATGTGCGGCTGGGCCTGCACGCGGGCGACGAGGTCGCTCTCGGCCCCGATCGCCTCGCCGGAGAAGATGCCGGCGCGCATCGAGCCGCCCTCCCGCAGGTGGCGGGTGAGCGCGCGGGTGTCGATGCCGGAGATGCCGACGACGCTCTGGGCGGTCAGCTCGTCGTCGAGGGAGCGCTTGGCACGCCAGTTGGAGGGCACGCGCGCGGGGTCGCGCACGACATAGCCGGAGACCCAGATGCGGTCCGACTCGTCGTCCTCGTCGTTCCAGCCGGTGTTGCCGATCTGCGGGGCGGTCGCGACGACGATCTGGCGGTCGTACGACGGGTCGGTGAGGGTCTCCTGGTAGCCGGTCATGCCGGTGGAGAACACCGCTTCGCCGAAGGTCTCCCCCACGGCCCCGTAGGCACGGCCGCGGAAGATCCGGCCGTCCTCCAGGACGAGTACGGCGGGAACCCTGGTGGTTCCCCTGGTGGAGGTCGTCATCGTGCGCCTTCCGTTTCCGTCGGGTTGTCCGTCTTGTCGATCTTGTCGATCATGGAGTTGATGGCCTCGACCCACGCGTGGTGTTCGGCCGCGTGGTCGGAGCGAAAGCCCGAGTCGAGCAGCTTGCCGCCGTGCTCCCAGGTCACCACCAGCAGTCCGCCCTCGGTGAGGACCTTGCCCGCGATGCCCTTGTCGAGCCGGGCCTCGCGCAGCGCCGCGGCCGGGACGAAGAAGTCGGCCGCGCCGGGGCGTACGACGTCCAGTCCCGCGTCCGTCAGGGTGAGCTCGGCCCTGCTGCGGGTGCCCAGGCCGTGCGCCACGATGCGGTCGAGCCACTGCCCGGCGGTGGTGGAGCCGTGGTAGCGCCCGCTCATGGTCAGTTTCGCCTCGCCGGGCTCCGGGGGCGCGTCGGGGAGCTCGGGCAGGTCGCCCTGGAGCGTGCCCCGCCACTTCCAGCCCTCGCGCATCAGCCAGTAGACGAGGGCGACGAAGAGGCCGAGGCCGACCACCCAGCCGATCCGCGCGGCCCAGTCGGTCACCGCGGCCGATTCCTTCTCGGCCGCGAGCAGTAGTGCAGCAGATGTCACGTGAGCTTCCCGTCGACGAGCGTGGCCTTGCCCCGGAGCCAGGTGTGCGTGACACGGCCCGGCAGCTCACGCCCCTCGTAGGGGGTGTTCCGGCTGCGCGAGGCGAAGCCCGCGGGGTCCACGGACCCACGGTATTCCGTGTCGACGAGCGTGAGGTTGGCGGGCTCACCTGCCGAGACGGGACGTCCGTGGCCGGTGGCCCGTCCGATGAGGGCGGGCTTGAAGGACATGCGGCTCGCGACCCCGGCCCAGTCCAGCAGGCCCGTCTCCACCATCGTCTCCTGGACCACCGACAGCGCGGTCTCCAGGCCGACCATGCCCATGGCGGCCGCGGCCCACTCGCAGTCCTTGTCCTCGTGCGGGTGCGGGGCGTGGTCGGTGGCGACGATGTCGATGGTGCCGTCGGCGAGGGCCTCGCGCAGGGCGTGCACGTCCCGCTCGGTGCGCAGCGGCGGGTTCACCTTGTAGACCGGGTTGTAGCTGCGCACCAGCTCGTCGGTGAGCAGCAGGTGGTGCGGGGTGACCTCGGCGGTGACGTCGATGCCGCGGGACTTGGCCCAGCGGACGATCTCGACGGATCCGGCGGTGGAGAGGTGGCAAATGTGCACGCGGGAGCCGACGTGCTCGGCGAGCAGGACGTCCCGGGCGATGATCGACTCCTCGGCCACCGCGGGCCAGCCGCCGAGCCCGAGCTCGGCGGAGACGACGCCCTCGTTCATCTGGGCGCCCTCGGTCAGCCGCGGCTCCTGCGCGTGCTGGGCGACGACCCCGCCGAAGGCCTTCACGTACTCCAGGGCCCGGCGCATGATCACGGCGTCGTCGACGCACTTGCCGTCGTCGGAGAAGACGGTGACGCCGGCCGCCGAGTCGTGCATGGCGCCGAGTTCCGCGAGCTTGCGGCCCTCCAGGCCGACGGTGACGGCGCCGATGGGCTGCACGTCGCAGTAGCCGTGCTCCCGCCCGAGCCGGTAGACCTGCTCGACCACACCGGCGGTGTCGGCCACGGGGAAGGTGTTGGCCATGGCGAAGACGGCCGTGTAGCCGCCGGACGCGGCGGCGCGGGTGCCGGTCAGGACGGTCTCGGAGTCCTCGCGGCCCGGCTCGCGCAGATGGGTGTGCAGGTCGACCAGGCCGGGCAGCAGCACCTTGCCCGCGGCCTCGACGACCTCGGCCCCCTCGGCGGACAGTCCGGTGCCGACGGCCTCGACGATCTCGCCGTCGATCAGGACGTCCTGCGGCTCGCCGCCGAGCACCTTCGCACCACGGATCAGGATCTTGCTCATGTCTTACTTCTCCTCGGTGGTGCGGGCGTGGCTGACGGCGGGTTCGTTGCCGCCCAGGAGCAGGTAGAGGACGGCCATCCGGATGGACACGCCGTTGGCGACCTGTTCGACGACGGTGCAGCGCTCGGAGTCGGCGACCTCGGCGGTGATCTCCATGCCGCGGACCATCGGGCCGGGGTGCATCACGATGGCGTGCTCGGGCATGCGGGCCATGCGGTCGCCGTCGAGGCCGTAGCGGCGCGAGTACTCGCGCTCGGTCGGGAAGAACGCGGCGTTCATCCGCTCGCGCTGCACGCGCAGCATCATCACCGCGTCGGTCTTGGGCAGCGTGCTGTCGAGGTCGTACGAGACCTCGCAGGGCCAGGTCTCGATGCCGACCGGCACCAGGGTGGGCGGGGCGACCAGGGTGACCTCGGCGCCGAGCGTGTGCAGCAGGTCGACGTTGGAGCGGGCGACCCGGCTGTGCAGCACGTCGCCGACGATCGTGATGCGCCTGCCGGAGAGATCCTGGCCGATCCCCGCGTCCCGGCCGACGAGTCGGCGGCGCATGGTGAAGGCGTCCAGGAGGGCCTGGGTGGGGTGCTGGTGGGTGCCGTCGCCGGCGTTGACGACGACCGCGTCGATCCAGCCGGAGGTGGCCAGGCGGTAGGGCGCGCCGGAGGCGCCGTGCCGGATGACGACGGCGTCGACGCCCATGGCCTCCAGGGTCTGCGCGGTGTCCTTCAGGGACTCGCCCTTGGACACCGACGACCCCTTGGCGGAGAAGTTGATGACGTCCGCGGAGAGGCGCTTCTCGGCGGCCTCGAAGGAGATGCGGGTGCGCGTGGAGTCCTCGAAGAAGAGGTTGACGATCGTGCGGCCGCGCAGGGTCGGCAGTTTCTTGATGGGCCGGTCGGCGACCCGGGCCATCTCCTCGGCGGTGTCGAGGATCAGGACGGCGTCGTCGCGGGTGAGGTCGGCGGCCGAGATGAGATGACGCTGCATCTGTCAGGCTCCGTAAGGCAGTTCAGGCGGGGAGATCAAGGGCGTGCAGGGGCACGGCTGCGCGGCGCACGGCACCGGGGCCGCACGCGCGGGTGCTACTGCTGGACGGTCTGCTTCACACCGAGCAGCACGGTGTCGCGACCGTCCTCCTCGGCGAGCTGGACCTTGACCGTCTCCCGCAACGACGTGGGGAGGTTCTTGCCGACGTAGTCGGCGCGGATGGGCAGTTCCCGGTGGCCGCGGTCGACGAGCACGGCGAGCTGGACCGCGCGCGGGCGCCCGAGGTCGTTCAGGGCGTCGAGGGCGGCGCGGATGGTGCGGCCGGAGAAGAGCACGTCGTCGACGAGGACGACGAGCCTGCCGTCGAGGCCGTCACCGGGGATCTCGGTGCGGGCCAGCGCACGCGGCGGGTGCATGCGCAGGTCGTCGCGGTACATGGTGATGTCGAGCGAGCCGACCGGGGTCGCGCGGCCGGTGATCTGCTCGAGCTTGGCGGCGAGCCGCTGGGCGAGGAAGACGCCGCGGGTCGGGATGCCGAGGAGCACCACGTCGTCGGCGCCCTTGGCGCGTTCGACGATCTCGTGGGCGATGCGGGTCAGCACGCGCGCGATGTCGGGGCCTTCGAGCACGGGCCGTGCGTCGGCCTGCCGAGGGTCCTGCGGGGCGTCCTGTCCGGCGGCTTGCCGGACGTCCTGCTTGTCTTGCTTGTCCATATGAAACGGACCTCCTTCTCCGCCTCACGGGACGGACCTTAAAGGACGTCGGATTTGCGCCATCCACGGTAGCAGGCCGCCGGGGCGCGCTCGATCACCCCCTTGGCCCAACGCGTCCGCGCCGTCACGGAAGCGTCGGTGTGGACCATTCGGCTTGACGCAGAAGAATCACGCTGCGTAACCTCACAGTGAGTTACCAGCACGCGGCCGCAGCCGCGTCGACCCAGTGCCGGGGAGCTATATGTCCAGCGAATACGCCAAACAGCTCGGGGCCAAGCTCCGCGCGATCCGCACCCAGCAGGGCCTTTCCCTCCACGGTGTCGAGGAGAAGTCCCAGGGACGCTGGAAGGCGGTCGTGGTCGGTTCGTACGAGCGCGGCGACCGCGCCGTGACCGTGCAGCGCCTTGCCGAGCTGGCGGATTTCTACGGCGTTCCCGTGCAGGAGCTGCTGCCCGGCACCACCCCGGGCGGTGCCGCGGAGCCGCCGCCGAAGCTGGTCCTGGACCTGGAGCGGCTGGCGCACGTGCCGGTCGAGAAGGCGGGCCCCCTCCAGCGGTACGCGGCCACCATCCAGTCGCAGCGCGGTGACTACAACGGCAAGGTGCTGTCGATCCGCCAGGACGACCTGCGCACCCTGGCCGTCATCTACGACCAGTCGCCCTCGGTCCTGACCGAGCAGCTGATCAGCTGGGGCGTCCTCGACGCGGACGCGCGTCGCGCGGTCTCCCACGAGGAGGCCTGACCGCCCCACGGTTGAGCAGAAACGTACCCTCGGGATGGCCGGAACCCATCGGTTCCGGCCATCTCCGTTTCCGTTCCCCCGGTGTTTTCCGGTGCGGACATGCCGGAGGGCCCACAGCGTGTGCTGTGGGCCCTCCGGCATGTCCGCACCCCACCAGGGGTGCGGGGAACCGCGCGACGGCCGCAGACGGCCCGCAGGCCGCGCGGCCTCTGTTCCCCGGCGCTCCCGGCGGAGCTAGTCGCGCCGCAGGGACGGCTTGAGCTCCTTGAACCGGCCGAGCAGGCCGTTGACGAACGAGGGCGACTCGTCCGTGGAGAACTCCTTCGCCAGCTGCACCATCTCGTCCAGGACGACCGCGTCCGGCGTCTCGTCGGCCCAGATCAGCTCGTAGGCGCCGAGACGCAGGATGTTGCGGTCGACGACCGGCATCCGGTCCAGCGTCCAGCCGACCGAGTACTGGGAGATCAGCTCGTCGATGCGCCGCGCGTGCTCCGCGTAGCCCTCGACCAGCTGCATCGTGTACTCGCTCACGGGCGGCTGCCGGGTGTCGGCCCGGGACAGCCGGATCCAGTCCGCGAGGACCGTCAGGACGTCGACTCCGCGCTGGTCGCCCTCGAAGAGGATCTGGAAGGCGCGCTTGCGGGCCGTGTTGCGAGCAGCCACGGTTAGCTGTTCACCCGGCCGAGGTAGTCGCTGGTGCGGGTGTCGACCTTGATCTTCTCACCGGTGGTGATGAAGAGCGGGACCTGGATCTGGTGACCGGTCTCCAGGGTGGCGGGCTTGGTGCCACCGGTGGAGCGGTCGCCCTGGAGGCCCGGCTCGGTCTCCTGCACGACGAGCTCGACGGCGGCGGGCAGCTCGACGAAGAGCACCTCGCCCTCGTGCTGCGCCACGGTGGCCGTGAAGCCCTCGATCAGGAAGTTGGCGGCGTCGCCGACAGCCTTGCGGTCGACCATCAGCTGGTCGTAGGTCTCCATGTCCATGAAGACGAAGTACTCGCCGTCCATGTACGAGAACTGCATGTCGCGCTTGTCGACAGTGGCCGTCTCGACCTTGACGCCGGCGTTGAACGTCTTGTCGACGACCTTGCCGGAAAGCACGTTCTTCAGCTTGGTGCGCACGAAGGCCGGGCCCTTGCCGGGCTTGACGTGCTGGAACTCGACGACGGACCAGAGCTGGCCGCCTTCGAGCTTGAGCACCAGGCCGTTCTTGAGGTCGTTCGTGGAAGCCACGGTTGCGGAATCTCCTGGACTGACGTGGACGACCCCGGGGCACGCACCTGCCTACAGGGCGAGCAGCTCCTTGGTCGTGATGGTGAGTAGCTCGGGTCCGCCGTCCGCCTCGGGGCGGACGACGAGCGTGTCATCGATCCGGACACCGCCCCGGCCCGGGAGGTGGACCCCCGGTTCGACGGTGACCGGCACGCAAGCGTCCAGTTTACCCATGGCCGCGGGAGTCAACTGCGGGTCCTCTTCGATTTCGAGTCCGACACCGTGCCCGGTGAGTGCCGAAAGGCCCTCGGAGTGCCCCGCCGAGCTCATGATCTGGCGGGCCGCGCGGTCCACGTCACGGCAGGCAACGCCCGGGGCCAGGGCCTCACGCCCGGCCCGCTGAGCGGCGAAGACGAGGTCGTACAGCTCGATCTGCCAGTCGGCGGGAGAGGTGCCGATCACGAAGGTACGGCCGATCTCGCAGCGGTAGCCGCGGTAGCCCGCCCCGAGGCAGACGGAGAGGAAATCGCCCTCCTCGACCCGGCGGTCGGTGGGCCGGTGACCGCGCAGGCCGGCGTGCGGGCCGGTGGCGACCGACGTGGGGAAGGCGGGACCGTCCGCGCCGTGGTCGACGAGGCGCCGTTCCAGTTCCAGGGCCAGGTGCCGTTCCGTGCGGCCCACCAGGATGGACTCCAGCAGCTCTCCCAGGGCCTGGTCGGCGATCTCGGCGCCGATCCGCAGGCAGGAGATCTCCTCCTCGTCCTTGACCACGCGCAGCTGTTCCACGGCGCCGCCCAGATCGGCGAGCCGCAGTCCGGGCGCGACGGCGCGCAGCTCGCGGTGGCGGGCCACCGTGAGGTGGTGCTCCTCCACCGCCAGGGAGTCCCCGCCCTCGCCGGCCGCGAGGCCCGCGGCGGCGACCGCCGGATCGCCTCCGGCGGCGCGCAGGTGGTGGACGCGCAGGGACTCGTCGGGCCGTCCCTCGTGCGTGCGGTCGTCGAGCGGTCCCGCGCAGACGAGGAGGTCCTCGCGGCCGCCGAGCAGCAGGACGGCGCCGTGCGGGGCGGCGCCCGCGAGGTATCTCACGTTGGCGGGGCGGGAGATCAGCGCGGTGGCGCTGCCGCTCGCGTTGCAGCGTTCTCTCAGCCGGGTGCGGCGGGACGCGTAGACCTCTGACATGACACGAGCGTAGGAGGAGTGGCCGGATCGCGCCGGTTGGGAGAGCGTTCGGGGGAACGGGCCGGGAGGCCGTCATGACCGTCGCCCCGGCGACGGGCCGGGAGGCCGTCGCGACCGCCGCCCCGGATGGGCGTGCGGCGACGGGACGCCGTCAGGAGGCCGTGCGGCCCGCTACCACTTCGGGGGGCTGGCGATCGCCCTGGCCAGGACGTCGTCCAGCACCCTGGCCGTGGCGGGGACATCCAGCTGCGAGTTGTCGATGATGGGCAGACCGGAGCCGTACCAGCCGGCCATGCGTCCGTGGATGCGGGCCACCTCCTCGTCGGCGAGGCGGCGGTTGCCGGAGCGTTCGGCGTTGCGCTCCAGGACGACCTCCAGGCCGGGCAGGAGCACGACCGGCAGCAGGCCCGGCCCCACGTGCCGTTTCCAGCCACCGAGGCCCACGGCCGGGCGGTCCGGGAAGATCGCGTCGTCCAGGATGCACGAGATGCCGTTGGCCAGGAAGTTGCGCGCGGCGAAGCCGCAGGTGCGGCGGGCCAGCCGGTACTGGGCCTCGGAGTGGTCGTTCCACCCCGACTGCGGGTCGGCGAAGCCCGAGCGGACCCATTCGCGCACGTCGTCCAGGCTGACGTGGGCGGTGGGCACCCGCCGGTGGTCGGCCCAGAACTTGGCGACGCTCGTCTTCCCGGCGCCCGCCGGGCCGATCAGCAGGACGGCGAGCGTGGTGGCCGCCGGATCGGGGACGGTGGGGGCGGGCGGCGCGCTGGGCATGGGCACGGGACCGCCCGGCGGCAGCGGGACGTGCCCGGTGGTGTCGGTGCCCTGTGCCACCGGCGCATGGCCCGGCGCGGGTGCGTGCTGCGGGGCGGGGGCGTGCTGCGGGGCGGGAGGGTGCGGTACCGGCGGGACCGCCGGCTGGGGCGCGGGCGGGACGGGGCCCGAGGGGGCGCCGAGGTACCCCGGCTGCTGCTGGGGAGCGCCGCCCGGCCGATGGGGCGGCGGCAGCGGAGAACCCACTGCGTGCTGCATCCGGTGCCACTCCGTCTCGTACAGGCGATGAGCGCTGGCCGTAGGGGCGCGGGCCCCCTGTTCCTTCCGCACAGCCTAAAGGGCTCGGGAGGTGCTCCCGCCCGAACGGTACCGCCCCCGGCCGTCGTTCGGTGAACGGCCGGGGGCGGTCCTGAGTGCCCGAAGGGGAAGGCGGATCGGGCGGAAAGTCGAGCGGAAAGGGAATCGGGCGGCAGGAACCGGACGGACCAGCCCGCCTCTCCCCCGCTGCTACTCGCCCACCTCGCCGTAGGCGGCCAGCAGGACGGCCGGGTCGGGGCCCTCCAGGACGTTCGGCTTGGCGAGTCCGTCGAGGACGATGAACCGCAGCAGGTCGCCGCGGGACTTCTTGTCGACCTTCATGTTCTCCAGCAGTTTGGGCCACTGGTCGTAGCGGTAGTGCAGGGGCAGCCCCACCGACTCCAGGACGCTGCGGTGGCGGTCGGCCGTGGCGTCGTCCAGCCGCCCCGCGAGGCGGCCCAGTTCGGCGGCGAAGGCCATGCCCACGGAGACGGCGGCGCCGTGGCGCCACTTGTAGCGCTCGTTCTTCTCGATGGCGTGCGCCAGGGTGTGCCCGTAGTTGAGGATCTCCCGCAGACCCGACTCCTTCAGGTCGGACGACACGACGTCCGCCTTGACCCTGATGGAGCGCTCGATCAGCTCGGCGGTGTGCGGACCCGCCGGGGTGCGGGCGGCCTCGGGGTCGGACTCGATCAGGTCGAGGATCACCGGATCGGCGATGAAACCGGCCTTGATGATCTCCGCGAGCCCGGAGACGTAGTCGTTGACCGGCAGCGAGTCCAGCGCGGCAAGGTCGCACAGCACGCCGGCCGGCGGGTGGAAGGAACCGACGAGGTTCTTGCCCTCGGCGGTGTTGATGCCGGTCTTGCCGCCGACGGCCGCGTCGACCATGGCGAGCACGGTGGTCGGGACGGCGATCCAGCGGACCCCGCGCAGCCAGGTCGCGGCGACGAAGCCGGCGAGGTCGGTGGTCGAGCCGCCGCCGACCCCCACGACGACGTCGCTGCGGGTGAACCCGGACTGGCCGAGCGCCTTCCAGCAGTAGGCGGCGACCTCGGCGGTCTTGGCCTCCTCGGCGTTCGGCACCTGGATGGCGACGGCCTCGTAGCCCTGTTCGGCGAGGTCGGCGCGGAGCGCGTCCCCGGTCCCGGCGAGCGCCTCGGGGTGGATCACGGCGACCCGCTTCACCCGGTCGCCGATCAGCGCGCCGAGCTCGCCCAGCAGCTGCCGGCCGACCAGCACCTCGTACGGCTCCGAGCCCGCGCTGCCGCCGACCCGGATCCGCGTTACCGACTCGCTGCTCATGCTTCCTTCAACTCCAAAGCGTCCAAGGCCACTTGACTGACCTCTTCGGGCGTTCGGCCGTCCGTGGCCACGACCGCGGTGGCGACGCCCTCGTACAGATGGCGGCGGGCTTCCATCAGCTCGCGCCACTGCTTGCGCGGGTTGACGGCGAGCAGCGGGCGGGCCGTGTTGAGGCCCGTGCGCCTGACCGCCTCCTCGACGTCCATGGCCAGGTACAGCACGCACTGCCCGGCCAGCAGGTCACGGGTGTCCGCGTCCAGGATCGAGCCGCCGCCGAGCGCCAGGACGCCCTCGTGCTCGGTGAGCGCGCGCCGCACGGCCCGCTTCTCGAGCGCGCGGAAGGCGTCCTCGCCCTCGTCGACGAAGATCTCCGCGATGCTGCGGCCCGCCTCGGCGACGATGTCGTCGTCGGTGTCGCGGTAGGCGACACCGAGCCGCTCGGCGAGCAGCTGCCCGACGGTGGACTTGCCGACGCCCATGGGGCCGACCAGGACCACGCGCGGCCCGCTCATCGGATGTGCAGGTTGTCGAGGTACGACCGCACGTTGCGGCGGGTCTCGGGGACGCTGTCGCCGCCGAACTTCTCCGCCACCGCGTCCGCCAGCACCAGCGCGACCATCGCCTCGGCGACGATCCCGGCGGCCGGCACGGCGCACACGTCGGAGCGCTGGTGGTGGGCCTGGGTCGCCTCGCCGGTGGTGACGTCCACCGTGCGCAGGGCCCGCGGCACGGTCGCGATCGGCTTCATCGCCGCGCGCACGCGCAGCAGCTCACCGGTGGTCAGACCGCCCTCGGTGCCGCCGGAGCGGCCCGAGGCGCGCCGGATCCCCTCGTCGGTGGTGAGGATCTCGTCGTGCGCCTTGGACCCCGGGACCCGCGCGAGGTCGAAGCCGTCGCCGACCTCGACGCCCTTGATCGCCTGGATGCCCATGAGCGCGGCGGCGAGCCGGGCGTCCAGCCGGCGGTCCCAGTGCACGTGCGAGCCGAGCCCCACGGGGACGTCGTAGGCGAGCACCTCGACGACGCCGCCGAGGGTGTCGCCGTCCTTGTGGGCCTGGTCGATCTCCGCGACCATCGCCTTCGACGCGTCCGCGTCCAGGCAGCGCACCGGGTCGGCGTCCAGCCGCTCGACGTCGGCCGGGGTCGGGTACACGCCGTAGGGCGCCTTGGCGGCGGCCAGCTCGACGACGTGGGAGACGATCTCGATGCCGGCCGTCTCCTTGAGGTACGACCGGGCGACCGCGCCGAGCGCGACCCGGGCCGCGGTCTCCCGCGCGGAGGCGCGCTCCAGGATCGGCCGGGCCTCGTCGAAGCCGTACTTCTGCATCCCGGCGAGGTCGGCGTGGCCGGGGCGCGGGCGGGTGAGCGGGGCGTTACGGGCGAGGCCCGCGAGCACCTCGGGGTCGACCGGGTCGGCCGCCATGACCTGTTCCCACTTCGGCCATTCCGTGTTGCCCACCATGACGGCAACCGGAGAACCCATGGTCAGGCCGTGCCTGACGCCACCGAGGAAGGTGACCTCGTCGCGCTCGAACTTCATCCGCGCTCCGCGACCGTAGCCGAGCCGCCGCCGCGCGAGGTGGTCGGCGACCATCTCGGTGGTGATCGGCACGCCGGCGGGAAGGCCCTCCAGCGTCGCGACAAGTGCGGGACCGTGGGACTCCCCCGCGGTCAGCCAACGCAGCCTGCTCAACGATGCTCCTCAGTACGCGCGCCCTGGTACTGCTCTGCGCACGCGCGTCCTTCGCGTGCGTCGTCGGCGTGACCGGTGCGCGGCCCTGGCCCGCCACCTCCGATCCTCCCACGTCCCGGCCCCGTGACCGGCCGCCGGTCCAGCAAGCGGACGGCGTGGTGTCCGGTGACCGGGTCAGTGGCCGTGATCGTCCCGGGGGGAGGCGAGGGCGTGCTCGCCCGCCTTGCGCATCGCCTCCACCGGTGCCGGCACGCGGCCGGTCATCTGCTCCACCTGGAGGACGGCCTGGTGCACGAGCAGGTCGAGGCCGCTGACGACGGCACCGCCGAACATGGACCAGCGGGCCGCCAGCCGGGTGGGCCAGGGGTCGTAGAGGACGTCGAAGAGGGTGGCGGGGCGCTCGGGCACCGAGGCGGCGAGGGCGTCCGTGGCCCCGGCCGGGGTGGTCGCGACGACGAGCGGGAAGCTCAGGGCCTCGGCGGCGTCCGCCCAGTCGGCGATCCGGACGGCGACGTCGAGCCGCTCACCCCACCGGCGCATCTCGTCGGCGCGGGCCGCGCTGCGGACGTAGGCGACGATCTCGCCGCAGCAGACCCGGGCCAGGGCCGCCAGCGCGGAGGAGGCGGTGGCGCCGGCGCCGAGGACCGCGGCCGAGCCGACCTGCTCGACGCCGTGCTCGCGCAGGGCGGCGACCATGCCGGGGATGTCGGTGTTGTCGCCGACGCGGCGGCCGTCCTCGGTGAACACCAGGGTGTTGACCGCGTCCACGGAGGCCGCCGTCTCGCTGATCTCGTCCAGCAGCGGGATGACCGCGCGCTTGAGCGGCATGGTCAGGGACAGCCCGGCCCACTCGGCGCCGAGCCCGTCGACGAAGGACGCGAGCGCCTCCTCGCCGACGTCGAAGCGGTCGTACGTCCAGCCGGTGAGGCCCAGTGCCTCGTAGGCGGCGCGGTGCAGCACCGGGGAGAGCGAGTGGGCGATGGGGCTGCCGAGCACCGCGGCCCGGCGGGCGTCAGTTGCCCGAGCTGGCATCGAACTTTTCCTTGAGTTTCTTGAACTGCGCGTACGTCTTGGCGAATTCGGTGTTGTTCTCGCCGTCGGTCGCCACGAAGTAGATCCAGCCCTCGGTGGTCGGATTCATCGTGGCCTTCAGCGCGTCCTCACCGGGGTTGCCGATCGGACCGGGCGGCAGGCCCTTGTTGGTGTAGGTGTTGTACGGGTCCTTGTTGCTGTTGATCTCGGACTCGCTGATGTTGATGTTGCTCTCGCCCTTCAGGTAGTTGAAGGTCGAGTCGAACTGGAGCAGTTGGTTGGTCTGGTCGTTCGTCGGCTTGAGCCGGTTGTAGACGACCTCGGCCATCTTGCGGTAGTCGTCGTGGGTCTTGCCCTCGGCCTGGACGAGGCTGGCGACGGTGATGACCTGCAACGGGCTGGTCAGCTTGAGCGCCTTGGCCTTGGCGGCGAGGTCGTAGCCGCCGTACACGTCGTTGGCGTGGGCGACCATCGGCTTCAGGACGGCCTCCGGCTTCATGCCCTTGGCCGCGCCGTAGGTGCCCGGGAAGAGGAAGCCCTCCAGCGGGTCCTTGATGTCGGCGCTGTCGTTCGCCCAGCCGGGCAGACCGAGCGCCTTGTACTCCTTCTCCGCGACCTTCCTGGTGGTTCCCGCGGCCAGTCCGAGTTTGGCGTCGATGGCCTTGTAGACGGCCACGTTGCGCTGCCCGGGGGTGACCATCACGTTGGCCTGGCTCTTCGGGTCGAGCATCATCTCCACGGCGCTCTTGGCGGACATCTCCTTCTTCAGGATGTACGCGCCCGCCTGGATGCTGCCGGCCTTGGGGTTGCCGGTGAACGCGGAGACGAACGCGTCGACGCTCTTGACGACGCCGGCGTCCTTGAGCAGCCGGCCGATGGCCGCGCCGCCGGAGCCCTTGGGCACCTGGACGCTCACCTGCTGGCGGGTTCCCGAGCCCGCGAAGTCGGGAGCCGCGGCGTAACGATTCTTGTAGTAGTCGTAGCCGAAGTAGCCGACGCCGGCGACACCGCCGCCGAACACCAGCACGACGACCAGACAGGCGCAGCCGTTGCGGCTCTTCTTCTTGGGCTTGGTGCCCTTGCCGCCCCGGCCCCGCCGGTCGCCCCGGCCCTCCGGCTCGTCGTCCTCGTCCTCGTCGGCCCCGCCGCCCGCGAAGAAGGCGTGCTCGCCCTGGTCGGGTCCGGGGTCCCAGTCGGGCTTCGCGGCCGGATCGGCCTCCCCGGCCGTCTCGGGCTCGGGCTCCGGGTCGGGTTCGGGCTCGGCGCGCCGCCGGGCGGGCGGCTCCGGCGGCGGGTACGCCTCCGGGGTGCCGTAGAAGTCGGGCTGTTCGGCGCCGTAGGCCGCGGCCTGCTGGCCGTAGGGGTCACCGGGGTCGGCCGCGTAGGGGACGTGGGCGTGGGTGCCGGTGCCGTCCCAGCCGCCCTCCTGGTACCCCTCGGGGTAGGTCTGCTGGTTCTGCTGGACGAACTGCTGCTGGCCGTACCCCTGGTACTGCTGGCCGTACTGCTGCTGCTCGTATCCCTGGGGGTGCTGCTGCTGGTCGTACTGCTGGGGGTGCTGCTGCTGCGCGTGGTGTTGCTGGTCGTACTGCTGCTGGTCGTACGACTGCGGCTGTCCGTGGCCCCAGTCGCCGTACTGCGACTGCTGCGTCTGCTGCTGCGGGTAGTGATGGTGCTGCTGGCCGCCGTAGGCAGGGTCATGACCCGTGTGGGCCTGCTGCCCTTCCCATCCGCCGTCCCCGTACAACGGGTCCTCCGGATGCCACGGTTCGGAGCCGGAGCCCCGGCCATACTCAGTCATCGATCCCCTAGAGCCGCGAGGCGGCGATCACGCGGCTTGTCGGGCCCGTCACCGTGCCGCCTCTCTCTGTGCGGTCGCTGTTCGAACACCTCCGCATCGCGCGGAACGTTACCGTATCGCGATCAGATGACCACTTCGACGCCCTCGCCCGGCGCCGCACCTGACACCCGTTCGGATTCCAGCGCCTGCTGAAGGATGATCACAGCGGCTGCCTGGTCGATCACCGAGCGGCCCTTCTTCGACTTCACGCCCGAGGCACGCAGACCCTGACTGGCTGTCACGGTCGTCATCCGCTCGTCCACCAGACGTACGGATACGGGAGCGATGTTGTTCGCCAGATCCCGTGCGAAAGCGCGGACCTTCACCGCGGCGGGGCCCTCGCCCCCCTTGAGGGAGCGGGGCAGACCGACGACGACCTCGATGGGTTCGTACTCCTCGACCAGCTGCTTCAGCCGGCGATGGGCGGCCGGGACGTCCCGGCCGGGGACCGTCTCCACCGGCGTGGCGAGGATCCCGTCGGGGTCGCACGAGGCGACCCCGATCCGGGCGTCCCCGACGTCGACCGCAAGCCGACGGCCCTTCCTCATCTCCGTGCTCACTTGGCCGTTTCCGCCACGAGCCGCTCGACGGCGTCGACGGCGTCACCGACGGCGGCCGGGTTCTGGCCACCGCCCTGGGCGACGTCCGGCTTGCCGCCACCGCCGCCGCCGAGGGTCTTGGCGGCCGTCCGGACCAGCTCGCCGGCCTTGAGGCCGCGCTCGCGGGCCGCCTCGTTGGTGGCGATGACCGTCAGCGGCTTGCCGTTGCTGACCGTGAACAGGGCGACCACGGCGGCCCGGCCGCCCTGGATGCGGCCGCGCACGTCCAGCACCAGGCGCCGCAGGTCGTCGGGAGTGGTGCCGTCCGGGACCTGACCGGTGACCAGGGCCACTCCGCGGACGTCCTTGGCGGACTCCACGAGACCGGCGGCGGCCTGGAGGACCTTCTCCGCGCGGAACTTCTCGATCTCCTTCTCGGCGTCCTTCAGCTTGCCGAGCATGGCGGAGACCTTCTCCGGGAGCTCCTCGGGACGCCCCTTGATCAGCTCCTGGAGCTGGGCGACGACCGTGTGCTCACGGGCCAGGAAGTTGTAGGCGTCCACCCCGACCAGGGCCTCGATGCGGCGGACACCCGAGCCGATCGACGACTCGCCGAGCAGCTTCACCAGACCCAGCTGGGCGGTGTTGTGCACGTGCGTGCCGCCGCACAGCTCCTTGGAGAAGTCGCCGATGGTCACGACCCGGACCCGCTCGCCGTACTTCTCGCCGAACTCGGCGATGGCGCCCTGCTTCTTGGCCTCGTCGATGCCCATGACCTCGGCCTGGACGTCCAGGTCGCGGGCGAGGACCTCGTTGATCTTCTGCTCGACGTCGGTCATCACGGCCGTCGGGACGGCGGACGGCGAGCCGAAGTCGAAGCGGAAGCGGCCGGGCTGGTTCTCGGAACCGGCCTGGGCGGCCGTCGGGCCGAGGGCGTCGCGCAGCGCCTGGTGCGTGAGGTGGGTGGCCGAGTGGGCGCGGGCGATGGCCGTGCGGCGGCGCTGGTCGATCGAGGCGTGGGCCTTGGCGCCGACCGTGACCTCGCCGACCTGGACGACGCCCTTGTGGACGTACACGCCGGGCACCGGCTTCTGGGTGTCGCGGATCTCGACGACGGCGCCGGTGTCCAGCCTGATGCGGCCGGTGTCGCCGATCTGGCCGCCGCCCTCGGCGTAGAACGGGGTGCGGTCGAGGACGATCTCGACCTCGTCGCCCTCGGTGGCGGCGGGCGAGGAGGCGCCGTCGACGAGGATGCCGACGATCGTCGACTCGCCCTCGGTGTCGGAGTAGCCGATGAAGTCGGTGGCCCCGGCCTGGTCGGCGATCTCGCGGTAGGCGCCCGCGCCGGCGTGGCCGGTCTTCTTGGCCCGGGCGTCGGCCTTGGCCTTGTCCCGCTGATCCTTCATCAGGCGGCGGAAGCCGTCCTCGTCCACGGAGAGGCCCTGTTCGGCGGCCATCTCCAGGGTGAGGTCGATCGGGAAGCCCCAGGTGTCGTGGAGCAGGAAGGCCTTGTCGCCGGCGAGGACCGCGCCGCCGGACTGCTTCGTCTCGGTGATGGCCGTGTCGAGGATGTTCGTGCCGGCCTTGAGCGTCTTGAGGAAGGCGGCCTCCTCGGCGAGGGCCACCGTCTCGATGCGCTGCCGCTCGGAGACGAGCTCCGGGTACTGCCGGCCCATCATCTCGATGACGGTGTCGATGAGGTCCTTGACGACCGGGCCGGTGGCGCCGAGGAGGCGCATGTTGCGGATGGCGCGGCGCATGATGCGGCGCAGCACGTAGCCGCGGCCCTCGTTGCCGGGGGTGACGCCGTCACCGATGAGCATCACGGAGGTGCGCATGTGGTCGGTGACCACGCGCAGGGAGACGTCCGAGGCGTGGGAGTCGCCGTACTCGACACCGGTCAGCTCGGTGGCCTTCCTGATGACGGCCATCGAGGTGTCGATCTCGTACATGTTCTGCACGCCCTGCAGAATCATGGCGAGGCGCTCCAGGCCGAGGCCCGTGTCGATGTTCTTGCTCGGCAGCTCGCCCAGGATCTCGAAGTTGTCCTTGCCGATGCCCTCGCCGCGCTCGTACTGCATGAAGACCAGGTTCCAGATCTCCACGTACCGCTCGTCGTTGACGGCCGGGCCGCCCTCGACGCCGAACTCGGGGCCGCGGTCGTAGTTGATCTCGGAACAGGGGCCACAGGGTCCGGGGACGCCCATGGACCAGTAGTTGTCCTTCATGCCGAGGCGCTGGATGCGCTCCTTCGGCACGCCGACGATCTCGTGCCAGATGCGTTCGGCCTCGTCGTCGTCCTTGTAGACGGTGATCCAGAGCCGCTCGGGCTCCAGGCCGTAACCGCCCTCGTCCTGGGGCGTGGTGAGCAGCTCCCAGGCGTACTTGATGGCGCCTTCCTTGAAGTAGTCGCCGAAGGAGAAGTTGCCGCACATCTGGAAGAACGTGCCGTGGCGGGTGGTCTTGCCGACCTCTTCGATGTCGGGTGTGCGCACGCACTTCTGCACGCTGGTGGCGCGCGCCCACGGGGGCTTGACCTCACCGAGGAAGTACGGCTTGAAGGGGACCATGCCGGCGGGGACCAGGAGCAGAGTCGGGTCGTCCGCGATGAGCGACGCCGAAGGGACGACGGTGTGCCCGCGCTCCTCGTAGAAGCTCAGCCAGCGGCGGCGGATCTCGGCCGACTCCATCAGTGGTCCTCATTCCGGTTGTGCGAGTACGTCGTGTGCTCGGGGTACAGGGGGGTGCTGCGGTCGTTCTCGATGGCGGCGATCCGCCGGGGCGCGGGGAGTTCGGGGCTCTGGTGGATGCCCAGTGCCTCGCCGAGCTCGGCCTCCCGCCGGGCCATGTTGTCGCGGACGTCCAGCGCGAAGCCGACCGCGCGGTCCTTCAGGCGTGCTCCCGTCTCGAGGGCCTTGTCGGCCGCGGCCGCGGCCAGGCTCTCGGGGGTCAGCTGCCTCAGCTTGCGGTTGACCTTGGTGGTGGCCCACACACCGGCGGCGACGCCGGTGCCGAACCAGAAGGTGCGGCGGAACATCGCTGGTCAGTCCCTCTTTCCACGGGGCTTGCGCTTCTCCCGCCGGGAGACCGTACGGCCCACGATCACGGTCCGCCGGGCTTCGGGGGCGGGCATGCCGTCCTTGCGGCCGCCGAGGGCCCGGCGCACGCCGTAGCCGAAGGCGGCCACCTTCACCAGGGGGCCGCCGAAGGTGGAGGCGACCGTGGTGGACAGTGCCGAGGCGTTCGACGTGACTTCCTGGACGTCGGTGGCGATCGCGTCGACCCGGTCGATCTGGGTCTGCGCGGAACGGACCGCCGCGGAGGCGTCGGCCAGCAGCGGGACGGCCTGTTCGGTCACGTCCGCGACGAGTCTGGTCGTCGCCCTCAGGGTCTGGGCCAGCCTCGCCAGCGCCACGGCGAGGAAGGAGACCAGGATCGCCCAGAACACGGCAACCAGGATGCCGGCCACCTCTCCACCGGACACTGCGCGCACCCGCTCCCTGTCTTCACGAACACCTCTGTCTTCAGGCGAGCCTATCGCGCCGGCGCCGGCGTTCCGTACCGGATTAGGGGTGCGCGAAGGCCCGCCGCCCCGCCCGCCCCGAAGGGCGGGAGGACGACGGGCCTGGGCACGGGGTCCGGCTACGGCCGCGGACCGATCCCGGGTGGGATCAGCGGGCGTAGTACTCGACGACGAGCTGCTCGTCGCAGATCACCGGGATCTCCTTGCGGTTCGGCTCGCGGTCCAGGCGGAACGCCAGGGCGCCGAGGTTCACCTGGAGGTAGCGCGGGGTCTCGCCGTCGGGGGCGAAGCCACCGGCGCGGGCGACCTCGAACAGCGTCTTGCCGCGGCTGCGCTCGCGGACCATGACGACGTCGTCCGGCTTGACACGGAAGGACGGCTTGTCGACCTTCTGGCCGTTGACCTCGATGTGGCCGTGGACGACCATCTGGCGGGCCTGGTAGATCGTGCGGGCGATGCCCGAACGCAGGACCAGCGCGTCGAGACGGCGCTCGAGCTCGATGATCAGGGCCTCACCGGTCTTGCCCTGGACCTTGGAGGCACGCTCGTAGGCGCGGACGAGCTGGCGCTCGGACACGTCGTACTGCGCGCGCAGACGCTGCTTCTCGAGCAGACGGACCTTGTAGTCCGAGTTCTGCTTGCGGCCGCGGCCGTGCTCACCCGGCGGGTAGGGGCGGGCCTCGAAGTACTTGACGGCCTTCGGGGTCAGCGCGATGCCGAGGGCACGCGACTTCTTGACCTTGGGGCGGGACTGGTTCGCCACTGTCTCTCACTTTCCAAAAGCTTCGGCTCGTCAGGGTTGAGGGAGGTCGCATCCGCAGCCGGGGAAACCCTCCGGGTCCGCACGGGACCTGTCGGGCAGCCGCTCCCCTGGTCTGGGCACATACGTGCAGCACGCGAGTTGCCCACCGACCGTTCCCGGGATTCCGGGTGGTGATGGGCTGCCCGCGACACCTTCGACGGTGCGCGACGCTCCTGGAGCCGGTCCTGGGACCCGCTCCGGCCGGCTGTCCCGTTCTGACTGCACGGGACGCGGCACTTCGGGCGAGTCTACAGGGTGCTCAGGACCCCTCGCGCCCGAGGCGCTGTCTGGTCCACTCCACCGCGTCCGCGTAGCGGGCCTCGGCGCCGTGCCGGGTGGGCTCGTAGTACGCGCGGTTCTTGAGGGCGTCCGGTGCGTACTGCTGGGCGGCGATGCCCTCGGGCAGGTCGTGCGGGTAGACGTAGCCCTGGGCGTGCCCCAGCTTGGCGGCGCCCTTGTAGTGGCCGTCGCGCAGGTGCGGCGGCACGGGGCCCGCCAGTCCCTTGCGTACGTCGTCCAGGGCGGCGCCGATCGCCGTCGTCGCGGCGTTGGACTTGGGCGCGAGGGCGAGGGCGATGGTGACGTGGCTGAGGGTGAGCGCGGCCTCGGGGAAGCCGATCATGGCGACCGCCTGGGCGGCGGCGACGGCGATCGGCAGGGCGTTGGGGTCGGCCAGGCCGATGTCCTCGCTGGCGGAGATCATCAGGCGGCGGGCGATGAAGCGGGGGTCCTCGCCGGCCTCGATCATGCGGGCCAGGTAGTGCAGGGCCGCGTCGACGTCCGACCCCCGGATCGACTTGATGAGGGCGCTGGCGACGTCGTAGTGCTGGTCGCCGTCCCGGTCGTACTTCACCGCCGCGCGGTCGACCGTCTGCTCCAGGGTCTCCAGGGTGACGGCCGTCCCGTCCTGGTCGAGGGCGGCTCCGGCGGCGGCCTCCAGGGCGGTGAGCGCGCGGCGGGCGTCACCGCCGGCGATGCGCAGCAGGTGGTCCTCGGTCTCCTCGGGGAGGGTGACGGCTCCGGCGAGACCGCGCTCGTCGGCCACCGCCCGCCGGACGAGGCCGCGCAGGTCGTCGTCGGTGAGGGACTCGAGGGTCAGCAGCAGGGAGCGGGAGAGCAGGGGCGAGATGACCGAGAAGTAGGGGTTCTCCGTGGTCGCCGCAATCAGGGTCACCCAGCGGTTCTCGACGGCCGGCAGCAGGGAGTCCTGCTGGGCCTTGCTGAAGCGGTGGATCTCGTCGAGGAAGAGGACGGTCTCCTTGCCGTAGCCGCCGATGGCGCGGCGGGCGCCGTCGATGACCGCGCGGACCTCCTTGACGCCCGCGGTGATCGCCGACAGCTCCACGAACCGCTTGTCGGTGGCCTTGGAGACGACGTAGGCCAGGGTCGTCTTGCCGGTGCCGGGCGGTCCCCAGAGGATCACCGAGGAGGGTCCGGCCGGGCCGCTCGCCCCCTCGCCGACCAGGCGGCGCAGGGGTGAGCCGGGCTTCAGCAGGTGCTGCTGGCCCACCACCTCGTCGAGGGCGCGCGGGCGCATCCTGACCGCCAGGGGGCTCCCGGCGGGGTCCTTCTCCTGGCGGTCTTCGGCTGCGGCGGTGAACAGGTCGGGCTCCACACGTCGGAGCCTACGTCAGGGGTCCGACAACGCCGTCCGGTGCCCGTGCGGTGCGGGTCCGCGACCGTGTCCGGTGCGGGTCGTGCGCCTTGTCCGGTGCGGGTCCTGCGCCGGGCTCAGGCCCAGAGGTCGGCTCCCCAGCGGGTCAGGACGAGCATGGCGATGATGCCGACGTGGGTGACCGGCAGCACCCAGGTGAACTCGCCGAGGAAGCGCTTCAGCCAGCCCGGGGCGGGCAGCAGGTCGTTGCGCACGTTGTGCGAGGTCACGTACCAGAACATGGTGCTCGTGGCGACCCAGGCCAGCGAGCACCACAGGCACAGGGCGTTGATCTTGTACAGCGACTGGTACTGGAGCCAGGTGCAGAAGGCCACGCCGAACAGGGTGCCGGCGTTGAAGGTCAGCCAGTACCAGCGGGGGAAGGAGACGCGGGTCAGCAGGGTCGCGCCGACGCAGATCACGATGCCGTAGGCGACGAGGCCGAGCATCGGGTTGGGAAAGCCGAAGACGGCGGCCTGCTTGCTCTCCATGACGCTGCCGCAGCTGATGATCGGGCTGATGCTGCAACTGGGCGTGAAGGTCGTGCCCGCGACCTTGGCCTCGAGGATCTTGAACTTGTCGAGCGTGATGACCCAGGCGGCCAGCAGACCGGCCGCACCGGTGATCAGCAGCAGGATCGCGAACGCACGGCTGCCGCCCACGGTCCGCGGCCCGGCGGCGGCGACGCGCCCGGACCCGGGCTCCGTGGAGACGTCTTGGACTGTCGTCGTCTTGCTCATCACGCCGATTCCGTCACTTGAGAGTTGGACCATCTTCGGGCAGGGGCCATTGTGCCGCACAGGAGCGGGTGCGCACCGTTCGGTGGACATAAGGAAGTACGTCCGGCGGCGCCCCGTCGTTCGGTTCCGGCCAAGGCCGGACGGCATGCCGGCCCCGCGGTACGCACGTGTGCCGCGCGGGACGCCGTCCTCCGGAAGGGGTGAGCGGGCTCCGCAGGGTTGACGCCCCGGGGCACGGCGAAGGCGCCGGACCGTGTGGTCCGGCGCCTTCGCCGTGCGATGCCGACCGGGCGGCCGGGCCCGTCAGCCCAGCCTCGACTCCAGCTCCGCCACGATCTCGTTGACGCCGATCGCCGTCTGCTCGCCGGACTCCATGTCCTTCAGCTGCACGACGCCCTCGGCGAGGTCGCGTTCGCCGGCGACGACCGTGTAGCGGGCCCCGCTGCGGTTGGCGTTCTTCATGGCGCCCTTGAGCCCCTTGGCGCCGTAGGAGAAGTCGGCCGCCACACCGAGCTTGCGCAGCTCGGTGACCTTCGCGAAGAGCACCCGGCGGGCCTCGTCGCCGAGCGGGACGGCGAACACGGAGGTCGCGGCGGGCAGTTCGAGCTTCACGCCCTCCGCCTCCAGCGCCAGCACGGTGCGGTCGACGCCCAGCGCCCAGCCCACCGACGGCAGCGCGGGGCCGCCGATCATCTCGGAGAGCCCGTCGTAGCGGCCGCCGCCGCCCACCGCGGACTGCGAACCCAGACCGTCGTGGACGAACTCGAAGGTCGTACGGGTGTAGTAGTCCAGGCCGCGGACGAGCTTCGGGTCGTCCTCGAAGGCCACGCCCGCCGCCGTGATCAGCTCCCGGACCTCCTCGTGGTACGCCTTGCAGGCGTCGCACAGGTAGTCGCGCAGCAGCGGTGCGTCCCCGAGCTGCTTCTGGACCGACTCGCGCTTGTCGTCCAGGACCCGCAGCGGGTTGATGTCGGCCCGGCGCAGGGTGTCCTCGTCGAGGTCCAGGCCGCGCAGGAAGGTCTGGAGCGCCTCCCGGTACACCGGGCGGCACTCCTTGTCGCCGAGGCTGTTGAGCAGGATGCGGAAGTTCCTGAGGCCCAGCGAGCGGTACGCCTGGTCGGCGAGGATGATCAGCTCGGCGTCCAGCGCCGGATCCTCCGCGCCGATCGCCTCGGCGCCGACCTGCGAGAAGTGGCGGTAGCGGCCCTTCTGGGGGCGCTCGTAGCGGTAGTACGAGCCGGAGTACCAGAGCTTGACCGGCAGGTTGCCCGCCTTGTGCAGGTTGGCCTCCAGCGCGGCGCGCAGGACGGAGGCCGTGCCCTCGGGACGCAGCGCGAGACGGTCGCCGCCCTTGGTCTCGAAGGCGTACATCTCCTTCGTCACGATGTCGGTCGACTCGCCCACACCGCGCGCGAAGAGCTCCACGTTCTCGAAGCCGGGCGTCTCGATGTAGCCGTAGCCGGAGTTGCGCAGCGGCGCGGCGATGGCCTCGCGGACGGCGAGGTACTCGGCGCTGTCCGGCGGGATCAGGTCGTACGTGCCCTTGGGGGCCTGGAAGGTGCTCACGGAAGGTCTCTCGTCACATTCCTCGTCGGGGAGGGGCGTGCGAACCCGCTCCCTGGCCGTCGGCCGCCACCTGCCGCAGATACGGGTTGGCGGCGCGCTCGTGGCCGATGGTCGTCTGGGGGCCGTGGCCGGACAGCACCACGGTCGAGTCGTCGAGCGGCAGGCACACACGGGCCAGCGAGTCGAGCATCTCGGCCATGTCGCCGCCGGGCAGGTCGGTGCGTCCGATGGAGCCGGCGAACAGCAGATCCCCGGAGAAGAAGACCGACGGGACGTCGGCCCGCTCGGGCATCCGGAAGGTCACCGACCCCTTGGTATGGCCCGGGGCGTGGGCGACGGAGAACTCCAGGCCCGCGAGCTCCAGTCCCGCGCCGTCGGACAGCTCACGGACGTCGTCGGGCTCCCCCACGGTCAGCTCGCCCATCAGCGGCATCCCGATGGACCGGCCGATCCCCTTCTCGGGGTCGCTCATCATGTAGCGGTCCGCGGGGTGGATCCAGGCCGGTACGCCGTGCGCTCCGCAGACCGGGACGACCGAGGCCACATGGTCGATGTGGCCGTGGGTGAGGACGACGGCGACGGGCTTGAGCCGATGCTTCCTGATCGCTTCCTCGACTCCGGGGGCCGCCTGGTGGCCCGGGTCGATGATCACGCACTCCTCACCGGCGGCCGGGGCGACGAGATAACAGTTCGTCCCCCAGGCTCCGGCGGGGAACCCGGCAATGAGCACGATCGTCCTTCGTTTGTGTCGGTACGGGTGGGCTTCTGGTCGGCTGCGCCAGTGGTCAGAGCCTACCGGCGCTGCCGATTCCTCAGCGAACCCATATACGGTACGGGGCACACGCAGGCGGTCGGCTCACAAGACGCACGCGTCCCAGTCGACGTACGAGACGCACGAGGAGAGAACCCGGTGGTCACCCAGGAACAGCGGAAGCGTCAGCTCGCCCGGGAGAAGTTCTTGCGGCAGCAGCAGCGGCGCACCTCCGCGCGACGCAAGGCGCGCGTGCGCAACTCGGTGATCGCGTCGGTGCTCGGCGTGATCATCATCGGCAGCCTGGCGCTGTACACGACGGGCGTGCTGAAGAAGGACGACGACAAGACCGACGCGAGCGCGCAGACGTCCGCGTCCCCGACGCCCAGCGCGGCGAAGGACCCCTGCGAGAAGCCGGCCGCGGGCACGGTCAAGACGCAGACCTGGAAGAAGGAGCCGGCGGTCACGATCGACGCGTCGGCGAAGTACACGATGACGCTGGCGACGACCTGCGGCGACATCGGCATAGCGCTCAAGGCGAAGGCCGCGCCGCACACGGTGAACTCGTTCAGCTTCCTCGCCGGCAAGGGCTACTTCGACCACACCAAGTGCCACCGCCTCACCACCAACGGCATCTACGTGCTCCAGTGCGGCGACCCGACGGGCAGCGGCAGCGGCGGTCCCGGCTACACGATCCCGGACGAGAACCTGAAGGACGCGAGCCTCAAGAACAACACCTACCCGGCGGGCACGATCGCGATGGCCAACACCGGTCAGGCGCACACCGGCGGGAGCCAGTTCTTCCTGGTCTACCAGGACAGCCAGCTGCCGCCGAGCTACACGCCCTTCGGCACGGTGTCGGCGGACGGCATGAAGGTCCTCAAGAAGATCGCCGCCGCGGGCGAGAACACCGGCGGGGGTGACGGCGCCCCGAACGCGACCGTCGTGATCGACAAGGCGACGGTCACGAAATCCTGACGGCGACCAGCAGGCCGAGGTGCGGTCAACTGCGCAATTTCGGTCGTGCTGGATGCGGACAGGCGGCCCGCCGGTCGCCTATGTTGGCCGTGACGAAACTGTGGACGATGCCCGGGGCGCCGAAGCCCCTCGCAGGCATCATGTGGAGGAGGCGCTGTGAGCAGCGACCCGTGGGGCCGCGTCGACGAGACGGGGACCGTGTACGTGCGTACGGCCGACGGCGAGCAGGTGGTCGGTTCCTGGCAGGCAGGCTCCCCTGAGGAGGCGCTGGCCTACTTCGAGCGCAAGTACGAGGGCCTGGTTGTCGAGATCGGCCTCCTCGAGAAGCGAGTCAAGACCACCGATCTGTCGACCAAGGACGCGCAGGTCGCCATCGACCACATCCGCGAGCAGGTCGACGCGCACCACGCGGTCGGTGATCTCCAGGCGCTCCGGGACCGGCTGGACAAGCTGGTGGCGACCGTCGAGTCGCGGCGCGAGGAGCGCAAGCAGCAGCGGGCCAAGCAGTCCGACGAGGCCCGCAAGGCCAAGGAGGACCTGGTCACCGAGGCGGAGCAGCTGGCCCAGTCCGACCAGTGGCGGGCGGCCGGCGAGCGGCTGCGCGCGCTGGTGGACATCTGGAAGGGCCTGCCGCGTCTGGACCGCAAGTCGGACGACGAGCTGTGGCACCGGTTCTCGCACGCGCGGTCGGCGTTCTCCAAGCGCCGCAAAGCGCACTTCGCGCAGCTGGACGCCCAGCGCGAGGAGGCCCGCAGGACCAAGGAGCGGCTGGTCTCCGAGGCCGAGGCGCTGTCCGGCTCGTCGGACTGGGGTCCGACGGCGGCCCGCTACCGCGAGCTGATGACGGAGTGGAAGGCGGCGGGCCGTGCGCAGCGCGAGCACGAGGACGACCTGTGGAACCGCTTCCGCGGCGCCCAGGACGTCTTCTTCGCCGCCCGCAGCTCGGTGTTCGCCGAGCGGGACGCCGAGCAGACGGAGAACCTGAAGCTCAAGGAGGAGCTGGCCGAGGAGGCCGAGAAGCTCCTGCCGATCGGCGACCTGAAGGCGGCCCGTGCCGCGTTCCGCTCGCTCAACGAGCGCTGGGAGGCCATCGGCCACGTGCCGCGCGACGCCCGGCCGAAGGTCGAGGGCCGGATGCACGCCGTCGAGCGGGCGATGCAGGAGTCCGAGGAGGCCGAGTGGCGCCGGACCAACCCGGAGGCACGCGCGCGTGCCGCGGGTCTGACCGGCCAGCTCCAGGCCGCCGTGGACAAGCTGCGGGCGCAGATCGACCAGGCCCGCGCCCAGGGCAACGCGTCGAAGGCCGACAAGCTGGAGCGTGAGCTCGAGGGCCGTCAGGCGCTGCTGGACCAGGCCCTGAAGGGTCTCCAGGAGTTCGGCGGCTGAGACCGCAGGACGCCGGGGCCCGCCCCCCGTCGACGAAGAGGCCCCCGTACATCGCGTACGGGGGCCTCTCGCGTGTCCGGCTAGGGCCTGCGCGCCGAAGTGACCCGGTAGACGTCGTAGACGCCCTCGACCCCGCGTACGGCCTTCAGGACGTGTCCCAGGTGCTTGGGGTCGCCCATCTCGAAGGTGAAGCGGGAGGTGGCCACCCGGTCGCGGGAGGTCTGCACGGCGGCGGAGAGGATGTTGACGTGCTGGTCGGAGAGGACCCTCGTCACGTCCGACAGCAGACGGGAGCGGTCCAGCGCCTCGACCTGGATGGCGACCAGGAAGACCGAGGACTGGGTGGGCGCCCACTCGACGTCGAGGATCCGTTCGGGCTCGCGGGACAGGGAATCCACGTTGACGCAGTCGCTGCGGTGCACCGACACACCGCTGCCGCGGGTGACGAATCCGATGATCGGGTCGCCGGGTACGGGCGTACAGCACCGGGCCAGCTTCACCCAGACGTCGTCGACGCCCTTGACGACGACACCGGGGTCCTGGTTGCTGCGCCGCTTGCGGCCCCGGGTGCGCGACGGCGGGACCGCCTCGTCCATCTCCTCGGTGGCCGCCTCCTCGCCGCCGAGGGCCTGCACCAGTTTCTGCACGACGTTCTGCGCGGCCACATGGCCCTCGCCGATCGCCGCGTACAGCGAGGAGATGTCCGGGTAGCGCATCTCGTGCGCGAGCGTGACCAGCGAGTCGCCGGTGAGGATGCGCTGGATGGGCAGGTTCTGCTTGCGCATCGCGCGCGCGATGGCGTCCTTGCCCTGTTCGATGGCCTCGTCGCGGCGCTCCTTGGAGAACCAGGCCCGGATCTTGTTGCGGGCCCGCGGCGACTTGACGAAGTTCAGCCAGTCCCGGGAGGGCCCGGCGCCGGCCGCCTTGGAGGTGAAGACCTCCACCAGGTCGCCGTTGTCCAGGGTCGATTCCAGCGGGACGAGACGCCCGTTGACGCGGGCTCCTATGGTGCGGTGACCGACCTCGGTGTGCACCGCGTAGGAGAAGTCGACGGGGGTCGCGCCGGCCGGCAGCGCGATCACGTCGCCCTTCGGGGTGAAGACGAAGACCTCGTTGCGTGACAGGTCGAAGCGCAGGGACTCCAGGAACTCGCCGGGGTCCTCGGTCTCCTTCTGCCAGTCGAGGAGCTGACGCAGCCACGCCATGTCGTTGAGGTGGTCGTCCTTGCCGGTGGTCCGCGGCTGGTCGGAGCGCACCTTCGAGGCGCCGGCGACGGCCTCCTGCTTGTACTTCCAGTGCGCGGCGATGCCGTACTCCGCGCGTCGGTGCATGTCGAACGTACGGATCTGGAGTTCGACGGGCTTGCCGTTGGGGCCGATGACCGTCGTGTGCAGCGACTGGTACATGTTGAACTTGGGCATCGCGATGTAGTCCTTGAACCGGCCGGGGACCGGGTTCCATCGCGCGTGCACCGTGCCCAGGGCCGCGTAGCAGTCCCTGACCGTGTCCACCAGGACGCGGATGCCCACCAGGTCGTAGATCTCCGCGAAGTCACGGCCGCGGACGATCATCTTCTGGTAGACGCTGTAGTAGTGCTTCGGGCGGCCGGTGACGGTCGCCTTGATGCGGGCGGCCCGCAGGTCGGCCTGGACCTCGTCGGTCACTATGGCCAGGTACTCGTCACGCTTCGGTGCCCGCTCGGCCACCAGCCGGACGATCTCGTCGTACATCTTGGGGTAGAGGATCGCGAAGGCGAGGTCCTCCAGCTCCCACTTGATGGTGTTCATGCCCAGGCGGTGGGCGAGCGGCGCGTAGATCTCGAGGGTCTCGCGCGCCTTCTTCTCCTGCTTCTCACGCTTGAGGTAGCGCATGGTCCGCATGTTGTGCAGCCGGTCGGCGAGCTTGATGACCAGGACGCGCGGGTCCTTGGCCATGGCGACGACCATCTTGCGCACGGTCTCGGCCTGCGCGGCCTCGCCGAACTTGACCTTGTCCAGCTTGGTGACGCCGTCGACCAGCAGGGCGACCTGGTCGCCGAAGTCGCGGCGCAGGTCCTCCAGGCCGTACTCGGTGTCCTCGACGGTGTCGTGCAGCAGGCCGGCCATGAGGGTCGCCGGGTCCATGCCCAGCTCGGCCAGGATCGTGGTCACCGCGAGCGGGTGCGTGATGTACGGGTCGCCGCTCTTGCGCTTCTGGCCGCGGTGCCAGCGCTCGGCGACCTGGTAGGACTTCTCGATCTGGCGCAGGGTCGCCGTCTCGATCTTGGGGTCGTTGCTGCGCACTATCCGCAGCAGCGGTTCCAGGACGGGGTTGTACGGGTTCTGGCGCTGCACGCCGAGCCGGGCGAGACGGGCACGGACGCGGTTGGAGGAGCCGGAGCGGGCCGACGGCTGCGCGGCGGCCGGCCGCTCGGCGGACGCGGGCGCGGGAGTCCCGGGTGTGCCCGGCTTGGGCCGGGGCTGCTCGGCCGGCTTGTCCGCGGCGGCACGGTCGTGCTCGACCGCGCCGCGGCTGTCGTCCTTCGCGTGCGACGCGGGCGTGGCCGCGGGCTCCGAGGCGGACTCGGGCTTGGCGGCGGTCAGGTGCTGGGCCTCGTCTGGCAAGAGGACTCCTCGTGCGCGATCCGGGTCCCCGGTCAGGCTCCGGAGCACCCATCGTAGCGATCCCGGGCTCGGGGATCGCCTTCAGGCCGATGTGAGGGCCGTACACCGGGGAAACACAAGGGGCGGGCGCCGGATTCCTCCGGTGCCCGCCCGCTGCGCGTACGGCTTGGTGGGACGCCGCTCAGATCCTGAGCAGCGCTTCCAGGGGTGCTCCCCGCAGGGCCGCCTCCAGGCGCGGACGGCCCTCGAGGAAGCCCAGCTCCATCAGGACGGCGACGCCCGCGACCTCGGCGCCCGCCCGGTGGATGAGCTGGATGGACGCCTCGGCGGTGCCGCCGGTGGCGAGGACGTCGTCGACGATCAGCACCCGGTCGTCGGCGGTCAGGTCCTCGGCGTGCACCTCGATCTCGGCCGAGCCGTACTCCAGGTCGTAGGCCTGGGCGAGGGTGGCTCCGGGGAGCTTGCCCGCCTTGCGCACGGGGACGAAGCCGAGGCCCGCGCGGACGGCGACCGGGGCGCCCAGGATGAAGCCCCGGGCCTCCAGGCCGACGACCTTGGTGGCGCCGGTGCGCTCCGCGACCTCGGCGAAGGCGTCGGTGAGCGCGGTGAACGCCACCGGGTCCGCCAGGAGCGGGGTGATGTCCTTGAACATCACCCCGGGCTCCGGGTAGTCGGCCACGTCACGGATGCGGCTGAGGAGCAGCGTCGTGATGTCGGTGAGCTCCGTCATCGGCGCTTCCCCGACGGGCGGCCCCGGCCCCGGCCCCGGGCGGCCGGCTGGTGACGGGGACCGACGACCGCGGCCTCGGCATCGTCGTCGTCCTCCGGGCCCTCCGTGTGACCGGCACCGGCAGAGGTGCGGGCGAACGCCTCCTCGGCCGGGCCCTGGGCCCGCTTGGCCAGGACGCGCTTGCGCAGCGCCTTGATCTGCGGGTCGCGTTCCTTGAGGTCGGCGACGAGCGGCGTGGCGATGAAGATCGAGGAGTAGGCGCCGGCCGCGAGGCCGACGAACAGCGACAGCGAGATGTCGTTGAGCGTGCCCGCGCCGAGGAAGCCGCCGCCGATGAACAGCAGGCCCGCCACCGGCAGCAGCGCGACGACCGTGGTGTTGATGGAGCGGACCAGCGTGCCGTTGATCGACCGGTTGGCGATCTCGCTGTAGGTGAAGCGGGTCTGCTTGGTGAGGTCCTTCGTCTGTTCCTTGAGGGAGTCGAAGACGACGACCGTGTCGTACAGCGAGTAACCGAGGATGGTCAGCAGACCGATCACCGTGCCCGGCGTGACCTCGAAGCCCACCAGGGCGTAGATGCCGACCGTGATGGTGATGTCGTGGATCAGGGCGACGAGGGCGGCGATGGCCATCCGCCACTCGAAGGCGATCGCCAGGTAGATCACGACCAGGACCATGAAGATCGCCAGACCCTGCCAGGCCTTGTTGGCGATCTGGTCGCCCCAGCTGGGGCCGACCAGTTCAGCGGTGATCGTCTCCGGGTCGGTCTTGAAGTCGGTGGCGAGGTCGTCCTTGATCTGGTTGGACTGCTTGATGTCCATACCGGCGATCTGGATGCGCAGCGTGCCGTTGCCGAGCTTCTGCACGACCGCGTCGTGGCCGGACGCGTCCTTGGCGAACTCCTCGGCCTGGGAGACCGTGACGCTGGTCTTCTCCGTCGTGAAGACGGCGCCGCCCTGGAAGTCGATGCCCATGTTCAGGCCGCGCACCGCCAGGCCGACGATGGCCGTGATGGTGATCAGGATCGAGATGCCGTACCACAGCTTGCGGTGGCCGATGAAGTCGTAGCTGATCTCGCCGCGGTGCAGGCGGGCGCCGAGGTTACCGAGTTTCGACATCGCTCATGCCTCCTTCGTCTCGACGGGGCCGGCGGCGGGACCACCGGGACGGCGGGTGCGGCGCAGCGGCGGCTGGGCACCCAGGCTCTTCGGGTCGAGGCCGGACCACTTGTGGCCGTTCGCGAAGAACTTCCGCCGAGCGATGAGCGTCATCAGCGGCTTGGTGAAGAAGAAGACCACGACCACGTCGAGGACGGTGGTCAGGCCGAGGGTGAACGCGAAGCCCTGGACCTTGCCGACCGTGACGACGAAGAGCACCGCGGCGGCGAGGAACGACACGAAGTCGGAGACCAGGATGGTGCGACGGGCGCGCGGCCAGGCCCGCTCGACGGCGGGACGCAGGGTACGGCCCTCGCGGATCTCGTCACGGACCCGTTCGAAGTACACGATGAACGAGTCCGCGGTGATACCGATGGCGACGATGGCGCCGCAGACGGCGGGCAGATTCAGCGCGAAGCCGATGGCCGGGCCGAGCAGGGCCATCAGCACGTAGGTGAGGGCCGCGGAGACCAGCAGGGACGCGAGCGCGATGAGCGCCAGGCCCCGGTAGTAGGCGACCAGGTAGATCACGACGAGGGCGAGGCCGATGGCGCCGGCCAGCAGACCGGCGTGCAGCTGGTCGCCGCCGAGCGCGGCCGTCACCGTGGTCACGCTCTGCTCCTCGAAGGAGAGCGGGAGCGCACCGTAGGACAGCATGTTGGCGAGGCCCTGGGCCTCGGTCTGCGTGAAGCTGCCGGAGATCTGGGCCTGGCCGCCGGTGATGGAGGAGCTCACGTACGGGCTGGAGACGACGTTGCCGTCGAGCACGATGCCGAACTCGTTCTGCGGCTGCTGGTTCTGGGCGAGCTTGCCGGTGATGTCAGCGAACTTCTTGCCGCCCTGCTTGGTGAAGGTCATCGTGACCTGCCAGCCCGCGGCGCCCTGGGTGTCGAAGACCGCCTGGGCCTTGTCGACCTCGGTGCCGTCGACGGCGGCCGGGCCGAGCAGGTACTTGTACCAGACCTTGTCGATCTCGCCGCAGGCCACGGTGGCGTCGCCGGGCTTGACGCCGTCGCCGGCCGTGTTGCGGACCGACTCCTTGGAGCAGTCGAGGGCCGCGTACTTGGCCTGGAGGGCCGCGTCGCCCTCGGAGACGGCGGCGCCGCCGCTCGCGGAGGCCGACGGGCTGGCGGAGGAGCCCGCCTTGGTGCTCGCGGAGGCCGACGGGGTGGAGTCGGCCTTCAGGGCGTCGGTGACCGCGCGACCCTGCGAGGTGGCGGAGGCCGACGGGGAGGACGAGGAGGTCGCCTTCTCACCGGTGCCGGACGCGCTCGCCGAGGGGCTCGGGGAGGCGCTGGACGAGCCGCTCGCGGACGCGCTGGGCGAGGCGGTGACGGCGGAGCCGGTGGCCTCCTGGGCCAGGACCGGACGGAAGTACAGCTTCGCGGTGGTGCCGACCTGCTGCCGGGCCTTCTCGGAGTTGGTGCCCTTGGGGATGTTGACAATGATGTTGTCGTTGCCCTGGGTCTGCACCTCCGCCTCGGAGACGCCCAGCCCGTTGACACGGCGGTTCATGATGTCGACCGCGGTGTTCATGTTGGCCTTGTTGATCGCGGACCCCTGGTCCGACTTCGCCTTCAGCGTGATGCTGGTGCCGCCGGCAAGGTCGATGCCCAGACGCGGGGTGGTGTGACCGGAGGCGAACATGCCTGCGGTGAGCCCCACGATGGCGATCAGGATCAGGGCCAGCGAGCGCCCCGGCTTGCTCTGGGCACTCGCGCTCCGGCCCTTCTTAGGTGCTGCCACCTTCTCGTACTCCCTCTCGGGCCGCCTCGCGCCGGGTCGGCGCGGCAGCGGCCATGACATGGTGTCGGGATCCCCTGGCGAGATGAGCGCGCCCCGGCACGGACGGGTGGGACCCTTGCGCGCCGGGGACGGTGCTACTTCTTCGTGTCGGAGTCGCCGTCGGTCTTCTTCGGCTCTTCGTCGGCCTCGGCGGCCTTGTCCTGCACCTCTTCGGGCTCGTCCTTCTTGCCGAGGTCGACAACCTTGTCGTCGGAGGCGGCAGCTTCGTCGACGGTGTCGTCGCCCTCGGTGGACCCGGTGAGGGAGGAGGCGTCGTCCGGGACGACGTCGGAGTCGGACTTCAGGTCGTGCTCGATGCCGTGGACGATGCGGTTGTACTCGTCGTCGGTCAGGACGGCGCCGATCGAGTTCTTCGCGAAGAGCAGGTCGACGCCGGGACCGGCGTCGAGGAGGACCGTGTCCTCGTTGACCTCCTTCACCGTCGCGTACATGCCCCCGATGGTGCGGACACCACTTCCGGGCTGCATGTCGTTTCGCATGCTGGCGGCCGCTTGCTGCTTCTTCTTGGCCGACCGGGTCATCAGGAACATGGCCCCGATGAGCACGATGAACGGGAGGAGGGTCACAGGACTCACGGGACGGACTTCCTTCGGACGACCGCGATGGTGGAGCGGCCTGTTGGATGGGGGTTGTGTGCCGCCGGCAACGGCGGCATCGGCGGAGTCTAAGCGAGTCCGCGCGCATGGAACAACGCTCAGCATGGCACCTGGGTTCCTGACCCGGCCAATGCCGCCGCCGCGGCCCCCCGCGTCACGCCCCGAACAGGTCCTGCTGTCCGCTCCCCCGGGCCGGCGTGAGTCCGAGGTGCGCCCAGGCGGCCGGGGTCGCCACCCGCCCGCGCGGGGTCCGGGCGAGCAGCCCCTCCCTCACCAGGAAGGGCTCGGCGACCTCCTCGACCGTCTCGCGCTCCTCCCCCACCGCCACGGCGAGGGTGGACAGGCCGACCGGGCCGCCGCCGAAGAGCTTGAGCAGGGCTTCCAGGACCCCCCGGTCGAGACGGTCGAGACCGCGGCCGTCGACCTCGTAGACCTTGAGGGCGGCCTCCGCGATCGACCGGGTGATCCTGCCGTCGGCCTTGACCTGCGCGTAGTCGCGGACCCGGCGCAGCAGCCGGTTGGCGATGCGGGGGGTGCCCCGCGAGCGGCCGGCGATCTCGGCGGCTCCGTCGGTGTCGATCTCCACGTCGAGGAGGTCGGCGGAGCGGTGGACGACGCGCTTCAGTTCGGCGGGTTCGTAGAACTCCATGTGCGCCGTGAAGCCGAAGCGGTCGCGCAGCGGGGGCGGCAGCAGGCCCGCGCGCGTGGTGGCGCCGACCAGGGTGAAGGGAGGGAGCTCGAGCGGGATGGCGGTGGCGCCGGGGCCCTTGCCGACGATGACGTCGACGCGGAAGTCCTCCATCGCCATGTAGAGCATCTCCTCGGCGGGCCGCGACATGCGGTGGATCTCGTCGAGGAAGAGGACCTCGCCCTCCTGGAGGGAGGACAGGATCGCCGCGAGGTCGCCCGCGTGCTGGATGGCGGGGCCGCTGGTGATGCGGATCGGGGCGCCCATCTCGGCGGCGATGATCATCGAGAGGGTGGTCTTGCCGAGGCCGGGGGCGCCGGAGAGCAGCACGTGGTCGGCGGTGGCGCCCCGCGCGCGTGCGGCGCGCAGGACGAGGTCGAGCTGTTCGCGGACCTTCTCCTGGCCGATGAACTCGCCGAGGTCCTTGGGGCGCAGCGCGGCCTCGACGGCCTGGTCCTCCCGGTCGGCGACAGAGCCGACCAGCCGCTCGGGTGCGGTCTCTTCGGTCGTGTCGTCCCAGTTCACTGACGTCTCCTAGCGGGCGCGGTTCAGGGTCTGAAGGGCGGCCTTCAGGAGCTGGCCCACCTGGGGCGCGCCCTCGGCGGCCTCGGCCTGCGGGGTCACGGCGGCGACCGCCTCGTCGGCCTCGCGGGTGGCGTAGCCGAGGCCGATCAGTGCCGCGTGCAGCTGGTCGCGCCAGCCGCTGGTGACCGGCGTGCCGACGGCGGGTGCGCCGAGCGGCTCGCCCAGGCGGTCCTTGAGCTCCAGGAGCAGCTTCTGGGCGCCCTTCTTGCCGATGCCCGGCACCGCGACGAGGGCCTTCTCGTCGCCGGTGGCGACCGCGCGGCGCAGCGCGTCCGGGGCGTGCACCGCCAGCATGGCCTGGGCGAGCCGGGGGCCCACGCCGCTCGCCGTCTGGAGCAGTTCGAAGACCTGGCGCTCGTCGTCGTCCACGAAGCCGTAGAGGGTCAGGGAGTCCTCTCGGACGACCAGGGAGGTGGCGAGCTTGGCGGGCCTGCCGAGGCGGAGCGTGGACAGCGTGTTCGGCGAGCACTGGACGGCCATGCCCACACCGCCCACCTCTACCACGGCCGCGTCGGGGGCGAGTGCGGCGACCGTGCCGCTGACGAAGGCGATCATGCCGTACGGCCTTTCGATGGGGACGGGGCCGCCGCCGTGTGCCGGTCGACGGCCCGCTGGAGCCGGTTCTGCGCGGGGCCGCGCCAGATGTGGCAGATGGCGAGGGCGAGGGCGTCGGCGGCGTCGGCCGGCTTGGGGGGCGCGTCGAGGCGCAGCAGGCGGGTGACCATCGCGCCGATCTGGGCCTTGTCCGCGCGCCCGCTGCCGGTGACGGCGGCCTTGACCTCGCTCGGGGTGTGCAGGGCGACGGGGATCCCGCGGCGGGAGGCGCACAGCATGGCGACGGCGCTGGCCTGGGCGGTGCCCATGACCGTGCGGACGTTGTGCTGGCTGAACACCCGTTCCACGGCGACGTGTTCGGGCCGGTATTCGTCGAGCCACCGCTCTATGCCCTCTTCGATGCCGACGAGGCGACGGCCCAGTTCGGCGTCCGCGGGCGTACGTACGACGCCCACACCGAGCATGGTGAGCGGCCGGCCCGCGACCCCTTCGACGACACCGACACCGCATCGCGTCAGTCCGGGGTCCACCCCGAGTACCCGCACGCGCCCTCCCCTCCTCGCGGCCGAGCCGCCGCCGCTCCCGCGGACATGACCGGACACCGCCGGGGCTCCTCGGCCTCGGCGCACGGTCCCCCGGATCGGGGTCCGTCGGCGGTGATCTGTGACGATGGCCAGGCTATCCGCAGGCACCGACAACGACGTCGGGCCGGCGGGACGCGTGTCCCGCCGGCCCGAGGCGGCCGTCCGGCTCGTGGCGGCGCTACGCGTCGACCTTCTCCATGACCTCGTCGCTGACGTCGAAGTTGGCGAAGACGTTCTGGACGTCGTCGCTGTCCTCGAGCGCGTCGATCAGCTTGAAGATCTTCCTCGCGCCGTCCTCGTCGAGCTCGACCTGCATGGTCGGCACGAAGTTGGCCTCGGCGGAGTCGTAGTCGATGCCGGCTTCCTGGAGGGCGGTGCGCACCGCGACCATGTCGGTGGCCTCGGAGAGGACCTCGAAGGACTCACCGAGGTCGTTGACCTCCTCGGCGCCCGCGTCGAGGACCGCGTCGAGCACGTCGTCCTCGGCCAGCTCACCCTTGGGGACGATGACGACGCCCTTGCGGTTGAACAGGTAGGACACCGATCCCGGGTCGGCCATGGAGCCGCCGTTGCGGGTCATGGCGACGCGGACGTCGGAGGCGGCGCGGTTGCGGTTGTCGGTGAGGCACTCGATGAGGACCGCGACACCGTTCGGGCCGTAGCCCTCGTACATGATCGTCTCGTAGTCGGCGCCGCCGGCCTCGAGGCCGCCGCCGCGCTTGACCGCGGAGTCGATGTTCTTGTTCGGGACCGACTGCTTCTTGGCCTTCTGGATGGCGTCGTAAAGGGTCGGGTTGCCCTCGATGTCGACGCCGCCCATCCGGGCAGCCACCTCGATGTTCTTGATCAGCTTCGCGAAGAGCTTGCCGCGCTTGGCGTCGATCACGGCCTTCTTGTGCTTCGTCGTAGCCCATTTAGAGTGGCCGGACATCTGCCTGTCTCCTTCGCGTAACCCAATCTGATACGAACTCCCCGGGCCTGAGAGCCTAGGGGAACCCCCAGATCCTACAAGGACTCCGCGGCCCGGTTCGCGCGCACCATGTCGACGAACAGGGCGTGCACGCGGTGGTCGCCGGTCAGTTCGGGGTGGAAGGACGTGGCGAGCGCGTTGCCCTGGCGCACGGCGACGATGTGCCCCTCGTGCTCGGCGAGCACCTCGGTGCCGGCGCCGACCGACTCGACCCAGGGGGCGCGGATGAAGACGCCCTCCACCGGTTCGCCGGGGACGCCGTCGACGTCGAGGGCGGCTTCGAAGGACTCGTTCTGACGTCCGAAGGCGTTGCGGCGGACGATCATGTCGATGCCGCCGACGGTCTCCTGGCCCGAGCGCGGGTCGAGGATCTTGTCGGCGAGCATGATCATGCCCGCGCAGGTTCCGTAGACGGGCATCCCGTCCCGCACGCGCGCGCGGAGCGGCTCCATCACGCCGAAGAGGACGGCCAGCTTGGAGATGGTGGTGGACTCGCCGCCGGGGATGACGAGTCCGTCGACCTCGGCGAGTTCCTCGGGACGCCGCACCGGCCTGGCCACGGCGTCCGCCGCGGCCAGGGCGATGAGGTGCTCCCGGACGTCGCCCTGGAGGGCCAGGACGCCGATGACAGGGGCTGCGTGGCTCATCGGGTGGTTACCAGCCGCGGTTGGCGTAGCGCTCGGCCTCGGGCAGGGTGTCGCAGTTGATGCCGACCATGGCCTCGCCCAGGTTGCGGGAGGCGTCCGCGATGATCTTCGGGTCGTCGTAGAAGGTGGTGGCCTTCACGATGGCGGCGGCACGCTTGGCCGGGTCGCCGGACTTGAAGATGCCGGAGCCGACGAAGACGCCCTCGGCGCCGAGCTGGCGCATCAGCGCGGCGTCGGCCGGGGTGGCGACACCACCGGCGGAG
Source organism: Streptomyces asoensis (assembly GCF_016860545.1). Lineage (NCBI taxonomy): Bacteria > Bacillati > Actinomycetota > Actinomycetes > Kitasatosporales > Streptomycetaceae > Streptomyces > Streptomyces asoensis. The sequence goes on along the minus strand of NZ_BNEB01000002.1, from coordinate 619,797 downwards.
AACAGCACGACGGGGAGCTTGCCGAGCTCGGCGACCTCCTTGACGAGCTCGTACGGGGCGCGCAGGTCCTTGGCGGCGGCGTACAGCTCGTTGTTGTCGAAGCCGCGCAGACGGGCGATCTCGTTCTTGATCTGACGCAGGTGGCGGACGGCCTCGACGACGTTGCCCGTGCCGGCCTCGCCCTTGGAGCGGATCATCGCCGCGCCCTCGGCGATCCGGCGCAGCGCCTCGCCCAGGTTGGTGGCGCCGCACACGAACGGGGTCGTGAAGGCGAACTTGTCGCTGTGGTTGACCTCGTCGGCCGGGGTGAGGACCTCGGACTCGTCGATGTAGTCGACGCCGAGCGACTGGAGGACCTGCGCCTCGACGAAGTGGCCGATCCGGGACTTCGCCATGACCGGGATGGACACGGCCTCGATGATGCCCTCGATCATGTCCGGGTCGGACATCCGGGCCACGCCGCCGTCCTTGCGGATGTCGGCCGGGACCCGCTCCAGCGCCATGACGGCGACGGCGCCCGCGTCCTCGGCGATCTTCGCCTGCTCCGGCGTGACGACGTCCATGATCACGCCGCCCTTGAGCTGCTCGGCCATCCCGCGCTTCACGCGCGCGGTGCCGGTCTCGGGGGTCTGGTTTGCGGAGAGCGTGCTGGACACGGGGTGACCTCACTCGTCGGGAAGGGGATTTGTGCAGCACCGAGAAAACGCGAGTGGACCAGTCCACAGCAAGGGCCAATGACAAGCCCGTGGATCCTTTTCGGACGATCATGCGGCCCGCACCGGCATCGTGGGGTGCGGGCCGGCCCCGCCGCCGCCCCGCTCAGGCCGCGCGGTCGGCCAGGGCGGGGGGCGCTTCGTCGTCCATCTCGAAGGCCATCGGGAACGGGGCGTGGCCGGCCAGCCGGAACCAGCGGACCTTGCGGTGCTCGCGCAGCCTGCGGACGGCGCCCACGGCGTCGTTGTGGAAGCGTCGGGCCATGGGAACCCGGCGGACGGCCTCCGTCAGCTCGTGGGCGGCCGCGTCCCCGCCGGGCGCCTCGCGCACGACGTCCAGCTGGCGGGTGTCCGCGAAGACGGCCCGCAGGGCCTGGCTGAGTTCGCTCTCGGCGACCTCGCGCTGCTCCTCCTCCGCCTGCCGCGCCGCGTGCGCGGCCTCGTACAGGACGATCGAGGCCGCCGGGTCGAGCACCTTGGAGGTGGCCAGCTCCTGGGCCACGGACGCCCGGCGCAGCAGCTGGGCGTCCAGCGCGGCACGGGCGGCGTCGATGCGGGCGTGCAGCCGGTCCAGCCGTCCCGCCGTCCAGCTCAGGTACAGGCCGATCGCGACGAGGACGACCAGGATCCAGATCAGGGTTGCGGTCACGGGCGGCAAGGCTACCCGTGACCCCCGCGGCCGCGGGGCGGGTCAGTCCCGCGCGAGCCCGAGCCGGGCCCGCAGACCCGCCGATCCCCGGTCGTCGTCGGCCGCGACCGCCGCCGCGCCCGCGGTCACCGTCTCGTACACCGACAGGATGTCCGCGCCCACGGTCGACCAGTCGAAGCGCCGTACGTGGGCGCTGCCCCGCTCGCTCAGTTCGGCCCGGCGCCCGGGGTCGCCCAGGAGCCGCACCGCCGCCTCGGCGAGCGCGTCGGCGTCCTCGTTGGCGAACAGCTCCCCGGCCGCTCCCTGGTCGAGGACCTGCGCGAAGGCGTCGAGGTCGGAGGCGAGCACCGGCGCCCCGGCGGACATGGCCTCGACCAGGATGATGCCGAAGCTCTCGCCGCCGGTGTTGGGCGCGACGTACAGGTCGATGCTGCGCAGGAAGCGGGCCTTGTCCTCGTCGCTGACCATGCCGAGGAACTCCACGCGCCCGTGCAGCTCCTCGGGCAGGTTCTCCACCGCCTCCTTCTCGTCGCCGCGTCCGGCGACCAGCAGCCGGGCCTCCGGCCGCTCGGCGAAGATCCTCGGGAGGGCCCGCATCAGCACGGGAAGGCCCTTGCGGGGCTCGTCGATGCGTCCGACGAAGCCGATCGTGCCGCCCTGCCACTGCGGGTTCGGCTCGGCCCGGGCGAAGAAGTCGACGTCGACGCCGTTGGGGATGACGACCGCGTCCCCGCCGAGGTGCTCCACCAGCGTCCGCCGGGCGTACTCGCTGACCGCGATGCGCGCGCTGATCTTCTCCAGGGCGGCCTGGAGGATGGAGTAGGCGGCGATCATGGCGCGCGAGCGCGGGTTGGACGTGTGGAAGGTGGCCACTATCGGGCCGGAGGCCGCCCAGCAGGTGAGCAGGCCGAGCGAGGGCGAGGTCGGCTCGTGGATGTGGACGACGTCGAAGGCCCCGTCGTGCAGCCAGCGCCGTACCCGCGCGGCGGACAGGAAACCGAAGTTGAGGCGGGCCACCGAGCCGTTGTACGGCACCGGGACCGCGCGGCCCGCCGAGACGACGTAGGGCGGCAGCGGGGTGTCGTCGTCGGCGGGGGCCAGCACGGACACCTCGTGGCCGAGCCGGATGAAGTACTCGGCGAGGTCGCGGATGTGGAACTGGACGCCCCCGGGCACGTCCCAGGAGTACGGGCAGACGATGCCGATCCTCACGCAGTGTCCCCGTCCGCCGGGCGCGGTTCCAGGTCCGCGAGCCACAACCGCTGCAACATGTGCCAGTCCTCCGGATGGTCGGCGATGCCGGTGGCGAAGGCGTCGGCCAGCGCCTGTGTCATGACAGACGTCTTCTCGGCCCGCGTACCTGTCCCGGGTACCTCGATCGGGGGATGCACGCGGCCCTGCATGACGGGCGAGTCGTCGTACCAGAGGGTGACGGGGAGCAGCAGCGCCCCCGTCTGCTGGGCGAGCAGGGCGGGTCCCGCGGGCATCCGGGCCGCGGCGCCGAAGAATTCGACCTCGACCCCGGAGGCGGACAGGTCGCGTTCGGCGACCAGGCAGACCAGGCCGCCGTCGCGCAGCCGGCGGGCCAGGGTGCCGAAGGCGTTACCGCCGCTGTGCGGCAGCACCTCCATGCCGAGGCCCTCCCGGTAGGCGACGAACCGGTCGTACAGCGTCTCGGGCTTGAGGCGTTCGGCGACGGTGGTGAACGGCGTGCCCAGCTCGGTGGTGACCCAGGCGCCGGCCAGGTCCCAGTTGGCCATGTGCGGCAGGGCGAGCACGACTCCCCGGCCGGCGGCGATCCCGTCGGTCAGATGGTGCACGTCCTTGGGCACGAAGCCCTCGCGGACCCGGTCGGTGCTCCAGGCCGGCAGCCGGAAGGACTCCATCCAGTAGCGCAGGTAGGACCGCATCCCCGCGCGGGAGAGCTCGGCCAGGCGTTCGGGGCCCGCGCCCGGCACCACGCGCGCGTAGTTGCTCTCCAGCCGTCGCACGCCCTTGCCGCGCCGCTTCCACGCGAGGTCGGCGACGGTACGGCCGAGGCGTACCGCGACGGACTCGGGGAGCTTCTTGACCGTGCTCCAGCCGAGTCCGTACAGCGCGTCGGTCAGGCGCTCCTGGGCGCTCACTTCGCGGCCTCGCTCCCCTGGGCCTCGTGTCCCTGCGTCCCCTCGGCCGCGGCGGCCTCCGCCTCCGCCTCGGCCGACTCGCGGCGGACCGTGACCACGCGCTGGATCAGCGTGACGAGGCTGCCCACGGCGACGATCCACAGCGCGACCGGCAGCAGCACCTGGATGCCGGGGACGCCGAAGGTGTGCAGACCGGCGAGCCCGGCCGCGACCAGGGAGATCACCAGGCGTTCGGCGCGCTCCACCAGCCCGTTGACGGCGACCGGCAGGCCGATCGACTCGCCGCGGGCCTTCGTGTACGACACCACCTGGCCGCTCGCCAGGCAGAAGATCGAGACCGCGCACAGGATGTTGTCGTCGCCGTTGCCCGCGTACCAGAGGGCGAAGCCGCCGAAGATGGCGCCGTCGGCGACCCGGTCGAGCGTGGAGTCGAGGAAGGCGCCCCAGCGGCTGGTGCGGCCGAGCTGGCGCGCCATGTTGCCGTCGACCAGGTCGGAGAAGACGAAGAGCGTGATCACGATCGTGCCCCAGAAGAACTCGCCCCTGGGGTAGAAGACCAGCGCGCCCGCGATCACGCCGGCGGTGCCGAGGAGGGTGACCGTGTCGGGGCTCACGCCCCGGCGGATGAGAAACGCGGCGAACGGTGTGAGGACACGCGTGAAGAATGCACGCGCGTACTTGTTCAGCATGGCCTTCCCGAGGGTCGGTTTCGCCGCGCGGCCCCTGCTGGCCACCGGCTGGCCCATCGTAGCCACGCGCGCGTGTGTGCGACGGTCGGGCACCCGGCCCCCCGTGTCCCGGCTCCCCGTGTGACGGGCGGACGCCGTCCGGGTCACGGGCCGGGTCGCGTCCTCCGTATGGACGCGCCGTGACGGGAGTGGAAAGCTCGAAGGACCGCGGGCGTCGCCGGAGCCGCCATCGCACGCGGGGCCGTGGTGCCCGCGCCCCCAGTGACCTCACCGTGTTCGGGAGGCAAGGAAAATGGGCGACAAGGCGAATGCACATCCCGGAGCCGCCGGCAGGGCTACGGCGGCCGACCATCCCGCGTCCGTACGGAATGTGGTGCTGGTCGGCCACTGTGGATCGGGCAAGACGACTCTGGTGGAGGCCCTCGCGCTGACGGCGGGGGCGGTGAACCGGGCGGGTCGTGTGGAGGACGGCGGCACCGTCTCCGACTACGACGAGATCGAGCACCGGCAGCAGCGCTCGGTCCAGCTCTCCCTGGTGCCCGTCGAGTGGGACGGCATCAAGGTCAACGTCCTCGACACCCCCGGATACGCCGACTTCGTCGGCGAGCTCAGGGCCGGTCTGCGCGCCGCGGACGCGGCCCTCTTCGTCGTCTCGGCGTCGGACGGCGTGGACGGCTCGACCCGCATGGTGTGGGAGGAGTGCGCCGCGGTCGGCATGCCCCGCGCGATCGTCGTGACGCATCTGGAGGCGGCCCGCGCGGACTTCGAGGAGATGACGCGGATCTGCGCGGAGGCCTTCGGCGGGGACGACCCCGACGCGGTGCTCCCGCTGTACCTGCCGCTGCGCGGGCCGGAGGGACCCGACGGGCACGCGCCCGTGACCGGACTGGTCGGCCTGCTGTCCCGCAAGCTCTTCGACTACGCGACGGGCGAGCGCAAAGAGTCCGAACCGGGCGAGGACCGGCTGCCCGACATCGAGGAGGCCCGCAACCGCCTGATCGAGGGGATCATCGCCGAGAGCGAGGACGAGACCCTCATGGACCGCTACCTCGGCGGTGAGCGGATCGACGTCAAGACGCTGATCGAGGACCTGGAGCGGGCGGTCGCGCGCGGCACGTTCTTCCCCGTCCTCGCGGCCGCCCCGGCCGCCGAGGGCGCCCGACAGGGCCTCGGCACCGTGGAGCTGCTGGAACTGGTCACACGGGGGTTCCCGACGCCGCTGGAGCGCACGGCGCCCCGGATCACGACGGTCGACGGCGCGCCGCGCGAGCCGGCCGTGTGCGACCCGGACGGGCCGCTGGTCGCCGAGGTCGTGAAGACCTCCTCCGACCCCTACGTGGGCCGGGTCTCGCTGGTCAGGGTCTTCTCCGGCACGCTCCGTCCCGACGAGACCGTCCATGTCTCGGGGCACGGTCTCGCCGACCGCGGCCACGAGGACCACGACGTCGACGAACGGGTCGGCGCCCTGTCCGCGCCCTTCGGCAAACAGCAGCGGAGCCTGACGCACTGCATCGCGGGCGACCTCGCGTGCGTCGCGAAACTCGGCCGGGCCGAGACCGGCGACACCCTGTCCGCCAAGGACGACCCCCTGCTCATGGAGCCCTGGCAGATGCCCGACCCGCTGCTGCCGCTCGCCATCCAGGCGCACAGCAAGGCCGACGAGGACAAGCTCTCCCAGGGGCTGGCGCGGCTGGTCGCCGAGGACCCGACGATGCGCCTGGAACAGAACCAGCACACCCACCAGGTCGTCCTGTGGTGCCTGGGCGAGGCCCACTCGGACGTCGCGCTGGAGCGGCTGCGCTCCCGCTACGGCGTCCAGGTCGACGTCGTCCCGCACCGGGTCCCCCTGCGGGAGACGTTCGCGGCGAGGTCCACCGGGCGTGGACGGCACGTCAAGCAGTCCGGCGGGCACGGTCAGTACGCCGTGTGCGAGATCGAGGTGGAACCGCTGCCGGGCGGGGCGGGCATCGAGTTCGTGGACAAGGTCGTCGGCGGCGCGGTGCCCCGGCAGTTCATCCCCTCCGTCGAGAAGGGCGTCCGGGCGCAGGCGGTCAAGGGCCTCGCGGCCGGCCATCCGCTGGTCGACGTGCGGATCACCCTGCTCGACGGCAAGGCGCACTCGGTGGACTCCTCCGACGCCGCGTTCCAGACGGCGGGCGCGCTCGCGCTGCGGGAGGCGGCGGCCGAGGCGCGGATCCATCTGCTGGAGCCGGTGGCCGAGGTGACCGTCCTGGTCGGCGACGCCTACGTGGGCGCCGTGATGAGCGACCTGTCGGGCCGTCGCGGACGGGTGCTGGGGACCGAGCAGACCAGCGGCGGGCGCACGCTGATCAAGGCCGAGGTGCCCGAGATCGAGATCGGCCGGTACGCGATCGACCTGCGCTCCCTGTCCCACGGCACCGCCCGGTTCGACCGCGCCTACGCCCGGCACGAGCCGATGCCGGCGCAGGTCGCCGAGCGGGTCCGCAAACAGGCCCAGGACGGCTGACGGGCGGCGTCGGGCGGTCCGGAGGGGGCCGGTGCGGCGACCGCGTGGAATGTTTCCCTCCGATTCGGCGGGCGGCTTCGGCCGTCCGCCGACGGACGCCGGTGCCTGCGGATACGCTGATGACCTGATCAACAGGTGTGCGGAGTACGGAAGTCGGGAAAGCCGCAGAAGCGGGAGCGGCGGCTATGGGGGGCGGATATGACCGTTGACAGCGGTTACGCGGACATCTTCGGACCACAGGTGCCGCAGACGGGCGACGGCGGACAGACGCCGACCTTCGCCCTGGCCTCGGCCGCCTACCGGGACAACCCGGTCGAGGACATCAAGAAGGCCGACAACGAGTGGCACCAGACCGCGGTCAGTCCCGGCCGCAGCTGGGCGCGGATCTTCCGGCCCAACCTCGGGGAGGCGTTCTCCCAGGCGGTGATCGACCGCATGCTGGGCGTCGGCCGCAAACCCCTGATCCAGTCCTTCGGGAGCGAGCCCCAAGCGGTCGTCGAGCACTGCCTCGCGGCCAACCGCATCCGCCGCGAGCGCGACCAGAAGCTGACCGGCGTGATGCTGCTGTGCGGGGTGCTCTTCCTGCCCGGGCTGCTGGTGTGGCTCCTCGTCTTCCAGCTGCGGGCGACGGTGGGCAAACTGGACAACAAGCGGGTCTCCGGCCTGGGTAGCGGCCTGCTCGTCGCGATGGGCGCCCTGGCCGTGCTCTTCCTGGTCAAGATGCCCTTCGGCGGCCCGGTGGGCTGGTACGCGCGGGGCTGTGTCGTGGCCCCCGTGGCCGGCTGGTTCCTGGCCAAGCGGATCTGCGAGGGCACCGCGAAGGACCTGCGCGAGCGCTGGGACAGCCTGCTGTCCGGCAGCAGCGTCGGTGCCAAGGTCCCCGAGGCGGTGCCCACCAGCCCGAACCAGACGGCGGCCGAGCAGCTGCGCCAGTCGCTGGCGCGGCTCAGCGCCGAACAGCAGTCCAACTCGGTCTTCTACGCGGGCCCCAAGGGCATACTCGGCATGGGCACGCGCTGGGGCGCCTGGCACCTCGCCGAGGAGCTGACGCCGCTCGACCCGGTGAAGGGCGTCCACGAGTTCCGCAGCTGGACGGTCGTACGGGCCATCCACGACCAGCTGAAGCTGCTGCCCCGCCAGAGCCTGAAGACCGGCGGCTTCCCGCCGCCCACGGTCCGGCACTGGATCGTCACCCCGGTCGGCGAGAACGCGAAGGCCGTCGCCCGGCCGGAGGGCACCGACGTCGAGGCCTACCAGGTCAAGCCGCGGGCCATAGAGGACATCTGCAACAACCAGCAGTTCGGCGGCGGCGACCGGCACTACCTGGGCGTCCAGTGGCCGCTCTGGGACGGCCAGTTGATCATCACCATGCTGATCACGGTGACGGTGCTGCACGAGACGCTCCGCATCGAGGTCACCGGACACGCGCTGGGACCGGTCAACGGCCTGTTCACCACGAAGTCCGAGGCGCCCGTCAAGGAGGTCGCCAAGAGCGTCCGCTTCTGGGAGACGCGGACGGTCAAGCTTCCGCTGGTCACCGCCGACGAGGTGGTCCGGCTGGCCGCGCGGGCCACGATCAGCTGGTACCCGCCGCTGCTGAAGTGGCTCGGCGGCTCCATCGGGCTGCCCGAGCCCTTCGGGCTGCGGCACGCCTGGGCCGACCAGCCCTGGCGGCACCGCTTCATGGCCGACGACGCGCTGCGCGCGGCCACCCCGGTGCTGCGGGTGGTGCACACCGCCGCACTCAAGGTGCTCAAGGAGCACGACGTGGACATCGAGAAGTTCAGCTCGCGTTCGTCGGCGCTCAGTGGGGCCGTGCAGGACGTGTCGCCGCGGAAGGCTGACACCTACGACGCGTAGGCCTCCGGCGGTGGGGCGGGATCGTGCGGGTGGTCCGGGGCGGCCTCCCTGCGGGGGCTGCGCCCCCGGACCCCCGTGTTCTCGGCACTGAAGGGGCCTCGTCCTCAAACGCCGGACGGGCTGGAATGGCCGGCCGAGGCCTTCGCAGCCGGAGCCGCCGGGGCGGGCTGGAGAGCCCGGGGTGCTAGGGCGTTGGTGTGGGCCAGGCTTCGGCGAGCATTTTCCTGGTGTCCGCCAGGAGCTGGGGCAGTACGCGTGTGTGGCCCACCACCGGCATGAAGTTGGTGTCGCCGCCCCAGCGGGGCACGATGTGCTGGTGCAGGTGGGCGGCGATGCCGGCGCCCGCGACCGAGCCCTGGTTCATGCCGATGTTGAAGCCCTGGGCGCCGGACGCGGTCCGCAGGGCCGTCATCGCCTGCTTGGTCAGTTCGCCGAGCTCCGCGGTCTCCGGCGCCGTCAGGTCGGTGTAGTCGGCCACGTGCCGGTACGGGACGGTCATCAGGTGGCCGCCGTTGTACGGGTACAGGTTCAGCACCGCGTAGACGTGCTCACCGCGCCGGACGACCAGCCCGTCCTCGTCGGACTTGGCCGGGATCGAGCAGAAGGGACAGCCGTCGTCCGCACCCGGGCCGGTCGGCTTGTTCTCACCCTGGATGTACGCCATCCGGTGGGGCGTCCACAGACGCTGGAACGCGTCCTGCGTGCCCACTCCGATCTGCTGCTCCGGCTCACTCGTCATGCAAGGCAGCATATTGCTTCGCCCGTTCGCGGCGTGTCGGCGGGGTTGCGGCGCGAGCGGCGCGGGCCAAGCTGGGCCGATGGACGAAGACAGCCGCTACGCCCGCTGGGAGCAGCGCACCGAGATCCCCCTGTTCCTGGCGTCGCTGCTGTTCCTGGCCGCCTATGCGGCCCGTGTGCTGGCCGAGACGATGCCGTCGGTCTGGAAGAGCCTGTGCGGGTTCACGATGCTCGCGCTCTGGCTGGTGTTCGCGGCGGACTACGCCGTCCGCCGTCACCTCAGCGGACAGCGCTTCACGCGGTTCGTCAGGACGCACTTCCTGCACACCGTGGTGGTCCTGCTGCCGTTGCTGCGGCCGCTGCGGATCGTCCCGCTGTACGACGCCATCCAGAACCGGCAGGGCGAGCCCCGGCTGTCCCTGCACGCGCGCGTGATCGCGTACGCCAGTCTGTCGACGCTGCTCCTCGGCTTCGCCGGGGCCCTCGCGGTCTACCAGCGCGAGCGGGGCGCGCCCGGGGCGACCATGAAGACGTTCGGGGACGCGATCTGGTGGGCCGCCGCGACCCTGAGCACGGTCGGCTACGGGGACATCACTCCGGTGACGCCGGGCGGCCGGGCGATCGCGATGTGCATGATGGCCGGCGGGCTGGCCCTGCTCGGCGCGGTGACCGGTTCGTTCTCGTCGTGGCTGCTTCAGATCTTCTCGCGCGAGAGCGACCGCAGGCCCCCGGAGGGCTGAGCCTTCCGGGGGCCTGCGGGACGGTCCGGGCCGGTCAGACCTGGGTGCGCTCCTCGACGACCTTCGCGATCTTCGCGAGGGCCTCGTCGAACGGGATGCCGTTCTCCTGCGAACCGTCGCGGTAGCGGAAGGAGACCGAGCCGTTCGCCATGTCCTCGTCGCCCGCGATGACCATGAAGGGCACCTTCTGCTTCTGGGCGTTGCGGATCTTCTTCTGCATGCGGTCCGAGGAGGAGTCCACCTCGACCCGCAGGCCCTGCTTCTTCGCGGCGGCGGCGAACTTCTCCAGGTACTCCACGTGCGCGTCGCCGATCGGGATGCCGAGCGCCTGGACGGGGGCCAGCCACGCGGGGAAGGCGCCCGCGTAGTGCTCCAGGAGCACCGCGAAGAACCGCTCGATCGAGCCGAAGAGGGCACGGTGGATCATCACCGGACGCTGCTTGGAGCCGTCCGGGCCGGTGTACTCCAGGTCGAAGCGCTCCGGCAGGTTGAAGTCGAGCTGGATGGTCGACATCTGCCAGGTGCGGCCGATGGCGTCCTTCGTCTGGACGGAGATCTTCGGGCCGTAGAACGCGGCGCCGCCCGGGTCGGGGACGAGCGGGAGGCCCTGCTTCTCGGCGACCTGGCGCAGCGTCTCGGTCGCCTCCTCCCAGACCTCGTCCGAGCCGACGAACTTCTCCGGGTCCTTGGTGGACAGCTCCAGGTAGAAGTCGGTCAGGCCGTAGTCGCGCAGCAGGCCGAGGACGAAGGTGAGCGTCTTGTCGAGCTCCTCCGACATCTGCTCACGGGTGCAGTAGATGTGCGCGTCGTCCTGGGTGAAGCCGCGGGCGCGGGTCAGACCGTGCACGACGCCCGACTTCTCGTACCGGTACACGGTCCCGAACTCGAAGAGACGCAGGGGCAGTTCGCGGTAGGAGCGGCCGCGTGCGTCGAAGATCAGGTTGTGCATCGGGCAGTTCATGGGCTTGAGGTAGTAGTCCACGCCCTCGTCGAGCTGCATGGGCGGGTACATGCCGTCGGCGTACCAGTCCAGGTGGCCCGAGGTCTCGAAGAGCTTCCCCTTCGTCGCGTGCGGGGTGTAGACGAACTCGTAGCCCTCCTCCTCGTGGCGGCGGCGCGAGTAGTCCTCCATGACCCGGCGGACGATGCCGCCCTTGGGGTGGAAGACGGCGAGGCCGGAGCCGATCTGCTCGGGGATGGAGAACAGGTCGAGTTCGGAGCCCAGCTTGCGGTGGTCGCGCTTCTCGGCCTCGGCGAGGAAGTCGAGGTGCGCCTTCAGCTCGTCCTTGGTCGGCCAGGCGGTGCCGTAGATGCGCTGGAGCATGGGGTTCTTCTCGCTGCCGCGCCAGTAGGCGGCCGCGTTGCGCATCAGCTTGAACGCCGGGATGTTGCGGGTGGTGGGCAGGTGGGGACCGCGGCAGAGGTCCTTCCAGCACAGGTCACCGGTCCTGGCGTCCAGGTTGTCGTAGATCGTCAGCTCGCCGCCGCCGACCTCGACGTCCGCCCCGTCGTCGGTGGACGCGGAACCCTTGATGCCGATGAGCTCCAGCTTGTACGGCTCGTCGGCGAGCTCCTCGCGGGCCGCCTCGTCGGAGACCACGCGGCGGGCGAACCTCTGCCCCCGCTTCTGGATCTCCTGCATCTTCTTCTCGACGGCCTTGAGGTCCTCGGGCGTGAACGGCCGCTCGACGTCGAAGTCGTAGTAGAAGCCGTCCTTGACCGGCGGGCCGATGCCCAGCTTGGCCTCGGGGAAGAGCTCCTGCACGGCCTGCGCCATCACGTGGGCGGTGGAGTGGCGCAGGATGTTCAGACCGTCCTCGGAGGAGATCTCGACACCCTCGACCTCGTCGCCGTCCGCGAGCACGTGGGACAGGTCCCTGAGCTCGCCGGCCACGCGCGCGGCGATGACGGAGCGCTCGCCGGCGAAGAGCTCGGCGGCCGTGGTGCCCGTCGTCACCGTGCGCTCTTCCCGCTCGGAATCGCGTTGGATGATCACACGGACGTCTGACACCGGTCTCTCCTGACTGAAGGGGGTGCGGCGCCATACCGGGAGCGCGCGCAAGAGGCGATCGTACCGACCCGCACCCGCCGACCGCGAAATCAATCCCGCGGGCGCTCTCCCCCGCAGGCCTCGTCGAAGCGGTCCGCGTCCTCGGCGTCCCCCTGTTCGCCCTGCGCGGACTTCATCAGCCGGTCCCGCTCGGCCTCGTCGACCTCCACGGGTACGACCCCGCAGGCGCCCGTGATCCGGCGGAAGCCGCCCCTGCTCTCCAGGCGGCCCTGCACCCGTACCGGCAGTCCGGCCAGGTGGGCCTGGCAGGCGGCGCGGTAGTCCTCCTCGTCCAGGGTGAGCCGCACGTGCGGGACGTCGGCGCCGGCCAGCACCCGCAGCCGTACGCCGCCCTCGCCGCGCGGACCCGACCTGCGCAGCCGGACGACCGCCCCGGTGACCCGTACGGGCACGGAGGGCTCCTCACGCAGATAGCGGGCGCCCGCCTCGCGCAGCGCGGACAGGTCGCCGGGCGAGAACTCGACCGGTTCGCCGCCCGCGGCGCACGCCTCGGGGACCCCGGCGGCCGGCGCCCATTCGACGGCGACACGGGCGCCCTCGGTGCCCCGGACGAGTGCGATCAGCGCCTCGGTGAGCTCGCGGCTGGCGCCGGCCTCGACGGCCCCGTCGAAGGCGTCCAGGCCGCCGGTGGCCCGCTGGTAGTCGACGGCCGCGCGGACCGCGTACAGCGCCTGGTGCAGACGCACGGCGAGGGGGCGGGCCTCCTCGACGGGCGCGAAGGCCGTCAGGCAGCGCCCGCCCGCGGCCGAGCCGACCAGGACGCTCTCCAGGGCGCCCAGGGCCGCGCGCCGGTGCCGGGCGCCGTGGTAGCCGGCCCGCGCGCGCGTGGCGAGCGCGCCGGCCAGCAGCATCTGGCGGGCGGCGCCGCGCAGCTGTTCCTCGACGGCCCAGGAGGCGGCCCCGGCGGGTCCGGTGGGCGCGTCGCGCCACCAGCGGATCTCGTCGCTCGGGACGGCGAGCCCGACCAGCACCTCGCGCGCGGAGGGCGTGCCGCTGCGGGTGAGCGCGAGGAGCGCCTCGCCGAGCAGGTCGTCGCTGTCGGGGAAGGCCCGGCTCTCCGGCACGAGGAGGCTGGTCCCGCCGCCGCCCGGCCCCGGCGGGGTCCAGCGGCCGTAGCGTCCGGGGGCGCCGCCGCGCCGCTGCCAGCCGTGCCGGCGCAGCAGGGCGCCGAGGACGGCCGGGTCGACGCGGCCGGGCTCGGGGGGCTGGTTCCACGGGGCCTCGGGGTGCGGCCGCACCGGCCGCAGCGGCTCGTCGAGGGGGCGGTGGGTCACGGTCTGCCTCCCGTCCCGACCCGCGTCATGATCTCGCACAGCGCCCGGTCGTCGAAGATGCGTGTGGTCGGTATCCGCACGGTGGTCCGGGTCCGGCCCGTGATCGGGTGGCCGGCGAGATTGACCCAGTAGCAGCAGTGCCGCAGGTCGAGGCGGTCGTGGCCGGCCCGCAGCCACTGGTCCTGGGACCTCGGTACGAGCATCACGACGAGGATCTTGTGCACCGACACCGGGCTGCGGGCGAGCTTGCGCAGGTGGTCGTTGTCGAGCGTGAAGGAGAAGAAGCGGCCCGGCGGCTCGGGCCGGATCTGGTAGGTCGCCTTGAGCTGCACCTTGATGGTGACCTCGTCGTCGACGGTGTGCTGCGGTGCGCTGTGGCTGACGTGCCAGTCGATGCCGTTGTCCGGGAACGGCTGGGACAGCGAGCAGCCCGCCGCCGCCGCGACGGCGTGCAGATAGGCGACCTGGAGTGTCTCCATGCAGGCGGTGGTGGCGAGCGTGCCGCGATGAAGCCCCTCGCGTTCGGGCAGCAGCCCGCTCCGCTCGGGCTGCGCTATCGCCATGACCAACAGCCTTCCACGCAAAGCCAGTCCCCGTGACGGGCCGCTGAACTGCAATGACCCGTACTCGTGTTGTGTCCTTCCGGCGTACGGCGCAAACAGCCCGGGTATCACCAAACAGGCAGAAGACGGGGCGTCAGCTGCCGTGGGTGAACGAGGGGTTGTGTGCGTATGACGTACTGGTACGAGGGGCCGCTGGCCGCCTTTGACACGGAGACGACGGGCGTCGACGTGGAGACCGACCGGATCGTGTCGGCCGCCCTCGTCGTCCAGGACGCGCCCGGGGTGCGGCCGCGGGTGAGCCGCTGGCTGGTCAACCCGGGCGTGCCGGTGCCCGCCGGGGCGACGGAGGTGCACGGGCTGACGGACGACCATCTCCAGCGCAACGGCCGCTGGCCGTCGCCGGTGATGTTCGAGATAGCCGAGCTGCTCGCCGAACAGGCCGCCGCGGGGCGCCCGCTGGTGGTGATGAACGCGCCGTTCGACCTGACGCTGCTCGACCGTGAGCTGCGCAGGCACCGCGCCTCGGCGCTGGGCAACTGGCTGGACGCGACGCCGCTGCGGGTGCTGGACCCCCGGGTCCTGGACAAGCATCTGGACCGCTACCGCAAGGGCCGGCGCACGCTCACCGACCTGTGCGCGCACTACGGCGTGGCGCTGGCCGACGCGCACGACGCGGCGGCGGACGCGCTGGCCGCGCTGGAGGTCGTCCGGGCGCTGGGCCGGCGCTTCGCGACCCGGCTGGAACGCCTGTCCCCGGCCGAGCTGCACACGCTCCAGACGACCTGGCACGCGGCTCAGGCCCGGGGTCTCCAGGCCTGGTTCGCGCGCAGCGGCACACCGGAGGTCGTGGACACCTCCTGGCCGGTGCGCCCGGAGCTCCCGGCGGCGGCGTAGTCCGGCCGAAGGACACGAAAAAGCCGGTCCGCGTACTGCGGACCGGCTCTTCCCGGTGGGCGATACTGGGTTCGAACCAGTGACCTCTTCGGTGTGAACGAAGCGCTCTCCCACTGAGCTAATCGCCCGGGAACGCACCGAACAATACAGGGCTTCGCGGGCTTCGTTCAAACCGCTTCCAGGTACGCGGTCAGGCCGCGCCGTCCGGCCCGCATCATCAGCCGGTGGTTGAGGCGGAACACCGGCCGTCCGGGCACGGCCAGCAGCCTCAGCAGCGGCTTGCGGACCTCGACCACCTGGTCGTAGCGGGCGAGGGTGCCGGGGCCGTCGGCGGTGACCGTCCAGCGCGCCCAGCCGTCGATGTCGCCGCAGAACGCGCTCTGAAGGACGCCGGCCGACGCGTCGCGCCGGACCTCGCGGGCGGTGAACGTCAGGTCGTACGGGAGCAGGGAGCGGATACGCAGGACGCCGGTCGTGTCGTCGATCCGGCGCACCTCGCGCACCTGGGGCCACCACCGGGGGTACGCGTCGACCCGCTCCAGCGCGTCGTACACGCGGTCGGGGGGTGCGGGCAGGGCCCACAGGCTGCGGAAGCGGTAACGGGTCCGGTCCATGGGCCGAGTGTGCCCGGGGCACGAGGGCGCACACGGCATTTGAGTACGCCCTGAGTACGGACGCTCATGCCGCCGTTCGTGACGCCGACCACACTCCTCGGTATGACGCACTCTCCGTCCCTGGCCCAGGAGCTGTGGTTCCTGGACAACGAACTGCGGCAACTGGACGCCCGCCGGGCCCAGTTGCTGACCCGGCGCGCCTGGCTGGTCGCGGCGCTCCAGCAGCCGGCCCGGCCGGCCCCGCCGGTGTGGCCGAACGGTCCGGCGCCGGGGGCGTCCCCGCGCCCCGAGGCGTCCGCTCCGGGCGTGCAGAACCTCCTCCTGCTGCTGGGCGGCGTCCTGCTGACGATCGCCGCGATGGTGTTCACACTGGTCAGCTGGGGTCATCTGGGGATCGCCGGCCGTTCGCTGGTGCTCGGCGCCGTCACGCTGGCGGTGCTCGGCGCGCCGGTGGCGCTGCTGCGGCGGGGGCTGCGTTCGACCGCCGAGTCGGTCGCGGGCCTCGGTCTGGCGCTGACGGTGCTGGACGCGTACGCGCTGCACGAGACCGTGTTCTCGGCGGCGGACGGCACGACGTACGCGGCGGCCGCGTCGACGGCGCTCGCGGCGGTGTGGGCGGCGTACGGCACGGCGCTCACCGCGCTGCCGGGCCCGGCGCCGCTGCCGCTGCGGCTCCCCCGTCCGGCCGCGCTGGCGGTCGCCCAACTCCCGCTCCTGCTCTGGACGGTGGCGTTCGGGGGCGGGCCGTTCACGGTGACGGCCGCGGTGCTGCTGACCGCGGCGTTCGACGCGGCCCTGGCGCTGCGGATCTCCGAGCGGCCGGTGCGCCTGGTCGCGGTGGTGTGCGCGTCCGCCACGGGCGGCTGGGGCGTCCTGTCGGCGGGGCTGCTGTCCCTCGCGGCGTCCGGTCCGAGCGCCGCCGTCCGCGCGGGGGCGCTGCTCCTGCTCGCGGCGGCCATCGCCGCGGGCGTGGCCAGGATGGCGCCCCGGGCGGACCTGGTGACCGGTGCGACGGTGGCCGGCGCGCTGTGCGTGGTGGCCGCGCTGGGCGGCGTGCTGCGGGTGTCGGTGCCCGGGATCTGGGTGGTGCCCGGCTGTCTGGCCTGCGGGATCGCGCTCACGGCCGTCCGGCGGGGCCCGGAGGCGGTGCGCCGGGGTGTCGCCCTCGCCTCCGCCGCCGTGCAGGCGGTCGCGGTGCTGTGGTCGGCGGCCGCCGTGCTGGTCGCGCTGCTGGGCCCGGCGGCCTGGCTGCGGCACGTCTGGTCCGGGGTGCCGGCCGACGCCCGCGCCGCGGTCACCGCCGACATCCCCTGGCCGCCGTACGCCGTCACCGTGCCGCTGGTCCTGATCGCGGTCGCCGCCACGGTGTGGGCGACGGTCCGCGACGCGAAGTGGCGCCCCCGGGCACACACGGCGGCGCTGACGCTGACCTGGGCCGCCGCGCTGGTCGTCCCCGCGGCGCTGCGACTGCCGTACGTCGCCGCCCTGGCCGTCCAGGGGCTGACGGTACTGGCGCTGGCGGCGCTGGCGTCCGCGCTCCCGGCCACGGGGCTCGTGGCCCGGACGGCGACCGGCCTGGCCGTGCTCACCTCGGTCGGCGTCGCCCTCCTCGCGCTGGCCGGTGAGACGGCCACTCTCGCGGTCCTCGCGGGGCTGGCCTGCGTGTTCGCGGCGGCCGCCTGGCGCGGCAGTCCCGCGCCGGTGGCCGCGGCGGCCGCCCTCGGCCATGCGGCGGCCCTGGCCTGCGCCGCGGGAGCCTCGGCCGGCTGGCGGCCCGAGCACATCGCGCTGCTGGTCCTGCTCGTCCCGGCGGTCGCGGCGCTGGTCGCGGCGCGGCTCGACGACACCGTGACGACGGCGACGGTCGAGATCACGGGCGCCGTCGCCGCCGTCGTGGCCGTCGGCCTCGCGGCGGGCGATCCGCCCGTGCTCGCCCTGGTGCTGTCCCTGTGCGCGGTGATCGCCGCGGGCACGGCCGTGCGGCCGGAGCGCCGTGACGTCGGCTACGCGGCCGTCGCCCTCTTCGTACTGGCCGCCTGGGTCCGGCTCGTGGCCTGGCGGGTGGGGGTCCCGGAGGCCTACACCCTGCCGGTCACGGTCCCGGCGCTGCTCGTGGGAGTGCTGCGTCGGCGCCGTGACCCGCAGGCCTCGTCCTGGACGGCCTACGGTCCCGGTCTGGGCGTCACGCTCCTGCCGAGCCTCGTCACGGCCTGGAGCGACCCGGAGTGGATCCGTCCGCTGCTGCTGGGCGCGGCCGCGCTGCTGCTCACCCTGGTCGGTGCCCGGCACCGGCTGCGCGCGCCGCTCGTGCTGGGCGGTGCGGTGCTCGCCCTGGTCTCGCTGCACGAGCTGGCCCCGTACCTGCTCCAGGTGACCGACGCGCTGCCTCGCTGGGTGCCTCCCGCCCTCGCCGGGCTGCTGCTGCTCGCACTCGGTGCCACGTACGAGCAGCGGCTGCGCGACGTCCGGCGGGTACGGGAGGTCCTGGCACGGATGAACTAGCCCCGCGCTACGGCATCCTGTCGCCGAGCAGCGCCAGGTTCTCGATGGCGGCGAGGCCGTAGAGGGCGGTGTCGTTGGTGGACACCCAGGCGGCCTCGCTGCCCGCGACCAGGGTGGCGGGGCCGCTCAGCGGTTCCGTCTTCCACGGCGCCGACTCCAGGTAGCCGTCGGAGTTGTAGAACTTCGCCCAGGCCCGCTTGGCGAGCGTCTGGTCGCCGGTCTGGACGGCGGCGTAGGCGTCGAGCCGCGAGTGGCCCTGGAAGAGCAGCAGGGTGCCGAAGTTGCTGCCGTAGCGCGCCGCCTGTTCCGCCTTGGTGGCGTTGAAGTAGCGGCAGTAGTCGAGGTAGGCCTCCTTGAACTTCGGGATGTCGACCAGGTGGATGAGTTCGGCGCACAGTTCGTTGAGACCGAAGACGGCGGACAGGTGCGAGACGCCGACGACGGGTGCCGTGGCCACGGCGAACTTCCCGGTGTCGAGGTCGTACAGACCGCTGCCCTGCACGAAGCCGTTGGGCTGGGCGCCGATGGTCTCCATCGTGGACAGGACGCGGGCCTTGGCCTTCTCCCACTTGGGGCCCCTGCGTTCCCACTCGGTCAGCCACGCCGACACCAGGCCGCTCCAGTCGGTGCCGAAGCCGATCGACAGGGCGTGCCGGTCGGGCGTGTACGGCTCGGTGCGGATCTTGCGCAGCGGGTCGAGGGCGAGGAAGGTCTCGTCGGAGTCGACGTTGGCGTGCATGAGGTCGCCGACGCGTTCGTCGCCGGTGAGGAAGTAGTAGTAGCGCCGATAGGTGGTGTTGGCGATGCGCTGCTGTTTGGCGCTGTCCGCGTAGTGCTGGACGCCGTGCCGGGTGCCCAGCCCCGCCCACTGGCCGAGGTGGTACACGTCGACCTCGCCGGTGTGCCGGGTCATCGCCTCGGCGAAGCGGAAGATGTCCGCGCGGCCGCTGCGCAGATAGGCGAACCAGAGCCAGAGGTCCGGCGAGAGCTCGGAGTTGTCCCAGGCGTAGCCGCCGATGTCGTACCGCCAGGTGTGCCGGACGGTGTCGTAGGTGTGCATGATGTCGCCGTAGTCCCAGAAGCCGTACCAGCGGCGTTGCTCCACCTGGCCCTTGTAGTAGGTGAAGAGGAAGTCCAGGTGGTCCTCGATCTTCGCCTTGGCGGGGGTGGAGCGGTCCGGTTCGGAGTACAGACCCGGGCCGAACACCTTCGCCTTGATCAGCTGCTTGGGCGGGGCGGCGAGCTGGGGCAGCACCCGCACGGCCTCGACCTGTTCGGCGAGCCTCTCGGGGGCCGGTGTCGACTCGTTGGCCCAGAAGAGGAGTTCGGAGGTGCGGGCGATGCCGTAGGGGGTGCCGAAGCCGGGCTCGTAGTCCTCGTAGGTGATGTTGAGGCCTTCGAGCTGTTCGGGGAAGGTGTCCTGGCCCATGCCGTCGTGGTAGAAGCGCAGGTCCATGGGCTGCGCCTCGGGCGACCAGAGCCAGAGCGTGACCTCGGCCTCGTCGGTGTGCGCGTCGCGGATGTCGAGCTGGGCGGGGTGCTTCTCCCAGAAGTCGCGCAGGCCGAAGGAGAGTCCGCCGCTCGCCCCGCCGACGTACCCGAAGCCGGAGGCGCGCCGGCCGCCGCCCGCGCCGACCCAGCCGTGGCCCTTCTTGGTGCGCTTGCGCAGGGTGAAGCCGTCGGCGGAGAGCTGGGAGAGGGTGTAGTCGCCCCATTCGGGGATGTACTGGAGCCGGGTGGTGACCCGCTGGTCCCAGGTGGCGGGGTCGGGGAGCTTCTGGCCCGCGTACTGGGCCGCCTGCACCGCGGCGCCGGGGTCGCGGCGCAGACCGGTGATGCCCTTGACCGCCTCGCGCAGCAGACCGGTGCCTTCGCCGCCGACGCGGATGTGGCGGTCGTAGGACTCGTCGCGCATCGGGACGGTGAAGCGGACGCCCAGTCCCCGGACGAAGTCGCCGCTCGCCTTGCCGGGCTCCTGCTTGCCGTCGTAGGTGATGGTGTGCACCATGCGGAAGGAGTCGGCTCCCGCGTAGAAGTACAGGCGGATGGAGAACGGGAGCCAGCTGCGGCTACCCTTGCGGTGTTTGCCGTCGATGCGGACGACCGCGCGGACCGGGCCGGTCTGCTCGACGGTGACGCCGTCGATGGCGCCCTCGAAGCGCTCGGTCTTGACGGTGCCCTGGTCCTCGTCCTCGATCTCGGGCTGCCGGATCAGCACGAGCCGGCCGTTTTTGGCGATCTCGGTGGAGCCGCGGGTGACGGACTTGACGATCGTGGCGCCCGACTTGGCGATCCGCACGGTGATGACACCCGTCGACACGTCGACGGTGCCGCCGCTCTTGTCGACGGTGACCTTCTTCGCGGGTGCAGCCGGGGTGCCGGCGGCGAGGGTGAGCCTGCCGGAGCCCGAGCCGACGGCGTGGGCCGTCCACTTCAGGGATCCGTCCGGCCAGTAGGCGAGCGGCCAGGACTGTACGGGGACGTCCTTGCCGTCGGCGTCCGTGAGCGCGAAGGTCTGGTCCTCCTGGAAGGTGCCCATGGGCCAGGGCACACCGAGCGTGGAGCCGGGTGCGGCGCCGAGGCCGCCGTCCTCCAGCCAGTCCAGGGTGACGGGATCGGCGTCGGCCGCGGCGGCTCCGGGCGCGGCCTGCGCGTCCTTGGCGCCCAGAGCCCAGCTGAACTGGGCGGCGGCTCCGGCGACGGCGGCCGCCTTGAGGAGGGACCTACGGGGGATGGGAGACATGGGATGCAGCCTTTCCTTTCCGTGCGCGTGCAGGGTGGTCAGGGGCATGACAGAGAGAGACGCGGCGCCCGGGGCGCCGGCCTGGTAGGAGGACACGGCGGTCAGCGGTGCCGGTACCGCTCCTCGACGGCGACGGCCGCCGCCGCGACGGCCCCGAGCACGGGGACCGCCAGCGGGGCGACGAGCAAGGCGGACGCGGTGACGACGGCCAGCCCGCAGACCACCAGGAACGACCCGGCGGGATCGAGCACGGTCCGGCGGACGGCGTCGGCGAGCAGCGCCCGCCAGGCGCGGTCCGGGGTCCAGACGGCCGCCGCCCGCAGCAGCGCCACGGCGAGTCCGATCAGCGCGAGGACACCGACGGCCCCGACGAACGGCCCACCGGGGAGGCCGGCCCGCACGGCCACGACGTCCAGCCGGACCACGCCGGCGGCCGCCCATCCGGCGAGCCCGACGACCCATCCCCCGCGCAGCGCCGTCCGGAAGTCCGTGACGAACTTCCGCAGGCCGCCGTCCTCGTGGGTGGTACGGCGCCGCAGATGCCGGGCGCCGGCCGCGAAGGCAGCGGGGTAGGTGACGACCCCGAGACAGGCCACGGCGATCCACACCCCGGTGAGCAGACACTCGGCGAAGACCGCGAAGCGCTCGCCGAACACGGACTCCCTGCGGCGGGAACGGGCCTTCACCCCTGCTTGCGCCATGGTGACCGCCTCAGCCCTTCAGTCCGGAGGTCGCCATGCCGTCGATGAGGTAGCGCTGGAAGGCCATGAAGAAGGCGATGACCGGAACCAGCGCGACCAGCGACATCGCGATCATGCTGCCGTAGTTGGAGATGCCCTCCTGGTCGCGGAACATCATCAGGCCCAGCGAGACGGTGTACTTGGACGGGGTGTTGAGATAGATCAGCGGCCCCATGAAGTCGTTCCACGCGTTGATGAACGTGAAGATCGCGCTGGTGATGACGGCGGGACGGCTCAGCGGCAGCACGATGGACCAGTAGGTCCTCAGATGCCCGCAGCCGTCGAGCTTGGCGGCCTCGTCCAGCTCGCGCGGCAACCCCCGCATGAACTGCACCATCAGGAAGACGAAGAACGCCTCCGTGGCCAGGAACTTCCCCGCGACGAGCGGCACGAGCGTGTCGATGTAGCCGAGGTTGCGGAACAGCACGTACTGCGGGATGAGCAGCACGTGGTACGGCAGCAGCAGGGTGCCGATCATCAGGGTGAACAGCAGATTCCGACCGGCGAACCGGATCTTGGCGAAGGCGTAGGCCGTCAGCGAGCTCGAGAGCACCACCCCGACCACGGCCAGGCCCGCGTACATCAGCGAGTTGCCGAAGAAGCTGGTGACGGAGATGCCGGAGATGCCGTCGGCGAGCCCGGAGAAGTTCGCCCAGACCGGCTTCGTGGGCAGCAGGTCCAGGCTGGCGATGATGTCCTTGCTCGGCTTGAACGAGGCGCCGAGCACCCAGACGACCGGGTAGAGGACGACCGCGAGCACGAGGATCGCGCCCACGTGCCAGACGAGGGATCCGACGCGCCGCCGCTCGGGCGCGGGACGCACGGCGGGACTGGTGGCACTGGTCACTTGGCGGCCTCCTCGTAGTGCACCCACTTCTTCTGCGACCAGAACAGGACCGCCGTGACGAGCGCCACCGCGACCACCAGCGTCCAGGCCATCGCGGAGGCGAAGCCCATCTGGGCCTCCTTGAAGCCCTTCTGATAGAGGTAACAGGTGTAGACGAGGGTGGCGTCGGCCGGTCCGCACCGGGTGTCGGAGACGACGTAGGCGGAGCCGAACACCTGGAACGCGTGGATGGACTCCAGCAGCACGTTGAAGAAGAGGACCGGGGAAATCATCGGCAGGGTGATGTTCCAGAACCGCCGGAACGGGCCGGCCCCGTCCATCTCGGCGGCCTCGTACAGCTCCTGCGGCACCTGCTTGAGCCCGGCCAGGAAGATGACCATCGGCGCGCCGAACTGCCAGATGCTCAGCGCCACCAGGGCGTACAGGACGTAGTCCGGGTTGCCGATCCAGCCGCCGATGTCGAGCCCGAAGACCTTCTGCGTACGGTCCACGACGGCGTCGTCGGAGAACAGCGCCCGCCACACGAAGCCCACGGAGACGCTCGCGCCGATCAGCGACGGCATGTAGAACGCGGCCCGGTACAGGGCCTGCCCGCGCCGCTTCTGCGCCAGGAGCAGCGCCACCCCGAGGGCGAGGAGCAGCTTCAGCGGCGTGGCCACGACGACGTACTTCAGGGTGACCTCGACCGACTTCTGCCAGCGCGGGTCCTGGAACATCGTCGTGAAGTTGTCGAGGCCCACCCACTTGGGCGGCGTGAACAGGTTGTAGCTGGTGAACGCGTAGTACAGCGACGCGATCATCGGCCCCGCCGTGAGCAGCAGGAATCCCGCGATCCACGGCGACATGAAGAGATAGCCGGCGAGGTTCTCGCGGCGCCGCCCGCGCCGCCCGGCGACAGGAGCGGCGGACCGCTTCTTCGCCGGGCGCGCGGGCGCTTCCTTGACGAGCGTCATGGTGGTACGTCCCCTCAGCCCGCGAACGCGGCCTTGGCCTCGCTGAACAGCGCCTTCGCGGCGTCGGCCGGCTTGGTCTTGCCCTGGGCGACCTCACCGCCGATCCGCAGGAAGGCCGCCTCGATGACGTCCGCGCCGGACGGGTGCGGGGTGATCTTCCCGAGTACGCCCGCCTTGGCGACCTCGTCCTCGTAGGCCGCGACCCCCTTGTTCTGGGCGTCGGCCGGCTTGAAGGCGGTGTACTGCTCGGTGGTGGCGAGGATGCCGCGGTCGTATCCCATGATCTTGCCGACCTCGGGGTCGTGGACCATGAAGTCGATGAACTGCGCCACTTCCTTCGGGTGCTTCGTCCCGGCGAAGGCGCTCAGCATCAGCGAACCGAGGTACTGACCGGTGTCCTTGCCGTTCGTGGTGGGGATCGGGGCGAGCCCGTAGTCCGAATCGCCCTCGCCCTGGTAGCGGATGGAGAAGTTGTCCCAGGTGAACTCGGAGGCGGCGAGGCCGACCGAGAGACCGGACTTCGGCTTGACCTGCTCGATCTTCTTGGGGTCGGCGACCAGCCCGGACTTCACCCGCTTGTAGCCGTCCTCCCACCACTGCGTCAGGTCGGCCTCGGTGAAACCCAGGTCGCTGGCGGTGAAGAAGGCCTTGCCGTTCTGGCGCAGGTACAGATCGTAGAGGTACATGATCGCGAAGTAGCCGGTGTCGCCGGCGATCTTCAGCTTGTCCTGGATCTTCTGGAGCGCGGCGAAGTAGTCGTCCCAGGTCCAGCCGAACTTCGCCTCCACGCCCGCCTTCTGGAAGGCCTTGAGGTCGATGACGAGGGCCATGGTGTTGGCGCCGACCGGGATGCCGATCTGCTTGCCGTCGACCTGGCCGTTGGCGAGAACGCCGTTGCGGAAGTTCTCCAGGTTCAGGTTCCCCGCGTCCGCCTGCGACTTGAGGTCCATCAGAACACCGCGCTTGTCGTACTTGCGCAGAAAGCCCACCGCATTCTGGAAAACGTCCGGCGGATTCCCGCCGGAGGCCTGGGTCTGGAACTTCTCCCAGAACGCCTCGTAGTCGGTGAATTCGGGCTTGATCTTGATCTTCGGATACTTCTTCTCGAAGAGCGCGATCGACTTCTTGATGGCGATGGTCCGCGGCTCGCCGCCCCACCAGGCGTAACGGATCGTCACCGTCCCGTCCGCCGACGTGCCGCTGTCTCCCCCGCACCCGGTGGTCGCGGCCAGGCCCAGTGTGGCCGCCGTCGCCCCCGCGGCCTTCAGGATCGTTCGCCTCTCAACATTCCTGCTGGTTCGCACAGTAGGGCCCTCCCCGCAGCGTCGTTGCCGCTTGCATGAATCGTTTCAAGAAAGCGCTTGCTGGCACAAGGTACGAGGGGGTTGAGAGAGCGTCAATGATTCGGACAGGAATTTCTTACGCGCGGGTCGCGGGGTGAACTCCGTTCGCCGGGACGACGGAGCGGCGGCGGTCACGTGAACGCGCAGGTGGGGGGCGGTTGTTCGATGCGCCGAACGGTGGGGTGGGGGGCGGAAGGGCGGTGGCGGAGGGGCCGAATCCGGGCTGGGGAGGTTGAGTTGGGGTGAGTGAGGGGTGTGAGGCGGGGGCGCGGGATGGGGGCGCAGGGCGGGGGGTGTGGGGTGGTCGGCCGAGAGCGGGGGTGACGGCAGGGTGGGGGTGCCGGGGGGAGAAGCTCAACCCGGCGACGGAAGGTGGAAGGTCCGGCGCGGGCTCCGGCAGGCAGGTCCGGGCGGGTGCCGGGTGACGGCCGTCGGGTGGGGTGGGACTCGGGGAGAGGCGACGAAAGCTGGCGACCTGGGCCGAAAGGCCCGACGGGTGCGCGGCGTGGCGGATCGGGTGGCGCGCGGCAGGCACGCGACCGAGGGCGACGCCCGGAGGGCGCGGGCGCGGGACCAAAGTGCAGGTCGGGGCGGGTGCCGAGCCGGGAACCGGCGGGTGGGCGAGGTGGGCGCCTGGGGGGGGGCAGGCGGCGGGCGGGGGCGCCCCGCGCGGCAGGCGGCAGGCGGCAAGCGGCAGGTGGGCGAGGTGGGCACCCGGGGGCAGGCGGCGGGCGGCAAGCGGCAGGTGGGCGAGGTGGGCACCCGGGGGCAGGCGGCGGACGGGAGGCGCCCCGGCGGCAGGCGGCAGGTGGACGGGACGGCCCCCGGTGACGGCCGTCCGGCGGGCCGGCCGAACGCCCGGGTCTTGGCCGTCAGCCGACGGGCGGGACGGGCGCGCGGGCGGCAGGCAGCCGACGGGCGGGACGGGCGCGCGGGCGGCAGGCAGCCGACGGGCGGGACGGGCGCGCGGGCGGCAGGCAGCCGACGGGCGGGACGGGCGCGCGGGCGGCAGGCAGCCGACGGGCGGGACGGGCGCGCGGGCGGCAGGCAGCCGACGGGCGGGACGGGCGCGCGGGCGGCAGGCAGTCGGCGGATGGGACGGGCGCCCGGGTGACGGCCGTCAGGTGGGCTGTCACCCGGATGACGGCCCGAAGGCGCGGCACGGGATCGGGCGGGGGCGGGTCGGTGGCCTGAACCCGGGGGCCGGACAGGTACGGGGTGTGACGGGTGGGCGGCCGCCCGGGGAACGGGACGTCGCGGGCGGGGCCGACGGCATATGACGGACGCAGGGCCGGTGAGCGGGCCCGTCGGCGCCGACGACGGGCGAGGGGCGCGAGCCGGGAGAACGGCGTCGGCCCGACCGCGTGATCGCAGTCGGGCCGACGTTCCGGGTGGGCGATACTGGGTTCGAACCAGTGACCTCTTCGGTGTGAACGAAGCGCTCTCCCACTGAGCTAATCGCCCGGACGCAGGAAGAACATTACCCCATGTCAGGGGATGGCTGTGACCACGACGGGTCGGTCCCCGCGCCGCCGCCCGGGATCACTGATCCTTGATCTTCCAGGGCATCTCGAAACCGAACTTCCACACGTAGACACCCACCAGGACCGAGATGATCACGAGGCCGATCACGGTCAGGACGATGTTGCGCCGGCGCACCTTGGGGTCCAGCGCGCGCTGGGCCGCCTCGGTGACCTTGCGCTTGGTCCAGCGGAGCGCCAGCTGCGCCCAGACGAACTCGGTCGCCCAGATCGCCATGCCGCCGAAGATCACGACCCAGCCCGGTCCGGGCAGCGGCAGCATGATGATGCCGGCGACCACGACGGCGAGGCCGATCACGAAGACGCCGACCTGCCAGCTCAGGTGGAGGGCCCGGCGCGCCTTGACGAATTCGGGGGCCCTGGAGCCGAGCCCCTGGCCGTCCCCGGCCTTCGCCCGGTCCGATTCCGTGCCGTCCGCCGCCGCGATCGCCTCGCCCGGCTCGTTACTCCCCGTGTTCATACAGCCTGACCCTACCCGAGAGAATCCGGTCACCGGAATGGTGGTACTGGGCGAACGCACTGTCGGCCGGAAGAGTTACGTAAAGGCACGCAAAACACTCAGAGGGGTTTACAACGGCACCGTAGGTGGCATGTCGATTTCGCCGACGTGCGAATCCCCGAGCGCACACTGAGCGAAAGGCCCTGGCGCTTATGAACACCACGGTCAGCTGCGAGCTGCACCTGCGCCTCGTTGTGTCGAGCGAGTCATCCTTGCCTGTCCCCGCAGGCCTGCGGTACGACACGGCCGACCCCTACGCCGTGCACGCCACCTTCCACACCGGTGCCGAGGAGACCGTCGAGTGGGTGTTCGCCCGCGACCTGCTCGCCGAGGGCCTGCACCGGCCCACGGGCACCGGCGACGTCCGTGTCTGGCCGTCGCGCAGTCACGGTCAGGGCGTCGTCTGCATCGCCCTGAGCTCTCCGGAGGGCGAAGCCCTGCTCGAGGCCCCTGCGAGGGCCCTGGAGTCCTTCCTGAAGCGGACGGACGCCGCCGTGCCACCCGGCACGGAACACCGGCACTTCGATCTCGATCAGGAGCTCTCGCACATCCTGGCGGAGAGCTAGGGCGAGGCTCACACCGAGCTGCCCGGCGCCGTCCACTCGGGGAGACGGCTCGGGCCAGGACAACCGAATAGGGCATGCGCCGACGCCGCGCCACGGGTTGCCGTGGGGCGGCGTCGGCGTGCTCACCGGGGCACCCGTCGCCCTGCTCACGGAGGGTGCGCGGGGTCTCCCCCGGCCCGGCCGCACCGGCGTCCGCGGGATCCGCTCCTCGCGCGGCCCTTGCCCGGCGGCCCGGTACGGCTACCATCGGCCAGCATCGGCGGGCGCCCGCCCGACCCCAGGCCAGGGAGCGAAATGTGCTGATCACCCACGACACCCGGTGCGCGCTGGACGCCGTGGTGGAACTGGTGAACACCGCACCGGAGGACGAGACGGCTCCGGACGCGCTGCCGGATGTCGCCGCCCTCGCTGATTTCGTACGAAAGCACGAGATCAGCGATGTGGGCGTGCTCTCCGAGTTCGACCTGTCCGCGGTACGCAAGATCCGTGGACGGTTCGCCGGGATCTTCGCGGCGTCGGACCCGCGCGTCGCCGCCGGGCTGATCAACGAGTTGGTCGCGGCCGCGGGCACCACGCCGCGCCTCACCGACCACGACGGCTACGACTGGCACGTGCACTACTTCGCGCCCGGCGCCTCCGTCGCCGACCACCTGGCGGCCGACTGCGGCATGGCGCTGGCGTTCTTCGTGGTGGCCGGCGAACAGGAGCGGCTGCGCCGCTGTGAGGCGCCGGACTGCCGGCGTGCCTTCGTGGACCTCTCCCGCAACCGCTCCCGGCGGTACTGCGACAGCCGCACCTGCGGCAACCGTCTGCATGTCGCCGCCTACCGGGCGCGTCGCAAGGAAGCGGCGGGCTGACGGCGGCCGGCGCACCAGGTCACCTCGGCCGGCCCGCTTCAGGGCGTCTTTTCGGCCCACCCGGCCCACCGGGTCGCCTCGGCCGGTCCGTCCCGCTCGGCGGGAGCCCGGCTCACACGGCGCACGCGGCACCCGGGGCAGCGCGGCACTGTCGTGTCGGTCGATGCCGACGCGGCCCCGGCGGGTGACGCCGGGGACCGCGGGTACGGCTCAGAGCAGCAGCAGATCATGCAGCGAAGCCATGAGCAGCAGACACCCGATCACCGCAAGGAAGATCATCAGCGGTGGCTGGGAAAGGGCGAAGAGGCAACCGCGCGGCTCGTCCTGCTCCGGCGGGGCGTCGCTCTGTGTCGTGTCCAGCATCTCGCGGGCGATGATGACGTAGGGGACGCCCCTCGCGCGATCACGCGCGCGGAATGAACGGGAGTGCGCCGATTCCGTGAGGGCGCTGTCGGGCGGTGATCACTTCCGCGCGCGGGCGGGGCCGACTGTGTCGTTTCGATCACCGGACCGCCGCTCGGCCCCGGGTCCATCGGCTCGCGCGGTCCGGCCGGCGTGGTTCACCCGGCGTGATTCATATGCCGTGCTTCTTGAGGATGGCCTCGATGTCGCTGAAATCGTCGGAGCCGCCGGAGCCGCCGGTCGCGCGGGGGGCCGCCGCGGGCCCGGACGCCGGGCGGGAGCCCGACTGTCCCAGGGAGGGCGCGGAGGCGGCGGGAGCCACGGCCTCGGCCCGGGCCGAGCGGGCCGCCGCTCTGCGTTCCTTGCGGGTGCCGCCCCGGCGGCGCTCCACCGCGCGGGTGGTGGCGAACAGGGCCCAGGCCCCGCCGAGGACGGCGAAGCCCGCCCAGGCCGTCGGACTGAAGGCGGTGTCGGCGAGCCACTCGACGATGCCCGTCATCACGAGGCCCAGCGGCACGAGGGAGTAGGCCGCGATACGGGCGGCCGCCAGATAACGCTTGCGGTAGGCCGTGACCACCGCGATACCCAGGCCCACCGCGGCGACGGCGGAACAGACGGTCTCGGCAATCATCCGGTCCTCCAGGCTTCGGCTCACTCGGGCAGAGGTCACGCCGACTCGGCGCGCGGCCGGTGAGGTCCGCGCCTCGTCCCTTCCATCCTGCACCTGCGCACCACTCGCGGGCCATCCTCCGGCCGGACATCAGGGACATCTCCGGGTCGGCTCCTCCGCAGGTGCCGCACCCCACGTACCGCCGGGGAGAGATCGAGAGGAACTCGGGGGGAACTCGGGGACGACGTCGTCGGTGCCGGACTCGCGGTCGGCGGATCCGCGGTCGGCGCGGGCCGGTCGGCGGATCCGCGGTCCGGGTCGGTAGGGGCCCGCGCGGGCTGGGAGACTTGTCCCATGAGCGACTCGTCCCCGACCTCCTCCCCCGCCCCGGCACCGTTGCCCGCGTCCGGCACGGCCGGCCGTCCCGCCGTCGTCCTCGACATCTGGTGCGAGCTCCAGTGCCCGGACTGCCGCGGCGCTCTCGACGACCTGCGCGCCCTGCGCGAGCGGTACGGCGACCGGCTGGAGCCGCGCCTGCGGCACTTCCCGCTGGAGAAGCACAAGCACGCCTTCGCCGCCGCTCAGGCCGCCGAGGAGGCGCTGGAGCAGGGCCAGGGGTGGCCGTACATCGAGGCCGTACTGGGCCGGGCCGAGGAACTGGACCGCGGGGGCGAACCCCTCCTGGTCGAGATCGCCCGCGAACTCGGTCTCGACGCCGAGGAGTTCGACACCGCCCTGATCGACGGACGGCACATCCTGATCGTGGACGCCGACCAGGCCGAGGGCAAGGCGATCGGCGTCACCGGCACCCCGACGTACGTCATCGGCGGAGAGCGCCTCGACGGCGGCAAGAGCCAGGAGGGGCTGCGCGAGCGCATCGAGGAGATCGCCGACCGGCTGCTGGCCGAGCAGGTCTGAGACGGCCGGGGCCCGAGCAGGCGCGTCAGAGCAGGTTCTTGTACATCGAGTGGGTCACGGGCAGGTAGCCGAGCGACTCGTAGAGCCGCTCGGCCGGGGTGTTGCCGGCGAAGACGTTGAGGCCGAGGACGCGCTTGCCGGCGGCGACAGCCTGGGCCTCCGCCAGCAGCATCAGGGAACGTCCGTGGCCCCGGCCGCGGAAGGACTCGTCGGCCTCGACGTCGTAGACGAAGGCCTTGTCCCCGAGGAGCGCCAGCCACAGCGTGCCCACTCGGGTGCCGTCGTGCTCCAGGACGCTGAACAGCATGTCCTGCGTCGCAAGACCCTGCGGCAGCAGCGTCTCGTGGTCGCGCCGCGACCGGTCCCACGCCTCGTCCTCGGGCATTCCCCGGTCCGCCCAGTCGCGCGCGTAGGAAGCGACCTCGTGCTCGCGCCAGGGCAGGTACTCGGCCTCGGTCATGGGCCTGCCCCGGCTGCCGTCGGGCAGCCGGGGCGCGGTGGCGTCGAGCGGCTTCTCCATCCCGCGGTTGCGGTGGACGTAGCCGAGCGCCGTCGCGAGCCGGAGCGCGTGCCCCGCTTCGGCGGGCACCGTGACGTCGATCCGCCCGCAGCCCCAGCCGCGGGCCACCTCCTCGGCGGCCAGCGCGGCCACCGTGCCCCGGCCGCGGTGACGGTCCGGTTCGTCGATGCGCAGGTCGGTGATCCGGGCGGCCCGGGTGCCGGAGGCCGCGGAGGCGGAGAGGTGGACCGATCCGACGGGACGGCTGTTCACGCAGACCTGGTAGTGGCGCGACAGCGCCCCGTCGGCGGTGCGCTGAAGCGGCTCGGTCGGCCGCAGGGTCGTGGTCATCAGGGGCTTTCTACCCGCCAAGGCGGGCGACGTCAGCCTGTTTTCCCCGGGTCCGCACGAACCCGTGCCGCCGGCCCGTCACTGCATGCGGCCGCGTCCGGGTGCGCGTGCGGGCCGCTTCGGGTGTCCTACGGGTCGAGGTCGTCGCCGGAGCGCTCGGTGAAGATCCGCATCGCCTTGGCGGTCACCGGCCCCGGCGCGCCCGGCAGTTCGCGCCCGTCGACGCGGTGCACGCCCTGGACGTCGCGCAGGGTGGAGGTGAGGAAGACCTCGTCGGCCCGCTCCAGCACGTCCAGCGGCAGGTCCGTCTCCTTCGCGCCGGTCCACTCGACGGTCAGTTCCCGCGTGATGCCCGCGAGGCAGCCCGAGGCGAGCGGCGGCGTGTGGATCTCGCCGTCGAGGACGACGAAGACGTTGGACCCGGTGCCCTCGCAGAGCCGCCCGGCCGTGTTGGCGAACAGGGCCTCGGTGGCGTCGTGTTGGTGGGCGCGGGCCAGGGCGACGACGTTCTCGGCGTACGAGGTGGTCTTCAGGCCGGTGAGCGCACCGCGTTCGTTGCGGGTCCACGGGACCGTGATGACGGCCGTGGAGTCGGCGCGCCGGGTGGTCCCGCCGAGGGCGACGACGAGGGTGGGGCCCTGTTCGCCGCGGTCCGAGCCGAGAGGGCCGTGGCCGCCGGTGTAGGTGATGCGGAGCCGGCCGAGCGGCACCGGGTTGGCCTCGACGACGGCGGCGCAGGCGCGGCGGATCTCGTCGTGGTCGGGATCCGGCAGGCCGAGCCCGCGCGCGGAGCGGGTCAGCCGGTCGAGATGGCGGGTCAGCGCGAAGGTCGCGCCGTCCACCGTCTTCACCGTCTCGAAGATGCCGTCGCCCACGGTCAGCCCGTGGTCGAAGACGGAGACACGGGCGGACCCGCTGTCCTGGAGTCCGCCGTCGAGCCAGATCTTCACGTCAGTCCTTCTTCCTCGACCTCGTACGGTCCCGTCGTCCCGCACGGTCCCGTCGCCTCGTACGATTCCCTGACCTCGTACGCCCCTGTGACCTCATGGGTTCCCGACGCTATCGCGAGCAGCCGGGAGGCCTTCAGCTCGGTCTCCGCCCACTCCGCCTCGGGGTCCGAGCCCCAGGTGATGCCCGCTCCGGTGCCGAAGCGGAGCAGGGCCGAGTCCGCGGAGGGGCGGTCGATCCAGAAGGTGCGGATGCCCACCGCCAGCTCGCCCGTCCCCCGGTCCGCGTCGACCCAGCCGATGCCGCCGCAGTACGGGCCGCGGGGCGCCGTCTCGAGCGCGTCGATGATCCGCAGCGCGCTGGACTTGGGGGCGCCGGTGACCGAACCGGGCGGGAAGGCGGCCTCGACGAGTTCGGGCCAGCCGGCGCCCTCGCGCAGTTCGCCGCGGACCGTGGAGACGAGGTGGACCAGGCCCGGGTGCTTCTCGACGGCGCAGAGGTCGGGGACGGTCACCGTGCCGGTGGCGCAGACCTGCCCGAGGTCGTTGCGGACGAGGTCCACGATCATCACGTTCTCGGCGTAGTCCTTGTCGAGGAGGTCCGCCTCGGTGCGCCCGGTGCCCTTGATGGGGCCGGACTCGACGACCCGTCCGTCGCGGCGCAGGAAGAGCTCGGGGGACGCGGTGGCCGTCTCGACGCCGTGCGCGGGGAGGCGAATCGTTCCTGCGTAGGGCGCCGGATTGCCGCGTGCCAGCAGGGCGGCGAGGGCGTCCACGTCGGCGTCGGACCCGACCGGCGCGGTCAGCACCCGGCAGAGGTTGGCCTGGTACACCTCGCCGGCCGCGATGTGCTCGCGGATCCGGCGCACCCCCGCCGTGTACGCGGCGCGGTCGAGCGACGACGTCCAGTCACCGGCCGAGGGTCCCCGCCACGCGCCGGGCACCGGGGCGGGTACGGCCTCCTCGCGCAACTCGGCGAAGCGCGCGCAGACCGTCCGGCCCTCGAAGTCGGCGACGACGGCCCAGAATCCGGCACTGCCGAGGGCCGCGGGATCGCTGGTCACGTCCAGGAGGCCGGTGGCGACACGGGTGCCGAAACGGGCGAACGGCGGGAGATCGAGCACGTGGTCGAGTGTATGGCGGGTCCGGCGGGACGCGGTCCCGGCATGTCCCGCATGTTCCGGCCGACTGCCCTGACCAGGCCCTCGATCGGGGACAGCGCAGCACGCTGCGCAAACGCGTTTTTGTGCTGGCCCGGGAATCCGCTAGAGTTCAACACGTCGCCGGGACGCGAGAGCCGACCGGAAACGACAAGCGGACGTAGCTCAGTTGGTAGAGCGCAACCTTGCCAAGGTTGAGGTCGCGAGTTCGAGCCTCGTCGTCCGCTCGAAGGAACAAGGGGTCTTCCCGGTCCCCTGCACTCCTGGTGGAGTGGCCGAGAGGCGAGGCAACGGCCTGCAAAGCCGTCTACACGGGTTCAAATCCCGTCTCCACCTCCAAGGACGATTAGCTCAGCGGGAGAGCGCTTCCCTGACACGGAAGAGGTCACTGGTTCAATCCCAGTATCGTCCACTGGATCTTCGCGGATCCGAACCCGCGCGATTAGCTCAGCGGGAGAGCGCTTCCCTGACACGGAAGAGGTCACTGGTTCAATCCCAGTATCGCGCACGCAGCACACACGGTACCCGGGCCGTGGCCCCGAGGACGATTAGCTCAGCGGGAGAGCGCTTCCCTGACACGGAAGAGGTCACTGGTTCAATCCCAGTATCGTCCACACGCCGAGAACCCCCGGCCGCCTTCGCGGTCGGGGGTTTCTTGTCGATACCGGCTCAGCTGGAGAACAGCATGTGGCCGAAGCTCTTGTGGCGGTGGTGGCCGCCGTAGTGACCACCGCCGTGGTGACCGCCGCCGTGCGGGGCGCCCCAGGCGGGAGCGGCCGGGGCGGCCGGGTACGCCTGCGGGGCTCCCGGGGGCGGCGGCGCCGGCTGGGACCACTGGGACTCGACGCGGGTCAGCGCCTCCAGCTCGCCGTAGTCCAGGAAGATCCCACGGCAGTTGCTGCACTGTTCGATCTGGACACCGTTGCGGTTGTACGTGTGCATCTGGGCGTGACACTTGGGGCACTGCATGGTTCGGCTCAACTCCTCGCCGGTCGGTGCTGTTTCGGCTGCCGCCAGGACAGACACTGTCCGGCTGCGGTCGGTTGCACCCTACTTCGCCGAATCCGCCGCCAACTGCGGGGGGACGAAACCCATTCGGGCACAGGCGTCCACCAGGCACAGCTCGACCTCGTCGAGCGGACGGCCGTCCGCGAGCGCCTTGGTGACGGCCCGTGCCGCACTCTGCACGGTGAGTGCGCGCGCCGGGACGTCCAGGGCGCCCCAGGGATCGCCGTCGGGCGGCACGGCGGGGCCGTGTCCGCTCCGGTAGGCCGTCAGGAAGCGGGTCCACTCCTCGGCCGGGAGCAGCCCGCACGCGTACCAGGCGGCGGGGCGGGCGAGATCCCAGGCCGGGACGCCGACGCCGAGATCGTCCACGTCGATCAGGCGCCAGGGGCCGTCGGGGGCCGGGTGGCGGACGAGCTGGCCGAGGTGGAGGTCACCGTGGCAGACGGAGCCGGCGCCGGGCGCGGGGGCCTCGCCGCGGGCCCAGCCGGGGAGCGCGCGCCAGGCGGACAGGACGGGGGCGACGGCCGGATGCGGTCCGGCCGCGCGCAACCGGGCCACGGCGTGGGCGGCCTTCGCGGGTCCGCGCATCGCGGGCAGGGCGGCCGGGGCGGGTGCGCGGTGCAGCCGGGCGAGCAAGGTCCCGGCGGCCTCCCAGGGCGCGGCGTCCGGGTCCTCCGGGTCCACCGGGGTGCCGTACGGCCAGAAGGTCACCAGGCGTCCGTGCAGCGGGGTCGCCGCCGGTGCGAGCGGCGGGAGGAAGACGTCGGGGAGGCGGGCGGCCAGGGCGAGGCGGGGGGCGAGACCGGCCGGGTCCGTGCCGGGGGCGTGGGCCTTGGCGACGGTGCCGGCATGCCGGACGACGGTGGCGTCGGGGCGGTCGGCGAGGGTCGCCGCGCCGCACGGACAGGCCGAGGTGATCTCGTGGGCCCGGGCGCCGGCCCGCAGGGTGAGATCGGTGAGCAGGGGGCGCTCGGTCGCGGGGCTGGTCACGGGGCTCCCAGGGCGGCGGGGTGCGGGTCTCCTCGCGAGGGTACGCAGCCGGACCCCCGCGCGTCGCGGGGCGGGGTGCGGCGGTGCGGGAGTGCGCGGGCGATGTGCGGGAAAAGCAATGCAGGCGCAGCTCCCCAGCTGCGCCTGCATTATTGCCGTCCGCCGCACCCCCGTCCCCACGGGGTTTCATGGGTGGATGTCCCCGCCCGGACCGCTCTTCCGGGCCTGGGGTCGCCGCTCAGCGCCCCAGCATCACTCCCACGGACGACGCCTGTGTGGCCACCGTCTCCCAGCCGTCGAAGACGACGAGGAGCAGGACCGCCAGGGGAAGGGCCATCAGCGTCGCCACCAGGGGGTGGCGACGGCCCGTGCGACGGGGACGCGCGGTGCGTCCCGGAGTGCGGAACGTCGTCCGCGGTGCCGTAAGGGCCATGGTCCCTCTCCTGACCTGATCGGTTGTCCTTTGGCAGCGGCGGGTGTCTGACCTCGGGGGACGAGTGCTGCACCCGCCGCTTGACCTCAAATCTAGGCCGACGGCCGCTGCCGCACGTCATGCCCTCGTACCGATTGCCGGGCCTCCCGGAGGATGAGCCATGACCTGCGGAGTACTCCCCTGGGTGGAGACGCGGCCGCGGGTCTCGGGGTCTTCCCGGAGGGGCTGTCCGGTCCGCTCCGGTTTTCCCCCGCCGAGCGGGGCCGCGGGGGCGGGACCCGGCGTGACTTCACTCACTTCCAGCCCTCCCCGCCAGCGCGTGGACCCCGTCGGGCGGGGCGTCCGGCAGCCCGTCGAGCCGCGGGTCCGCGTCCTGCCGTGGGCAGCTGCGGCGCTTCCGGGACGGTCGTCACCGGCGCGTTCAATCGGCTTTCCGGAAAAGGCGGTTGGGCGCGACCACCGCTCAATGCCCGCCTGTCCGCAGGCTTCCTGATCACCCTTCAACTCCGCCGTCCGGCGCCGACAATCGATCGCCGCGAGAGGGCGCGGCCTCTGCGCGCGAACGGCCGCGGAAACGTAAGCTGTGGCACGTCACACGGACCGGGCAGCGGGGATGAACATGGCGATGATGCGCCTGAGGCGCGAGGACCCGCGCGTCGTCGGCTCGTTCAGGCTTCACCGACGGCTCGGCGCGGGCGGGATGGGCGTCGTCTACCTGGGCTCCGACAAGAAGGGGCAGCGGGTCGCGCTCAAGGTGATCCGGCCCGATCTGGCGGAGGACCAGGAGTTCCGGTCCCGGTTCGCGCGCGAGGTGTCGGCCGCCCGGCGGATCCGCGGCGGATGCACGGCCCGGCTGGTGGCCGCGGACCTGGACGCCGAGCGGCCGTGGTTCGCCACGCAGTACGTACCCGGCCCCTCCCTGCACGACAAGGTCAACGACGAGGGGCCGCTCGGGGCCGCCGAGCTGGCCTCGATCGGGGCGGCGCTGTCGGAGGGGCTCGTCGCCGTCCACGAGGCCGGGGTCGTGCACCGCGACCTGAAGCCCTCCAACATCCTGCTCTCCCCCAAGGGCCCGCGGATCATCGACTTCGGCATCGCCTGGGCGACCGGCGCCTCCACACTGACCCACGTCGGCACGGCGGTCGGCTCCCCCGGGTTCCTCGCGCCCGAGCAGGTGCGCGGGGCGCTGGTCACCCCGGCCACGGACGTGTTCTCGCTCGGCGCCACGCTCGCCTACGCCTCCACCGCCGACTCGCCCTTCGGGCACGGCAGTTCCGAGGTGATGCTGTACCGCGTGGTGCACGAGGAGCCGCATCTGCACGGCGTACCGGACGCGCTGGCGCCGCTGGTGCGGGCCTGTCTGGCGAAGGACCCCGAGGAACGGCCCAGCACGCTCGATCTGTCGCTGCGCCTGAAGGAGATCGCCACCCGGGAGGCCCAGGGTCTCGCCGAGGCACGTCCCCCGGTGCCCCGGGCGGCCGAGGCGGACCGCCCGACGGGCCGCCTCTCCGACGCCGGTCACCCGGAGCGCACGCTGCGTCAGCAGACCGGACCCGGAACCTCGTCGCCGCGCGGCGGGCCGCCGTCGGCACGCGGTCCGGTTCCTTCCCGGGGCGGCGCGCCCCGCGGGGGGAACACCGGACGCGGTGGCGGCGCCGCCTCCTCGCGGTCCGGGGCCCGGCCGGCTCCCCCGCGCGGCACGCGGCCCGGCACCGGACGGCCCGCCTCCCGGACCGGCGGGGCGGGGCGTCCCGGGCCGAGGACCACGGGAACCGGGCGGCGGCCCGCCAACCCGCGTCTGCTGCGCCAGCGGCTGTTCGTGTTCGTCGTGGTGACCCTGCTGGTCGCGCTGGGCATCGCTCTCGTCCAGGGCTGCGAGGGACCCGCGCGCGGGCTCGGCGGCCGGGACGGCGTCGTACGGCAGGAGACGCAGCGCACGGTGCCGCTGCCGGGCGACCCGCTCGGGGACTGATCCGGCGCCCCGCCCGGGGCCGCGTCAGGCGGCGAGGCGCACGGCGCCGAGCGGCCTGGTGGTGGGCTGTGGTGAGCCGCCGGCCGGTTCCACGGTGATTCCCACGGCGACGGCGTCGGCGGGCGGGCCCTTCAGGACGCGGGAGTCGCTCGCCGTCCCCCCGGTCAGCAGGCCGGCCGGGCGCCGGTCGCCCGCCGCGGCCGCGTACCAGAGCTCGTAGACCCTTCCGCCGGTCAGCGCGGGCAGACCGTGCGCGGCGAAGACGGCCCGTTCCTCGGAGCGGGAGACCACCACGGCGGCGGGGGTGCCGCCGGCCAGCGTGGCCGTGTGGACGACGGCGTCGGACGCGGTGAGGACCTCGGTGATCGCGGTGCCGTCGGCGTGGGTCTGCCGCTCGGCGCGGACCGCCTGGGTGCGCAGCTCGTCGGTCTCGACGTGCTGGTGCACGGCCAGGGCACCGAGGGCCGCGCTCGCCGCGAGACTCGCGGCGAGCGCGAGGCGCACCGTCCGGGGCCCGGGTGCGCGGGAGCGGTGGAGGACGCGGTCCTGACGGGTGCGGGCGACGGTCCGCAGGGTGCGCGCGCGGGCCTGCGCTGCCACCGGGACGCTCCGCGCCCGGTCGCCGAGGCGGGCGGTGGTCTCCAGGAGGCGGGCGGCCTCCCGTCGGCAGGGGTCGCAGCCGGCGAGGTGGTTCTCGAACGCGGCGTCGTCGGCGGGTGACAGCGCGTGCAGCACATAGGCGCCGAGCCCGGCGTGGGGGTCCTCCTCGATGGTCATGTGTCGGCCTCCAGACAGGCGCGCAGCCGCCGCAGCCCCGCCCGCATGCGGGACTTCACCGTGCCTTCGGGGGTGGAGAGGGCCTCGGCGACCTCGAGACAGGTCAGGCCCTGGTAGTAGGCGAGCATCAGCGGCACCCGCTCCTTGCGGGACAGCGAGGTGAGACAGCGGTGCAGCCGGCGGTGCTCGTCGTGGTCCTGGACGATCTCGGCGACCTCGTCGAAGGGGCGCTCCGGTGCGAGGACGCCCGTGCGCTGTTCGCGCTCGGCGCCCGCCCGGGCGGAGCGGACGCGGTCCACCGCCCGCCGGTGGGCCACGGTGAGCACCCAGGCCTTCGCCGTTCCCCGCTCGGGGCGGTAGCGGTCCGCGGTGCGCCAGATCTCGATCATGACCTCCTGGGTCACCTCCTCCGCCTGGGCGACGTCCCGCAGGATCCGGCAGGCCAGTCCCATGACGCTGCCCGCGAGCGCGTCGTAGACGCCGGTGAAGGCGTCCCGGTCGCCGTCGGCCACCCGGGCCAGCAGATCCTCCACCCGGGCGGGCGGGTCGTCACCGTGCGGCAAGTTCTCGCTCCCTCGTGCCTCGTGCCCGCTCCGGACGGCCCGTCCCCGGCCGTGGGCGAAGGCGAGGGTGAGGACCCGCAAGCCCTTCTCCGTCCGTGACCGGGCGGGCGGACGGCGCCAGGACGGCATGCGCGCGCAGGGGATTCGTAGCCGCGCGGCACCCGGATGGCGCGGTGGTGCACACGGAAAGCCGCAGGTTGCCACCCGGGTGGCCGAGCCGGGCGGGGCGTGTCGCCGGGCGGGCGCCCGCGCGCCGGGCCGGCAGCCGCGGGTCGGGCCGGGCCGGCGACCGGCCCGCCGCGAGGGCGCGGGGAGTTTTTCCGCCGTCGCGTCATCCGTGCGGCCGTCGGGTCCGAATCCCTCGCGTCCGGCACAGCGCGACGGGAAAGGTCCTCGTCGCCCGCGGCACGTCCTCGGTGCGGCCGTGGAGCACGGGCGGCCCGGCCTCGTCGGGCGTGCCAGTCGCCGACTCTTCGAGGGAGATGTGTCCGATGACCGCTTTCCTGCGAGTCCGCCGCCTCGTGGCCGGAGCCGCCGCGACGGGCCTGCTGGCCGGGGGCGCCGTACTCGGCATGTCCGGCGCGGCGACCGCCGCCCCCGCTCCCGCGTCCGCCGCGTCCGTGGTGACCACGGACCACGACGGCAACTGCCACTGGGTGAAGGGGCACTGGGAGAAGAAGTGGGTGAAGGGCCACTGGGAGAAGAAGCGGGTCGATCACAAGACCTGGCACCACGGCCACTGGGAGCACCACTACACCTACAAGTGGGTGTACGTGCCCGGTCACTGGGATCAGCAGTGGGTCAAGGGGCACTGGGAGTGCCACCACCGCTGACCGCGGATGTCCGCCGGTGAGGACCGCGCCCGTGGCGTGCGGCCCTCACCCGGGTGTGTGCCCGGCGGACGGCTCAGGCGGGCCTCGGGCGGGTCGCGTAGAACGCGACGGCGGAGGCCGCGGCAACGTTCAGCGAGTCGATCCCGGCGGACATCGGGATGCGCACCCATTCGTCGGCCGCCCGCAGGGCGTACGTGGACAGGCCGTGGCCCTCCGACCCGAGCATGATGGCGCACCGCTCGAAGCGCTCCGGGTGCAGCCGGTCGAGCGGGGTCGCCTTCTCGTCCGGGGTCATGGCGAGGATGTCGTACCCGGCGTCGCGGACGACGTCGAGTCCGGCCGGCCAGGTGTCGAAGCGGGCATAGGGGACCGAGAAGACGGCGCCCATCGACACCTTGATCGCCCGCCGGTAGAGCGGGTCCGCGCAGTCCGGTGACAGCAGGATCGCCCGGATGCCGAGCGCCGCCGCGCTGCGGAAGGCCGCGCCGAGGTTCGCGTGGTCGACGAAGCCCTCGAAGATCGCGACGCGCTGACCCGCGTCGTCCGGCGGGTCGGCGGGGGCGACGCCACGGCGGGCGGCGAGGAGGAGGTCGGCGGCGGCCGGCAGGGGCTTGCGCTGCATCGAGGCGAGCGCGCCGCGATGGACGTGATAGCCGGTCACCCGCTCGGCGAGCTCCGGGGTGACGGCGTAGACCGGCGCCGGGAGCTCGTCGATGACGTCGCGCATGACGTCGACCCACTTGGCGGACAGCAGCATGGAGCGCATCTCGTAGCCGGCGTCCTTGGCCCGGCGGATGACCTTCTCGCCCTCGGCGATGAACAGGCCCTCCGCGGGCTCGCGCTTGCGGCGCAGCTCGACGTCGGTCAGGCCGGTGTAGTCGCGCAGGCGCGGGTCGTCGGGGTCCTCAACGCTGATGAGATCGGCCACAGGGTGATACTGCCTTGTCCTGGGAGTGGTGCCAACGGCTCGGAACGGTTGTGTTACCGGCGGTTACTCGGAGGTGGGCGAGCCGACCGCGACGACCGCGCCGATGACGATCACCGCCGGCGGCCGGACGTCCTGCGTGCGGACCGCCTCGGCGGCCGTCGCGAGGGTGGCGTCGACGCGGCGCTGCGCGGCCGTCGTGCCCTCCTGGACGAGGGCGACCGGGGTGTCGGGGGACTTGCCGTGCGCGACGAGTGTGTCGGCGATCTTCCCGATCTTGTCGACGCCCATGAGGACCACCAGCGTGCCGGTGAGCTTGGCCAGGGAGGCCCAGTCGACCAGGGAACGCTCGTCGTCGGGGGCGACATGGCCGCTGACCACGGTGAACTCGTGGGCGACGCCCCGGTGCGTGACCGGGATGCCGACGGCACCCGGGACGGAGATGGAACTGGAGATGCCGGGCACCACCGTGCAGGCGATGCCCGCCTCGGCGAGGGCCTGGAGCTCCTCCATGCCGCGCCCGAAGACGTACGGGTCGCCACCCTTGAGGCGGACCACCGACTTGCCCTGCTTGGCGTGCTCGATCAGCGCGTTGTTGATGGCCTCCTGGGCCATGTACCGGCCGTAGGGGATCTTCGCCGCGTCGATCACCTCGACGTGCGGCGGGAGTTCGGCGAGCAGGTCGCGCGGGCCGAGCCGGTCGGCGATGACGACGTCGGCCTCGGCGAGGAGACGGCGTCCGCGGACCGTGATCAGGTCCGGGTCACCGGGACCGCCGCCGACCAGCGCCACACCGGGCGTGCGGGTGCGGTGGTGCGGGGCGACGAGCGTGCCGTCGCGCAGGCCCTCGACGACCGCGTCACGGATGGCCGCGGTGTGCCGGGGATCGCGGCCCCGCGCGTCCGTGGTGAGCACGGCGACCGTGACGCCCTCG
Source organism: Streptomyces asoensis (assembly GCF_016860545.1). Lineage (NCBI taxonomy): Bacteria > Bacillati > Actinomycetota > Actinomycetes > Kitasatosporales > Streptomycetaceae > Streptomyces > Streptomyces asoensis. The sequence continues at coordinate 578,465 of NZ_BNEB01000002.1, read as the reverse complement.
CTGTGCCCGGTCGCCGGGGTCCAGGCCGTGGCCAGGTCGGCGTCGTCGGAGCGCACGCACCAGACGCGGTGGGCCTCGGCCTCCGCGGAGGCCCGGCCGTTGGCCTCGCGGTCGCTCGTGGCGATGAGGGCGTACCAGGCGTCGGCGAGGTCGCCCTCGGTGTACGGGCGCCTCGTCCAGGTGATCTCACCGGCGTCCGCCATCGCCTCCACCGACGGGGTCGCCGCGGGCGACACCAGGTGGATGTCGGCGCCCGCCGCGATCAGGGCGGGCAGACGGCGCTGGGCGACCTGTCCGCCGCCGAGGACGACGACCCTGCGGCCGGCGAGACGGAGGCCTACGGGATAGGCGGGGTGTTCGGCCATGAGGGTGCGGCTCCTCGTACGGGCGGACAGAGAGCAGGGGAATGGGCGCTGCGGCTCTGGAGCGGCCCTGACGTGCGCATTTTAGAGGTGGGTTCAGCATGCGGCGGGGCCGGGGGCAGCACAAGCGCGTGCCCGCCGGCCCCGGAACGGGCCCTACTTCTCGGTCACGCCCGCCGAGTCGAACGTCGCCACCTCGTGCATGGCGCGGGCCGTGCTCTGCACCAGCGGCAGGGCCAGCAGCGCGCCGGTCCCCTCCCCGAGGCGGAGGTCGAGGTCGACCAGGGGTCGCAGGCCCAGCTTGTTCAGGGCGGCGACGTGCCCCGGTTCGGCGCTGCGGTGCCCCGCGATGCAGGCCGCGAGGACCTCGGGGGCGATGGCGCGGGCGACCAGGGCGGCGGCGCCGGCGCTGACGCCGTCCAGGATCACGGGCGTGCGCAGGGAGGCGCCGCCGAGGAGGAGGCCGACCATCGCCGCGTGCTCGAAGCCGCCGATCGCGGCCAGGACGCCGATGGGGTCGGCCGGGTCCGGCTGGTGGACCTCCAGGGCGCGGCGCACGACCTCGGTCTTGCGGGCGAGGGTCTCGTCGTTGATCCCCGTGCCCCGGCCGGTGACCTCGGCCGGGTCGGCGCCCGTGAAGACCGAGATGAGGGCCGCCGACGCCGTGGTGTTGGCGATGCCCATCTCACCCGTGAGCAGCGCCTTGTTGCCGGCCGCGACCAGGTCGCGGGCGGTCTCGATCCCGACCTCGATGGCCTGCTTGGCCTCCTCGCGGGTCATCGCGGGACCGGTGGTCATGTCGGACGTGCCCGCGCGGATCTTGCGGGGCAGCAGACCCGGGGTGGCGGGGAGGTCGGCGGCGACGCCCACGTCCACCACGCAGACCTCGGCGCCCACCTGGGTGGCGAAGGCGTTGCAGACCGCTCCCCCGCCGAGGAAGTTGGCGACCATCTGGGCCGTCACCTCCTGCGGCCAGGGAGTGACGCCCTGCGCGTGCACGCCGTGGTCACCGGCGAAGATCGCGACGGCCGCGGGCTCCGGGATCGGCGGCGGGCACTGCCGGGAGAGCCCGGAGAGCTGCGCCGAGATGATCTCGAGCATGCCGAGCGCGCCGGCCGGCTTCGTCATCCGCTTCTGCCGCTCCCAGGCCTCGCCGAGCGCCTTGGCGTCGAGCGGCCGGACGCTGGCCACGGTCTCGGCGAGCAGGTCGTGCGGGTCCTCGCCGGGCAGCGCGCGACGGCCGTACGTCTCCTCGTGGACGACCCAGGACAGCGGACGGCGCTTGGCCCAGCCCGCCTGCATCAGCTCGGGCTCGTCCGGGAACTCGTCGACGTAGCCGACGCACAGGTAGGCGACGACTTCGAGGTGCTCGGGCAGGCCCAGCGCGCGGACCATCTCCCGCTCGTCGAAGAAGCTGACCCAGCCGACGCCGAGGCCCTCGGCGCGGGCGGCGAGCCACAGGTTCTCGACCGCGAGCGCGGAGGAGTACGGCGCCATCTGCGGCTGGGTGTGCCGGCCGAGGGTGTGCCGGCCGCCGCGGGTCGGGTCGGCGGTGACGACGATGTTCACCGGGGTGTCGAGGATGGCCTCGATCTTCAGTTCCTTGAACTGCTTCGCCCGGCCCTTGGGCAGCGATTTCGCGTAGGCGTCGCGCTGACGGGTGGCCAGCTCGTGCATCGCGCGCCGGGTGTCGGCGGAGCGGATGACGACGAAGTCCCAGGGCTGCGAGTGGCCGACGGAGGGCGCGGTGTGGGCGGCCTCCAGGACACGCAGCAGCACCTCGTGCGGGATCGGGTCGGCGCGGAAACCGTTGCGGATGTCCCGGCGCTCCCGCATGACCTTGAGCACGGCCTCGCGCTCGGCGTCGTCGTACGCGGGTGCGGCGGGGCCGGTGGACTCCTGCGCTTCTTCCACTGCGGCCGGGCCCTCTTCCTGGTCGGCGGCCCTGGTCTCCAGGTCCTCCGGGCTCTGCGCGACCTCGGGGTCGTGGTCGGCGTCGGTCTGGTGCTCCGTGTCCGGGATCGCCGGGGCGGGAGCGGGGGCGGCCCCGCGGGGAGCGGGGACGGTGACGGCGGGCTGCGCGCCGGGCGTGCCGGCGGTCCGCGGGCCGTCCGCCACCGCGTCGGGGGCCTGCTCCTGCGTGGGGAGCGTGAGGGGGTGCGGCGGGGTGGGAGCCAGGTGCGGGGTGGTGGGCACCGTGCCCTCGACCGGCACGAACCGGTTCAGGGGCTGGTCCGCGACGAGCCGCACCGCGCCGTCCGCCGGCTCGGGCGCGTCGGCCCGGCCGGGCTCGCGCGGCCCGTTCGCCGGGCCGACCCGGTCCGGTCCCGCCGAGGGGGCGGCCATCGCGAGGGGTTCCACTGCGGGGGCGTCGGCGAGCGGCTCGGGGGCGGTGACGGGGAGACCGGTGGACGCGACCGTCACGGGCTGCTGCGGGTGCGCGGGGTCGGACGCCTCCACGGAGGGGGCCAAGGACCCGGCGGCGGCGGCGGACCCGGCCGGTGCCTCGACGGGCGAGACGGCGGTCACCGGTTCCGGGGCGGAGGCCGTCTGCGGCTCCGACACGGGCTCCGGGTCCGGAAGTCCCTGGGGCTGGGGCTGCTGCTGAGGCCCCGCGAGAGGTGCGGCGAGGACGGGTGCCGACTGCTCGGCGGGGACCGCGGTCACGGCCGCGGGTCCGGATCCGGGCACGGCTTCGGGACCGGCCGCGACGGCCGTCTCCGCGACCGGCTCGTCCGGGGTGTGGGACGCGAGGTCCGCTTCCTGGGACACCGGGACGGGAGCCACCTGCCCGGCCTCCGCCACCGACGAGGGCTGCACGTCGGACGGGAGCTGCGCGTCCGACGGGAGCTGCGCGTCCGACTGCGGCGCGGGCACCGGGTGCACGTCCGCAGCCGCCGCCTCGGCCGGCTCCGGAGCGTTGTCCACCGGCGACGCGGACTCGGGCCCGGCCTCGGCCGGCGGCGCGGCGGGCTCTTCGGGGGCGGCCGCGACGGGCGCCACGGCCGCGTCGGCGAGCGCGGGGGCTTCGGCAGCCGTGACGGCCTCGACCAGCGGCGTGGCGGGCGCCTCCGGTTCGGCGGGCGTGTCGGCCGTCCCGGCCGCGGGCGCGGTCACGGCCGCTTCCGTGGCGGGCGTCGCCGGTCCGAGCGCGTCGGGGATCACCGTCGGCGCGGGCGCGGACGCCTCAGCGGCTTCGGGTACGGGAGTCTGCGGGGGTGTGGCCTCGGAGATCCCTGTGGTCTCGGAGGCAGCGCCCGGGTCGGCCACGGGAAGGACACCGACGGCCGGAACCGACTCGTCGGCGGACACCTCGTCGGCCGGGGCCGGGGTCGGGTTCTCGCCGGGGCCGGCGTGGGGCTCCTGTGTCTCCTGGGGTTCCACGGGCGCCTGCGTCGCTGAAGCCTCGTGCTCGGGGCCGGCCTCGGCCGGGCTCGCCTGAGCGGCCCCGGTCACCTCTGCGACGGCCGCCTGTCCGGCGTCCGCCTCGGGAACGCCCACGGGCTCGACGGCCCCGGCGGCCTCGAAGGCCTGCGCCGGTGCTGCCGTCTCCGTCGGATCCGCCGCTTCGGCGTGTGCCACGGCTTCGGCCGGTCTCGCCGGCTCGGCCACGACGGGTTCGGCCGGTCGGCCGTCCGCCGGGGCGGCGGCCTGCTGGTCCTGCGCGGGCGCGGTCTCGGGGCTCGGCGACTCTTCGGGCTCCTCGCCCGCGGGCACGGGGGCCGCGGTGTCCGCGACGGCGGTGACCCCGGGCACGCCGGGCGTCTCGCCGTCACCGGCGGAGGGGACGCCGGGCTGTTCCTGTCCCGGCTGCCCGTCCTCGGCGAACGGAGCCTCCTGCTCGGCCTCCGCCATCATCGCGGCTCCGAGCAGCTCTCCGGGGTCGACGAGCCCGTAACCGGCCACGGGCGCCGTGGTCCGCACGGTCTCGGTGACGGCGTCGGCGGTCTCCGGCGCCGCGGGGGTCTCCTGGGCGGCGGTCGCGGCGATCGCCTCGGTCGCGACCCGGGCCACGACGGCCTGGGCGACGCCGACCGGCTCGGGCCGCTGCGGTGCCGCGGCCGGTGCCGGAACAACCGTTTCGGCAGCCGTCACCCCGTGGGCGACCGGCGCCTGGGCCGTGGCCTGCGCGGCGCCCCAGGGGGACGCGCCCTGCGGGGCCGGCTCGCGCAGCTGGGGGGCGTCGAGGTAGTCCGGGCCTGCGGCCGACGGACCCGGCTGCCGCACCGGCGCGCCGGCCGGACCCCGGTCGGCGAGGGAGCGGACCGGGCTCGCGGAGGCGTCGGGGATCGGCGGACCGAGGTGCAGGGGGCGGCGCGGGGCCGTCTGCGGCACGGACGGGCCGGGCAGCCGGACGCCGCTGAGGTCGACCGAGCCGCTGTCACGGCCGCCGGTCTCGTGCGCACCCGGCTCGTGCACCGTCTCGACCACCGGTTCCGGGGCCGGCGGCGCCACCTCGTTGCCCCACGCGCTCTGGGCACCCGGCAGCAGCAACAGGTCTTCGTCCTCGGCGGTGGTCTCGGAGAGGTAGGTGTACGCACCGTGCGCGGGGGCGCCCGGCTGTTCCACCATGCCTGCGTTCTCCGGCAGTCCCTCGCCCGGAACCTGGCCGGTGTCGGTCATGCGTACCCCTCGCCCATCGGTTAGTGCCTTCTACGACCAGCTCACCCGGAACGGCGCACCGACCGCCCCCAGTGAAGAACGAGCGTCCCTGCCCAGCGGCACGAACGACCCGCCCGAAAAAGCGACAAAGCCATTCAGTGGCATTGTCCCGGTCGTGGTCGCGTCGCGACAGCATGATCCGCGACGCTCCGCTGTGGACTGCGCCACGTTGCGCACCCTCCGGTTCTGCCGTACCACACCCACCCCAAAAGGGATGCGTTTTCCGGACATTGACCGACGAAAAGCCGGGCGAACGGAAGCGGTACGACGATCGGCCAGCCTACCGCGCGCGGTACGACAACAGGATCACGGTCCCCCGTCCGTCACCCGGCCGCGGACTCAGCGGGGAGACGCGCTCCGCACGATTTCTCCGGTCAGGAGGAAGGCGACCGTGCGCTCCCGCTCCGTCCAGGCCCGCGTGTCGAGTTCGACGGACTGGACGAGGGCGCACTCGACGCGGTACCCGTGCTCGGACAGGTCCCGGCCGACGAGTTCGGCGGCGTCGCGGGTCGCGGCGTGCGTCACGATGCGCTGGGGACGGCGGTCGGCGACCGCGGAGATCACGGCCGCTCCCCCGCCGCCCACCCGGACGACGTCCGGTTCGGGCAGGTTCTCCAGGACGTGCGGGGCGGTGCCGTGGACGATCTGGAGCTGGACGCCGTACCGGCGCGCCGAGGCGTCGGTGCGGGCGCACGCCTCGATGTCGCGGTCGACGGCGATGACGGCGGCGCCCGCACGCGCGGCCTCGGTCGCGAAGGCACCGCTCGCGCAGCCGATGTCCCAGACGAGGTCGCCGACGCGCGGGCCGAGCCGGGCGAGTTGGGCGGCGCGCAGCAGCGGAGCCTCGCCCTCGCCGAGTTCGCCGTCGTACGCCCCGGCGGGCAGCGCCCAGCCGCGCGGGCCGGTGCCCGGGTCGCGGCCGGCGATCCAGCCGCCGTCCGCGGCGGCGGCGGGCCCGGTGGAACCGCCGATGACGATGACGACGTTGGGGTCGCGCCAGGTGTGGTCGGCGGCCTTGTCGGAGGTGACGACGCTGACCTGTTCGCGGGTGGTGCCGAGTTCCTCGCAGACGACGAACGTGCGGTGCACGCCCTCCATGAGCAGGCCGAGTTCGGCGGGGCCGGCGCCCGGGGAGGTGAGGACGGCGACCTTGGTGTGGGCGCGGCACACGTTCACCGCGCGGCGCAGGGTACGCCGGTGTGCGACGACCACTTGGGCGTCGTCCCAGGGCATGCCGGCGCGGGCGAAGGCGGCGGCGACGGCGGAGACGGCCGGGACGACCTCGACCTCCAGGCCGAACTCGGGTGCGCGCAGGGTGCGGACGACGCCGAAGAAGGCGGGGTCGCCGTCGGCGATGACGACCGCGGTGCCGCGGTGGCCGGCGATGCGGCGGGCGGCGAGGGAGACACTGCCGAGCCGGACGCGTTCCGCCGCGGGCGGCACCTCGGGCAGCGTCAGATGGTGGGGGGCGCCGGCCACCAGGGTGGCGGCTCCCAGGGCCGAGCGGGCCGCTGCGGTCAGCGGCGAACCGTCCCAGCCGATCACCGTGACGCGGTCGGCCATCGTCGTCAGTCTCCCCCGGGGTTCACGCAGGCAGCGGGCTCCGTGAGGGTACCTGGTCGGCGGGTCACGGCAACGGTGGTGGCACCGGTCCCGAGGTCAGTTCCAGTCGGTGTACGAGGTGAAGCCGCCGCTCTCCGCGAAGGGGCCGCCCGCGCCTTCCAGGTCCTCCGGGAGGAGGCTCCACACGATGTAGTCGGTGCGCACGTCGGTCCAGGTGCCGTCCTCGGTACGGGCGCGGGCTATGCAGGCGCCGCGCAGCACCCCCTCGCTGATACAGCCGATCTTCTGCGCGACCTGCTGGGAGGCGGTGTTGTCGGCGGCCGTGCGCAGTTCGACGCGCTCGAAGCCCTGGTGGTCGAAGAGCCACTGGGCGGTGGCCAGCGCCGCCTCGGAGGCGTAGCCCTCACCGCGCGCCCACGGGGCGACGATGTACGACAGCTCGGTGGACCGCACGTGCCAGTCGGTCGTGGCGAGCCGGACGACGCCGACCAGCCGCTGGGTGAGGAACTCGGTGACGGCGAGGTCGAGACCGCGGCCCGCGGCCCGTTCGGCGGGCGCCTGCTCGGTGATCCAGCGGCGGGCGGCCGCCTGGTCGTAGGGCTGGGGGACGGAGGTCCAGGCCGCGACCTGTTCGTCGTTCATCATGTCGGCCAAGGCCGGCACGTCGTCCTCGTCGAAGGGACGCAGCACCAACCGCTCCGTGCTGATGGAGATGGTGGGGAAGGTGCTCGTCATGCGCCGCTCCGTAACCTTCGGGACCTCGGGGTGTGACCTGCCGACCCGTCAGGGCCCGCTGAACTGCCCAGCATGCAGCATGGGGGCCGGGAACCACACCACGGGGTCCGCACCGGGTGACGGTGCGGACCCCGCGCGTGAGCGCCGGTCACCCGGCCGGTCCGGCCGTTCAGAACGAGGCGATGACGGAACCGTCGTAGGTGTCCTCGATGAACTTCTTGACCTCGGCGGAGGTGAGGAGCTTCGCGAGCTTCTTCACCCGCGGGTCGTCCTCGTTGCCGTCCTTCACCGCGAGGAAGTTCCCGTAGGGGTTGTCCGTGGCGGACTCCAGGACCAGGGCGTCCGACGCGGGCTTCAGGTCGGCCTCGATGGCGTAGTTGCCGTTGATGACGGCGGCGTCCACGTCGTCCAGGGAGCGCGGGGTCTGGGCCGCCTCCAGCTCCTTGAACTTGAGCTTCTTCGGGTTGGCGGTGATGTCCGCGGGCGTCGCGTCGTTGCCCACGCCGTCCTTGAGCGTGATGAGCTTGTTCGCGGCGAGCAGCTTGAGGGCGCGGGCCTCGTTGACGCTGTCGTTCGGCACGGCGACCGTCGCGCCGCTCTTGAGGGCGTCGGCGCTCTTGACCTTGTGGGAGTACAGGCCGAGCGGTTCCAGGTGGACCGTGACGACGGGCACGATGTGGGTGCCGTTCTTCTTGTTGAAGTCGTCGAGGTACGGCTGGTTCTGGAAGTAGTTGGCGTCGACCGAACCGTCCTCCGTCGCCGTGTTCGGCGTGACGTAGTCGGTGAACTCCTTGACCTCCAGGTCGAGTCCCGCCTTCTTCGCCAGCTTGTCCTTGACGAAGTTCAGGATCTCGGCGTGCGGGGTCGGGCTCGCGGCGACGACCAGCGGGCCGCTCGTGTCGGAGGCGGAGTCCTTGTCCGAACCGCAGGCGGTGAGCCCCAGGGTGAGGGTGCCGACGGCGAGGACTGCGGTGGTGAGCTTTGCGGTGTTACGCACGAAAAGTGCCTTTCCTGAGGGTGTAGCGGCCCGCGTGGGGTGTGCGGGAGTCTGTGGGAGTGCCCCGTCCGGGGCTCAGGCGACCTTGCCGACGTCGGCGGCCGCGGGCTCCTTGGCCTTCAGCAGGCGGAGCCTGGGCGCGGGGCCCGAGCGGCCGCCGCGGCGGTGCAGGGAGCGTGCCGCGAAGTCGCCGGCGAACTGGATGAGCGAGATGACGACGGCGAGGATCGCCACCGTGACCCACATCAGCTCGGTCTCGAAACGCTGGTAGCCGTAGCGGATGGCGATGTCGCCGAGACCGCCGGCGCCGACCGTGCCGGCCATCGCCGAGTAGCCGATGAGCGCGACGATCGTGGTCGTGGTGCTCGCGATGAGCGAGGGCAGCGACTCCGGCACCAGGACCTTGCGCACGATGGTCCAGGTGTTGCCGCCCATCGCCTGCACGGCCTCGACGAGTCCGCCGTCCACCTCGCGGACGGCCGTCTCGACCAGGCGGGCGAAGAACGGGACGGCCCCGACGGCGAGCGGCACGATCGCGGCCTCACGGCCGATGGTGGTCCCGGTGATCGTGCGCGTGAAGTTCATCAGCGCGACCATGAGAATGATGAACGGCAGCGAGCGGGCCACGTTCACCACCTGTCCGAGCACCCGGTTGGCCACCAGGTTCTGCAACAGGCCGCCGCGGTCGGTGAGGACCAGCAGGACGCCGAGCGGAAGGCCGCCGACGACGGCGATGAGCGTGGACCAGCCGACCATGTAGAGGGTGTCCCAACACGCCTGGGACAGCAGGGGCTGCATCTCGGACCAGGTCACTCGGCACCTTCCTTCAGCAGGACGGCGGCACGGTCCGCGTCGTCCACGACGTCGATCTGGAGCCCCTGTTCGCGCAGGAAGCCGATCGGCACCACGTTGTCCTCGTAGCGGCCGGGCAGTTCGATGCGCATGCGGCCCACCTGGAGTCCGCCGACGGTGTCGATGGCGGCGCCGAGGATCGAGATGTCGATGTTGTAGGTGCGCGACAGCCGGGAGATGACGGGGCGGGTCGCGGCCTCGCCGTGGAAGGTGACGTCGACGACGGTGCGGTCCTCGCCGGTGGCCTCGCCGCCGACCGGGAAGAGCGCGTCGGCCAGCTCGGAGCCGGGGGTCGCGAGCAGTTCGCTCACCGTGCCGGACTCGACGACCCGGCCGTTCTCCATCAGTGCGGCGGAGTCGCAGATCGACTTCACCACGTCCATCTCGTGGGTGATGAGCAGGACGGTCAGGCCGAGCTGCCGGTTGAGGTCGCGCAGCAGCTGGAGGATGGAACGGGTGGTCTCCGGGTCGAGGGCGCTGGTCGCCTCGTCGGAGAGCAGCACCTTGGGGTCGCCGGCGAGTGCCCGGGCGATGCCGACGCGCTGCTTCTGGCCGCCGGAGAGCTGGGCCGGGAAGGCCTTCGCCTTGTCGGCGAGTCCGACCAGGTCGAGCAGCTCCAGCGCCTTGCGGGAACGTTCCTTCCCCGAGACGCCGAGGATCTCCAGGGGCAGTTCGACGTTGTCCCGCACGGTCCGGCCGGACAGCAGGTTGAAGTGCTGGAAGACCATGCCGATACGGCTGCGCGCCTGCCGCAGCTCCTTGCCGGCGCGCGGTCCGCGCCCGGCGAGCGCGGTGAGGTCCTGTCCGGCGACGGTGACCGTGCCGGCGGTGGGGCGCTCCAGGAGGTTGATGCAGCGGATGAGCGAGGACTTGCCGGCGCCGGACTGGCCGATGACGCCGTACACCTCGCCTTCGCGGACGTGCAGGTCGACGCCGTCGAGGGCGGTGACCTCACGGCCGCGTGAGCGGTAGACCTTGGTGAGGCCCGTGGTGGTGATCACGTGGGATTCCGTCACTGTCGAGTGCGCGGGCGTGGGTGGGCCCGGGCGCACGGGTGCAGGCTGTCAGGACGCGACACGGCTCTCGCTGTGGCGGGGAACCGGGAGAAACATGTGCGCGGGGCGCGGCGTGCGTCACGTACGGCGGGCGTGCGGCGTACGGACGTGCCACGGCGTCTCGCTTCGGGGCGCGAGCTCGGGGGTGGTGCGGGGGCCCTCTAGAAGGCGCACATTCGACACATACAGCGAGCACCGGGCGTCATGGTCGCCTCGGTCGCAAGGGTGCGGCTGCTCGTCGTGGTCATGAGCATCAGTAAAGCAGAAGTACGGTCCTGACCAAGACCCCGCTGTCCGCATGCCGGACACCCGTGGACGCGACCCCGGACCGCGCCGGGACCGTGCGGGCACCGCCGCTCCCCCGCTCCTGACCAGCCCCCGCACGGCGGACGACGTCCGCGCGCGCCGGCCCCGCCGCGCCGCCGCACCCGACCGCCTGTGGCCAACGCCACGACCACGGACAGCGCACCCCGCGCGGCGGGCGCACACCCTCGCGCGGCCGGTCGGCGCTCCGCCGGGGCTCCGTCCGGGCTCCGCCCGCGCTCCACTCGTACCCGGCCCCGGTGCGCGAACCTTCGTACGGGCCCCCGCGAAGGCGGTCCACCGCCCCGTAATAAGGTCGCTGCATGCTTGATGCCCTGACGCTGGTGACCGGCGTCGCCGCGTTGCTGCTGGCCGCCTGGTGCGGCTGGGCCGCCTACCGCGACCAGCCGACGAAGGACTGGCACTTCATCGGGATGGCCGTGGTCTTCCTGCTGACCCTGATCCAGCTGGTGGTCGGGATCGTGCAGCTGACGCGGGGCGAGAAGCCGGAGCAGGGCACGACGATCTTCGTGGCCTATCTGCTGGGGGCGTTCGCGTGCATCCCCGCGGCGGGGATCATGTCGCTGTCCGAGCGGTCCCGCTGGGGTTCGGTGACGGCCGCCGCGGGCGGTGTGGTGCTCGCCGTGCTCGAAGTCCGTCTCTTCGACATCTGGGGAAGCTGAGATGACATCGGTGGAGGGCAAGCCGGACCGGCTCATCAGCGGGCCCGGGATCCTGCTGGTGTGGTTCTACGGCGTGATGGTGGTCGGGGCCGTGTCGCGGTCGGCGTACCAGATCGCGACCGAGTTCGACCGGGCGCCGCTGGCGTACACGCTGTCGGCGGTGGCGGGCGTGGTGTACGGCTTCATCACGTACTCGCTGGTGCGGGGCGGCGAGAAGGCCCGCAGGGCGGCGCAGGTGTGCTGCGCCGCCGAACTGGCGGGCGTGCTCGTCGTGGGCACCTGGACCCTGGTGGAGCCGTCGGCCTTCCCTGACTCCACGGTGTGGTCGCAGTACGGCATGGGCTACGTGTTCATCCCGGTGCTGCTGCCGCTGTCGGCCCTGTACTGGCTGCGCAGGTCCCGCACGGCGACGGCCTAGGGGCCGGGGCGCCGACGGGGGGCGTCACGCGGTGGCCGCGTACTCCCCGGCCGGCTTCTCCAGGACGATCATGGGCACGCCGTCCGCGCCCTGGGAGGTGCCGACCGTCTCGTAGCCGACGCGGCGGTAGAGGCGGAGGTTGCCCTCGCTGCGGTGGCCGGTGAACAGGCGGAACTTCTTGGCGCCGCGCTCCTCGGCCAGCGCCGCCTCGGCGGCGCGCAGCAGCCGCGCTCCGATGCCGTGACCTTGCAGGCGCGGGTGGACACAGAGCTTGCCGATGGCGGCGGCGCCGTCCTCGGTGAGGTTGCCCCGTACCGAGCCGACCACCTCGTCGCCGAGCCGGGCCACGTAGACGCAGTCCGTCGCGAGTTCCTGCCGGACCGAGTCGAGGCTCTGGACGAGCGGGGCGATGCGGTAGTTGGCGTACAGCGCGGCTTCACTCTGGAAGCACAGGTACTGCAATCTGAAGATCTGCTCGGCATCCTGCTCGGTCGCCACCGAGATGGTCACGCTCATGCCCATGTGCGCACGCCTCCCGCTCACCTGATCGCCTGTGGTCCCTCACTCCTATCCCCGCACTTCGCGGGCCGCAACCTCCGGGGCCAGCAAACGCCGCAGACATCCCAGACATCTGGAACGTTCCGGTCCGAGACTGCCCTGTGAGATACCCAACTCGCCCGCGATCTCGCGGTAGGTGAGGTCCCTCGGCGAGAGGAGCGCCTGGAGCAGACCGGAGCAGCGGCCGGGCAGCCGGTGCACCGCCTCGCGCAGGGCCCGGTGCCGGGCGGCGGCGAGGGCGAGTTGCTCGGGGCCGCGGTCGGTGTCGTCGGCGGGGTCGCCGTCGTAGGGCCGCTCACGGCGGGTCGTACGGCGGGTGCGGCGGGCCTCGGCGCGCACGGCCCTGCGCAGCCACGCGGGCGGGTCGGAGGGCGGTCCGTCGCCGGCGAGCCGCTCCAGCAGACGGAGCCAGACCGCCTGTTCCAGGTCGCCGGGTTCGGTACCGGTGGCGTGGGCCTCGGCCGAGGCCTCCGCGGCGAGGAGCGGGCGCAGGGTGGTGAGCAGGTCGTGCGTCATGTGCCGGACGATGCGGCCGCCCGGGCCGGCGGTTGCACGGGCGGCCGACTGTCACTCCAACGGGGACTCAGCCGTTGACGAAGTCCGCGCGGGCCAGCAGTCCGGTGTCCGGGTTGTCCGTGAACACACCGTCGATACCGGTCGCGAAGTAGGTGCGGAACGCGCCGAAGGAGTCGCCGTAGGCGTCCGCGTCCGTCCCCTTGCGGAAGTTCGCGGGCAGGAAGGGGTTCTCGTTGCGCATGGTGTACGGGTGCAGGATGAGACCGACCGCGTGGGCGTCCTTCACCAGGGTGGTCGGGGTGGTGAGGTTGCCCGCCGCGTCCTTGGGGATCACCAGGTCGAGGGTGGGGCCGATGCCCTGGGCGTAGCCCGCGATCTCCCGGAGGCCGGCCCGCGTGATCAGGTCGGCGACGGTGCGCGGGTCGCCCGCCTCGACGAAGTCCCAGGGGCGCGTGGCCGCGCCGGACAGCAGTACGACGAGGGGGTTGTCGACGAGCTTGTTCAGGCGCTGGATGCTGCTCGGCTCGAAGGACTGAAGGACGACCGGCGAGTTCTTCCGGTCCTTGCCGTGCTTGTGCAGCAGCTTGGCGACCCGTTCCTCCAGGCCCAGGCCCAGCTTGCGGAAGTACGTGGGGTGCTTGGTCTCGGGGTAGATCCAGACCTGCTTGCCGCGCTTGCGGGTCTGCTCGTCCTGCCACTTCAGGACTTCCTCGAAGGTGGGGATCTCCCAGCGGCCGTCGTAGAGCGTGTTGTGCGGGCGGTTGGCCGGGATGCGCTCGACGGCGCGCAGGGTCTTCAGCTCGGCGAGGGTGAAGTCCTCGGTGAACCAACCGGTCGTGGAGACGCCGTCGAGCACCTTCGTGGTCCGGCGGCCCGCGAACTCCGGACGGGAGGCGACGTCCGTCGTGCCGCCTATCTCCGGCTCGTGACGGCAGACCAGGTGGCCGTCCCGGGTGGGGACGAGGTCCCCCGCCTCGACGATGTCGGCGCCGAGGTCGAGGGCGAGCTGGTACGAGCCGAGGGTGTGCTCCGGACGGTAGCCGCTGGCCCCGCGGTGGCCGATGATCGTCGGCACCGGCAGACTCCCGAGGCCCTTGCCGGAACGGGACCGCTCGGCGGCGTTCGCCGTGCCCGCCAGTCCGAGGACCGACCCGGTGGCACCGAGCACGGCGGCGCCGAGGAGCGCCCGCCGTCCGGTGCCGCCCGCGCCCGTCTGCTGGTTCGACTCCTGCGTGCCCTGCGTTCCCATGTGGGGCCTCCTGCCGTCGGCTCGTCCGTGCGCGCCGATCGTAGGGGCGTGGACATGACCGTCGGGAGACCTCGGCGCCAACACGCGGGGGACGCCGGATGGCTTGTACCGTACGCACATGTGACGGGTCGTCGGACTCGGCTGATTGGGTGGGGCCGACCGGGGAAGCCGGTCGTCGCAGGACACGAGCGACACCGCCGCCGATCGTGTTCCGGCCGTGTTCCGCGGCGGCGGCGATACGCCCGCACAGGTAAACGTACGTCAACAGTACGTAAGACCTGGGTGACCCGATGTGCGTCACCCCCGGGCCCGCGAGTATCGTCCTCACCTGCACAGACTCATACCGTTTTCCCTTGACATCGGAGGGCTCGTTGTCCCGCTTCGTGCTCATCAAGGCAGTGCTCGGCCCGGTCATGCGCCTGATGTTCCGCCCTCGGGTCGAGGGCGCGGAGCACATCCCCGGCGACGGCCCCGTCATCCTGGCCGGCAACCACCTCACGTTCATCGACTCGATGATCCTGCCGCTCGTGTGCGACCGGCAGGTGTTCTTCATCGGCAAGGACGAGTACGTCACCGGCAAGAGCCTCAAGGGCCGGCTCATGGCCTGGTTCTTCACCGGGGTCGGCATGATCCCGGTCGACCGCGACGGCGGCCGGGGCGGTGTGGCGGCGCTGATGACCGGTCGCCGGGTCCTGGAGGAGGGGAAGGTCTTCGGGATCTACCCCGAGGGCACGCGCTCCCCCGACGGCCGGCTGTACCGGGGCCGCACCGGCATCGCCCGGCTGACGCTGATGACCGGTGCGCCGGTCGTCCCCTTCGCGATGATCGGCACGGACAAGCTCCAGCCCGGCGGTGCGGGCATGCCCCGGCCCGGGCGGGTCACCGTCCGGTTCGGCGAGGCGATGGAGTTCTCCCGGTACGAGGGGATGGACCGGGACCGCTATGTGCTGCGGGCCGTGACCGACTCGGTGATGACCGAGGTCATGCGGCTGTCGGGCCAGGAGTACGTCGACATGTACGCCACGAAGGCGAAGGCCGCGTAGCCCTTCGGTCGACCTGCGGGACACCTCGCGCCCGTGCCGCCCGTGCGGCCGACCTGCGGCTGTCCCCCTGTGGGGGCGGGTGCGCCTACCCGGAGTGGTCCAGCCGCTGCCCCCTGAGCAGGAACCAGGCGGCCGCCGCCGTCGCCAGGAGCACCGCCGCGCCCACTCCGACCGCCGTGCCCAGGCCGTCGACGAACGCCTCGCGGGCCGACGACAGCATCTCCGCGGCCGTGGACGCCGGCAGGTGGCCGGCCGCCTCCACCGCGCCGCCGAGTGACTCGTGGGCGCTCGCGGGAGTGCCCGCGGGGCCGGTGAAGTCGCGGTAGACACCCGTCACGATCGAGCCGAGTACGGCGATGCCCAGGGCCGCGCCCAGTTCGTACGCCGTCTCGGAGACCGCCGACGCGGCGCCCGCCTGGTCCTTCGGCACGGAGCTCAGGATGACGTCCGAGGTCACCGTGAAGGAGAGGCCGGCGCCCACGCCGACCACCAGCAGCGCGGTCCCCAGCAGGGGGTACCCGGTGGACCGGCCGATCGTGGTGAGGAAGGCCAGCGCCAGACCGATCGCCGCGAGACCGCCGCAGACCACGGCCCGTACCGAGAAGCGGCGGGCCGCCCGACCCGCGATCAGGCCGGCCGCCACCGCGCCGACGGCGGCGGGCAGTTCGGCCAGACCGGCCTCGAAGGGCCGCCTGCCCTGGACGAGTTGCAGGTACTGGGAGAGGAAGAACACCAGGCCGGACAGGCCGAGGATGGTCAGCAGGTCGGCCAGGACCGCGCCGCTGAAGCCGCGGTCGCGGAACAGCCGCATGTCCAGCAGGGGCGCCGGAAGGGTCAGCTGGCGGCGGACGAAGCCGTACAGCGCGGCCGCGCCCAGCAGGCCGGTGGCGAGCGCCACCCAGGTGAAGCCGTGCGACGCGGCCTCCTTGACGGCGTAGACGACGCCGATCATGCCGACCAGGGAGAGCAGCACGCTGGGCAGGTCCCACGGTCCGGGCTTCGGCGAGCGCGACTCGGGGAGCGTCCTGATGCCGACCACGACCAGGACGACCATCACGGGCAGGTTGATCAGGAAGACCGAGCCCCACCAGAAGTGCCCGAGCAGGAAGCCGCCCACGATGGGGCCGACCGCGGTGCCCGCGGAGGCCGTCGCGCCCCAGATGCCCACCGCCAGGCTGCGTTCGCGCGGGTCGTGGAAGAGGTTGCGGATCAGGGCGAGGGTGGCGGGCATCAGGGTCGCGCCGGCGACGCCGAGCAGGGCCCTGGCGGCGATCATCATCCCCGGGCTCGTCGCGTAGGCGTTCAGGACCGATATCAGGCCGAACGCGGTGGCTCCGACGAGCAGGATCCGCTTGCGCCCGACGCGGTCGCCGAGGCTGCCCATGGAGACGAGCAGGCCGGCGATGACGAAGGAGTAGACGTCGCCGATCCACAGGAGCTGGGTGCCGGAGGGTTCGAGGTCCTCGCTGATGTAGGGGGTCGCGAGACCGAGGACGGTCGCGTCGACGGCCACCAGCAGCACGGCGAGCACGAGGACGGAGAGCGCGAGCCAGCGGTCCGGGCGCTTCACCGCCTCGGTCGTGGCCGCCGGCCGCAGGGTGCTGGTCATGGTTCCTCTCTCCGTGGTGCGTCGGCGCCGGGGGGTGCGAGCGCGTGGTGCGTGTGTGCTGGGGGGTGCGGAAGTGCCGGGATACGTGGGTGAGGGGAGTGACGGGCCACGTGGGTGGTGGGGTGCCCGGAGTGCTGTGGTGCGTGGGTGCCGGGATACGGGTGTGGGGATGCCCGGAGTGCCGGGGTGCGTGGGTGCCGGGGCGCGGGAGCGCCGGGGCGTGGAGTGCGGTGGGCGGGGGCGGCGTGCTCCCCCGCGGGGTGCCGTCGAGCGGGCCGCGACGAGGGCCTCGACCGGGCCGCCGGGCGGGGTCCCGCTACGCGGGGGGCCCGGAGGGCGGCTGCCGCAGGGCGCCGCCGAGCAGCAGCTCGACGATCATGTGCGGGAAGTCCTTGGGGGCGCCCCTGCCGCACTGCACCATCCAGGCGCCGGAGGCGAGCAGGCCGAAGAGGGCCTCGGTGAGCCAGGCGGGCGTGAGGTCGATGCGGAACTCACCGTCGAGCTGCCCGCGCCGGAACAGGGCGGCGATCCGCTCGTCGATCCGGGTCCAGCCCGGATTCTGCTCCTCGCCCTCGAACAGCTGGTTCTCGGTGTAGAGGAAGGCGAGCAGACCCGCGGCCGGTTCGATCTCCCGGACGAGCCGGCGCACGGCGTCGGGCGCCGGACCCTCGTCCAGCCGCGCCGCGTCCAGGGCGGTCTCGCACTCCTCGATGCCGAGGCTCTCCAGGGCGCGGACGAGCGCGTCGCGGCCGGCGAAGTGACGGTGCAGGGTGGCCCGGCTGATCCCGGCCGCCTTGGCGACCTCGTCCATCGTCGCGGTGGATTTGCGGGTCAACAGGGCCGCGGCACCGCGCAGCACGTGATCACGATCGACAGCCATGAGACAAGGGTACCCCACGTGAGACATTCATGTCTCACGTGGGGCGTGGGCGGCTCAGATACCGCTACCGGAGGGTGTCGCCTCAGTGCCAGGGCAGGGTGGCGCGCTTCTCCCAGTACGCGCGCGGCTCCTCCGCCAGTGCGGACAGGCGCTCGACCTGGTCGTCGTCGAGGTCCACGACCGCCGCGTGCAGGTTGGAGGCGAGCTGGCCCGCGGTCGCCGCACCCGACAGGACGACTCCGGCCCAGGGCTGCCGCAGGACCAGCGCGAGGGCGACCGCGTCGCACCCCAGGGACGTCTCGGCCGCCACGGCTTTCAGGGCGTCCGGCGCGTGCGGCTGCGCGAGCCGGCCGTTGGCCATGCCCTCCTTCACGATCACGGTGAGCCCCGCGTCATGGGCCTCGGCGAGGGCGGGACCCGCCGACGGCTCCAGCGCGTTGTACGTCGACTGGACGGTACGGAAGAGGGGTTCGCCGTCGACGGTCACGGCGAGGGCGGCCCGGATCGCGTCGGCCTGCGCGGGTCCGCTGGTCGAGAATCCGACGGTGAGGCCCTGCGCCGCGGATTCGGCCAGCCTGGCGTGGAGTTCCTTGTCCGTGAGGGCGGGGCTGTCCGGCGTCACCGAGTGGATCTGGTAGAGGTCCAGCCGGGTGCCGAGCAGGTCCGCCGTCTCGGCACGCTGGCGCTCGTAGGTCGCGAGTCCGTGGTCCTTGACCTCGTGCCGTTCGGCGTCCGTGGTCCAGTCGGCGGTGTAGGTGTAGCCCCACTTGCTGCCCACGACGACGTCGTCGGCGTCGGGCCTGGCCTTCAGCCAGCCGGCGAGGAACTCCTCGGAGCGGCCGTAGGAGCGGGCCGCGTCGAAGTAGCGGACGCCCTGGGCGTAGGCGGCGTCCAGGAGTTCATGGGTGCGGGCGCGCAGCGCCTCGACGCTGCGGTCCGCCCCGAGGTCCTGGTCCCGGCCGAGGTTGATGTAGCCGGGGCGGCCGACGGCGGCGAGACCCAGGCCGAGGTGGCAGGTGGGGGTCGTCGCTGAGGCGAGGCGGGCGAAGGGCATCCCGGGCTCCGTTCGGTCGGCTCCTTGACAGTTCCCGACCAACGTAACCGCGATGCCTGCGCTTCACGCGCGCGTGGACCCGGATGCCGGCCGTCGCCCTACTTCTTGTCCTTGGCGGTCGCCCAGGCGTGCTGGCCCGCCACGTCCGCCTTGACCTCGGCGAGCTGGACGGCGACGGCGGAGGGCGCCGTTCCGCCGCGGCCGTCGCGGGAGGCGAGGGCGCCGGGGACGTTGAGGACGGAGCGCACCTCGGGGGTGAGGTGGGGGGAGATCTTCGCGAACTGCTCGTCGGTGAGGCCGTCCAGCTCCTTGCCGTCGGCCTCGGCGACCTTGACGCACTCGCCGGCCACCTCGTGGGCGACACGGAACGGCACGCCCTGCTTGACCAGCCACTCGGCGATGTCGGTGGCGAGCGAGAAGCCGGCCGGGGCCAGCTCCTCCATGCGCTCGCGGTTGACGGTGAGCGTGGCGACCATGCCGGTGAAGGCCGGGAGCAGGATCTCGAGCTGGTCGCAGGAGTCGAAGACCGGCTCCTTGTCCTCCTGGAGGTCGCGGTTGTACGCGAGCGGGAGGGCCTTGAGGGTCGCCATGAGACCGGTGAGGTTGCCGATCAGCCGGCCGGACTTGCCGCGCGCCAGCTCCGCGATGTCGGGGTTCTTCTTCTGCGGCATGATCGACGAGCCCGTGGAGAACGCGTCGTGCAGCGTCACGAAGGAGAACTCCTTCGTGTTCCAGATGATGATCTCCTCGGAGATCCGCGAGAGGTTCACGCCGATCATCGCGGTGATGAAGGCGAACTCGGCGACGAAGTCGCGCGACGCCGTGCCGTCGATGGAGTTGCCGACGCTGCCGTGCTCGAACCCGAGGTCCTTCGCGACGGCCTCCGGGTCCAGGCCGAGGGAGGAGCCGGCCAGGGCGCCGGAACCGTACGGCGACACGGCCGTGCGCTCGTCCCACTGCCGCAGGCGCTCCGCGTCCCGGGACAGCGACTGCACGTGCGCGAGGACGTGGTGGGCGAAGAGCACCGGCTGGGCGTGCTGGAGATGGGTGCGGCCGGGCATCGCCACGTCCGGGTGCGCCTCGGCCAGGCCGATCAGGGCGTCCTGGAGATCGGCGATCAGAGCGCCGATGATCCGGGCGTGGTCACGCAGGTACATCCGGAAGAGGGTGGCGACCTGGTCGTTGCGCGAGCGGCCCGCGCGCAGTTTGCCGCCCAGGTCGGCGCCGAGGCGCTCCAGGAGGCCGCGCTCCAGGGCGGTGTGGACGTCCTCGTCGGCGATGGTGCCCACGAAGGATCCGTCGGCCACGTCGGCCTCGAGTCGGTCGAGACCGTCGAGCATCCGGGTCAGCTCGTCCTCGGTCAGCAGGCCCGCCTTGTGCAGCACACGCGCGTGGGCCCGCGACCCGGCGATGTCGTAGGGAGCGAGCCGCCAGTCGAAGTGGACGGAGGCGGACAGCTTCGCCAGGGCCTCGGCGGGACCGTCGGCGAAACGCCCGCCCCAGAGCCGTACGTCACCGCTGTTGCTGCTCACTTGCGTTGCTCCTCACGACTGCACTGTCCGACCTGCATGATTATGCAGGGCACTGCATGAATCGTCAATCCGGCGTCCCGGTGCCGCCCGGTTCCCGGTTCCGAGAAGTTTTCAAAAGGACTTTGAACAACGGCAACCGCTTTCCCGTACTCACCACTGAACGCCGGCGCCGCGTTTGTCAACCCACTCCTGACCCAAGTGAGGCTTCCGCATGTCCAGGGCTCTTCCTAAGTACAACAAGCGTCGTGTGGTGGTCATCGGCGCGGCCGCCGCGCTGGCTCTGACCGGCGCGGTGGTCGTCAACTCCGCCCTCGCCGGGGAGTCCAAGAGCAGCGGCGCCACCAACGCCCAGACCCTCGCCAGCCCCGGCACCATCGCGTGCCCGGACGTGGCCTCCCAGCTTCCCGCGATCCCCGCCACCGCGCAGGCCGAGGTCGACCGCAACCTCGCGCTGCTCCAGACCCAGATCGCGGAGGCCAACAAGCGCCTGGTCGACACGGTCGGCCAGGGCGGCGCGAACTTCGTGCAGAACGCGATCCTCGGCCCGCTGAAGGACAAGCGCGTGTCCACGATCGACCGCATCGCCATCTCGATCGGCCGCAAGGGCACCAAGCCGCAGGGCCTCGACGCGCTGGCCGGCTGCGCCCTCAACACGGGCGGCGCGGCGAACGCGGGCGGCGCGGCGAACGGCAACGCGGGCAATGCCGGTAACGCCGGTAATGCGGGCAACAACGCGAACACCGGCAACAACAACGCCGGGAACGCGGGCAACGCCGGTAACGCGGGCAACGCCGGGGCCGTCGGCACGATCACCTGCCCGGACGTGGCCTCGCAGCTTCCCGCGATCCCCGCCACCGCGCAGGCCGAGGTCGACCGCAACCTCGCGCTGCTCCAGACCCAGATCAACGAGGCCAACACCCGGCTCCAGAACACGGTGGGCCAGGGTGGCGCCAACTTCGTGCAGAACGCGATCCTCGGCCCGCTGAAGGACAAGCGCGTGTCCACGATCGACCGCATCGCCATCTCGATCGGCCGCAAGGGCACCAAGCCGCAGGGCCTCGACGCCCTGGCCGCCTGCACGTTGAACAAGTGACGTGACAGGCACGGTGGCCGCCCCGAGAAGCGCCGGCCGGGGCGGCCGCTGTGGCGTCGTGAGGAATGGCGTATTCCTTAGACGCGCGAAAGACTTTCCCGCATAATCGTTAGACATGGGAAAGACCTATGAGCGCATCGACGGCAGACTCCGTACGTTCATCGAGGAGCAGCCCCTCTTCTTCACCGCGACCGCCCCGCTGTCCGGCGAGGGCACGGTGAACCTCTCCCCCAAGGGCCTCAAGGGCTCGTTCGCCGTCCTGGACGAGCACACCGTGGCGTATCTCGACTTCGCCGGTTCGAACGCGGAGACCATCGCGCACCTGCGGGAGAACGGCCGGATCACGCTGATGTGGTGCGCCTTCCAGGGACCGCCGAACATCGTGCGGGTCCATGGCCGCGGCGAGCCGGTCTTCCGCGACGATCCCCGCTTCCGCGAGCTCCTCGCGCGTTTCACCGGGCTGGACCCGACCCCGCACGGACTGCGCGCGATCATCGTCGTGCACGCCGAACTCGTCCGCGACACCTGCGGCTACGCCGTGCCCTTCATGACGTACGACGAGGACCGCGAGCTGCACGCCAAGCGGTTCGCACGGGAGGACGACGAGTCGCTCAGCGCCTACTTCACGAAGAAGGAGCACGTCGCCACGAGCATGGACGGGCTGCCCGGACTCCCGTTGCCCCTGCGCCCGATTTGACGCGCATGGGATGACTGTACAGACCGTCAACACTTGTTCCACTTGGGGCATTTGACGGAATTCCCCCTTCCGCCGCTCTCGTCCCCTAGCGTGACTCACGCATGCGCGCTCTCGCGCAGGCGCGAACACATGGGGGATCACATGTTCCGACCCGCACGCGAACCACAGAGCAAACGCCACCTCCGCTCGTCCTTCTACGTCGTCGGCGAGGGGATCCTCGCCGAGTCCCGGGACGGCGGACCGTCCGAGCCACTGACCGCCTCCACCGTGGCGGACCTGCGCAAGTTCCGCTTCTCCCGGCTCGGTCCGCACTCCCGGCCGGCCCAGCAGCTCGACCGTGAGGCCCGCACCGAGCTGGCCCGGGCGATGACGGACCCCGAGCGCGAGCAGCCCGACCAGCCCGGGGTCCCGTCGGGGTTCACCTACCTCGGTCAGTTCGTCGACCACGACCTCACGCTGGACGCCACGGCGGTGCGCCTGGAGGACGAGATCACGGTCCGCCAGCTCCTCCAGGGCCGCAGCCCCGCCCTCGACCTCGACTCGCTCTACGGCCTCGGACCCGACCACCGCTTCGACCGCCGGTTCTACGAGGAGGACGGGATCCGGCTGAAGTCCGGCACGACGCAGGGCGTGCCCGACGACCCCTCGATCGTGGGCCGCCCGCTCACCGGGTTCGACCTGCCCCGCACGGGCACGGGTTCGCTGAGGTCCGAGCGGCGCCGCGCGCTGATACCGGACCCGCGCAACGACGAGAACCTGGTCGTCGCCCAGATCCACACCGCCTTCATCCGGTTCCACAACCGGGTGGTCGCCGACCTGGTCGGCAAGGGGGTCTCCAGCGCGGTCCTGTTCGAGACGGCACGCGAGACGGTCGTCAAGCACTACCAGTGGATGCTGCGCCACGACTTCCTGCCGAGGATCGTCGACCCCGAGATCGTCGACGACGTGTTCGGCAACGGCCGGCGGGTGTTCGAGCCGAGGCCGGGCGAGCACGACCTGCCGACCATGCCCATCGAGTTCTCCGTCGGCGCCTACCGGCTCGGCCACAGCATGGTCCGGGGCCGCTACAACTGGAACCGCGTCTTCGACCAGGGCCGCGGCACGCTGGAGCTGCTCTTCCGGTTCAGCGGCACGAGCGGCATCCTCTCGCCGCCGCCCGCCGACGCGGCGGACCCGGAGGCGGGCGACTTCGAGCGGCTGCCCACCAACTGGATCGCGGACTTCCGTCGGCTGTTCGCCTTCCGCGAGGCGGTACCCGACCGGGCCGACCTCCAGGTGCCCGACGCGCAGTTCAACCTCGCCAAGCGCATCGACACCCTGCTCGTGAACCCGCTGGCCGACCTGCCGCTCGGCTCCTTCGGCGGCCGGGGCCAGGCGGCACCCCCGGAGATCGAACTGAACCTCGCGTTCCGCAACCTCACCCGTGCGTCGATGCTGCGCCTCGCCACCGGACAGCAGATGGCCGAGTACCTCGTCGACCGCAAGGTCGACGTGGAGCCGCTCACCAGGGCCGACTTCGCGCAGGGCGGCGGGGCACAGCTCTCCGCCCCGCTCGTGGACGCGGTCGCCAGGCACGCCCCGCTGTGGTTCTACGCCCTGCGCGAGGCCGAGGTGAAGGGCGGCGGGAAGCTGACCGGTGTCGGCGGACGCATCGTCGCCGAGGTCTTCCACCGGGCCATCGAGGGCAGCCGGCACTCGATCGTGCGCGACCCCTTCTGGAGGCCCTTCCTCAGCCCCGTCCAGGACCGCAACGCCCGGCACGTGTTCGAGATGACCGACCTGCTGCTGCACGCCTTCGAGGGCCGTGCGGACCAGCTCAACCCGCTGGGCCCGGTGGTCTGAGACCCGCGCGGGCGGCGGCACCGCGCACGGTCGGCCCACCCCGGCCTGCCGGTGCGGCCACCCGCGCTTAGCGTCTGAGCATGCGCCCTCGTGCCGTCGTCCCCCTCGTCTGCGCCTGTCTCGTCCTGCTCGGGGCGGCCCCGGACACCGCGGCGGGCGCCCCGCTGCCCGCGCGGATGGCGGACACGGGCGGCGGAACCCAGCTGATCACCGCCGTGGCCGCGCGGGCCGGGTCCACCACGGGCACGCTCACCTGGTGGGACCTGCGGTCCGGCCGCTGGGTGCCGACCGGTTCCGCGCCCGCCCGGTTCGGCGCGAAGGGCCTGGTCGAGGGGGCCGCCCGCCGGCAGGGCACCTCCACCACGCCCACGGGCCTGTACGGCCTGCCGTACGCCTTCGGCATCGAGGCGGCGCCGCGCGGGACGTCGTACCCCTACCGGCCGGTGCACCGGGACTCCTGGTGGTGCCAGGACAACGACTCCCCCTCCTACAACCGCTGGACCGAGCCCCGGCCCGCGCACTGCCGGGCCGCCGAGTCCGAGCACCTGGCGGACTACCGGACGCAGTACGCGCACGCGCTGGTCGTCGGATTCAACTACCGGGAGCCGGTACGGGGCCGCGGGGCGGGCATCTTCCTGCACGTCGACGGCCGGGGGGCCACCGCCGGGTGCGTGTCGGTGCCGTCGGCGGCGATGCGGCGGATCCTCGCCTGGGTCCGGCCGCAGGGCTCACCGCACCTCGCGATCGGCACCGCCGGCGGCCCGACGGCCGTCACCCGCTACTGAGTCCCCCGCGGCGGTCGCCTCCGCCGAGCGGCCCGGCCGGACGCTGAACGCTCGGCGACCGCGGCCCGTATCTGAGGGCCAAGGGTCCGTATCCACGGAGGAACAGTGACCACGACGATCGCCGGCGGCCGCGCCGCCCGCCGCCAGACGATGCGCCGCATCCGCCCGCGCCGCTCCCCGGCCGTCCCGTTGCTGCTCGCCGTGTGGGCGGGCGCGGCGGGTGTGCTGTGGCTGTGGTGGGCCAACACGCCCAACATCGCGGACGACAACAGCAAGATCCTCAACGCGGGACGGATCACCGGGCTGCTCGCCGGGTACCTGATGGCGCTCGTGGTGCTCCAGATGGCCAGGGTGCCGGCGCTGGAGCGGCGGGTGGGCTCGGACCGGGTGGCGCGCTGGCACGCGATGAGCGGCAGGTACACGCTCTGCCTGGTCTTCGCGCACGTCTTCCTCATCATGTGGGGCTACGCGCTCCAGGCCGGCAAGTCGCTGGGTGACATCGTCCAGCAGACCGTCGACTCCGTCGAGCAGCTGCCCGACATGGGCAAGGCCGCCATCGGCACCGGACTGTTCCTGCTCATCGGACTGGTGTCGATCGGACCCGTGCGCCGCCGCATGCCGTACGACACCTGGTACCACATCCACCTGATGACGTACGCGGCCGTCTTCCTGACGTTCTGGCACCAGATCACCACCGGCAACGACTTCGCGATCGAGCCGACCGCCAAGACCGTCTGGTACGCCCTGTACGGCTCGGTCACCGCGCTGGTCGTCTGGTACCGCGTCATCGCCCCGGTGCGGCTGAACCTGCGCCACCGGCTGCGCGTCGAGGCGGTCATCGAGGAGACGCCGGGCATCGTGTCGGTCCTGATCGGCGGGCGCAAGCTGCACCGGATGGGCGCGGAGGCCGGACAGTTCTTCCGGTGGCGGTTCCTGGCTCCGGGGATGCGGTTCAGCTCCCACCCGTACTCGCTGTCGGCGGCCCCCCGCCCCGACCTGCTGCGCATCACCGTCAAGGCGATCGGCGACCACAGTGCCGCGCTGCGCGAGCTGCGGCCGGGCACGAAGGTGTGGGCCGAGGGCCCCTACGGCGCGATGACGGCGTCCCGGCGCAGCCGCGGCAAGGTGCTGCTGGTGGCGGGCGGCGTGGGCATCACGCCGATGCGGGCGCTGTTCGAGACGCTGCCGGGCGCGGCCGGTGACATCACCCTCCTCTACCGGGCCAACAGCACGCAGGACCTGGCGCTGTGGGACGAGCTGGCGAAGATCGCCGACGAGCGCGGGGCGCGGCTGATGTACGCCGTGAACAGCCCCGACGGGGAACGCCCCGACATCTCGGCGGAGTCCCTCCAGCGGAAGATCCCCGACATCGACGGCCACGACGTCTTCATGTGCGGACCGAACGGCTTCGCCCAAGGGGTGTACGAGGCACTGCGCGGCGCCGGGGTCCCCGCCCGCCGCATCCACCACGAGTCGTTCGAGATGTGAGCGACCCGCACCCACGGGAACCTCGCCACCAACGGGAAACAGGAGCTCAGGAAGAGATGAGGAAGAGCCACCCTCTTCGGCGCGTCGTGCTCGCCACCGCCGCCACCGTGTCCGGGATCGTGCTGCTGCTGTCGCTGAAGCCGGCGTCCGACCCGGGCGCCGCGCAGGCGGCGGGGGCGGGCGCGCAGGCGCAGGAAGCGGCGCAGGGCGGGGCCGGGGCGGTCGTGTCGGGGACGATGACCGGCGACGCGGCGCAGACGCAGTACGGGGCCGTGCAGGTCCGGATCACCGTCGTCGCCAACAAGATCACCAAGGCGGAGGCCGTCCAGGCCCCGAAGGGCGGCACCAGCGACCAGAAGACCGCGCTGGCCGTCCCGAAACTCAACGCCGACGTCGTCGCCAAGCAGAGCGCGAACGTCGACACGGTCTCGGGCGCCACCTACACCAGCGAGGGCTACAAGAAGTCCCTCCAGTCGGCGATCGACAAGGCGAACGCGAGCGCGGGCTCCGGCCAGGGCCAGGGTTCCGGCAGCGCGCAGGCCTCCGGCCCCTTCACCGGCGACGCGGTCCAGACGCAGTACGGGGCTGTGCAGGTCCGGATCACCGTGGCCGGCGGCAAGATCACCAAGGCGGAGGCCGTCCAGGCCCCCAAGGGCGGCACCAGCGACCAGAAGACCGCGCTCTCCGTCCCCAAGCTCAACCAGGAGGCCGTCGCCGCGGGCAGCGCCGACATCGACTCCGTCTCCGGCGCCACCTACACCAGCGAGGGCTACAAGAAGTCGCTCCAGTCGGCGCTCGACAAGGCGACGGCGGGCGCGGGCGCCTCGTCCGGCTCCGGGAACGCGGGATCGGGGGCGGCGCAGGCCAAGACGGTCACCGGTGCCGTCGCGCAGACGCAGTACGGGCCGGTCCAGGTGCGGATCACGGTCGCCGGCAAGAAGATCACCAAGGCGGAGGCCGTCCAGGCCCCCAAGGGCGGCACCAGCGACCAGAAGACCGAGCTGGCCGTCCCCAAGCTCAACCAGGAGGCCGTCGCCGCGGGCAGCGCCGACATCGACTCCGTCTCCGGCGCCACCTACACCAGCGAGGGCTACAAGAAGTCGTTGCAGTCCGCGCTGGACCAGGCCGGTGGCTGACACCGTGGCCGAGTCGGCGGCGGCTCCCGCCGCGGTGCGTCATGCGGAAGAGGTCATGGGGACCGTCTTCTCCTTCGACGTGCGCGGCGGGGAGGCGGGGGCGGTGCGCACCGCGCTGGAGGAGGCGGTCGACTCGCTGCACCGGGTCGACGAGGTGTTCAGCACCTACCGCGAGGACAGCCAGGTGTCCCGGCTGGTCCGCGGCGAGCTGACCGTCGAGGAGTGCGACCCGGAAGTGGCCGAGGTGCTGGAACTGGGCGCCGAGGCGGAGCGGGTGAGCGAGGGCTGGTTCAGCATGCGCTACCAGGGCCGGCTGGACCCGACCGGCATCGTCAAGGGCTGGGCCGCCGAGCGGGTGGCCCGGCTGGTCGCGGCGGCGGGCGTGAGCGGGGTGAGCGTCAACGGCGGCGGGGACGTGCAGCTGCTGGGCGTCCCCGGACCGGACCGGCCGTGGCGGGTCGGGGTGTCGGATCCGCTGCGCCCGGGCGGTCTGGCGGCGGTGGTGTCGGCGGCGGGCGCCGACGAACTGGCCGTGGCCACGTCGGGCACGGCGGAGCGGGGGGCGCACATCGTCGACCCGCGCACGGGCCGCTCCGCGGTGACGGACCTGGTCGCCGTGACCGTCGTGGCACCCCGGCTGACCTGGGCGGACTGCTGGGCCACGGCGGCCTTCGCGATGGGCTCACGGGACGCGCTGGCGTGGCTGGAGGGGCTCCCGGACGTCGAGGCCCTGCTGATCACGGCGGGCGACGAGGTCCGCTGCACCGGCGGCCTGGCCCGCCGCCTGGGCTGACCCCACCCCCCAGAGCGCAGCAAACCCGCACCCGCCCACACCCACGCCCCCCAGGGGCGCGGGGAACTGCGCGACCAGCCCCGACGAAGCCCGCACCCGCCCCCGGCGAACAGGACCCACCACCCCAGGGGCGCGGGGAACTGCGCGACCAGCCCCCACCGACCCGCACCCGCCCGCGGCGAGGCAAGGGCTAGGGCTAGGGCTAGGGCGAAGCCGAACCCCCACGGCTAGTGACCGTTCTGCGCCAACCGCAGCAAATGATCCGCCAGCGCCTGCCCACCCGTAGGCTCCCGGCTGATCAGCAACAACGTGTCGTCCCCCGCGATCGTGCCGAGAATGTCGTGCAGCTCGGCCTGGTCGATCGCCGAGGCGAGGAACTGCGCGGCCCCCGGCGGGGTACGCAGGACCACGAGGTTGGCGGACGCCTCCGCGGAGATCAGCAGCTCCTGCGACAGCCGCCGCATCCGCTCCTCCTTCGCCGACTCCCCCAACGGCACCCGGGGAGTCCGGAAACCCCCCTCGCTGGGCACCGCGTAGATCAGGTCGCCGTCGTTGTTGCGGATCTTCACCGCGTTGAGCTCGTCCAGGTCCCGCGACAGCGTCGCCTGGGTGACGCTCAGCCCGTCGTCGGCCAGCAGCTTCGCCAACTGGCTCTGCGACCGCACCGGTTGCCGGTTGAGGATGTCCACGATCCGGCGGTGACGCGCGGTGCGGGTCTGCGGCACGGCGGGCCCGTTGATGCCGGCCTGCTCATGGTCCTGCGCGTGACTCATCGTCGTCTCATTCTCCGGTTCTCCGGATCGTCACTCCCCGCTCGCCGCGGCTGCGTCGAGGATGCCGGGCAGCGCCCCGAGGAACGCCGCCACCTCGTCGTCGCCGAGGTTCAGCGGCGGCATCAGCCGTACGACGTCGGGGGCGGGCACGTTCACCAGGAATCCGGCCTCCTGAGCCGCCGCCCGCACCTGGGGCGCGCGGGGCTCGGTGAGCACGATACCCAGGAGCAGGCCCGCTCCCCGGACATAATCGATCAACGGGTGGCCCGCACCCTCGATTCCGTCCCGCAACGTCTCGCTCTGCCGCTTGACGTTCTCCAGCAACCCGTCGTTCTCGATGGTGTCGAGAACGGCGAGTCCGGCGGCGCAGGCGACCGGGTTGCCGCCGAAGGTGGTCCCGTGGTGGCCGGGCAGGAGCAGGTCGGCGGCCCGTCCGAAGGCGACGGTCGCGCCCAGCGGCAGCCCGCCGCCGAGGCCCTTGGCCAGCGTCACGACGTCCGGCAGGACGCCTTCGTGGGCCTGGTACTCGAACCAGGACCCGGTCCGCCCGACGCCGGTCTGCACCTCGTCGAGGACGAGCAGCGCGCCACTGGCGGCGGTGATCGCGCGGGCTGCCTTGAGGTAGCCGGCCGGGGGCACCACGACGCCCAGTTCGCCCTGGATCGGCTCGAGGACGACGAGCGCCGTGTCCTCGGTGACCGCGGCGGCCAGCGCCTGCGCGTCACCGAACGGCACGTGTGTCACGTCGCCGGGCAGCGGCAGGAACGGGTCCCGCTTGCCGTGCTGGCCGGTGAGCGCGAGGGCGCCCATCGTCCGGCCGTGGAAGGCCCCCTCGGTGGCGACGACACGGGTCCGCCCGGTCAGCCGGCCGATCTTGAAGGCGGCCTCGTTGGCCTCGGCGCCCGAGTTGCAGAAGAAGACCCTGCCGTCCCGGCCGAAGTGGCGCAGCAGCCGTTCGGCCAGGGCGACGGTCGGCTCGGCCATGAAGAAGTTGGAGATGTGGCCGAGGGAGGCGATCTGCCGGCTCACGGCGTCGACGACGGCCGGGTGCGCGTGTCCGAGGGCGTTGACCGCGATGCCGCCGACGAAGTCGAGGTACTCGTTGCCGTCGGCGTCCCAGACCCGGCTGCCCGCACCGCGCACGAGGGGCAGCAGCGGGGTGCCGTAGTTGTTCATGAGCGCGCCCTGCCACCGCGCGGTCAGTTCCTGGTTGCTCATGACGGCTCCCCCTGTGCGCCCGGCTGCCCGGACGGCTCTGCGTGCGGTTGCGCGTGCGGCTTCTCGTCGGGCACGACCATCGTGCCGATGCCTTCGTCGGTGAAGATCTCCAGCAGGATCGAGTGCTGGACCCGGCCGTCGATGACGCGGGCGGTGTTCACGCCGTTGCGCACGGCGTGCAGACAGCCCTCCATCTTCGGGACCATCCCGGAGCTCAGCTCCGGCAGCAGCTTCTCCAGCTGGGAGGCGGTGAGGCGGCTGATCACCTCGTCGCTGTCCGGCCAGTCCTCGTAGAGGCCCTCCACGTCCGTGAGGACCATGAGGGTTTCGGCGCCAAGTGCCGCAGCGAGTGCCGCAGCCGCCGTATCAGCATTGACGTTGTAGACATGTCCGTCGTCCTGGGAGCGGGCGATCGACGAGACGACCGGGATGCGGCCGTCGGCGAGCAGCGCCTCGATGGCACCGGTGTCGATCGCGGTGATCTCGCCGACCCGCCCGATGTCGACCAGTTCGCCGTCGATCTCGGGCTGGTGCTTGGTGGCGGTGATGGTGTGGGCGTCCTCGCCGGTCAGTCCGACGGCGAGCGGCCCGTGCTGGTTGAGCAGCCCGACCAGCTCGCGCTGGACCTGCCCGGCGAGCACCATCCGTACGACGTCCATGGCGTCCTCGGTGGTGACGCGCAGGCCTGCCTTGAACTCGCTGACGATGCCGTGCCGGTCGAGGGCGGCGCTGATCTGCGGGCCGCCGCCGTGCACGACGACGACATGGAGACCGGCGTGCCGCAGGAAGACGACGTCCTGGGCGAAGGCGGCCTTCAGGTCCTCGTCGATCATGGCGTTGCCGCCGAACTTGATGACGACGGTCCGGCCGTTGTGCCGGGTCAGCCAGGGCAGCGCCTCGATGAGGATCTGCGCCTTGGGCAGGGCGGTGTGCTTGCGGGTGGTGCTCATGACGAGTACGCGCTGTTCTCGTGGACGTAGTCGGCGGTGAGGTCGTTGGTCCAGATGGTGGCCGCCTCGGAGCCCGCCGCCAGGTCGGCGACGATGTGCACCTCGCGGTAGCGCATGTCGACCTTCTCGCGGTCCTCGCCGACGCCGCCGTTCTTGCAGACCCAGACGCCGTTGATGGCGACGTTGAGCCGGTCCGGCTCGAAGGCCGCGCGGGTGGTGCCGATGGCGGAGAGCACGCGTCCCCAGTTCGGGTCCTCGCCGTGGATCGCGCACTTGAGGAGGTTGTTGCGGGCGATGGAGCGGCCCACCTCGACGGCGTCCTCCTCGCTCGCCGCGTTGACCACCTCGACCTTGATGTCCTTGCTGGCGCCCTCGGCGTCCCGGATCAGCTGCTGGCCGAGGTCGTCGCACACGGTCCGTACGGCGGCCGCGAACTCCTCGTACGCCGGGGTGGTCCCGGAGGCTCCGGAGGCGAGCAGCAGCACGGTGTCGTTGGTCGACATGCAGCCGTCGGAGTCGACGCGGTCGAAGGTGACCCTGGTGGCGGCGCGCAGCGCCCTGTCCAGGCTCTCGCTGTCGACGTCCGCGTCGGTGGTGAGGACGACCAGCATGGTGGCGAGGCCGGGGGCGAGCATGCCCGCGCCCTTGGCCATGCCGCCGACGGTCCAGCCGTCGCCTTCGACGACGGACGTCTTGTGGACGGTGTCGGTGGTCTTGATGGCGATGGCGGCCTTCTCGCCGCCGTGCTCGGAGAGCGCGCCCGCGGCCGCCTCGACGCCCGGGAGCAGCTTGTCCATCGGCAGGAGCACGCCGATCAGGCCGGTGGAGGCGACGGCGACCTCGCCCGCGCCGGTCCCGAGCACCTCGGCCACCTTCTCGGCGGTCGCGTGCGTGTCCTGGAAGCCCTTCGGCCCGGTACAGGCGTTGGCGCCACCGGAGTTGAGGATCACGGCCGACAGCTGCCCGCTCTTGAGCACCTGCTCGGACCACAGCACCGGCGCGGCTTTGACGCGGTTGGAGGTGAAGACGCCGGCGGCCGCGCGGCGGGGCCCGGTGTTGACCACGAGGGCCAGGTCCGGGTTGCCGGTCTGCTTGATCCCGGCGGCGATGCCCGCCGCCGTGAATCCCTTGGCTGCCGTGACGCTCACGGTGCGACTCCGATCGTGGAAAGCCCGGTGCTCTCGTCGAGTCCGAGGGCGATGTTCATGCTCTGGAGGGCACCGCCCGCGGTGCCCTTGGTCAGGTTGTCGATGGCGCTGATGGCGATGATGCGCCCCACGGACGCGTCGTACGCGACCTGCACCTGAACGGCGTTGGAACCGTGCACGGACGCCGTGGCGGGCCACCGGCCCTCGGGCAGCAGGTGGACGAAGGGCTCGTCGGCGAAGGCCTTCTCGTAGGCGGCGCGGACGGTCTCGGCGGTGACGCCGGGCTTCGCCCTGGCGCTGCACGTGGCGAGGATGCCGCGGGGCATCGGCACGAGGGTGGGCGTGAAGGAGACGGCGACCGGCGCGCCCGCCGCCGCGCTCAGGTTCTGGACGATCTCGGGCGTGTGCCGGTGGCCGCCGCCGACCCCGTACGGGGAGACCGAGCCCATGACCTCGGAGCCCAGCAGGTGCGTCTTGGGCGACTTGCCGGCGCCGGAGGTGCCGGAGGCGGCGACGATCACGGCCTCCTGCTCGGCCAGGCCCGCCGCGTACGCCGGGAAGAGCGCGAGCGAGACGGCCGTGGGGTAGCAACCGGGGACCGCGATGCGCCTGGACCCCTCCAGCGCCGCGCGGCCACCCGGCAGTTCGGGGAGGCCGTAGGGCCAGGTCCCGGCGTGCGGGGAACCGTAGAACCGCTCCCAGTCGGCCGCGTCCCGCAGCCGGAAGTCGGCGCCCATGTCGACGACGAGGACCTCCGGGCCGAGCTGTTCGGCGACGGCGGCGGACTGGCCGTGCGGGAGGGCGAGGAAGACGACGTCGTGTCCGGCGAGCACCTCGGGGGTGGTCTCCTGGAGCACGCGGTCGGCCAGCGGCAGCAGGTGCGGCTGGAGGGCGCCCAGCTTCTGGCCGGCGTTGGAATTGCCGGTCAGGGCGCCGATCTCGATCCCGGGGTGCGTCAGGAGCAGGCGCAGCAGCTCTCCGCCCGCGTACCCGCTCGCTCCGGCCACCGCCGCACGTACCACCATGACTCCTCCTCCTGGATGGCATGACTATACGTTTCGTTGCACGTTTATGCAATCCATGCGGGCGGCGGCCCGCGTTCCGCGCGGGGGGTGGCCCCCGGAGTGATCTTTGCCCGGAGCCGTGGGCTGCGTAACCTCGGCCCGATGATCGCCATGACACCGATAACCGGCCTGGACCTGACCGGCTTCACCGAGCGTGAGCCCGGGCTGTGGACGGACGCGGCGGGACTCGTCCTGTCGGTCCACTTCTTCCCCCTCGTCCCCGACCTGCCCGCCGGGCTGCACGAGCCGGGGCGGCTCGGCGCGGGTCTGGCGCGGCTCGTCGCGCAGGCGGGCGGCGGACTGATCGAGGCGGAGCCCGGCTCCGTGGACGGCGTCCCGGCGGTCCGCCAGCTGGTCAAGATGCCCCTGGAGAGCAGGCCGGGGCAGGCGTTCCTCGCCTCCTGGACCGTGCCCAGGGCCGGGTCGAGCGTGGTCGTGAAGGTGCAGGCGGCCGAGGGCGCCACGACGGGCGTACGGGAGGCCTCGATCATGGCCCGGGTGGGTCCGGCCGCGTACTTCCGGCCGCACCCCTACGCGGACGGGGAACCCGGCGGTCTGCCCTGCCACGTCGGTGATCACGAGGAGTGGGACGCGCAGTTCCCCGGGCATCCGCTCACCCTCGTGCGCGCCGCGCTGCGCCGGATCACACCCACGGTCACCTTCGACGACCGGTTCAAGGCCCTGCCCCCGTTCGGCGGCCCGTCCGCCCCGCAGGCGCCCCCGGCCCCGCTCCCGCCGCAGCGGCAGGGACGGGGGCGGGGGCGGGGCTGGTTCCGGCGCGGGGAATCCTGAGGGCCGCTACCGCTGTCTGATCCGCAGGAAGGTGACCGAGTTCGCCGGGAAGGTGTAGGTGAACCGGTTCGCGACCCCGGTGAAGGTCGAGGTCACCGGGGCGACCGCGGTCCCGGTCTCCGTGTTGACCGCGTCCGGAGCGGCGGCCAGCGTCGTCACCCTCGCCCGGGAGGCGACCCGGGCGCCGCCGAGGTCGATCGCCGTGCGGGCCTGCGTGGACTGGGCGTTGACGACCTTGACGATCAGGTCGCCGGTCCGGTCGTCCTCGGTGACGACCTGGCGGAACGGCTCCGCGGGCTTGTCGTCGGTGAAGCTGCCCCACTCCTGGCCGTCGAGGTAGAGGGTGACCTGGCGGCCCCGCACCTTGACGTGGATGTCGTAGGCGCGGCCCGTCTCGACGGACCCGGCCTTGGAGATCAGCGTGGACTTGCCGCCGTCCACGGCCTGCTCGACGGCGGACCGGGTGTTGTTCCAGCCGCCCAGGTTCCACCAGTAGTAGTTGCCGGTGTCCTTGACGCCGAAGGCGACCAGGAAGCCTTCCTTGCCGGACTTCTTGGTGGCCTTCACCCGCAGGTCGTAGTCGTGCCAGGCGGGGTCGCCGGCGAAGACCATGGTGTTCTCGGCCGCGGTGTCGGTCTGTACGTACTGACCGTCCTGGAGCGACCAGCTGCCGCCGCCCGTGTGCGTCCAGCGGGAGGCGTCGCCGGAGAAGTCGTCGCTCAGCAGCGTGTCGCCGTTCGCGCCGGTCACCCGTACGTCGTCGTAGGCCGCGGAGGTGGCCCAGGTCGACAGGCCGACGGCGCCGGTGACGGGCCCCTGGAGCGAGGGCGTCCCGGTGGCCGTGGAGGGCACCACGCGGTCGCCGACGTTGGTCATGAACAGTTTCTGGACCTCGTAGTTGGCCGAGTTCCAGGAGGCGTGGTTGTTGAACCACACCAGGTCCGGCCGCCACTGGACGTAGTCCTCGTTGGCGAACAGCGGGGCGTAGGAGGCGAGCTTCACCACGTCGGCGTTGCGCTCCAGGCCGGTCATGTAGGCCGCTTCGGCGAGGCCGTTCTTGAAGGCGTTGCCCTGGGAGGCGTACTCACCGAGGAAGACCTTGGGGCCGCTGCGGTCGTAGGAGTCGTAGCGGTCGTTGTTCTGGAGGAACCACTGCGGACTGTTGTAGTAGTGCTCGTCCACCATCGCGACCCCGGCGTCCCGGTTGAGCTGCCAGGCCGTGTCGAAGATCTGGCCCGAGTCGTCCGGACCCGAGTTGGAGACGACGGTGACGTCCGGGTACTTCGCCTCGACGGCGGCGCGGAACTGCTCGAAGCGGGCGAAGAACTCGGCGGGCAGGTTCTCCTCGTTGCCGACCTCCAGGTGCGTGAGGCGGAAGGGCGCGGGGTGGCCCATCTGCGCGCGCTTCTTGCCCCAGGGGGAGGTGACGGGGCCGTTGGCGAACTCGATCAGGTCCAGGGTGTCCTGGATGTGGCGCTTCAGGAGCGCGTCGTCGACGACGGCCCGGTTCTGGCCGCAGCCGGTCACCAGGGCCGGCACGACGGGCAGCGGCATCGCGCCGACGTCCTCGGCGAAGCGGAAGTACTCGTAGTAGCCGAGCCCGTAACTCTGGTTGTATCCCCAGAAGTTGGAGTTGACGGCCCGTTCCTCGACGGGGCCGACGGTGTCCTTCCACTGGTAGGAGCGGGCGCGCTGCCAGCCGGAGGCCTCGCTGTAGTCCTGCATGGAGCCGGTGTTGACCAGGCAGCCGCCGGGGAAGCGCACGAAGCCCGGGTGCAGGGCGGCGATCTTCTCGGCGAGGTCCTTGCGCAGGCCGTTGGGCTCGTGCCGGTAGGTGTCCCGGGGGAACAGGGAGACCATGTCGAGGGCCGTCGCGGCCGAGGAGGCCACCGTCAGCCGGCCCTCGCTGCTGGTCCGGGTCGCCGTGAAGGTGGCCCGGTAGCGGGCCCAGCCCCCCTTGCGCACGGTCACCGCGCGGGCCGTGGCGAGCACACCGCCCGCGTCCTGGAGGCTCACCGTGAGCGCGCTGCCGCGCGCGGCGCGGGCCCACACCGAGAAGTCGTACCGCTTGCCCTGCTCGACGCGGACCCCGGTGTTGTAGCCGGCGTTGGTCACGGCGGAACCGGCGCCCAGGGAGAGGTAGTTGCGGTTGCGGTCGTTGAGCCGGCCGGCGTCGTCCAGGACCTGCGCGGTGCCGTCGACCGTCCAGGACGTCAGCGGGGTGTACGCCCTGTTGTCGACGGCGGAGTACTCGAAGGACCGGTTCTGCACGAGTTCGGCGTACAGGCCGCCGTCGGCCGCCCGGTTGATGTCCTCGAAGAAGACGCCGTACATCGTGTCGTCGATCTGCGCGCCCTGAGCTGCGGGATCGACGGTGAGGGCGTAGTCGGTCACGGTCTCGGCGTGCGCCGGGACGGGAACGAGGGCGGCGGCCGTCAGCAGGGCGGTGGTGGCGAGGCCCAGTCTCCAACGGGTGCGGGTGGTGCTGCGTGGCATGAATACTCCGCGGCTCGGTGAGGCGAGTTGTTCGAAATATCAGACAATGATCAGCACTTCGAACGGCAAGATAGGGAGGGGGCAGGGACGCGTCAATGGGGCGGACCGCAGCGAAAGTGTCGGAAGCGAGGACGCATGGAAGAGTTCCGGCCGGTGCCGGACGCCCTGGCCTACCTCCTGGGGAGCTGGCGGGTGACACGGTCGGTCCAGGACCGGGCGGGCGGCGGCGAGGGCCGCTTCGACGGCACCACGGTGTTCGGCCCGCTGGACGCGGGCGGGCTGCCGGACGCGGGCGGGCTGCTGCACGAGGAGGCCGGCACGTTCGTCTGGCTCGGGGTTCCCCGGCCCGCCGAGCGCACCCTGCGCTTCCTGCCGGGGCCCACGCCCGGCACGGCGGACGTACGGTTCGCCGACGGCCGCCCCTTCCACGACCTGGACCTGACGACCGGGCGGCACGTCGTCGGGCATCCCTGCTCCGCGGACCTCTACCGGGGCGAGTTCACCGTCCGGGACCCGGACCACTGGCGGACGGTCTGGCAGGTGGCGGGCCCCGCCAAGGACCTGCTGCTCACCACCGACTACGCGCGGCTGCGCTGAGCGGTGGCGCCTTCGAGGCGGAGGTTCCAGCGGCCGGCCCGGCCCGTGACGGTGGTCGTCGACAGCGGACGCACGTCGATGTTCCAGTACGTCGCGGGCGGCGCCTTCAGGGCGTACACCAGCGCCGCGCGGATCACGCTCGGCTCGGCGACGGCGACGATGCGGCCGCCGTCGCCCACCGGGCGGGTGTCGAGCCAGCCCGCGACCCGGGTGATGAACGCGAACAGCGACTCCCCGCCGTGCGGGGTGGCGAGCGGATCGGAGAGCCAGGCGTCCACGGCCTCCGGTTCGCGGGCCATCGCCTCGCCCAGGGTGAGACCGCGCCAGCGGCCCATGTCGCAGTCCCGCAGCGCGAGCTGGACCAGCGGGGCGTAACCGAGCGCGTCCCCGGTGGCGCGGCTGCGCGGGGTGGGCGAGCAGTAGCGCAGTTCCGCGGCGGCGAGGGGCAGCAGGGCGTCCGCCACCTGCAACACCTCGCCCCAGCCGTCCTGGTCCAGCGGCCGGTCGTCCTCGAAGCGTTCCGCGAGCAGCCCCGAGCTGCGAGCGGCGGCGACGAACGTGACCCTTAGTGGCATGCGGTGATGGTGAGCCGCCCTCCTGGGCGGGTCAAGGGGTGCCGGGTCACGGCCGGAAGAAAACTGACCGACGGGTCAGGATCTGCCGGACAAGTCCCCAGATAACCCGCGCCTCGGTCCCGGCTCCCCCGCCCACGGCTCACGCCGGCGCGGCCTTCGCGAAGATCAGCGCCATCCACTGCTCCGGCTTCTCCAGCGCCTCGAAGCCGACCTGCGCGTAGACGCCGTGCGCGTCGTGCGTGGCGAGCAGGATGCGCCGCAGCCGGTAGGGCCGCAGGTGGTCACGGACGGCGGCGACGAGGGCGGTCCCGACGCCCTTGCCGCGCACGGACCGGTCCACGTACACGTCGCACAGCCAGGCGAAGTCCGCGAGGTCGGTCACGACCCGCGCGTAGGCGACCTGCTCCCCCGTGGCCGTGTCGTAGACGCCGAAGTTCAGCGAACCGGCGATCGCCCGTTCCTGCTTCTCCCGCTCGCGCCCGGCCGCCCAGTACGCGTCCGTGGAGAGCCAGTGGTGGACCCGGTCGACGTCGATCCGGGCGGTGTCGGCGGATATCTCGTAGCCCGCGGCGAGGGGCGGAGTGGCGTTGACGGCGTTCATGGCCGGATCCTCACAAGACGTCGGTCGTCATGTCGAACGGTTTGCGGGGAACACCTCGTCGCACGCGGTCCTCAGCCGGCGCACCCCCTCAGCGATCTCCTCCGTCCCGCCGACGGCCGCGAAGCTCACCCGTACGTGGGCGGCCGGGGGTTCGGCGCTGAAGTAGGGCCGGCCCGGGGTGAGGGCCACGCCCGCGCGCAGAGCGGCCGCCGCGAACGCGCCCTCGTCGGCGCCGTCGGGCAGCCGCAACCACAGGTGGTAGCCGCCGGACGGGACGTGCGGCAGGGCCAGTTCGGGCAGCCGCAGTCGCAACGCGGAGGTCATCGCGTCCCGGCGGGTCCTCAACTCGGCCGCGACGGCCCGTAGATGGCGCGGCCAGGCCGGTGAGCCGACCAGTTCGAGGGCCGCCTCCTGGAGCGGGCGGGGGACGAAGAACGAGTCGACGACCTGGATGGCACGCAGGCGTTCCAGCACCGGACCACGGGCGGCCAGCGCGCTGACGCGGAAGCTGGGCGAGGTCGCCTTGGTCAGCGAGCCGACGTGGACGACGACGCCGTCGGGGTCGTCGGCGACGAGCGGGCGCGGCAGCCGACCGGCGTCCTCGTGCGCGAGCCGCCGCACGAAGTCGTCCTCGACGACGAAGGCGCCCGCCTCGCGCGCGGTCCGCAGGACCTGCCCGCGCCGGTCGGCGGCGAGGACGGCCCCGGTCGGGTTCTGGAACAGCGGCTGGCAGACGAAGACCCGGGCACCCGTCGCCCGGAACGCGTCGGCGAGCAGATCCGGCCGGACCCCGTCCGGGTCGACCGGGACCGGCACCGGCCGCAGGCCCGCCGCCCGGGCGATCGCGAGCATGCCCGGATAGGTGGGCGACTCGACGAGGACGGGCGCTCCGGGCGGGGCCAGGGCGCGCAGGGCGGTGGTGAGCGACGCCTGACCGCCCCCGCTGACCAGCACCTCGGCCGCGGTGACGGAGCCGCCGATGGCGCGCGCGAACCACTCGCGCAGCTCCGGCAGCCCCTCCATGGGCGGCCGGCCCCACGCGCCGGGCCGCCGCCCGGCCCGGGCCAGGGCCGCCGCCATCGCCCGCTCCGGCTGCAACGAGGGGTGCAGATAACCGCCGTTGAACTCGACCACGCCGGGCGGCGGGGCCGCCAGCGAGACCGTGACGCCCGCCGCCTCGACCGAGCGCGGCACGAGGTCGGCCGCGCCGTCCGCGCTCAGGGCGACCTCCTGCCAGGAGGTGTCCGCGGCCCGCGCGGGCCGCGCCGACGACGGCCGGGCCCGGAAGGCGCCCGCGCCGGGCCGGGTGACCACCAGCCCCTCGGCGGCGAGCCGCGCCAGCGCCCTCGAGACGGTCACGGGACTCACCCGGAACCGTTCCACCAGTGCCCGGCTCGACGGCAGCTTTCCACCCGGGGAGTAGCGGTCGAACTCCACCCGCAGCTGATCCGCCAGCTCACCCACACTGCTACGCTCTTGCATGAAGACACAGAGTAGCGCTATCGCCGGATCCGCGATAGCGGTCAGCACCCCGGAGTCCGCCTCCGGGTCCGCCTCCGGGCCCGCCTCCGGCGCGACCGCCGAAGCCGCCGACGACGCCGCTGCGCGCGGCGGCTCGCGGGCGGGCGGCCTCGGCACCCTCCTGGCGGCTCTCGGCGTCGTCGCCTTCTCCCTCACCTTCCCCGCGACGGCGTGGGGCCTCGAGGGGTTCGGCCCCTGGGCGCTGGTCTCGGTGCGCAGCGTCCTGGCCGCCCTGATCGCCGGCGGTTGTCTGCTCGTCCTGCGTGTCGCGCCGCCCGCCCGCCGGCACTGGGCGGGGCTCGCCGTCGTGGCCGCCGGTGTCGTCGTCGGCTTCCCCCTGCTCACCACGCTCGCGCTGCGGACGTCCACCACCGCGCACGCCGCCGTCGTGGTGGGTCTGCTGCCGCTGACGACCGCGCTGCTGTCCGCCCTGCGCATGGGAACCCGCCCCTCCCGCACCTTCTGGGCGGCGGCCCTCGCGGGCGCCGCCGCGGTGGTGGCGTTCACCGTGCAGCAGAGCGGCGGCGCCCTGACCAGCGCCGACCTGTACCTCTTCGGGGCGCTGCTGGTGTGCGCCGCCGGCTACACCGAGGGCGGTCGGCTGGCCCGGGTCATGCCGGGCTGGCAGGTCATCGGCTGGGCCCTGGTGTTCTGCCTGCCGCTCACCGTGCCCGCCGCCGCACTCGCCCTGGCCCACGAGCCCGTCCGGCTGACCGCGCACAGCGTCGCCGGGCTGCTGTGGGTGGCGGCGGGCTCGCAGTTCCTCGGCCTGGTCGTCTGGTACCGGGGCATGGCCGCCATCGGCATTCCCAAGGCCAGCCAGTTGCAGTTGGCGCAGCCCCTGCTCACACTGGTGTGGTCGGTGCTGCTGCTGGGCGAGCGCCTCACGCCCGCAGCCCCGCTGACGGCTGCTGCCGTGCTCGTCTGCATCGCCGTCACCCAGCGGGCCCGCGGCTAGCGCCGGCACCGCCGCTCCGGCACCCGGTGAGGAGGCCTCGCAGATGCGCGCAACCACGGGCGACCAGCTTGTCCAGCACGGCAGGGTGGTCGGGCAACACGACAAGGTCGGCGAGATCGTCGAAGTACTCGGCCAGGGAGGCAGTCCCCCGTACCGCGTCCGCTTCACGGACGGGCACGAGGGCCTCTGCTCGCCCGGCCCGGACACGGAGATCCGGCACCGCATGGCCGAGGAACAACGCTAGGACGGCGGTGGATCGAGCGGACCGACCACGCGATCAGCGCGGGGCCTGGGCCGGCTCGCGGTAGTGCTCGGCGACCACCCGGGCCATCGCGCCGATCGGGTCCTTGCGCACGTCCTTCGCGGCGAAGAAGACATGCCCGCGCACCTGGGGGTGAGCCGCGGCCAGCTCCAGATGGGCGGTGAGTTCGGCCGGGTCCTGCCAGGCCGCAGGCTGCGTGGGGTCGCCCGCCCGGTAGAGGGCCTCGCCGATGTAGAGGCGGGTACGGCTGCCCTTGGCCACCTCGGCCCACCAGGGCACGAGTTCGGCGTAGTCGGCGGCCGACAGCCCGATGTTCCAGTAGAGCTGCGGGACGACGTAGTCGAGCCAGCCCTCGCGGACCCACTTACGGGTGTCCGCGTGGATGTCGTCGTACGACTGGAGCGCGCGGGTGTCCGAGCCGCGCGAGTCGGTGGAGGCGTTGCGCCACACTCCGAAC
The DNA here is from genome assembly GCF_016860545.1 of Streptomyces asoensis. Lineage (NCBI taxonomy): Bacteria > Bacillati > Actinomycetota > Actinomycetes > Kitasatosporales > Streptomycetaceae > Streptomyces > Streptomyces asoensis. Next base: position 537,148 of record NZ_BNEB01000002.1, on the reverse strand, counting down.
GGACTGATCCCGAACTGGGTGGTGGGCCGTACCGCCTTGATACGGGCGGCCGTCTCCAGCACCAGCTTGTCGATGTTGTCGCGCCGCCAGGCCGCCCGGCTGGAGAAGGCACCGCCGTAGGTGTCGTAGGCGGCCTCGTCGTCGAAGGTCTGGCCGGCCACCGGGTACGGGTAGAAGTAGTCGTCGAAGTGCACGGCGTCCAGCGGGTACTTCTTCACCGCGTCCATGATCGCGTCCTGCACGAAGGCGCGGACCTCGGGCAGACCCGGGTTGTAGTAGAGCCTGCCGCCGAACGGGACGACCCACTGCGGGTTCCTGCGCGCCGGATGCGAGGCGACGAGCTTCGTGGGGTCGTCATGGGTGGCGATCCGGTACGGGTTGAACCAGGCGTGCAGTTGCAGGCCCCGCGCGTGGGCCTCGGTGACCGCCGTGCCCAGCGGGTCCCACCCCGGCGACCTGCCCTGCGTGCCGGTGAGGACCTGCGACCACGGCTCGTACGGCGAGGGCCACAGCGCGTCGGCGGTGGGCCGCACCTGGAAGACCACCGTGTTGAGCCGCCGGCTCACCGCCAGGTCCAGCATGTCGATCAGCTCGGCGCGCTGCGCGGCGGCGCTCAGACCGGACCGTGACGGCCAGTCGCGGTTGCCGACCGTGGCCAGCCACATCCCCCGCATCTCGGTTGCCGCCCGCCGGCCCCCCGCGGGAGCGGCCGCCGCGCCCGTCGTGGTGAACGCCGTCAGCGCCGCCAGCGCGAACGCCCGCCGGGTCAGTCGCCCCATCGCACACATCCCCACACACTCTGCGGATCCGCTCGGTCACGGATCGTTTCGGGCTCCAGCATGCCTCCACCCCGGCGATCGATCATCGATACTTGCTAGTAACGTGCACGATCGGAGCAGGGCGGCCGGAACCCGGCGCCCCTGCACCTGCCATCAGAGTCAGCGCGGCGAAAGGGACGATGTGACGGGCACCCCAGCGGGAGATCTCTCACGGGTCGGAGTGGTGGGCTGCGGCCAGATGGGAGCGGGCATCGCCGAGGTCTGCGCCCGCGCCGGCCTGGACGTCCAGGTCGCCGAGACCACCGGCGAGGCTCTGGAGATCGGCCGTACCCGGCTGTTGAACTCCCTGGCCAAGGCCGCCGAGCGGGGCAAGATCTCCGAGGAGGAGCGCGACGCGGCGCTCGCGCGCCTCAGCTTCACCACCGACCTCGGCGAGTTCGCCGACCGCGATCTGGTGATCGAGGCGGTGGTCGAGAACGAGCAGGTCAAGACCGAGATCTTCCAGGTCCTCGACCAGGTCGTGACCCGCCCGGACGCCATCCTCGCCTCCAACACCTCCTCCATCCCGCTGGTGAAGCTGGCGGTCGCCACCTCGCGGCCCGACCACGTGGTCGGCATCCACTTCTTCAACCCGGCCCCGGTGCAGCAGCTCGTCGAGCTGATCCCGGCGCTGACCACCTCCGAGGGCACGCTCAGCCGGGCGCAGCTCTTCGCCGAGAAGGTGCTGGGCAAGCACGCGATCCGCGCCCAGGACCGGTCCGGCTTCGTCGTCAACGCCCTGCTGATCCCCTACCTGCTCTCCGCGATCCGGATGTTCGAGACGGGCATCGCCAGCCGCGAGGACATCGACAACGGCATGGAGATGGGCTGCGCCCACCCGATGGGTCCGCTGAAGCTGTCCGACCTGATCGGCCTGGACACCGTCGCTTCGGTGGCGCAGAGCATGTACGACGAGTACAAGGAGCCCCTCTACGCCGCTCCCCCGCTGCTCCAGCGCATGGTGGACGCGGGCCGGCTGGGCCGCAAGACCGGCTCGGGCTTCTACGCGTACTGATCGCACGCGCCTGTCCACCCGCGGGCCCGGCACTCCTCGGAGCGCCGGGCCCGCGGCGTTCACACGCCGTGTGCGCCCCGGGCCCGCATATGCCGCACGCACACTCTCCCTGCGGACCGGGCGGGCGGGTTCACTCATCATGTGCATGCAAGGGATGTGAGACGACTACGGAAAGGAGCGGACCCGTGAGTGCCGATCCCGAGCATCCCGTCGTCCATGGTGAACTCGCGGAGTTACGGCGTCGGCTCGACGTGGCGTACGCCCGCGTCGAGGGCGGACTCGCCCTGCTGACGCACCGCACCGAGGAGACCGCCAAGGAACTCGACGAGCTGAACACCCGCATGATCTCGCTCGAACACACGCGCTGGCCGTTGCCCTCGGTCGCGGCCCTGACCGCCCTGGGGGCACTGGTCGCCACGGTCTGGCAGGCGCTGGCCCACTAGCGGCCGTGCGGCGGCCGTCGTTCAGGCGAGCCTGAGGTGGTGCAGCAGCATCAGGGCGGCCGCCATGTTGGCGGCCGGGACCTCCCCCCTCGCCACCATGCCGGGGACGAGCCCGAGGTGGACCCACTCCCGGCGGTCCGATTCGAAGTCGTCCACCGGGTGTCCCACGTACTCGCCGTCGTCCGACCAGTAGATGTGGTGGACGGCGTCGGTGAGCCCGTTGGACGGCTCCACGCTCATCAGGTGGCGCAGCGGCCCCGGCCGCCAGCCGGTCTCCTCCTCGAGTTCCCTGGCGGCCGCGCGGGCGATGTCCTCGCCGTCCTCGACGACGCCCGCCGCGAGCTCCCACCCCCAGCTGTCGGTGATGAAGCGGTGCCGCCACAGCAGCAGGACCTCGTCGGCCTGGTTGACGACCGTCGCCACCGCCACCGGCCGCAGCCGTATGAGGAAGTGGTCCAGGTGCCGGCCGTCGGGCAGCTCCACATCTGCCAGATTGACGCTGAACCAGCGGTTTTCATACACAGTTTGTTCGTTCTGTTTCGTCCACTGCACGGTTCTGCCACCTTCCGTCGAGTGAGTGGCAATATCGCAGCAGGAACTATGCAGCGTCGGCCCGGCGGCCGGTTCTCGGTGCGGTGGCCGGACAGCCGGCCGGACCGGCTACAGCGGTACGCGCAGGGCCCCGTCGATGAGTTCGGCGGCCTCGGCCGTGCCCGCGCAGTCGCTGCGCACCAGGTGCTCGCGCACGGCCCGGAGTCTGTCGCGCAGGCGCTGCGACTCCATGCCCCGGGCCTGTTCGGCCATCTGCACCGCGGTGACCACCGCCTTGTCGGTGTTGCCCTGGCGCAGTTCGATCGTGCTCAGCATGGCGAGCCGGTGGACGCGGCCCCGGTCGTGCGCCGGGGTGCCGACGGCGGCGGCGGCGTGCTCGGCGGCGGCGGTCAGGTCGCCGAGACTGAGCAGCGCCTCCGCCACCTGGACGTTGACCAGGCCCGGCTGGACATAGCCGGTCTCGTCGGGCTCCCGTCCGGGCCGGATGCGGTCGGCGGCGGTCTCGGCACGCCGGATGCACGACAGGGCGCTCGTACCGTCACCGAGGTGGGCGTACGCCTTGGCCTGCATCGCGTACAGATCCGAGGAGAGCGCGGGGGTGATGTGCCGGCCCGCCGCCCGGAGCGCGGCCTCCGCGAAGGCGACGGCCTGCCGGTACTCCCGCATGAACAGCGACTGGTTGACGAGCAGCGCGATGACGTAGGCGCCAAGTCCCCGGTCGCCGCTGGCCTTCGCCAGCCTGAGCGCCTGGTGGAAGTAGCGCTGCGCCAGGCCGTGCGCGTCCGAGTCGTACGCGCAGATTCCGGCGACCGCGACCAACCCGCCTGTGGCGCGGTGCAGTTGACGTCCCGTCTCGTCGGTGTAGCTGCCGCGCAGCAGCGGCGCCGCCTCCGCGTTGAGGAAGCCGACGATACGGCTGCGGGTCGCGATGCCGCCGGCCTTGCGGTACAGCTGCTCGTAGTGGGCGCGGGCGGCCCGCAGCATCTCTATGTCGGACGGGGTGACGCGGTGCCGGCCGCCGCGGGAGACGTCCACGTCCTCGGGCGGGTTCTCCCACTCCCACACCGGCATCACGGCCGGCGTGCCGGTGACGGCGGGGGCTCCGAGGAGGTGCGGGCGCTGCTGCTCGTCGGAACGCCACAAGGCGGTTGCCCGCTCGACGAAGCCGGAGAGCGAGGTGCCGTGCGGGGCGGACGGCTCGCCCGGTACGCCGAGACCGATGTCGTCGAGGGTGACCGGCCGGTGCAGTCGCGCGGCGAGCACCTCGCAGATCAGGTCGGGCACCTGGCCCCGGGGGCGCTGGCCCTTGAGCCATCTGGCCACCGCCGTGTGCTCGTAGCGCAGCGCGAGTCCGCGGGCCCGGCCTGCCTGGTTGACGTGGGCGGCGAGGCCGGCATGCGACACGCCCGCCTCGTCCAGGATCGCGTCGAGCAGAGTGTTGGGCTGCATGGGTGCCCCCCGGTACCTCGGTCCCGGTCAGCGTAGTGGGTGCGTCTTCACACGGGGTGTGAACGGAGTACGCGCATCCGTAGCGTGCGCGCGCTGTCGCGCAGTGTTCGCGGGGGCTTGACTGGAATGCCTCGCGAGAGGTCCGCCGGGCCGTCGGCTCCCCCTCAAGAACGACGGCCCGGCGTTTCGCTCCGCGGGTTCGGCGGGTGCCCTGTGCGGGTGGGTATCCCCCCTGCCTTTCGCGCAGTTCCCCGCGCCCCTGACGGGGTGGGCCTGCCGCCCCGACTTCAAGTACGCGCAGTTCCCCGCGCCCCTGGGGAGGGTGGGCCTGCCGCCCGGACTTCATGCGCGCGTACGCGGGGGTTGATCGCGCAGTTCCTCGCGCCCCTGAGGGGCGCTCTCGACGGGGGCAGGGTGACCCCTCAGGGGCGCGGGGAACTGCGCGAACAGCCACAGCGGACCCGCAGGCAAAACGCGGACGGCCGGACCCACCCCCTCAGGGGCGCGGGGAACTGCGCGAACGGGTGCGGCGGGACGTGGCCGGCCTGGCGCATCCCCCTCAAGTGCCCCGCAGGGAAGTGCGCGGCCCGCACGCGAAGGTGCGTGGGGCCGCGCCCTGCATCAGCCGCGCAGCACCGCTCCCGTACGCTCGCCCGCCAGGGCGACCGCCGCGTCCCGCGCCGCCGACGCCTCGTCGACCGTCAGCGTCCGGTCGCCCGCCCGGAAGCGCAGCGCGTACGCGAGCGACTTGCGCCCGTCACCGAGCTGCTCGGCGTTCTCGTACACGTCGAACAGCCGGATGCCCTCCAGCAGTTCACCGGCACCCTCGCGCAGCGCGGCCTCGACCTCGGCGTGCGGCACGAACGCGTCGACGACGAGCGCGACGTCCTGCGTGGCGACCGGGAACGCCGAGATGCCCGGCGCCTGGGGCGTGTCGTCGCCGACCTGCTCCAGGACATCCAGGTCCAGCTCCATCGCGGAGGTGCGCGAAGGCAGCCCGAGCGCCTTCAGCACCCGCGGGTGCAGCTCACCGGCGTGGCCGACGACGCGCTCGGCGCCGTCGACGACGACCACCAGCTCGGCGCACCGGCCCGGGTGCCACGGACCGTACTGCCCGCCGCGGACGGTCAGTTCGGCACCGGCCTCCCGGGCGACGGACCGCGCCGCCTCGACCGCGTCGGCCCAGTCGGCCGGACGGCCCTTGCCCCACCAGCCAGCCTGCTCGCGGGCGCCCGCGAGGACGACGGCGACATGGCGCGGCTGCGCGGGGAGCACGGCGTCCAGCGAAGCGAGTTCCTCGTCGGTGGGGCGGCGGTCGACGGGCAGGTGCCCTGCGACGCGCTGCTCCTCGTGCGGCAGGAACACCAGCCCGGTCTCGAAGAGCGCCAGGTCGTGCGACCCGCGGCCGTCGTTGCGCCGCAGGGCGGCCAGCAGCCCCGGCAGCAGCGACGTACGGAGCGCGGGCTCCTCGTCGTTGAGCGGGTTGGTGAGCTTCACGACACGGCGGGCCGGGTCGTCCGCGTCCAGACCGAGCTGGTCGAAGACCTGCTCGCCGATGAACGGGTAGTTCGGCGCCTCGACGTAGCCGGCCCCGGCGAGGACGCGGCCGACCCTGCGGTGCAGCCGCTGACGGTGGGTGAGCCCGCGGCCGGAAGGCGGCTTGGGCAGCGTGGAGGGCAGGTTCTCGTAGCCCTCCAGCCGGATGACCTCCTCCGCCAGGTCGTTGGCCTCGGCGAGGTCGGGCCGCCACGACGGGACGGTGACGATCAGCTCGTCCTGCCCGTAGACGTCGCAGCCGATCTCCTGGAGCCGGCGGACGACGGTCTCGCGGCCGTACACGACACCCGCGACCTTGTCCGGGTGGTCCGCCGGGACGCTGATCGTGTGCGGGGCGGACGGGGCGATGATCTCCGTGACGCCCGCGTCGGCCGTACCGCCCGCGAGCAGCACCAGCAGGTCGACCGTGCGCTGGGCGGCGGCCGCGGCGGCCTGCGGGTCGACACCGCGCTCGAAGCGCCGGGACGCCTCGGAGGACAGCTTGTGCCGGCGGGCCGTGCGCGCGATCGACACGGCGTCGAAGTGGGCCGCCTCGATGACGACGTCGGTCGTGGAGGCACCCCCGTTCTCGGCGGCGTCGTGGTCGGCGATCTCGGTGTCGGCGCCGCCCATGACACCCGCGAGGCCGATGGGGCCGCGGTCGTCGGTGATCACCAGGTCCTCGGCGTGCAGCTCGCGCGTCACCCCGTCGAGGGTGACGATCCGCTCGCCCTCACCGGCACGGCGCACCCCGATGGTGCCCTGCACCAGCGAACGGTCATAGGCGTGCAGCGGCTGGCCGAGCTCCATCATCACGTAGTTGGTGATGTCGACGGCGAGCGAGATCGGGCGCATGCCGACCTTCTGGAGGCGGCGCTTCAGCCAGATCGGCGAGCGCGCCTCGGGCGTGAGACCGCTGACGGTGCGCGCGGTGAAGCGGTCGCAGCCCATCGGCTCGGAGACCTGCACCGGGTAGCCGAAGGCGTTCGGCGCCGGTACGTCGATCAGCGCCGGGTCGCGCAGCGCCAGGCCGTAGGCGATGGCGGCCTCGCGGGCGACACCGCGGATGGACAGGCAGTCGCCGCGGTTGGCGGTGACGGCGATGTCGAGGACCTCGTCGACCAGTTCGAGGAGCTCGATGGCGTCCTTGCCGACCTCGGTCTCCGGCGGCAGCACGATGATGCCGTGGCTGCCGTCGTCGCCCATGCCCAGCTCGTCGCCGGAGCAGATCATGCCGTGGGAGGTCTTGCCGTACGTCTTGCGCGCGGCGATCGCGAAGTCACCGGGCAGGACGGCGCCCGGGAGGACCACGACGACCTTGTCGCCGACGGCGAAGTTGCGGGCGCCGCAGACGATCTCCTGGGGCTCACCGGTGCCGTTGGCGGTGCCGACGTCGACGGTGCAGAACCGGATCGGCTTCTTGAAGCCCTCCAGCTCCTCGATGGTCAGGACCTGACCCACGACCAGCGGGCCCTTGAGGCCGGCGCCGAGCTGCTCGACGGTCTCGACCTCGAGGCCGGCCGACACCAGCTTGGCCTGCACGTCACGACCGGTCTCGGTGGCCGGCAGGTCGACGTACTCCCGCAGCCAGGAAAGCGGGACCCGCATCAGATCTCCATCCCGAACGGCCGGGTGAACCGGACGTCACCCTCGACCATGTCTCGCATGTCTTCGACGTTGTGGCGGAACATCAGCATCCGCTCGATGCCGAACCCGAAGGCGAACCCGCTGTACTTCTCCGGGTCGACGCCGCAGGCGGCCAGCACCTTGGGGTTGACCATGCCGCAGCCGCCGAGCTCGATCCAGCCCTCGCTGGAGCAGGTGCGGCAGGGACGGTCGGGGTTGCCGACGGACTCGCCGCGGCACACGTAGCACACCATGTCCATCTCGGCGGACGGCTCGGTGAAGGGGAAGAAGTTCGGCCGCAGCCGCGTCTTCATGCCCTCGCCGAACAGCGCCTGGACCATGTGGTCCAGGGTGCCCTTGAGGTCGGCCATGGTCAGGCCCTCGTCCACGGCGAGCAGCTCGACCTGGTGGAAGACCGGGGTGTGCGTGGCGTCCAGCTCGTCGGTGCGGTACACACGGCCGGGGCAGATCACGTACACCGGCAGCTCACGGCCGAGCAGCGAACGGATCTGGACGGGCGAGGTGTGGGTGCGCAGCACGACACCGGACTCGGTGCCGCCCTGCGGGCCCTGCACGAAGAACGTGTCGGCCTCGCCGCGGGCCGGGTGGTCCGGGCCGATGTTGAGGGCGTCGAAGTTGAACCACTCGGCCTCGACCTGCGGGCCCTCGGCGACCTCGTAGCCCATGGCCACGAAGACGTCCTCGATGCGCTCCGAGAGCGTGGTGAGCGGGTGGCGGGCGCCGGCCGGTACACGGTCGTACGGCAGCGTGACGTCCACCGCCTCCTCGACCAGCACGCGCTGGTCGCGCTCGGCCTCGAGCTCCTCCTGGCGCGTGGCGAAGGCCTTGTTCACGGCGCCCCGGGCCTGGCCGACCAGCTTGCCGGCGGCCGCCTTGGCGTGCGGGGGCAGGGCGCCGATCTCGCGGTTGGCGAGGGCCAGCGGGGAGGTGCCGCCGGTGTGGGCGACCTTGGCCTCCTGGAGCGCGTCGAGCGAGTCCGCGGCGGCGAAGGCGGCGAGCGCCTCGTCCCGCATGCGCTCGATCTCTTCCGGTTTCAGGGCCTCGACCTCTACCGGGTCGTACGACTTATTCGGTGCCGACATCTCTTCCCGTGCTTCCGATTGTCCCCCAGCTACCGCTGGGAGGTGCCCCCGAGCTGAAGGTCCCCGTCACCGACTCGCTCAGAGGTCAGAGGGCCGTCCATGGGACACAAAGGTGCCAGAGGCCGAGTCTAACGGGGTGGAGGTGGACGTATGCGCCCGCGGGCGGCCCGGGCGGATCTCAGACGAGATACGCGGGAACGCTCACGGGCAACGTAAATCGGAACTCGGCGCCGCCGCCCGGGGCGCGGCCGACCGTGATGACGCCGCCGTGGGCTTCCACGATGCCTTTGACGATGTACAGCCCGAGGCCGGTACCACCACGCTTGCTGCCCCGCCAGAAGCGGGTGAAGACGCGGTTCATGGACTCCTCCGGGATGCCTGCGCCCTCGTCGCTGACGGTGACCGACGTGCCGGTCTCCTCCCCCTCGCGGGGAGAGGGGGCGGGCGTGACGTCAATGGTGACGGTTCCCTCGCCGTGGCGCACCGCATTTTCCAGCAGGTTGCTGAGGACCTGGTCGACCTTGTCGGGGTCGGCCCACAGCGCGGGCAGCGGCTGTTCGAGGCGCAGCAGGAAGCGGTCGGCGGGCTGTCCGGCGGCCACGTACGCCTGGATGTGGCGTCCCACGGCCGCGCCCATGTCGACGGGCTGGCGGCGCACCTCCAGCCGCCCGGAGTCGATGCGCGAGATGTCGAGCAGCTCGGCGATGAGGCGGGTGACGCGGTCCGCGTCGGCGTCGACCGTCTCCAGCATCAGCCGCTTCTGGTCGTCGGTGAACCGCGACCACTTGGCGAGCAGGGTGGCGGTGAAGCCCTTGACCGAGGTGAGGGGGGAGCGCAGCTCGTGGGCGACCGTGGCGATCAGTTCGGCGTGGCTGCGTTCGGTGCGGCGGCGGGCCTCGGTGTCGCGGAGCGAGACGACGACCCGGCGGACGGGTCCGGTGGGTTCGCTGCGGACGTACCGCACGGAGACGAGCACCTCGCGCCCGCCGGGCAGCAGCAGGTTGCGCTCGGGCTGGCCGACCCGGATGGCGAGGCCGCCGTAGGGATCGGTGAGCTGCCACCAGCGGCGGCCTTCGAGGTCCTCCAGCGGCAGGGCCTTGTCGAGCCGCCGGCCGAGGGCGTCCTCCGCGCGGACGGCGGTGATGCGCCGGGCGGCGGCGTTGAAGCAGACGACGAGCCCCTGCTCGTCGGCGACCACGAGCCCGTCGGGCAGATCGTCGGGGTCGATGCCGAGGCCGGTGAAATCACCGGCCGGCGGGGGCGCGGAGCCGTCGGGTGCGGCCTGCGCATCCCGTGTACCGCTCGTGCCGACGCTCATTCCCCGTACCCCACCTCTCAGACGGCTGAGGGGCCCCCGAGCTGGTCACCCTACTAGCTCTCGGTGACGGAGCGGCACCCTCCGGAGGCGCGCTGTGCACGGGCCGATGCGTAGAGACATACGGCGGCGGCGGTCGCGAGGTTCAGGCTTTCGGCCTTCCCGTGGATCGGGACGCGTACGACGGCGTCCGCGAGGCCGCGCGTCTCCTCGGGCAGGCCCCAGGCCTCGTTGCCGAAGACCCATGCCGTGGGGGTGCCCATCGTGCCGTTGTCCAGCTCGTCGTCGAGGTCGTCGTCCCCGGCGCCGTCGGCGGCGAGGACCCGGACCCCGGCGTCCTTGAGCCCGGCCACGGCGTGCTCGACGGGGACGCCGACCGCCACGGGCAGGTGGAAGAGGGAGCCGACGGAGGCGCGCACGGCCTTGGGGTTGTAGACGTCGACGGAGGCGTCGGTCAGGACGACGGCGTCGGCGCCGGCGGCGTCCGCGCACCGCAGGACGGTGCCGGCGTTGCCGGGGTCGCGCACATGGGCCAGCACGGCGACGAGCCGCGGGCGGGCGGCGAGGATCTCCTCGAAGGGCGTGTCCAGGAACCGGCAGACCCCGACGAGCCCCTGCGGGGTGACGGTGGTGGAGATGTCCTCGATGACCTGCTCGGCGGCGAGGTGCACCCGGGCGCCGGCGGCCCGGGCCCCGGCGATGATGTCGGCGTACCGCTCTGCCGCCTCGGTGGTGGCGAACAGCTCCACGAGGGTCGCCCCGCCGGCGGACCGGTGGGCGGCCGCCTCCCGCACGGCCTGCGGCCCCTCCGCGAGGAACAGCCGCTCCTTGCCCCGGAAGTTCCGCCGCCCGAGCCGACGGGCGGCCGCGACACGGGGGGAACGGGAGGAGATCAGCTCGGGGCTGGCGGGGGACATGTACTCGTTCACCTTCGGTAAGGGGCTTTTCAGGGGCGCGGGGAACTGCGCGACCGGCCACGGACGGCCGTCACTCGAACGACGGCCTCGGGGTGCGTCAGCGACAAAGGACCCGCAGGCTGAAACCTGCGGGTCCTTCGGTCACGTCGGCCTGGGCCGGCGCAGCGTCACGCGGCCTTGGGCGCGTTCACGTCCGCCGGGAGGGCCTTCTGCGCGACCTCGACCAGCGCGGCGAAGGCGGTGGCGTCGTTCACGGCGAGCTCGGCGAGGATCTTGCGGTCCACCTCGATGTTCGCGGCGTTCAGACCCTGGATGAAGCGGTTGTAGGTGATGCCGTTGGCGCGGGCAGCGGCGTTGATGCGCTGGATCCACAGCCGGCGGAAGTCGCCCTTGCGCTTCTTGCGGTCGTTGTAGTTGTAGACCAGCGAGTGGGTGACCTGCTCCTTGGCCTTGCGGTACAGGCGCGAACGCTGACCGCGGTAGCCGGAGGCCGCCTCGAGGATCGCCCGGCGCTTCTTGTGGGCGTTGACTGCCCGCTTGACGCGTGCCACTTGTTTGACTCCTTGTAGCGGGGCCGTGGGGGGTACTCACACGACCCGGAAATAGATGGGGTCCCGGTCCGACATCAGGCGCGTGTCACACGCGCCCGACGTCACTTGCCGAGAAGCTTCTTGATCTTCGCGGCGTCGCCCGGGGCCATCTCGGCGTTGCCGGTGAGGCGGCGCGTCACGCGGGACGACTTGTGCTCGAGCAGGTGGCGCTTGCCGGCGCGCTCACGGAGCACCTTGCCGGAGCCGGTGATCTTGAAGCGCTTGCTGGCACCGCTGTGCGACTTGTTCTTCGGCATAGCGCCGTTCTCTCCTCGTCGGTGGCGTTCCGGTGCCCGGTCGTGAAACCGGGCACGGTGGAACGTCGCTTGTATCGGTTATGTCCGCGGGACTCGCACCCCGTGGATCACGCCTCGGCGGAAGCCTCGGCAGGGGCCTCGGCGTCGGCCGCGGCCACGTCACCCTCGGCGTTCACGGCGTCGGCGTCCGCGGCGTTCTGCGAACGACCCGGGTTGGCCTTCGCCTCGGCCTTGCGGGCCTCCTGCGCCTGGCGCGCCTCGGCCATGGCCTCGGTCTTCTTCTTGTGCGGGCCGAGAACCATGATCATGTTCCGGCCGTCCTGCTTCGGGTTCGACTCGATGAAGCCGAGGTCCTCGACGTCCGACGCGAGACGCTGAAGCAGTCGGTAGCCGAGCTCCGGCCGGGACTGCTCGCGACCACGGAACATGATCGTGATCTTGACCTTGTCGCCCTGCTTGAGGAACCGGACGACGTGACCCTTTTTGGTGTCGTAGTCGTGCGGGTCGATCTTCGGCCGGAGCTTCATTTCCTTGATGACCGTGTGCGCCTGGTTCTTGCGCGCCTCACGGGCCTTCATGGCCGACTCGTACTTGAACTTCCCGTAGTCCATGAGCTTGCAGACCGGCGGGCGTGCGCTCGCCGCCACCTCGACCAGGTCGAGGTCGTACTCCTGCGCAAGCTCCAGGGCCTTGGCAAGCGGCACGATGCCGACCTGCTCGCCACTGGGACCGACAAGTCGCACTTCGGGAACGCGAATCCGGTCGTTGATGCGGGGCTCGGTGCTGATGGATCCTCCTTGGTAGCACCACACGGCGGTCTGGCGGACGGCCGCGTAACGTCTGTGTTCGGTAGTCTCGTCAACCACGCCGAAGCACAAAAAATGCCCCGAACGATCACATGCGGGGCTCCAAGCACTACCGGAGCACCGCCGCGAGGATCGCGGGGCGCACTACCGGGCGACTCCATCGTCCGTACGGAACGATGGTGGCCGCCTGACCGGGGTGACCCGCCGTCCCTGGGGGCGGTCGGGTGGGAGTTCGGAGCCTCCACTTGTGGGCCGGAACCGCCTGCTGAGGGGCACGCGTGTCCGACCGGTCGTTACACGAGATTACCAGTCCGCGCCAGGAACGGCCAATCGAGCCTCGGTAGGAGGCCCCGGCCGAGCTGCGCCTATCGTGTGGGGCATGAGTGAGACCTCCCCCGCCGGCCCCGCCGGGACGCCCGGCAACCCCGACTTCGACGAGATGACCCGCGACATCGCGGAGGTCCCCGCGGTCGAGGTGATCGTGACGGTCGCCGTCAACCTGATGAGCGCAGCCGCCGTGAAGCTGGGGCTCACCGAGGAGGGCGACAAGTACAAGGACCTCGACGAGGCCCGCAAGCTGATCCACGCCCTCGCCGGTCTGCTGGACGGCAGCGCGACCGAGATCAGCTCCTTCCACGCGGCCCCGCTGCGCGACGGCCTGAAGTCGCTCCAGCTGGCCTTCCGCGAGGCCTCCCTCGTCCCGGACGAGCCGGGCCAGGGCCCGGGCGAGAAGTACACGGGCCCGATCTACGGCTGACGCGGGCACCCCGGCCCGGCCCTGATCCGGCCGGGCCGCGGCCGGCACCGGTCCGGCATCGGTCCGGGTGCTCAGATCTTTCTGTACAGGGGCTCGCCCGGAGGCGTCGTCCCGGCCGGCAGGACTGCCAGGTCGAGACCGCGCACCAGGCGGGCCCTCAGCGTCTCGTCGGCGGCCAGCCGCCCGGCCACCGCCCGGACGGCCTCGGCGGGGACGGCGGCCGGGTCGAGGACGAGGGCGAGCGTGCCGTCGGCCTGCCCGGGCCCGAGGTGCGCGATGAGCACCGCCGGTTCGGCGGCCACCGCGGCCCGTACCGCCGCGACCACGGCCGGGTCGGCGAGGGGGTCGGCCGACGTACGGCCCTCGGCGAGCGCCAGCAGGGCCGGTCCGCTCAGTTCGAAGGTCACCGGTCCGGCCAGGTCGAGGACCACCGTGTCCGCCTTCTCGTGCGCGGCGGCGCGCAGCGCCTGGTGCAGGGGGACGGCGACCGGACGGGCCTCGGGGTCCCAGCGGGCCAGGGTCTCCGTCGAGGTGAAGGCGGGCAGCGCGGTGCGGGCGCCGGCCTTCAGCGTGGGGACGGCCATGTCGCTGGTCTTCTCGCGGCGCAGCCCGTTCTCGTCCTCCTCGACCTCGCCGAGCACGGCGACCACCGGCACGAGCAGCCGGGCTCCTTCGAGGGCGGCGAGGACCGGGCCCACGGCGGTGCGGTCCTCGGCCCAGGCGGAGAGCGCCGCGCTCAGCCTCGGGTCGGCCGAGCCGTCGTCGTCGGAGAAGCCGGGGTCGGGGATGTTCTTGTTCGCCACGGTCGTCGACCCTATCGGGGGGAGGCCGCCGCGCTCGTGCGGGGCCCGGAACGCGGCGGTGCCGGGCTTTCACGGGATTCTCAGACATCCCTGACGGGTCTCTCATCCGCGTCCCACGGCGTGCACAGTCGCGGCCCCGACCATCGGCGGTCATGGAGTCCTCCAGAGCACGCCGCGGTCGCGCGCGCACCTCCCGGCGCCGCCCCCTGCTGTACACCGCGCTCACCACGGTCGCCGTCCTCGGCGCGACCGCGGGCGGCACCGTCTACGTGCGGGCCCAGGCGGGGCCGGGCCCGGGGGCCGTATCGTCGTCGTCCGTGACGCCGTCGGCGTCCGGAGCGGGGAGCGGGGAGGCGACGGTGGATTCGGTGGCGGCACCGGAGAGGGACGACGACGCGCTGCTGGCGTCCGCACTGGAGTCGGTGACGGTGCCCGACGGCGCGGCCGTGTCCGTGGCCGTGCTCGACCTGGACTCCGGCGCCGCGGCCACCTACGGCGACGGCGCCTTCGACACGGCGAGCATCGTCAAGGTGGACATCCTCGCGGCCCTGCTGCTCCAGGCGCAGGACGCGGACCGGCGTCTCACGGCGGCGGAGAAGACGTACGCCACGGCGATGATCGAGAACAGCGACAACGACTCCGCGTCGGCGCTGTGGCGGATCATCGGCGAGGCCGGCGGGCTCGACGCCGCGAACGAGCGGCTGGGGCTGACGGGCACCACGGGCGGTGACGGCATGCTGTGGGGGCTGACGCAGACCACGGCCGCCGACCAGCTGACCCTGCTGCGGCAGGTCTTCGGGGACGACTCGGAGCTGAGCGAGGCGTCGCGCGCGTACGTCCGGGGCCTGATGGGGCAGATCGCCGCGGATCAGCGCTGGGGGGTGTCGGCGGCGGCCGACGGGTCTTCGTGGGCGCTGAAGAACGGCTGGCTGGCCCGCAGCACGACAGGGCTGTGGGACATCAACAGCATCGGCCGGGTGACCGCCGGCGGGCGCGACTGCCTGGTGGCCGTGCTGTCGAACGGCAACGCGACGCAGGCGGCCGGCATCTCGCTGGTGGAGCAGGTGGCCCGGACGGCGGTCCCGGCGCTGCTGGGAGACGGCGAACCGTCGTCGACGTCCGCACCCGCGACTGTGTCCACGTCCGCGCCGGTATCCGCCTCAGCCGCCTCGGAAGCCTCCGCCGGATAGCCGTCGCGGCCGCCGGGCGGGCCGGCGGGTCAGCGGTCGGCGGGTCGGCGGTCGGCGGGCCAGCGGTCGGCGGGCCAGCGGGTCAGGGCGTCTGGTAGGGCTCGTGCCCGGTGCGCTCGCGGCGGCCCCGCCACAGCACGACCGCCGCGGCCAGCAGGACTCCCCCGGCGGCGCCCGCGAGCAGCCCCGCACCGCTCGACGTGTCGTCGTCCGTCTTCGCCTTGTCCGGCCCCGCGCCGAAGTAGCGCTCGCCGTAGGCCGCTGACCGGAGGCCCTCGGGTTCGAGATCCGCCGCGGCCTTGATCGCGGCGGCCGGGTCGATGAAGCCGAAGCCGCGGGAGTCGTCGCGGCCGCCGGTGGGGGCGTTGCGGGCGGTGTCCTCGAGCAGCTGCTTGATCTGGGCCGGTGTCAGGCCCGGGTGGGCGCCCTTGACGAGCGCCACGGCCCCCGAGACGAAGGCGGAGGCCGCGCTCGTCCCCCAGCCCTCGTAGTACTTGTGGTCCGGGTCGGCGATGACGACGTCGACGCCGGGTGCGCTGACCGTCGCGTACCAGCGGCGGGTGGAGAAGGAGGCGCGGGTGCCGTAGCGGTCGACCGCGGTCGCGGCGATGACGCCCGGGTAGGCGGCCGGGTAGGAGATGTGGTCGCCCTTCTCGCCGCCGTTGCCCGCCGAGGCGACGACCACCGAGCCCTTCTTCAGCGCGTACTGGACGGCCTCGTCCTCGGCGGGTTCCGGGTGGGCGGAGGCCGAGTCGTCGCCGAGGGAGAGGTTGATGACGTCGGCGCCCTGGTCGGCCGCCCAGCGGATGCCTTCGGCGAGGGCGTTGCCGCGGGTGTTGCGGGCCTTGGTGCGCTGGGGGTCGCCGTCCTCCAGGATCACCCGGACCGGCAGGATCTTCGCCTCGGGTGCGATGCCGAGCACTCCGTCCGCGTTGCCGTAGCCGTGGCCGTGACCCGCGATGATGCCGGCCATCGCGGTGCCGTGCCGGGCCCACGCGCGGTCGCCGGGCCCGGCGCCGAAGCCGACCATGTCCTTGCCGGCGAGCACGTTGCCCGCGAGGTCGGGGTGGTCGGCCTCGACACCCGTGTCCAGCACGGCGACGGTGATGCCGGCGCCCTTGGTGGACCGCCAGGCGTCCTGGGTGTGCAGGGCCTCCAGGGCCCACTGCTTGGCGCGGATGCCGTCGGCGTACGCGGTGGAGGGCGGCACGAGGGCGACGGTGGCGGCGAGGAGACAGCACAGCAGCCCGGCCCTGCGGGTCGTACGGCTCGTACGGATGCTCATGAGGGCTGCTCCGAGGGCGTGACGGCGGTCTTGCGCAGGCTGCGCTCGATGCGGTCGGCCAGGCCCTGGGCCTCGTTGCCGAGACCGGCCTGGGCGGGGGCCGTCGTCGCGCCGGTCGCGGTGGCCGCCGGGGCGGGCTGCGGGGCGTCGGCCTCGCGGCCGTCGGCCCAGCCGGAGACCGCGTAGACGACGACGGGCGCGTCGGTGAGGACGGAGACCGTCCACGCGGCGCGCTGCTTGTCGCCGAAGGCGGCCGCGACGGTGTCCTTCGCCGCGTACGGCCTGGGCATCAGGTCGGCCCGCCCGGCCAGTCCCTCCTTGGTGAAACGGGCGTCGAGCGCGCGCATGGCGGCCGCGTCGGCCGTGGTGAACAGCAGGCCGACGGTGGTCACGTAGCTCTGCGTGGCGTCGGTGTAGGTGGCGCGCAGGAGCCGTCGGCAGCCGACCGGGGCGAGGGACTTGAGCAGCAGCGGGTCGAAGGCGCCGGCGCAGCCGCTGTCCGGGGCGACGGCGATCCGGGTCCAGGTGCGGTCGGCGCCGCCGGGTCCCGCGCCCTGTCCGTCGACGGTGAGGGGGAACAGCTGGTCGACCGGGACGCTGTGCCACAGGTCTCCGGCGCTGACGTAGGCACTGCGCTCGGTGGCGTCCGCGGAGTCCCCGACGAGCCAGCTGCCGGTGACGGCGCCGCCGATGAGTCCCATGCCCAGGACGGCGCAGACGGCGGCCGCGGCGAGGCGCCCCCGCCTGCCGAGGAGGCGGGGCGCGTCGCGGTACCCCTCGGGGCGGGCGAAGGTCACCACGGGCCGGGTGGCACCGGGGGCGCCGCCCGGCGTCATGGGGGCGCTCCAGGACAGGGCCGGATCGGGGCCGTCCGTCCGGTCCGGGGCGGTGGCGGGCCGCGGCGGGACCTGGGGCGCGGGGGTGGCGGGCGGGGTCGGCGGCGCGGGCGGGGCGGCGAACTCGGGGTGCCGCAGGGGCGCGCCCGGGCTCCACGCCGGCCCGTCGTCGGCCGCCGGGACCGTGCGGGAGCGGGCGCGCGGCCCGCCGCCCTCGGCGGCATCCGTCTCGGTCTCCGTGTCCCGGATGCTCGGCTCGGGCACCCAGCCGCGGGGCAGCGGCGACCACGTGCTCCCGGAGGCGCCGGCCGTTCCGGCGGGGCGGACGGATGCGTCCCCCTGAACGGAACGACGACCGTCCTCCCCTGCCACGGGCCGGGACACGTCGGAGGGAGCGAACGGGCCGTCCGAACCGCCGGCCCGCGGGCTCCGGTCCCCGTCGACCTCGGCCGGACGGGGACCGCCCGCCCCCGCACGGAAGGCCGTCGCTCCCGCCTGACCCGCACGGGGCGGGGTCTGCGGGGGTGTGGGGCGGGTGGCCGAGCCGCCGGACCCCGAGGTGCGGGACGCGTCGGTGTCGGTCGGGCGGGGGGCCGTTGTTCCCGCGCGGGGTGAGGTGTGCGGGGGTGCGGGGCGGGTGGCCGAGCCGTCGGGTCCCGAGGGGCGGGGGGCGTCGGGCTCGGGGGTGCGGGTGGGGGCCGTGCGGCTCGGGGGGATGCCGTCGGCCGTGGCGGGTGCGCCGGGGCGGGGCTCGTCCGGGGCCGTGGGGCGGGCGGCCGGACGGACCGGGCGGGGGGCGCGGCGGAAGTCGTGGGGCGGCGCGGGACGCCGTTCCGCCGGCGCGGGGGCCGTACCGGCGTCCCGTCCCGGGGCCTGGGCCGGCTGCGGCGGGATGTCGGGGAAGCGGGCCGACGCGGGCGGCGGGGGCGGGGTCATGGCGTCCGTGTGCTGGGCCCGCGAGCCGGTGGAGCGGGGGGCGGATCGGGTGACGGTGGTGTCCGGGTCCGGGGAGGCGGAG
The DNA here is from genome assembly GCF_016860545.1 of Streptomyces asoensis. Classification (NCBI taxonomy): domain Bacteria; kingdom Bacillati; phylum Actinomycetota; class Actinomycetes; order Kitasatosporales; family Streptomycetaceae; genus Streptomyces; species Streptomyces asoensis. The sequence continues at coordinate 518,832 of NZ_BNEB01000002.1, read as the reverse complement.
CCGCGGCGGGCGGGGGCGCGGTCGGAGGCGCCGGGGGCGTCCGCGGGGGCCTGGGCGCCGGTGTCCGGGTCCGCCGGGGGGCGGGGCGGGCGGGGCGGGACCGCCGGGCGCGGGGGGACAGCGGGCTGGGGCGGCACGTCCGGACGCGGCGGGACGGAGGCGCGGCGTGCTTCCGTGCTCATGCGCCCCCCCGTTTCCTCGTCCCCGGGCCGTCGTTCCGTACGCGGGCGGTCGCTCCCGTGCCCGGGCCGCCCGGTGCGGACGCGGCGGTCCGTCCGGGCACGCATACCCATACGGACGGACCGGCATCCCGACGGGGGTGCCCGGCCGGAGCCGTTCCGTCCTGCGTGCGCGTCACTCTACGGCTTGTCGCCGCGCGAACGGGAACCAGTCCGTGACGCCCGGGGCATCTGCCCGGAACGTCCCCCTACCCTGCGGTAATCCTGTCTGGCAGGCTTCGTTCATGACTGCGCGCGCCGCCGACCGGGCCCGTTACGACCGGGCCACCGCCCATCTCGACGCCCCTCTCGCCCTCGTGGACCTGGACGCCTTCGACGCGAACGCCGAGGATTTGGTCCGCCGGGCCGGCGGCAAGCCGATCCGCGTCGCCAGCAAGTCCGTCCGCTGCCGGACCCTGCTGGAGCGGGTCCTGGCCAAGGACGGCTTCGCCGGGATCATGTCGTTCACCCTCGCCGAGTCCCTGTGGCTGGCGCGCTCGGGGTTCGAGGACATCCTGCTGGCCTATCCCTCGGCCGACCGCGGCGCCTTCGCCGAGCTGGCGGCCGACCCCAAACTGGCCGCCGCCGTCACCGTCATGGTCGACGACGTCGCACAGCTGGACCTCATCGACGGCGCGCGCGGTGAGGGACGCGAAGTCATCCGGGTCTGCCTGGAGTTGGACACCTCGCTGAAGCTGCTCGGCGGGCGGCTGCGGGTGGGCGCCCTGCGCTCGCCGCTGCACTCCCCCGCGCAGGTCGCCGACGTGGCACGGGCGGTGTCCCGGCGGCCCGGTTTCCGGCTCGTGGGGATCATGGCCTACGAGGGGCACATCGCGGGCGTAGGCGACGCGGTCGCCGGCCGGCCCTTCCGGTCCCGGGCGATCCGGCTGATGCAGGCCACCGCCCGGCGTGAACTCGCCGAGCGCCGGGCCGCGGTGGTGCGCGCGGTGCGGGCCGTCGTACCGGACCTGGAGTACGTCAACGGCGGTGGCACGGGCAGTGTGCAGCACACCGCCGCGGAGGACGCGGTCACGGAGATCGCGGCCGGGTCGGGACTGTACGTGCCGCGGCTGTTCGACAACTACACGTCGTTCAGCGGCCGTCCGGCGGCCCTGTTCGCGCAGCCCGTCGTCCGGCGGCCGGGGGTGGGCATCGTGACCGTCCTCGGCGGCGGGTATCCGGCGTCCGGGGCGGCGGGGCCCGACCGGCTGCCGGTGCCCTACCTGCCGGAGGGACTGCGGTACGACCCCCAGGAGGGCCCGGGCGAGGTGCAGACGCCGCTGCTCGGTTCCCCGGCCGACGATCTGCTGATCGGCGACAAGGTGTGGTTCCGGCACGCCAAGGCCGGTGAGCTGTGCGAGCGGTTCGACGTGCTGCACCTCGTCGAGGGGGACGCGGTGACGGCGACCGTGCCGACCTACCGGGGCGAGGGGCTCACCTTCCTGTAGGCCGGCCGGCGCGAGCCGTCCTACAGCGGGGTCACGTACGCCCCGGAGATCCCGCCGTCCACCAGGAAGTCGGTGGCGTTGACGAACGAGGAGTCGTCGCTGGCCAGGAAGGCGACGGCGGCGGCGATCTCCTCGGCGGCGGCGAACCGGCCGACGGGGATGTGCACGAGCCGGCGGGCGGCCCGCTCCGGGTCCTTGGCGAACAGCTCCCGCAGCAGCGGGGTGTCGACCGGGCCGGGGCACAGGGCGTTCACGCGGATGCCCTCCCGTGCGAACTGCACGCCCAGCTCACGGGACATGGCGAGGACGCCACCCTTGGACGCGGTGTACGAGATCTGCGAGGTGGCCGCGCCCATCCGGGCCACGAAGGACGCCGTGTTGATGATGGAGCCCCTGCCCTGGCGCCGCATGTACGGAATGGCGGCCTTGCAGCACAGGTAGACGGAGGTCAGGTTGACCTCCTGGACGCGCTTCCAGGCCTCCAGGCCGGTCTCCAGGATGGAGTCGTCGTCGGGCGGTGAGATACCGGCGTTGTTGAAGGCGACGTCGACGCTGCCGTAGGTGTCGTAGGCGGTCCTGAACAGTGCCTCGACCTGTTCGGGGTCGGTGACGTCGACCTTCACGAACGTGCCGCCGACCTCGTCGGCGGCGGCCTTGCCGCGGGTCTCGTCGACGTCGCCGCAGACGACGTGCGCGCCCTCGGAGGCGAGCCGGCGTGCGGTGGCGAGGCCGATGCCGCTGCCCGCTCCGGTGATGACGGCGGTGCGGCCGACCAGCCGGCGGCAGATGATCTCGTCAGGCGTTGCGGTCACTGTGCGGGGCCCTCCGTGCTGATGAAGACGTTCTTGGTTTCGGTGAAGGCGGTCAGGGCGTCCGGACCCAGCTCACGGCCGACGCCGGACTGCTTGTAGCCGCCGAAGGGGGTCCAGTAGCGGACGCTGGAATGGGAGTTGACGGACAGGTTCCCGGCGCGGACGGCCTGGGAGACGCGCAGCGCGCGGCCGATGTCCCGGGTCCAGACGGAGCCGGAGAGGCCGTAGGGGGTGTCGTTGGCGAGCCGGACGGCGTCCGCCTCGTCGGTGAAGGGGAGCAGCACCGCGACGGGGCCGAAGATCTCCTCGCGGGCGGCGGCGGAGTCGGGCCGCTCCCCGGTCAGGACGGTCGGCGGGAACCAGAAGCCGGGGCCTTCGGGGGCGGTCCCGCGCAGCGCCGGGGCGCCGTCCGGCACGAACGACCGTACGCGGTCGACCTGTTGCCGGGAGATCAGCGGGCCCATGCGGGTCGCGCCGTCGGCCGGGTCGCCGACCGTCACGGCGGCCAGCTCGCGCGCCAGGTGATCGGCCACCTCGTCGTACACCGACTGCTGCACGAGGATGCGGGTGCGGGCGCAGCAGTCCTGGCCGGAGTTGTCGAGGAACGAGAAGGGGTCGACGGCGGAGGCGAGGTCGGCGTCCGCGAAGACGATGTTGGGGCTCTTGCCGCCGAGTTCCAGGGTGACCGGCTTGACCTGCCGGGCGCAGCGTTCCATGACCTCGCGGCCGGTCCGGGTGGAGCCCGTGAACACGATCTTCGCCACGTCCGGGTGGTCGACGAGCGCCCGCCCCGCGACGGCGCCGTGGCCGGGCAGCACCTGGAAGAGGTGCTCGGGCAGCCCTGCCTCCAGGGCGAGTTCGGCCAGCCGGAGCGCGGTGAGCGGGGTGGTCTCGGCGGGCTTGAGGACGACGGCGTTGCCCGCTGCGAGGGCCGGGAAGGCTCCCCAGGCGGCGATCGGCATCGGGAAGTTCCAGGGGGCGATCACGCCGACCACGCCGAGCGGCTCGTGGAAGGTGACGTTCCAGCCGCCGGGCACGGGGATCTGCCGTCCCAGGAGCCGCTCGACGCCGCCCGCGGCATACAGCAGCAGGTCGCGGGCGTTGCCGGCCTCCCAGCGGGCGTTGCCGAGGAGGTGTCCGGCCTCGCGGACCTCCAGGAGCGCCAGTTCCTCGAGGTGGGCGTCGACGACGTCGGCGAACCGGCGCAGCAGGCGGGCCCGGTCGGCCGGGGCGGCGGCCGACCAGGTCCGCCGGGCGGCGCTCGCGCGGACGACCGCCCGGTCCACGTCGGCCGCGTCGGCGGCCGGGACGGTGGCGACGACCTCCTCGGTGGCCGGGTTGAGGACGGTCAGCTCGCGCGGGTACGGGTCGGCGGACGGGGAGGGGCCCAGGAGGGCGGGACCGGACAAGGAAGGGCCTTTCGCGGGCGGGGCTTCGCGGGTAGGGCTTCGCGGCTGGGGGCGTCGCGGGTGGCTCAGAGACGTTCGAAGGAGCGGCGCAGCTCCCAGTCGGTGACCGCGGCGTCGAAGGCCTCCAGCTCGACGCGGGCCATGTTGGCGTAGTGCGCGACGACCTCCTCGCCGAACGCGGCGAGCGCGATCGGGCTGTCGGCCCAGAGCCGGGCGGCCTCGCGCAGGGTGGTGGGGACGTGCGCGTACTCGGCGGTGTAGGCGTTGCCGGGGCAGGGGTCGGGCAGCGGGAGCTGGTGTTCGATGCCGTACAGCCCGGCGGCGACCAGGCCCGCGACCGCGAGGTGGGGGTTGACGTCGCCGCCGGGCAGCCGGTTCTCGAAGCGGGTGGAGCGGCCGTGGCCGACCACGCGCAGGGAGCAGGTGCGGTTGTCGTGTCCCCAGGCGACGGCGGTCGGCGCGAAGGAGCCCGGCTGGAACCGCTTGTAGGAGTTGATGTTGGGGGCGTAGAGGAGGGAGAAGTCGCGCAGCGCGGCGAGCTGTCCGGCGAGGAAGTACCGCATGACGTCGGACATCCCACCGCCGTGCCCGCCGCCGGGTCCTCTGTCACCGGCCATGACGTTGGTGCCGTCGGCGTCGGTGAGGGAGAGGTGGATGTGGCAGGAGTTGCCCTCGCGCTCGTTGTACTTGGCCATGAAGGTCAGCGAGACGCCCTCCTGGGCGGCGATCTCCTTGGCGCCGGTCTTGTAGATCGCGTGCTGGTCGCAGGTGACCAGGGCCTCGTCGTAGCGGAAGGCGATCTCGTGCTGGCCGGGGTTGCACTCGCCCTTGGCGGACTCCACGGTGAGCCCGGCGCCCGCCATCTCGTTGCGGATGCGGCGCAGCAGGGGTTCGATGCGGCCGGTGCCGAGGACCGAGTAGTCGATGTTGTACTGGTTGGCGGGGGTCAGCCCACGGTAGTTCGCGTCCCAGGCCTGCTCGTAGGTGTCCTTGAAGACGATGAACTCCAGCTCGGTGCCGACCTGGGCCGTGTAGCCGTGTTCGGCGAGGCGCTCCAGCTGGCGGCGGAGGATCTGGCGGGGCGCGGCCACGACCGGGGAGCCGTCGTTCCAGGCGAGGTCGGCGATCAGCAGCGCGGTGCCGGCGTTCCAGGGCACGCGGCGCAGGGTGGACAGGTCGGGGCGCATGGCGAAGTCGCCGTAGCCGCGGTCCCAGGAGGACATGGCGTACCCGTCGACGGTGTTCATCTCCGTGTCGACGGCGAGGAGGTAGTTGCAGCCCTCGGTGCCGTTGCGCAGGACCTCGTCGAGGAAGAATCCGGCGGCGAACCGCTTGCCCTGGAGGCGCCCCTGCATGTCGGGGAAGGCCAGGACGACAGTGTCGATCTCACCGCTCGCGACGTGAGCGTGCAGCTCGTCGACGCTGAGCGGGGGTGTGCGGTCTGCCACGGGAAGGTCCTCCTTCGGCTTCCCCGGCTCCCCCGTCTTCTTCGGGCGGACCGGGAGCCATAAGGTATTGCGGAGAACCATTGCTTGGGAAGGGGGCGCGGCCGGATGTCGCTGGACACCGACGGCGGGGCGGACGACCGGCTGACGCCGGTCCTGCGGCCGGTCCGTGCCGGGAACGGCTTCGAGGAGGCTCTGGAACAGATCCTCCAGGTGATGCGGCTGGGCCTGGTGCCGGGCGGTGGACGGCTGCCCGCCGAGCGGGATCTGGCCGAGCGCCTCGGGATCAGCCGGGTGACGCTGCGCGAGGTGCTGAAGGTCCTCCAGGACCAGGGGCTCGTCGAATCCCGCCGGGGCCGCTACGGCGGGACGTTCGTGCTGCCGCGCACGGACGCCGGAGGCGAGGACGAGCTGCGCCGGCGGATCGCCGAGGTCGATGTCGAGGACGTGCTGCGCTTCCGCGAGGTGCTCGAGGTGGGCGCGGCGGGACTGTGCGCCGCGCACGGACTGGAGGGCGGGCGGGCGGACCGGCTGCGCGAGGCGCTGGCCCGTACCGCGGACGCGCCGCTGGCCGACTACCGCCGCCTGGACACGATGCTCCACCTCACCCTGGCCGAACTGTGCGGTTCGCCCTCGCTGTCCGCGCAGTACGCGGCGGTGCGGGCCACGGTGAACGACCTGCTCGACTGCATCCCGCTCCTGGTGCGCAACCTGGAGCACTCGCAGCGCCAGCACTTCGCGCTGGTCGAGGCGGTGCTCGACGGGGACGCGGACGGCGCGCGGGAGATGATGCGGGAGCACTGCGCGGGGACGGCGGCCCTGCTCAGGGGCTTCCTCACCTGAAATGGTACGGACGCGGTCCATTGCGAAAACGGCAACGGGCACGAGAACGGGCACGGGAACGGGAACGGGAGAGCACATGACGGACGGCGTACGGCCGCTGATCGGCGTCACCACGTATCTGGAGCCGCGGGCGCGCTGGAACGTCTGGGAGCTCGACGCGGCGCTGCTGCCCGTCGGGTACCCGCGGCTGGTGCAGCGGGCCGGCGGGCTGGCCGCGATGCTGCCGCCGGACTCCCCCGAGCACGCGGCGGCGACCGTGGCCCGCCTCGACGGCCTGGTGATCGCGGGCGGCCCCGACGTCGAGCCGGTCCGCTACGGCGCCGAGCCGGACCCGCGCACCGGGCCGCCCGCCCGGGAGCGGGACACCTGGGAGCTGGCGCTGATCGAGGCGGCCCTGGCCGCGGACGTGCCGCTGCTGGGCATCTGCCGGGGCATGCAGCTGCTGAACGTGGCGCTCGGCGGCACCCTGGTCCAGCACATCGACGGACACGCCGAGGTCGTCGGCGCGTTCGGCACCCACCCGGTCGAGCCGGTCCCCGGCACCCGGTACGCCGGGGCGGTCCCCGAGGAGACCTCCGTACCGGCGTACCACCACCAGGCCGTGGACCGGCTCGGCAGCGGGCTGGTCCCGTCGGCCCACGCGGCGGACGGCACCGTCGAGGCCGTCGAACTGCCGTCGGCGCGCTGGGTGCTGGGCGTGCAGTGGCACCCGGAGATGGACCAGGACGTGCGGGTCATGCGCGCCCTGGTGGAAGCGGCCACAGCGAGCCCGTCCGGCACCCGGGCACGGGCCTGAGCACGGGTCTCGGCACACGGGCCTGGGCACGGGTCTTGGCACGGCCTGGGCACGGGTCTTGGCACGGCCTGAGCTCGCCCCCCTCCGGGCCGCGGGGGCGGGACCCCCGGACACCACGCCCCGGCGGGGGCGGCGGGCGTCACCCCCGCGTCAGCGACAGCAGTTCCCGCGCGGGCCCCGCGGGCCGGTGCCCGGTCGGCCACACCGCCCGCAGGTCGCGCGCCAGGGCGACCCCCTCCACCGGCACCTGCACCAGCCTGCGCAGCGCCAGCTCCTCCCCCACGGCCAGTTCGCTGAGCACCGCGGGGCCCGCCCCGCTGACCGCCGCCGCCTTCACCGCCGTCGTCGAGGACAGCTCGATGAGCGGGCGGGCCAGCCCGCCGAGCGCCGTGTCGAGCACCTGGCGGGTCCCCGAGCCCTTCTCCCGCAGGATCAGCGGCGTGGAGGCCAGCTCGGAGGCGGGCAGCGACCGCCGTCGGCGGGCCCACGGATGAGCGGGCGCGACGACGACGATCAGGTGGTCGTGGGCTATCACGGCGGAGTCCAGGCCGGGCGGCACCGTCAGCCCCTCCACGAAGCCCAGGTCCGCCTCCCCCGCGAGCAGCCGCTCGGCGACGGCCGTCGAGTTGCCCGCGAGCAGCGAGACCGCCGTGTCGGGGCGCCCGGCGCGCAGCGCGAGCAGCCAGCCGGGCAGCAGGTACTCGGCGATCGTCATGCTGGCCGCCACCCGCAGCCGTGAGTCACGCCGGACCCGCAGGGCCTGCGCCCCCGCGTCGAACGCCCGCGCCGCCTCGACGATCCGTCCCGCCCAGTCCGTCACCAGCGCGCCCGCGTCGGTGAGCCGGGAGCCGCGCGGTGACCGGTCCACCAGCGCCACGCCCAACTGGCGCTCCATGGACCGCACCCGGCTGCTCGCGGCCGGCTGGGTGATGCCCAGCTCCCGTGCGGCGGCGCCCAGGCTGCCGAGCCGGGCAACGGCCAGCAGCAGTTCCAGTGCGCCGAGGTCCGGGACGCGGTGCGCGATCGACCCCGCCGCGGCGTCCGCGGGCTGCTCCTCGACACTCCCCATAAACCCAGCTTATGCCCCCATAGAAGCGTCCTCCCTGGTCGTGGGCGGGCGCCGGGGCGACCGTGGGCACATGGTCACCGCCGCCCAGCCCTTCCCCGCCCCTTCCCGTCCGCGCGCCGGCGCCGTCCGTCACCTCGGGCCGAACTGGTACGCGACGGTCATGGGCACCGCGATCCTGGCCACGGCGGGAGCCGCGCTCCCGGTCCGTCCGCCGGGGCTGCGGCCGCTGCTCACCGTGTGCTGGCTCCTCGCCGCCGTCCTGCTGCTGGTCCTGCTCGGCGCCCGCGCCCTGCACTGGCGTCATCACCGCGACCGGGCCCGCGCCCATCTGCTGGACCCGGCGACGGCACCGTTCTACGGCTGCCTGGCGATGGCGCTGCTCGCCGTCGGTGGCGGCGCCCTCACCGCCGGCCGCGGCCTGCTCGGCACCCGGGCCGCGGTCCTCCTCGACGCGGTGCTGTTCACCGTCGGCACGGCGGTCGCGCTCACGGCCGCCGTCGCCGTCCCGTTCCTGATGGCCGTACGCCACCGCGTGACGGCGTCCGAGGCCACCCCGGTGTGGCTGCTGCCGCTGGTCGCCCCCATGGTGTCCGCGGCGCTCGGGCCGCTGCTCGTGCCGTACCTGCCGGCCGGGCAGCCGCAACGGACCCTGCTCCTCGCGTGCTTCGCCCTGTTCGGACTGAGCCTGCTCGCCACCTTCGCCCTGCTGCCCCTGGTGTTCGGGCGGCTGCTGACCGGCGGGCCGCTGCCCGGCGCCCTCGTCCCGACGCTGTTCCTCGTCCTGGGCCCGCTCGGGCAGTCCACCACCGCCGTCGGGAAGTTCGCGGACGCCGCCCCGGGGGTCCTGGCCGGTGCGGACAGCCGGGGTCTGGCCGTCCTCGCCGTGCTCTACGGGGTGCCCGTGACGGGGTTCGCGCTGCTCTGGCTGGCGCTGGCCACGGCGCACATGGTGCGGGCCCGCCGGCACGGCGCGCGCTTCGCGATGACCTGGTGGGCGTTCACCTTCCCGGTGGGCACCTGTGTGACCGGCGCGGCGGCGCTGGCCCGGCACACCGGGCTGGTGGTCTACGGCCTGCTCGCCTGCGCGCTGTACGTCGTCCTCGTCGCCGCGTGGGCCGTCGCGGCCGCCCACACCCTGCGCGGACTGCTCAGCGGCGAGCTGCTCGCAGCGCCTGAGTGAAAGGTTGCCCCGGGGCCCCGCCTTCGACGCCACCGGACTGGATGTGAAGCGGGGGCAGCCGGTGCCGCCCTTTCGGGCACCCACCGTGCCCCGTGGTTTCCTGACCAGGCACCGTTGTTGCGTCTAGTGTCCGTGAGTGAGCCTTTGGACCTCTCTCGAACCCGCCTCCGCGACCGTGGACCCGGGTGACAGTACGACTGTGCGGCTGCGTCTGCGCAACACCGGTGACGTGGTGGACGAGTACCGCTTCGAGACGGTGGGCTCTCTCGCGCCCTGGACTGTCGTGGAGCCGCAGTCACTGCGCCTGTATCCGGGGACGACGGGGACGGCCGAGCTGACGTTCTCCCCGCCGCGTACGCCGGACGCGACGGCCGGTCCGCATCCGTACGGGGTGCGGATCACACCGACGGAGCATCCGGAGGCGACGAGTGTCCCGGAAGGGAACCTCACCGTCACTCCGTTCACGGAGGTGCGGGCCGAGCTGGTGCCGCCGACGGTGAAGGGCCGCTTCCGCGGCCGACCGAGCCTGGCGGTGGACAACTTGGGCAATACGAAGCTGACGGCGTCGGCGAGTGGCAGCGACAACGGTGACCGGTTGTCGTACGACATCCATCCGAGCAATGTGCAGGTCGAGCCGGGCCGTGCGGCGTTCGTGAAGATGACGCTGAAGCCGCGGCAGATCATCTGGTTCGGGTCCGAGGAGGCCCGGCCCTACACCCTGGCGGTGCGGCGATCGGGTGTCGCGCCGCTGGAGGTGGCGGGCACGTACGTGCAGCGTAGTTTCCTGCCGCGCCGGCTGGCGGCCTTCCTCGGCACGCTCGTCGCGTTGGCCATCGCGTTCGTGATGATCTGGATCGCCTACAGGCCCGAGGTCCGCACCGACGCCACCGAAAAGGTCCAGGAGGCCGGCATCGCCACGCTGCCACCCGCCCCCTCGCCGACGTCCGAGGCATCGAAGGCATCGAAGGCCCCGTCCGCCGACGTCGCGGCACCCCCGGCCGCGACCGAGACCCCGCAGGCGAACGAAGCCGTGGCCGGAGCGGGAAGCGACGGTTCCGAGAAGAAGGAGACCGACACCCAGGAGCGGACCGCGGCGACCGCGGTCCAGCAACGGGCCGCGAAGGATCCGAGCGGACCGCACATCTGCTACCGGGTCTACGCGACGGGTGAGGGTTGGTCCGACGCGGTGTGCGACGGCGAAACCGCGGGCACAGTGGGCGGGGGGACGCCGCTCAAGGCCGTCAACATCGCTGTGTCCGGAACCCATGGCACGTCCAGCGGCGCCTACGCCCACGACCCCGCGTCGACCAGTGGTGAGGGGCACTTCCCCGACCCGTGGGCGAATGCCGCCGACGGTGTCGACAACTACGTCGGCAGTACCAAGAAGGACGCCCCGAACATGCTGGGATTCACCATCAACGTCGATGGCGGCAAGGGCGCCGTCTGCCAGTCCGCCTACGTCCACAACGACGCCTGGCTCGCCCTGGCATGCGACGAACCTGGCACCGGGTTCGACTTCACCTACGCCGGCACCCATGACAACGACTCATGGATCGAAGCGTTCAGGCTCACCGTCTGATCCGAACCGTCCACCACGGTGTGACGTCCGTGGACAGTCGGGCAAGCTACATCCGTGGACGTGCTGCTCGCAGCGCCTCGCCCAGCACCTGCGGTGCCTCGGCCAGCGACGGGCCGTACCACGTCAGGTGCCGTCCGCTGACGAGCGCGCAGGGCAGACCGGGAAAGGCCTCGGGGCCGTCGTCGGCGGTGAAGAGGTAGGGCTCGTCGGGCAGGACAACGAGGTCGGGCCCGGCGGCGAGCAGATCGGCGACCGGGACGCGCGGATAGCGCTCGGGGTGCCCGGCGTAGAGCTGGTCCACGCCCAGGCGGGCCAGCACGTCCCCGGCGAAGGTGTCGCGGCCCAGCACCATCCAGGGCCGGCGCCAGATCGGCACCACGGCCGTGCGGCGGGCCGGCGGGGACGGCGGCGCGGTCCACGCCGCGCGGGCCCCGGTCAGCCAGGCGGGCGGTGCCGGCGCCCCGCAGGCCCGCAGGACCCGGGCCAGCTCCCGGAACGCCTGCGGCACGTCACGCACCTCGGTCACCAGGACGTCGAGTCCGGCCGCGCGCAGGGCGGCCAGGTCGGGCTCCCGGTTCTCCTCCTCGTTGGCGACGACCAGGTCGGGGGCGAGGCCGACGATCTCGTCGACCCGGGGGTTCTTGGTGCCGCCCACGCGGGTCACGTCGAGGCCTGCCGGGCGGGTGCACCAGTCGGTGGCGCCGACCAGGGCGCCGGGCACGGCCGACGCCACGGCCTCCGTGAGCGACGGCACCAGCGAGACGATCCGCATCAGCGCTTGCGGCCGCGGTCGCGGTCGCGTACCGCCTCGATGTGCTCCGCGACGGCGACGACGACCACCCGGGTGTCCGGCACGGTGGCCCGCCAGCGGTGGCGGACGCCGCCCGTGAGGTACAGGGTGTCGCCGCGGCCCAGACGGTAGGCGCGGCCCTCGGCCTCGATCTCCACCGCGCCGTCGGCCACGTACATCAGCTGGTCGTTGCGGTACTGGAACTCACGGCCGGCGTCGTGGTCGCCGGTGAACTCGGAGGCGTGCATCTGGTGGTGGCCGCGCACCAGGGAACGGGAGTGCGGCTCGGGACCCGGGACCGGCTCGGTCACCTCGGCGCGCACGACGTCCACGCTGCACGCGGGGTCGGCGGCCGCGAGCAGCTCGACAGCCGTGGTGCGCAGGGCGTCGGCGACCTTCTCCAGGGAGCCGGTGCTGGGCCGGGCACGGTCGTTCTCGATCTGGCTCAGGAACGGCACCGACAGGCCGCTGCGTTCGGCCACGACGGCGAGGGTGAGCTCCAGGGAACGGCGTCGGCGCCGCACGGCCGCGCCCACCCGCAGGGGCTGTTCTTTGTGGTCGCCCATCGCTCCGGCTCCCTCCTTCGCTCGTCGGTACCGCTCGTCCGCCGTTACCGCTCGTCCGCCGTTTCCCCGCCGTTTCCCTCGAGGAGTTGTCTGCACCCTACGCATGTTCGGCAAACCGTTTCACGTGCCCGTCGCATCGGGGGCACCTCCCGCAACACCGGACCTCACAGTTCGCGCCAGCGGATCGGGCCCGGCACACGCCCGGCGCGCGCTCTTCTCGCGGCTTTACCCTTCAATGCGCGAGCGGCCCCGCATGTTCCCGCTCGTCCCCGGCCGCGCCGCCCCGAGCCAGGGCATGGGCATCGCTCTGCGTACTTGGCCGGATCCATGCCGTACGGGGGCGGGTCCGGGCCACCGCGGGAGGGCGGTGCGGCCGGCGGGCGGCGGCGCGAGGGACCGGTGGGACGCACGAGGGGCGGGCCCCGTCGCAGGCCCCGGGGGCCGTACGTCGGTGCCCGCCCCCGTAGGACGGTTCCGGTGCTGTCAGGTCACCGGGCCGCCCGGCTCTTCTGCCCGTCCGCGGCGACCGGTACCCACTTCTCGACCAGTCCCGGGTTCTCCTTCAGCCAGGTCCGGACCGCGTCCTGCTCGCCGCCCTTGCCGGCCCGCTGGATACGCGCCTCCAGACCGGTGAGCTGGGCCTCGGTCATCCGGAAGTCCTTCAGCCACTCGCCGACCTCGGGGTGGTCGTCGGCGAAGCCCCGGCGGGCCACGGTGTGCACGCCGTCGCCCTTGCCCCAGGCGCCCTGCGGGTCCTTCAGCTTCTTCAGGTCGTAGTCGCTGTACGCCCAGTGCGGCGACCAGAGCGTCACGACGACCGGCTTCTTCGCCGCGTACGCGCGCTTGAGTTCGGCCAGCATGGCCGGGGTGGAGCCGTCGACGACGGTGTAGGAGCCGTCGAGGCCGTACCGCTCGAGGACCTTGTCCTTGAGCAGTCCCATCATCCCGGCGCTGGGCTCGATGCCGGTGATCCTGCCGCCGAACTCCGCGGCGTGGCCCCTCAGGTCCGCGAGGGAGTCCACGTCCTTCACGTACGAGGGGACGGCGAGTTCGAGGGAGGTGGGGCCGTACCAGCTGCCCAGGTCGTCGAGACGGTCGCCGTACTTCTTCCAGTACTCGCCGTGGGTGGTGGGCAGCCAGGCGTCGGTCTGGAAGTCGATCTGCCCGGTCGCGACGCCGGTGTAGAGGGGGCCGGCGGCGTACTGGGTGGTGGTGACGTCGAAGCCGCGCTCCTCGAGGAGCTCCTTCCAGAGGTAGGTGGAGGCGATGCCCTCGTCCCACGGGATGTAACCGATCGTGATCTTCTTGCCCCGGCCGACGTCCGAGGCGGAGGCCGCGGCGGTGCCGGAGGAGGGCCCGAAGACGTTCATGCCGCCGGCGACGAGGGCGAGCACGACCACGCCGACGACGGCCACGGCCGGACGCGGCCGGTACGTCCACACCGTGCCCCGGGCCCGGGCGGCGGCCCGGCGGCCGAGCGGCGAGATACGGGTGCCGAGGGCGCCGGTCATCCGGTCCAGGTAGACGGCGAGGACCACGATCCCGAGACCGGCCTCGAAGCCGAGGCCGATGTCGAGCCGGCCGATGGCCTCGTTGACGGCGCCGCCGAGTCCGCCGGTGCCGACCATGCCGGCGATGACGACCATCGACAGGCCCAGCATGATGACCTGGTTGACGCCCGCCATGATCGTCGGCAGGGCGAGCGGCAGCTGCACGCGCAGCAGGACGTCACGGGGCCTGGTGCCGAACGCCTCGGCGGCCTCGACGAGCTCGGCGTCGACCTGGCGGATGCCGAGCTCGGTCATCCGCACCCCCGGGGCGAGCGCGAAGATCAGGGTGGCGACGACGCCCGCGGGGACGCCCATGCCGAAGAAGAGGATGGCCGGGATCAGCAGGACCATCGACGGCATGGTCTGGAGCAGGTCGAGGACCGGGCGCAGGGCGGTGGCGACGGCCTTGGAGCGGGCGGCCCAGATGCCCAGCGGGAGGGAGATCACCAGGGCGATCACCGTGGCCACGAGCACCAGGGAGAGCGTCGACATGGCCTCGTCCCACAGGGCGAGGGAGTCGACGAGGGCGAACCCGGCGAAGGCCAGGATCCCCGCCGTGAGGCCGCGCAGCCACCAGGCGAGCACCGCGAGGATGCCCGCGAGCAGGAGCGGCTCGGGGAAGGTGAGGACGGCGTCCAGGCCGTCGTACATGCCTTCGACGACCGTCTTGACCGCGTCGAAGAGCCAGGACAGGTGGGCGACGAGCCAGGCGACACCGGAGTCGACCCGGTCGCCGAGGTGGAACCTAGGCACGGGCCGTCACCTTCTTCCCGCCGCCGCGCGGGCCTTCGCAGGCCGTCGTCGCACCCTCCTCGTCGCCGAGGAAGCGCACGAGGCGCTGTCCCGGCACGACGCCGACGAGTTCCCGTTTCCCGTCGAGGACGGCGACCGGGTGCGTCAGGCGGGCGCTGAGCGCGCACAGCGCGGTGAACGGGGTGTCGGGGGTGGCGGTCTCGCAGCCGCAGTCGGCCTCGTCGCCGCGCACGGCGGTCTCCATGACGGCGGAGGCGGTCAGCACGCGCGAGCGGTCGACGTCGCGGACGAAGGAGGCGACGTAGTCGTTCGCGGGGCGCATCAGGATGTCCTGCGCGGTGCCGGTCTGCACGATGCGGCCGTCGCGCATGACGGCGATCCGGTCGCCCAGGCGCATGGCCTCGTTGAGGTCGTGGGTGATGAAGACGATGGTCTTCTTCAGCGTCTGCTGGAGCGTCAGGAGCTGGTCCTGCATGTCGCGGCGGATCAGCGGGTCCAGCGCGCTGAAGGACTCGTCCATCAGCAGCAGGTCGGCGTCGGTGGCGAGGGCGCGGGCCAGGCCGACGCGCTGCTGCATGCCGCCGGACAGCTCGTCCGGCCAGGACGTCTCCCAGCCGGCCAGTCCGCACAGCCGCAGCGCCTCGGCGGCGCGCTCCTCGCGTTCGCGGCGGGGGACGCCCTGGACGGCCAGCCCGTAGGCGGCGTTGTCCAGGACGCTGCGGTGCGGGAAGAGCGCGAAGTGCTGGAAGACCATGCTGATCTTCCTAGAACGGACCTCGCGCAGGTCACGCCCGTCGAGGGCGGTCAGGTCCCGGCCGTCGAACAGGACCCGGCCGGAGGTCGGCTCCAGCAGCCCGTTGAGCGTGCGCAGCAGGGTGGACTTCCCCGAGCCCGACAGGCCCATGACGACGAAGATCTCGCCCGGTTCCACGGTGAAGGAGGCGTCGATGACGGCGGCGGTGGCGCCGTCGGCCCGGAGTTCCTCCCGGTCGGCTCCCTCCCGGAGCCGCTCGACTGCCTGCCGCGGTCTTCTGCCGAACACCTTGTACAGGTGCTCGGCCTCAAGCCTGGAGGACACACGTACCTCTCGTAGGGGACGGGATCGGAGCGGCACGGCTGCGGCACGAGGCGACAGCAAACGGTTGAAAGTGCAACCGGAGCCGCTCCGAGGCGGCCCCTGCCCTGTTCCGACCGGGGCAAACGGACGAGTGGCCCGGTTCACAGGAGCATTCACCGGACGTTCACGCGTGCCACGGCAGTGAACACACGCCCGTCACCGGCGGCCGTGTGCGGCATGATGCGAGGCGTGACCGGACGACTGATGCTCCTCGACACCGCCTCGCTCTACTTCCGCGCCTACTTCGGCGTCCCGGACTCCGTGAGGGCGCCGGACGGCACCCCGGTGAACGCCGTGCGCGGACTGCTGGAATTCATCGACCGGCTGGTGAAGGACCACCAGCCGGACGAGCTGGTGGCCTGCATGGACGCCGACTGGCGGCCGCAGTGGCGGGTCGACCTCATCCCCTCCTACAAGGCGCACCGGGTCGCGCAGGTGCGGGAGGGCGGACCGGACGAGGAGGAGGTGCCGGACACGCTCTCGCCGCAGGTGCCGGTCATCGAGGCGGTCCTGGACGCGCTCGGCATCGCACGGGTGGGCGTCGACGGTTACGAGGCGGACGACGTGATCGGCACGTTCACGGCGCGGGCGAAGGGCCCGGTCGACATCGTCACCGGCGACCGCGACCTGTACCAGCTGGTGGACGACGCGCGCGGGGTGCGGGTGCTGTACCCCCTGAAGGGCGTGGGCACCCTCCAGCTGACGGACGAGGCGTGGCTGCGCGAGAAGTACGGCGTCGACGGGCGGGGGTACGCCGATCTGGCCACGCTGCGCGGCGACCCGAGCGACGGCCTGCCGGGCGTGCCGGGCATCGGGGAGAAGACCGCGGCCAAACTGCTGGCGGCCTTCGGCGACCTGGCCGGAATCGTGGCGGCGGCCGGCGACCCGAAGGCGAAGCTGACGCCCTCGCAGCGACTGCGGCTGGACGAGGCCCGGCCCTACCTCGCCGTGGCGCCGACGGTGGTCCGGGTCGCCGAGGACGTGCCGCTGCCGGACGTGGACACGGCACTGCCCCGCGCGCCGCGGGACGGAGAGACACTGGAGGCACTGGGGCACCGCTGGGGTCTCGGCGGCTCGCTCCAGCGGCTGCTGACGACGCTCGGCGCGCCGCCCGCGTGATCATCGCTCCCGCGTGGAGGAACGACACCGCCGGAGGCCGGAAATCGTCCTCGACCGGGAGCCGCGCGCGGCAGGCCGTACGCCGGGCGCCGCATGGGATCCCGGCAGATGGGCACCACGTGAGACCGGGGCCGCGGACAAGCCGATCTCACCGAGGGGGAGGGCACCTCCGGGGGAAGATGCTAACTTAGGTAACCCTAACCAAATGTAAACGGGAGGCCGTCATGGCAGAACGTCCGGCACGGAAGCCGCGGAAGCCCCACTCCGCGCAGGTCGTCCGCACCGAACGGCTCACCCCCCATATGCAGCGTGTCGTGCTCGGCGGGGAGGGGCTGGCCGAGTTCACGGCGGGCACCTGCACCGACCACTACGTCAAGCTGCTCTTCGGCCCCGAGGGCGTGACCTACCCGGACCCCTTCGACCTGGAGCGCATCCGCGCCGAGTTCCCGCGCGAGCAGTGGCCGGTGACCCGGACCTACACCGTGCGCCACTGGGACGCCGAGCTGCGCGAGCTGACCCTCGACTTCGTGGTGCACGGCGACGAGGGGCTCGCCGGGCCGTGGGCGGCGCGCGTCCGGCCGGGCGAGACCGTCCGTTTCATGGGCCCCGGCGGCGCCTACGCGCCCGACACGGCGGCGGACTGGCATCTGCTGGCGGGCGACGAGAGCGCCCTGCCCGCCATCGCGGCCGCCCTGGAGTCGCTGCCCGCCGACAGCGTCGCCCACGCCTTCATCGAGGTGGCGGGCCCCGAGGAGGAGCAGAAGATCGACTCCCAGGTGCCGGTCGTCTGGCTGCACCGCGGAGACCGGCCGGTCGGCGAGAAGCTCGTGGAGGCCGTCCGGGCGCTGGAGTTCCCCGAGGGCCGGGTGCACGCGTTCGTGCACGGCGAGGCCGCCTGCGTGAAGGAGCTGCGCAAGCTCCTGCGCGTCGAGCTGGAGATCCCGCGCGAGGACCTGTCGGTCTCCGGCTACTGGCGGCTCGGCCACAACGAGGACGGCTGGCAGGCCTCGAAGCGGGACTGGAACGCGCGCGTGGAGGCCGAGCAGGAGGGCGCCGCCCCGGCCGCGTGACCTGACACCGACACCCCGCGCCCGGCACCCGACCCGGCGCCCGGTGTCCGCCCGCCCGACCCGACCGAGGCGGCCCGTGCCGATGGCGCGGGCCGCCTCGGCGCGTTCCCGCGGACCACCGGCGCCACTCCACCCCCGCCCGCACCCCCACACCCCCGCGCCAGGACGCCGCACGACGCGACCGGGCGCGTTCCCGTCCGGCGTGAGGAGTTGGGCCCGCCCCGGACACGGCGGCGTGACGCGTACGAAACAGCCCGTCCCTAATTTCTGTCGCCCGACAGGAATTACGTTCCCCTGGGACCAAGGCAGGTTTCGCCGTGACGACAACGACCCCCTCCGACGTACGCCCCGACCCGCCGCACTCCCCCGACGCGGGCGACGGCTCCCTCGCCGAGTTCGGTTACCCCCAGGAGCTGCACCGCAGCCTGGGCCGGTACGCCTCCTTCGCCGCCGGGTTCTCCTTCATCTCCGTCCTGACCACCGTCTTCCAGTTCTTCGCCTTCGGGTACGCCTTCGGCGGCCCGGTCTTCTTCTGGGCCTGGCCGGCCGTGCTGACCGGCCAGCTGCTGGTCGCCGCGTGCTTCGCGGAACTGGCGGCGCGCTACCCGATCTCGGGGGCGATCTACCAGTGGTCGACACGGCTGTCGACGCCCTCGTTCGGGTGGTTCGCCGGCTGGATCATGGTGATCGGGCAGATCGTCGTGGTCGCCGCGGCCGCGCTGGCGCTCCAGACGGTACTGCCCGCGATCTGGCCGGGCTTCCAGCTGATCGGCACCGACCCCGCACCCACCTCACCGGACGGCGCGGCCAACGCGGCCCTGCTCGGGGTGGTCCTGCTGGCCCTGACGACGCTCGTGAACCTCCTGGACAACCGGGTGATGTCCGTGGTCAACCGGATCGGCGTCACGGCCGAGATCATCGGCGCCGTCCTCATCGTCGTCCTGCTGCTCACCCACTCCGAGCGCACGCCGGGCATCACCTTCCACACGACGGGGGCCGCGCAGAGCGGTCTGTTCGGGGCGCTCCTCGTCGGCTCCTTCACCGCCGCGTACGTGATGATCGGCTTCGACAGCGCCGGTGAGATGAGCGAGGAGACGCACCGTCCGAGGCGCACCGCTCCGCGCACCATCCTGACGGCGCTCGGCGCGGCCGGACTGCTCGGCGGGCTGATCGTGCTGGGCGGCCTGCTGGCCGCGCCGAGCCTGACCGACGGACGGCTCGGCGTCGACGGACTCAGCTACGTCCTGACCAGCAGCCTCGGCGACGGGGTGGGCAAGGTGCTGCTCGCGGACGTGGTGGTCGCGATCGCGGTGGCCACGCTCGCCATCCAGACGGCGGCCTGCCGGATGCTGTTCTCCATGGCCCGCGACGGTGAACTCCCGTTCTCCGCCCGCCTCGCGCGCGTGAACCCGCGCACCGGGATGCCGGGCGCGCCCGCGCTGGTCGTCGGCGTCCTCGCCGCCGCCCTGCTGCTGCTGAACTTCGCCTCGCCCGACGCCTTCCTCGCGATCGGCACCACCTGCATCGTGCTGCTGTACCTGGCGTACGCGATGGTCACCGGCCCGCTGCTGGTGCGCCGGCTGCGCGGCGGCTTCTCCTCGGCGGGTACCGACGAGACCGGCGCCCGCCTGTTCTCCCTCGGCCGCTGGGGCGTCCCCGTGAACGCCCTCGCCCTCCTCTACGGCCTGGCCATGACGGTCAACCTCGCCTGGCCGCGCGCGGCGGTCTACGACCCGGCGGGCGGCCACTGGTACTTCCGGTGGTTCACCGTCCTGTTCCTCGCCGTGACCCTCGCGGCCGGCGTGGCCTTCCGCGCCGCCCGCAGGCGGACCCCGGCCACGGCCGCCCCCGTACCGGGGACGGCGGCCGCCTAGCCCCCGGCCCGGGCACGCGTCGGCGCACGGGTCAGGGCCGGTCGCCCCGGACACGCGCGTGCAGGTGCATGTCGTGCCAGCCGTCCGGGTGGAGCGTGGCGCTGCGCCTGGTGCCCTCCAGGGCGAATCCGGCCTTGGCGGCGACGCGGCAGGAGGCCTCGTTGGCGGTGGCGTGCATCAGTTCCAGCCGGTGGAAGCCCGTCTCGTCGAGGGCCCAGCGGGCCAGGGCGGTCGTGGCCCGGGGCGCGACCGACCGGCCGCGGGCCGCCCCGGTCCAGTAGGCGACCTCGGCCACGCCCTCGGCGAGCAGGATGCAGCGCAGTGCCACCCTGCCGAGCACCTCGCCGCCGTCCGCGTCGACGACGGCCCACTGGGCGGCGGTCTCCCGCGCCCAGCAGGAGCGCCACTCCTCGATCCACCCGGCGACCTCCTCCTCGGAGTCCGCGGCCCTGATGTGCCACTGGTGCATGGCGGGGTCCTGGAATGCGGCGTACACGGCGGGCGCGTCCTCGGCCCGCCAGGGGCGCAGCAGCAGCCCGTCCCCGGTGGGCAGTTCGGGCTGCGGGACCCCCGCGAGGGTTCCGGCGGGCAGTACGGGATCCACGGTGCAGGGCATGGTCCGCATCCTGCCGACGCACGGCGCCCTGGCCAACGGGTTTTCCGGGCCGCCGTAGGCTTGCTCACGATGAGACGCCGTACCCCTCCCCCGCCCTCCCCGCTGCCGCAGCGCGACGGGATCGATCCGGTGCGGGTGCGGCTGCCCGGCGACGGCGCCTGGGCGACGGTGCGCGAGCACCTCGTGGAGCGGCTGGGCGCGGCGCGGACCGGCGTCGTGGACGGCATGCTCGCGGCCGGGCAGGTCGTCGGCGCCGACGGACGGGCGGTGACGCCAGACACGGCCTATGTGCCGGGGATGTTCGTCTGGTACCACCGTGAGCTGCCGCCCGAGGTCCCCGTGCCGTTCCCGCTGGAGATCGTCCACCGGGACGATCACGTCGTCGTGGTGGACAAACCGCACTTCATGGCCACCACCCCGCGCGGCAGTCATGTCACGGAGAGCGCGCTGGCCCGGCTGCGGCGGGAGCTGGACCTGCCCGCACTCGGCGCCGCGCACCGGCTGGACCGGCTCACCGCCGGCCTCGTGCTGTTCACCGTGCGGCCCGAGGAGCGCGGGGCGTACCAGGCGCTGTTCCGCGACCGGCGGGTGCGCAAGGTGTACGAGGCCGTCGCGCCGTACGACCCGGAACTGGCGCTGCCCCGGACCGTACGGAGCCGGATCGTGAAGGAACGCGGGGTGCTGGCCGCCTACGAGGTGGCGGGCGAGCCGAACGCCGTGAGCCGCGTCGAACTCGTCGGGCACCGGCCGTCGGGGCTGGGCCGTTACCGGCTGCTGCCCGCCACCGGCCAGACCCATCAGCTGCGCGTCCACATGAACACGCTCGGCGTGCCCATCCTCGGCGATCCGCTCTACCCGGAGGTGACCGCCCCCGTGCCGGCCGGCGACTTCCGGCGTCCGCTGCAACTGCTGGCGCGGGAGCTGGAGTTCACCGATCCGGTCACCGGGACGGAGCACCGGCTGCGCAGTGGCCGGGTGCTCGGGGCCTGGGCGTCGTACGACGACTGGGCGGCCTCCCGCGCGGGGGACGTCCCTCAGTAGCCGCGCCACCAGGCCAGGAAGCGCCGCCAGGCGCTCGGCCCGCGGACCGGTCGCACCGGCTGCGCGGTCGCCGGCGGCGCGGGTGCGGCCTCCGGTGCGGCCACCGGCCCGGCCGCGGCCGGCGGTTCGGGAGCGGGTACCGGCTCGGGCACGGCCGGCGGGGCGGCCGGTGCCGTGGCGGGCCGCGGGTGGACGCCTCCCGGGCGCGCCGGGTACTGGGCGGGGATCGGGGCGTGGCTCGGCTTGTGCCTGACGTCCTGCTGTTCCTTGGGCTCGAACCGGACCGGCAGTTCCACCAGGTGGCGCGAGGCGATCGACATCGTCCACCTCAACTCATCCTCATCGCAGTCGAGTTGCACGTCCGGCAGCCGCATGAGCAGCGCGTCCACGCCGACGTCGGCGATGGCGCGGCCGATGTCCTGACCGGGGCACTCGTGCGGGCCGCTGCCGAAGGCGAGGTGGGAGCGGTTGCCCTGCATGTGGGCCGACAGGTCGGGGCGCACCCGGGGATCCACGTTGCCGGGCGCGGGTGCGAAGAAGAGGCCGTCGCCCCGGCGCACGCGCTGCCCTCCCAGCTCCGTGTCCTGCTTGGCGAAGTAGGCGAAGATGGTGCTGAAGGGGGGCTCGTCCCACAGGGACTGCTCGACCGCCTCCGCGACCGTCATCTGACCGCCGTTGAGCTGGGCGAGGAAGCGCGGGTCGGTGAGGACCATGCGCAGGGCGTTGGAGAGCAGGTTGACGGTGGCCTCGTAGGCGGCGAAGAGTACCAGGCGCAGGTGCTCACGGACCTCGTCGTCGGTGAGACCCGCCGGGTGGGTGACGAGGTGGCTGGTGAAGTCCTCCTCGGGCTCGGCGCGGCGGCGGGCGGTGAGCCGGGCGAGCGCCCCGACGACGTACTCGTGGCTGGCGACCGCGGTCTCGCTGCCCTTGAGCGCGTCGCGGGCGCAGTGCACCATCTTGTCGTTGTACTCGTCGGGCATGCCGAGGACGTGGCACATCACGGCCATCGGGAGGTGTTCGGCGAAGTCGCCGACGAGGTCGGCCCGGCCCTGCTCGCAGAAGCGGTTGACCAGGCGCTGGCTGGAGCGGTTGATGTAGCGGCGGACACTGCGGTCGTCGATGGTGGCCATGGCCGAGGTGACCGCGCCCCGCAGCCGCTTGTGCTCGTCGCCCTCGGCGTGGGCGCAGATGGGCTGCCAGGCGATGTGCGGCATGAGCGGGTGGTCGGGCCGCACCTTGCCGTCCAGCAGCTGCGACCAGATGCGGCTGTCCTTGGTGAACTGCGAGGGCGTGCGCACCATGCGCAGGTTCTCGGCGTGCCCGAGGACCATCCACATCGGCAGGTCGTCGTGGATCAGGACGGGCGCCACGGTGCCGTGTTCCTCGCGCAACCGCTCGTACAGCTCGCTGAGGTCCTCGGCGCCCGGGCCGTAGAGGCGGGCCAGGCCGCCGGGGCCGCGGACGTGCGCGGGGCAGCCGGGGGGCGCGTCCAGGGCGAGGTCGTGCGGTCCGGTCGGGGTGGGGTGTTCGGGAGTCACAGGGGGTCGCTCCGAAACTGTGCTGGATCCGGTGGGGGTGGTCGTGTGCCGTGCGGGGGCGGGTGGGACCGCGGGTCCGGGTGGGCCGCGGGTCAGGTGAGGCTGCGGGTGAGGGCCAGGGAGTGCAGGAAGCGCATGAGCGTCATCAGGACGTCGCGGCTGGAGGCGCGGCGCCGGACGTCGCACTCCACGATCGGGATCTCGGGCGGCAGGTCCAGGGCGCCCCGCAGGTCGTCGAGGGGGTAACGGGGCCCGTCGGGGAAGGTGTTGACGGCGACGACGAAGGGCACGCCGCCCTCCTCGAGCCGGCCCATGACCTCGAAGCTGACCTCGAGGCGGCGGGTGTCGACCAGGACGACCGCGCCGAGCGCGCCCTCGAACAGACCGTTCCACAGGAACCAGAAGCGCTCCTGCCCGGGCGTGCCGAACAGGTAGAGCACCACCTGCTCGGTGATGCGGATCCGGCCGAAGTCCATGGCCACGGTGGTCGCGGTCTTGGTGTCGGAGCCGTAGTTGTCGTCCACCCCGATGCCCGCCTGGGTCATGGTCTCCTCGGTCGTCAGCGGCCTGATCTCGCTGACGGAACCGACCATGGTGGTCTTGCCGACGCCGAAACCGCCCACGATGACGATCTTCGCCGCGGCCGTGGTGGTGTGCGGCAGACGGTCCTCGGTCCGCGGGCCGGGGATCGTGTCAGAGCCGTTGAAGTCCATGCATCACCGCTTCGAGAAGGGAACGGTCGGGGAGCTGCTGCCGGACGATGGGGGCGCGCGCCTGGACGAGTTCGGCCGCCAGCATCTCGGTGAGCAGCACCGTCACCACGCTGAACGGCAGCCGCAGGTAGGCCGAGATCTCGGCCACGGACAGCGGGGCGGCGCACATCCGCAGCACCGCCGTCTGTTCGGGGGTGGCCGACGAGGGCGGTTCCGCACGCGCCACGACCAGCGTGACGAGGTCGACGGGCGCGCGTTCGCCGTCCGCGCCCGTGATGATGTACAGCCGTTCGGGGTTCTTGCCCTCGCCCTCGTTCCCCTCCGGGTCCTCCTTGGGGGGCGGTGGCGGCGGAGGCGGGGGCGGGGGCGGCTGGGGTTGTCGCCTACGGCGTTGCGGAGGCGTCATACGCTCTGCCCGTTGCGCCGGGGCGGACTGGTCAGATGGGCGCCGATGCGGACCACGAGGTCGCGCATCATGCCGCTCATCCGGCTCGCCTCGCAGCGCACGTCGGCGAGGACGGCGAGGTAGGCGTTGGCCCCGGCCGACATCATGTAGAAGTAGCCGCCGCTCAGGTCGATGACGACCATGTCCATCTCGCCGGTGCTGGAGTGGATCTCCTGGCCGACCGCGGCGGCCAGGCTCTGGAGGCCCGCGCAGGCGGCGGCGACCCGGTCGGCGGCGTCGGGGTCACCGGCGTAGCGGGCGATGCGCAGGCCGTCGGCCGACAGGACGACGATCATCTCGATGCCCGGAACCCCGTCGTAGAGCTCCTTGAGCAGCCAGTCGAAGTTTTGGCGCTGCTGGATCACGTGAGGTCCCCTTCGTCGTCGGCCGCGGGCTCGGCCTTGTCTTCGAGCAGATGCACGTACGCGGTGGGATTGCGGGTGAAGTCGGTGGGGTGCACACCGGGCGGGGCCACCTTGACCAGGCCCTCCCAGAAGGCCTCGAAGGCCAGGCCGGGCTCCCGCTTCTCGCGGGGCTCCGGCTCGGGTTCGGGCCGGCGCCGTGCGAACGGGTCGGGCTTGCCCAGCCGCTCGGCCTCCTGGGCGGCGTACGCCTCGGCATAGCGCTGGGTGATCGGGATGGTGGCCTTGCTGCGGCGCTGGGGCAGTCCCTGGTCGGTCCACTCGGTGACCACGGGCACCTCGTCGTCGGTCAGGGAGACCCCGGCCGGGATGCGCGCGTTGGTGGGGCGGCGCTTCTTGGGCGGACGCTTGGGTCCCTCGCCGACCTGGCTCAGGTCGATCTGCGGCACGGCGGTGGCGCCGATGCCGTGCGCGAACCCGGGGGCGGGGTCGCAGGTCTGCATCTCGCTCGGCACGATGAGGACGGCCCGGACGCCGCCGTAGGCCGAGGTGCGCAGGGACACCTGGAGGTTGAACGACGTGCACAGCCGGCCGACGACCGCGAGACCGAGGCGGGGGGTGCCGCCGACGTCCTGGATGTCGACGCCCCGCATGGCCTGCTCCAGCATGCGCTCGGCCTTGGCGCGGGCCTCCTCGCTGAGGCTGACGCCGGCGTCCTCGATCTCGACGGCGATGCCGGTCTGCACCTCGACGGCGTTGACGTGCACCTTGCTGTTCGGCGGCGAGTAGCGGGTGGCGTTGTCGAGGAGTTCGGCGAGCGCGTGGATGAGCGGTTCGACGGAGAGGCCGCCGATGTTCACCTTGGCGATGGAGTCCAGCTGGATCCGGCGGTAGTCCAGGATCCGGGACATCGCGCCGCGCAGCACGCTGTAGAGCGGGACCGGCTGGGGCCAGTTGCGGCTGGGGCGGCCACCGCCGAGCACGCCGATGGAGTCGGCGAGGCGGCCGATCAGCGCGGTGCCGTGGTCGATGCGCAGCAGGTCGTCGAAGACCTCGGGGTTGCGCCCGTGGTCCTCCTCCATCTCCCGCAGTTCCGCGGCCTGCTGGTGGACGATGGCCTGCATCCGGCGGGCGATGCTGACGAAGGAGCGCTGCGCGGAGTCGCGCAGGGACTCCTCGTGGTCGACGATGTCGAGGATCTTGCGGACCACGGCACGCTGTGCGTCGTCGAGTCCGCGGAAGCCGGGATCACTCGCACTGAAGTCGCGCATCACCTCCCTGGGGGAATTCCCGGCGCGCAGCCACTCCACCGCCTCGGGCACGAACTGGCGGGCGAGGCGCCGGTTCTCCTCCGTGTGAGCGGCCACCCGCCGTTCCAGGTGGCCGACGCGCTCGTCCCGCTCCGTGCGCAGCTCCCGCAGGCACCGGCCACGGCGGACGGCTTCGGCTCCCACCGCGGTCACCAGGACGGTGGCGACGGCTCCGCAGACGCCGACGGCGAGCCGCGCCTGCGTCGCCACCAGGGCGACGGCGGCCCCGGTCGCCGCGGCCATCAGTATCGCCGGCAGCAACAGCACGCGCGCGTAGGGAAGTTCTCGGCGACCGGGTGGGGACTGAACACTCACCATGTGGGCACCCTCTGTAAGGACCTGTCGGCATCTTCGGGAAGTTTGGGAACAAGCGCACGAATACGCCTCATCTCGGTGCGCCGCGGGCGAGCTTAGTCCGACCGGATCACCGCCGTGTCATATTCGGCAACCGCCTGAAACCACTTCCGTACGTGGAGTAACCTCAGCCCATTTGCACACAGGGCTCCCGTTCGAACACCGAGAGTTACGGTGGACGGGTGTGCGAAACACTTCACCGGGACGAATGAGGGGACCACCCGTCCACGGCCGCCCGCACCCCCAAGTGGCGCCGGACGGGGTTCAGTTGCCCGCGATACGCAATGCCGCGTCGGCGGTGGCGCGGGCGAACTCCGAGACGGAGCGCTCCGGATCGGAACGGTGGACGAGGATCACGCCTTCGATGAGGCCGAAGACCAGGTCGGTGCGCAGATCGAGAGCACTGCCCGCGAGGCGCCCGCCCGCCGCCGTGGCGGCGATCAACCGGCGGTAGGCGTCCTTGAGTTCGGCGCGCACGGCGTGGAACCCGGCGAACCGCTCGGCGCGCACCTCGGGCAGCAGGTAGAGGCCGCCGAGATTGTGCGGACCCCCGCACAGCAGCTCCACGTCGGTGCGGCACAGCTCCCACAGCCGGTCCTCGGCCGAGCGCGCCTCGTCCGCGAGAAGCTCACGGGCGCAGGTCAGGGACGGTGTCACCGTCGACTCCAGCAGCGCCGCGAGCAGCTCCTCCTTGCCGGACACGTAGTGGTACATCGACGCCTGACGCATCCCGGCGCGTTCGGCGACCGCCCGGGTCGTGGTGGCCGCGTATCCCCGGGTGGTGAACAACTCCGCCGCGGCCGCGAGCAGTTCGGCACGCGGGGTGAGACCGCTGTCCGGGCGCTGCGCGGCCCGCGGGCGGCCCACTCGACGTCCGCTGCTCGTCCCCATGCCCGCGATCCTCGCACACGGACCCCGCGGACGATCTTCCGGCGAGCCGGTGAGGAGTCGGTAACCGGTCCGCAACCCCGGAGCAACGGCGCCGACCCGGCCCGGACCTAATTTCTGTCGGGCGACAGAAATACCGCGACAGCGACGGAACCGAGCTGCGGAGGTCCGCAATGGCGGCGACAGCGACCACGTACGGAGCGCGCGCCCACGCCCGGGCGCAGGAGGGCGCCCGGGCCGAGGCGATGCCGGTGGTCCCGGCCCGCGACTGGCCGGACCCGCCCTGCGAGGCCGGCCACCTGGTGTGGGCCGAGACCGTCGCGGGCGGCAACTACACCCACCGCGTCCTCGCGCGCGGCACCGAGCTCCGCCTCACCGACCCGCACGGGGACGCCTGCGCCCATCTGCTCCTGTACGCCGACGGCCGGCCCTGGGAGCGGCTGAACGTCGCCGACACGGTCAAGGTCCAGTGGAACGCCTACCTCGGCGAGGGCGTGCTCCTGCTGTCCGACCAGGGCCGGGTGCTGGCCTCCGTGGTCGCCGACACCTCGGGTCGCCACGACGCCCTGTGCGGCACCTCCACCCTCGTGCGCAACACCGAGCGCTACGGGGACGGCAGCCCGCAGTCCCCGTCCCCGGCCGGCCGGGAGCTGTTCAAGCTGGCCGCCGCCAAGAACGGCCTGGAGCCCCGCGACCTGCCGCCGTCGCTCTCCTTCTTCCAGGGGGTGCGGGTACGCGAGGACGGCACCCTCGACTTCACCGGTTCGGCGGGCCCGGGCGGCAGCGTCACCCTGCGCGCCGAGCAGGACGTGACGGTCCTGATCGCCAACGTGCCGCACCCGGCCGACGACCGGCCGCACTACGTCAGCAGCCCGCTGGAGGTCCTCGCCTGGCGGGCCGCGCCCACCGGGCCGGACGACCCGCTGTGGGACGCCACCCCCGAGGGCCGCCGCGCCTTCCTCAACACCGCCGAGTTCCTCGCCGCCAGGGGGCTCGCATGAGCACACGATCCGTGGTCGCGGCCCGCGCCGCCTGGTCCGCCGTCGTCCGTGAGGGCGAGACGCTGACCATCACCGACCTGCACGGCAACCAGGCCGTCGACTTCCTCGTCTACGACGCCCACGACACGTCCGTGCGCTACAGCGCGCCCGACACCGTCCAGGCCCGGGGCGGCATCTTCCTCACCACGGGCAGCGTGCTGATGTCCAGCGAGCACACCCCGCTGATGACCGTGGTCCGTGACGACGTGGGCCGCCACGACACCGTAGGCGGCGCCTGCTCCAAGGAGTCCAACACCCTGCGCTACGGCCACCACACGTTCGCGCAGCACGCGTGCGTGGACAACTTCCTCGCCGAGGGCGCCCGGTACGGCCTCGGCAAGCGGGACCTGGTCTCCAACATCAACTGGTACATGAACGTGCCGGTCGAGAAGGACGGCACCCTCGGCATCGTCGACGGGCTCTCCGCTCCGGGCCTCTCCCTCACCCTGCGCGCCCGGCGGGACGTCCTGGTCCTGGTCTCCAACTGCCCCCAGATCAACAACCCCTGCAACGGCTTCGAACCGACGGCGGTGGAGATGACGATCACCGGGCCCGACCGGGACGCGGAACACGACACGGACGGCACGCACGACAGCGGCAGCGGCAGCGGCAGCGGCAGTGGCAGCGGCAGCGCACGGGACGGGGACGCGGGATGACCTTCGACAAGCTGCTGGTCGCCAACCGGGGCGAGATAGCCGTCCGGATCATCCGCTCGGCCCGCGCGCTGGGCCTGCGCACGGTCGCGGTGTACTCCGACCCCGACCGCTCGGCGCCCCATGTCCGGCTCGCCGACGAAGCCGTACGCCTCGGCCCCGCACCGGCGAAGGAGTCCTACCTCGACGCCGGCCTGGTCCTGCGAGCGGCCGCGGACACCGGCGCGGGAGCGATCCACCCCGGCTACGGATTCCTCTCCGAGGACGCCGCCTTCGCGCGCCGCTGCGCCGACGCGGGGATCGTCTTCGTCGGCCCGACCCCGGAGCAGCTGGACCTGTTCGGCGCCAAGCACACGGCGCGGGCGGCGGCCGAGGCCGCGGGGGTGCCCCTGGCGCCCGGCACCGGACTCCTGGCGGACCTGCCCGAGGCGCTGGAGCAGGCCCGTCGCATCGGCTACCCGGTCATGCTGAAGGCCACCGGCGGGGGCGGCGGCATCGGGATGTCGGCCTGCCGCTCGGCCGGCGAGCTGACCGACGCCTGGGAACGCGTCCAGCGTGTCGCCGCAGCCTCCTTCTCCTCGGCCGGCGTCTTCCTGGAACGGCTCGTCGAGCACGCCCGCCATGTCGAGGTGCAGGTCTTCGGTGACGGCGCGGGCCGGGTCGTCACCCTCGGCGACCGCGACTGCTCGCTGCAACGACGCAACCAGAAGGTCGTGGAGGAGGCCCCCGCCCCCGGTCTGCCCCCGCACATCCGCAAGCAACTGGCGGCCGGGGCGCACGACCTGTGCGCCTCCGTCGGCTACCGCTCCGCCGGGACCGTCGAGTTCGTCTACGACGCCGCCCGCGAGGAGGCCTGGTTCCTGGAGGTCAACACCCGCCTCCAGGTGGAACACCCGGTCACCGAGGAGATCTACGGCGTCGACCTCGTCGACTGGATGCTGCGCCTGGCGCGCGGCGAGCGGGACGTCGTACGCGACCCCGGCGCCCCGCGCGGCCACGCCGTCGAGGCACGGCTCTACGCGGAGGACCCGAGCCGCGGGCACCGGCCCGGCGCGGGCCTGCTGACGCGGGTCGAGTTCCCGGCCGGGGTCCGTGTCGACGGCTGGGTGGAGACCGGCACCGAGGTCACGACGTCGTACGACCCGATGCTCGCCAAGGTGATCGCGTACGGCCCGGACCGCGAGCACGCGCTGCGCCGCCTCGACGAGGCTCTGGCCCGCACCCGTGTCGACGGCATCGAGACGAACCTCGGGCTGGTGCGGGCGGCGCTGGCGGACCCCCGGTTCACGGCGGCGGCGCACTCCACGGCGACCCTCGCCACCGTCACCGATCCGACCCCCCGGGTCGACGTCGTCTCCGGCGGCACGCTGACCACCGTGCAGGACTGGCCGGGCCGCGTCGGGCACTGGCAGGTCGGCGTCCCGCCGTCCGGCCCCATGGACGACCGCTCGTTCCGCCTCGGCAACCTGGCGCTCGGCAACCCCGAGGGCGCCCCGGGCCTGGAGTGCACCCTCCAGGGCCCCGCCCTGCGCTTCTCGCGTGCCACGACCGTGTGTGTGACGGGGGCGCCCGCGCCGGTCACCGTGGACGGCGCACCGACGCAGCAGTGGGAGCCGGTGACCGTCCCGGCCGGGAGCCTGCTGGAGATCGGCGCGCCCGACGTCCACGGTCTGCGCACCTACGTCCTGTTCGCGGGCGGCCTGGACGTCCCCGCGTTCCTGGGCAGCGCCGCCACCTTCACGCTGGGCGGCTTCGGCGGTCACGGCGGGCGCGCGCTGCGCACCGGCGACGTCCTGCACGGCGGGACGCCCGCCGAGGACACCACCGTCGCCCCGGACCGCCCGCGGCCCGCCCGCCCGGAGTTCGCCGCGGTCTGGCACATCGGGGCGGTCGAAGGCCCGCACGCGGCACCGGAGTTCTTCACCGAGGACGACATCCACGACTTCTACGCCGCCGACTGGAAGGTCCACTTCAACTCGGCCCGCACCGGCGTCCGCCTGGTCGGCCCCAAGCCGCGCTGGGCCCGCACCGACGGCGGCGAGGCGGGACTGCACCCGTCCAACATCCACGACACCCCCTACTCCGTCGGCGCCGTCGACTACACGGGGGACATGCCCGTGCTGCTCGGCCCGGACGGCCCCTCCCTCGGCGGCTTCGTGTGCCCGGCGACCGTGCACAGCTCCGAGCGCTGGAAGCTGGGCCAGCTGCGGCCGGGCGACACGGTGCGCTTCGCGCCGGTGGACGTGGACGGCGCGCCGCGTCCCGGGATCGTCGACGGGGGTGTGCTGGCCCGCGACGGCGACGTGACCTACCGACGCAGCGGCGACGACAACCTGCTGGTCGAGTTCGGGCCGCTCCAGCTGGACCTGGCACTGCGCATGCGGGTCCACGCGCTGATGGAGGCGGTGGCCGCGGCCGACCTCACCGGTGTCACCGACCTCACCCCCGGCATCCGCTCGCTCCAGATCCGCGCCGACCCGGGCCTCCTCCCGCAGGCCGAACTCCTCGCCACCGTGCGGGACATGACGGCGGCCCTGCCGCCCACCGACCAGCTGGTCGTGCCGTCCCGGACCGTGCACCTCCCGCTGTCCTGGGACGACCCGGCGACCCGCGAGGCCATCGCCCGCTACATGGCGGGCGTCCGCGACGACGCGCCCTGGTGCCCCTGGAACATCGAGTTCATCCGCCGGGTCAACGGCCTGGCCACGGTGGCCGACGTCTACGACACGGTGTTCGCGGCCGAGTACCTGGTCCTGGGCCTGGGCGACGTCTACCTCGGCGCCCCGGTGGCCACCCCCCTGGACCCGCGCCACCGCCTGGTGACCACGAAGTACAACCCGGCGCGCACCTGGACGGCCGAGAACTCGGTGGGCATCGGCGGGGCCTACCTGTGCGTCTACGGCATGGAGGGACCGGGCGGCTACCAGTTCGTGGGCCGCACGACCCAGGTGTGGTCGCCCTGGCAGCAGCGCGGAGCGTTCGCCCCCGGCTCGCCCTGGCTGCTGCGCTTCTTCGACCGGATCCGCTGGTATCCGGTCGACGCGGACGAACTCCTCGAACTGCGGGCGGACATCACCTCGGGCCGTTTCGTGCCGCGCGTCGAGGAGGGCACCTTCTCGCTCGCCGCGTACCAGGCCTTCCTCGACGACAACGCGGCGCCGATAGCCGAGTTCCGGTCCCGCCAGCAGACGGCGTTCGCGAGGGAGCGGGACGCCTGGGAGGCGGCGGGCGAGTTCACCCGGGCGGCGGCCGCCGCCGCGCCGCCCTCTCCCCCGGCCGAGGTGGCCGTGCCGCCGGGCGGCCGTCTGGTCGAGGCCGAGTTCGCGGCCTCCGTGTGGCAGGTGAACGTCTCGGCCGGGGACGAGGTGACGGCGGGGCAGCCGCTGCTCGCCCTGGAGGCGATGAAGATGGAGTCCAGGGTCCACGCGCCGGCCGACGGCGTGGTGGCACAGCTCCTGGCCCGGCCCGGCGACCAGGTCGAGGCGGGCACGGCACTGCTCGTCCTGGCCCCGGCCGCGGGCTGACCGCGCCGCACCCCCGACAGAGCCGACCTCGAGGACCGGGCCGATGCCGCGGAACGGGCCGACACCACGCAAGGAGCCCCCATGTCCACGACCGTGTCCCGCGTCCGCGCCGCCTACGCCCGCATCGAGGCCGTGGACCGGCCGGAGATCTGGATCGACCTGCGGCCGCTCGCGGACGTCGAGGCGGAGGCCCGCGGGCTCGACGAACGGCTGGCGCGGGGCGAACGCCTCCCGCTCGCCGGCCGGCTGCTCGCCGTGAAGGGGAACATCGACGTGGCCGGGCTGCCCACCACCGCGGGCTGCCCTGCCTACGCCTACGAGCCGGCCGCCGACGCCCCGGCCGTCGCCCGTCTGCGGGCGGCCGGCGCGCTGGTGCTCGGCACCACGAACCTCGACCAGTTCGCCACCGGCCTGGTGGGCACCCGCTCCCCGCACGGCGCGGTCCGCGGCGCCGTCGACCCCGCGCGCGTGAGCGGCGGTTCCAGCTCCGGTTCGGCCGTCGCCGTGGCCCTCGGCATCGCCGACCTGGCCCTCGGCACCGACACGGCCGGCTCGGGACGCGTCCCGGCCGCCTTCAACGGCATCGTCGGCCTGAAGCCCACCCGGGGGCTGGTCCCCACCGCAGGCGTCGTCCCGGCCTGCGCCTCGCTGGACTGCGTGACGGTGTTCGCCCGCACCCTCCCCGAGGCCGAACAGGCCCTGGCCCACATGGCCTCCCCGGCCGGCCGCGCCCTTCCCGCGCTCCCGGCCCGCCCGCCGGGCCCCTGGCGCGTCGCCGTCCCGCCCCGCGAACAGCTCGGCGAACTGGACGAGGGCTGGGCGCAGGCCTACGAGGAGGCCGTACGGCGTCTGGAGGCGGCCGGGGCCGAGATCCACGGGATCGACCTCACCCCTTTCACCGAGGCCGCGGCGATGCTCTACGAGGGCGCGTTCGTCGCCGAGCGCTACACCGCCGTGGGCGCCTTTGTCGACAAGTTGACCGACCAGGGCGGCGAAGGGCTGGACCCGACGGTCGCCGGCATCATCACCCGGGCCAGGGACGTCCCCGCCCACCGGCTCCACGCGGACACCGCCCGGCTGGCCGCCCTGCGCACCCGCGCCGTGGCCGGCCTCGCCGACTGCGACGCCCTGCTGCTGCCCACCGCCCCCGGGCACCCCACCCTCGCCGAGGTGGCCGCCGACCCGCTGGGCGCCAACGCCCGTCTGGGCCGTTTCACCAACTCCACGAACCTCTTCGACCTGGCGGCGGCCGCCGTCCCGGCCGGTGAGGTGGACGGCCTCCCCTTCGGCGTGATGCTGATCGGCCCGGCCTTCACGGACGAACGCCTCACGCGCGTCGCGGCCCTGCTGCGACCGCCGGTCCGCCTCGCCGTGGCGGGCGCCCATCTGACCGGGCAGCCCCTGAACCCACAACTGCTCTCCCTGGGCGCGGTACTGGACCGCACCACCACGACCGCCCCGGTGTACCGCCTGCACGCCCTGCGCACGGCCCCGCCCAAGCCGGGGCTCGTGCACACCGGCGACGGCGGCGCCGCGATCGAGGTGGAGATCTGGCGCCTCCCGGCGGAGGGACTGGGCCGGCTGCTCGCCGCGCTCCCCCGCCCGATGGCCCTGGGCCGCGTCGAACTCGCGGACGGCGACCAGGTCCCCGGCTTCCTCTGCGAGCCGTCCGCCCTCACCGGCGCGCAGGACGTCACCGCGTACGGGAGCTGGCGCGCGTATCTCGACGCGCGCCCGGACCAGAAATGATCAGGGGCTGGGGGGCCGTACCGAAGTACGGCCCCCCAGCCCCTGATGAGGCGCGGGGGCGGACGGCTCCGTCACCGCCGCCGGACTCGATCACCCCACGGACGAGTAGGCCACGACTCCGCGCAGCAGCTCCTCGACCGCCTTGCGGGCGTTCTTCGCCACCGTCGAGCCACCGCTGGAGGCCGGAGCCGCCGCGGCGATCTGCCCGAGCACGTCGATGACCTGCTTGCACCAGCGCACGAAGTCACCGGCCGGCATCTCCGCCTCGCGCAGCACCTCGTCGAGGCTCTTGCCCGAGGCCCACATGTAGGCCGACCAGGCGAACCCGAGATCGGGCTCACGCTGTCCCACGCCCTCGGTCTGCCGGATCCGGAAGTCCTCCTCCAGGGCGTCCAGCCGGCCCCAGATGCGCACCATCTCGCCGAGCGCGGCCTTCGCCTTGCCCGAGGGCAGCTTCGGCGCCATCGCGTCGTCCCCGGCCCGCGACTCGTAGACCAGCGCCGAGACGCAGGCGGCCAGTTCGGCCGGGGCCAGCCCCTCCCAGACGCCGGCCCGCAGGCATTCGCTGGCGAGGAGGTCGAGCTCGCCGTAGAGCCGGGCG
Source organism: Streptomyces asoensis (assembly GCF_016860545.1). NCBI lineage: Bacteria > Bacillati > Actinomycetota > Actinomycetes > Kitasatosporales > Streptomycetaceae > Streptomyces > Streptomyces asoensis. The sequence goes on along the minus strand of NZ_BNEB01000002.1, from coordinate 484,360 downwards.
AGCCGCTTGCCGTGCTCGGTGACCTCGTTGCCCCGCAGGTAGTCCAGCTCGGTCAGCAGCGCAACGATCCGGTCGAAGGTGCGCGCGATCGTGTTGGTGCGGCCCTCGATCCGGCGCTCCAGCTGGGAGGTGTCCCGCAGCAGCCGGTGGTAGCGCTCGGCCCAGCGGGCGTGGTCCTCACGGTCGGAGCAGCCGTGACAGGGGTGGGCGCGGATCGCGGTGCGCAGCCGGGCGATCTCCCGGTCGTCGGCCGCCTGCGAGCGCTGCTTGCGGGCCCGCTCCGGCGGGATGTGCCCGGCCTTGGTGCGCAGCGCGGAGGCGAGATCGCGGCGGGACTGCGGCGAGCGGGCGTTGAACGTCTTCGGGATGCGCATCCGGTCCAGCGCCTCGACCGGCACCGGGAAGTCGATCGAGGCGAGCCGCTTGACCTGCCGCTCGGCGGTGAGCACCAGCGGCCGCGGCCCGTCGTGCTGGTCGAAACCGCGGTGGCCGTTGGCCCGCCCGGCGGGCAGGCCCGGATCGAGCACCAGCGCGAGACCGGCGTACTTGCCGGTGGGCACGTGGATGACGTCACCCGGCTTGAGCTTCTCCAGCGCCACGGCGGCCTCGGTACGGCGCTGCGCCGCACCCTGCTTGGCCAGTTCGGTCTCGCGGTCCTTGAGGTCGCGGCGCAGCCGCGCGTACTCCTCGAAGTCGCCGAGGTGGCAGGTCATGGAGGCCTTGTAGCCGTCGAGCCCCTCCTCGTTGCGCTGCACCTGCCGCGAGATCCCGACCACCGACCGGTCGGCCTGGAACTGCGCGAACGAGGTCTCCAGCAGCTCGCGCGAGCGGTGCCGCCCGAACTGCTCGACCAGGTTGACCGCCATGTTGTACGACGGCTTGAAGCTGGAGCGCAGCGGGTAGGTGCGGGTGCCCGCGAGCCCGGCCAGGTGCTCGGGGCTCATCGCGCGCTGCCACAGCACGACCGCGTGTCCCTCGACGTCGATGCCGCGCCGGCCCGCGCGCCCGGTGAGCTGGGTGTACTCGCCGGGTGTGATGTCGGCGTGCTGCTCGCCGTTCCACTTGACGAGCTTTTCGAGCACCACGGAACGGGCGGGCATGTTGATGCCGAGGGCGAGCGTCTCGGTGGCGAAGACGGCCTTGACCAGGCCCCGTACGAACAGTTCCTCGACGACCTCCTTGAAGGTCGGCAGCATGCCGGCGTGGTGGGCGGCGATCCCGCGCTCCAGGCCCTCCAGCCACTCGTAGTACCCGAGGACGTGCAGGTCCTCGTGGGGGATGGCGGCGGTGCGCTCCTCGACCAGGGCACGGACCTCGGCCCGGGCGTCCTCGTCGTTGAGCCGCAGGCCCGCGTACAGGCACTGCTGGACCGCGGCCTCGCAGGCGGCCCGGCTGAAGATGAAGGTGATGGCGGGCAGCAGTCCCGCCGCGTCGAGCCGCTCGATGACCTCGGGCCGTCCCGGGGTCCACACCCGGGAGCGCTGCCTGCGCTCGCGCTCACGGTCGGCCTCGCGCATGGCGCGGCCGCGTCTGCGGTCCTGGTAGGAGGGCCGGCTGGCCTCCATGCGGGCCAGCCGGGCGAGGTCGGGGTTGACGGCCCTGCGCTGGCCCTCGCCCTCCTCGAAGAGGTCGTACATCCGCCGCCCGGCGAGCACGTGCTGGAACAGCGGCACGGGCCGGTGCTCGGAGACGATCACCTCGGTGTCCCCGCGCACGGTGTCGAGCCAGTCGCCGAACTCCTCGGCGTTGGACACCGTCGCCGACAGCGAGACCAGGGTGACCGACTCGGGGAGGTGGATGATCACCTCCTCCCACACGGCGCCCCGGAAGCGGTCGGAGAGGTAGTGCACCTCGTCCATCACCACGTAGCCCAGACCGAGCAGCGTCTGCGAACCGGCGTACAGCATGTTCCGCAGCACCTCGGTGGTCATCACGACCACCGGGGCGTCGGAGTTGACGCTGTTGTCGCCGGTGAGCAGGCCGACCTTGTCGCTGCCGTAGCGCCGGCTCAGGTCGGCGTACTTCTGGTTCGAGAGCGCCTTGATGGGCGTCGTGTAGAAGCACTTCTTGCCCTGGAGGAGGGCGAGGTGGACGGCGAACTCGCCCACGATCGTCTTCCCCGAGCCGGTGGGGGCGGCCACCAGGACGCCCTTGCCCGCCTCGAGTGCCTCACAGGCCTCGATCTGGAAGGGGTCGAGACCGAAGTCGTACATCTCGCGGAAGGACGCGAGCGCGGTGGCCTGCTCGACAGCGCGCTTACGTGCTGCCGTGTACCGCTCGGCCGGTGAGAGATCCTCTGTCATCGTGCTTTCGAGCGTACCGGGCCGCACTGACAACAGGACGATCATTATCCGGATCCGGTGCCTCCGAACCCCGGTACGCCCAGCTCACGGAGGCGCGAGGCGGCGGCCGGACGTCCGGGTTCAGGGGCCGACGACCCGTACCGCCCCCGGTACGCACCGCGCGGTGAGCGGCAGCCGCCCGAGCCGTTCCCCGTCCGCGTAGGCCGAGACGTCCGCGGCGGCGATCCGCACCTCGGCCGCCCGGTGGACGCCGACCACGGGATGATCGACGTGCGTGCCCCGGTAGACCTTGGGGAACACCCGCAGCAGCGTGCGGCGGGAGCAGTCGCCGACGATCGTCACGTCGAAGAGCCCGTCGGCCGGGTCGGCGCCGGGGCAGATCCGCATCCCGCCGCCGTAGGAGGATCCGTTGCCGACGGCGACGAGGGTGGCCTCGATCTCCCGGACGTCACCGCCGTCGAACGTGATGCGGTAGGGAACGGGACGGAACGCCGCCAGTTCGGCGAGCATCGCCAGGTCGTACCTGGCGCGCCCGGTGGGCCATCTCATGCGGTTGCCCCGGTCGTTGACGCGGGAGTCGAAACCGGAGGCGAGGACGGTGCCGAACCAGCGGTCGCCGACCAGGCCCAGGTCGATGTCGCGGATCCGGGCGCCCTTGAGGGCGTCGGCGACCAGCAGGGCGGCGCCCGCCGGGTCGCGCACGGGCAGGCCGAGGGCGCGGGCGAGGTCGTTGCCGGTGCCGACGGCTACCAGCCCGAGCGGGGTACGGGTGCCGGCGACGGCCTGGAGCGCGAGGTGGGCCAGTCCGTCGCCGCCGACGGCGATCAGGGCGCCGGTGCCGCCCGCGACGGCGGCACGCGCGCGTGCGAGGGCGTCGCCGGCGTCGGCCCCGACGACGGTGTGCACGGTGAAGCCGGCCGCCCGCAACGCGCAAGCGGCCGGCCGCGCTGCGTGAGCGCCCCGGCCGCGGCCCGCCGCGGGGTTGACGAAGAGGGTGATCTCGCTGGTCACGGGGATGACCTTAAGAGCTCACCGGTGGTCGTCAGGTCACGTCGTCATAACCGTTGACCCGGTCCGTGCTCGTCTGCTCCGGCAGTGAGCGGCTCGCGCCGACCGACTCGACCTCGCCGATGTCCTCGGGGCTGAGGTCCAGCTCGGAGGCCTCGTCGTCGGCCGGGCCCAGGGCGTCGCGGCGGCGCCTGCGACGGTCGTTGAGCAGGGCGAAGACGGTGGCGCCGAAGTACAGGACCCAGATCGGTCCGGCGAGGGCCAGCATCGAGACGGGGTCGGTGCTGGGCGTGGCGACGGCGGCGAACACCGTGATGCCGATGATCATGGCTCGCCACCAGCCGAGCATGCGCTTGCCGGTGACCATGCCGGTCAGGTTCAGGAAGATCAGCAGCAGCGGCAGCTCGAAGGAGAGGCCGAAGACGACGACCATGCGCGTGACGAGCTGGAGCAGGTCGTCCAGCGGCAGCAGGTTGGCGACGCCGCCCGGCGTGAAGTCGATCAGCACCTTGGCGGTGGTCGGCAGCACCCGGTAGGCGAAGTAGCCGCCGCCGATGAAGAGTGGGGCGCCCATGCCGACGAACGCGTACGCGTACTTGCGCTCGTGGTTGTGCAGACCGGGGGCGATGAAGGCCCACAGCTGGTAGAGCCAGACCGGCGAGGCGAAGACGACACCGGCCATCAGGGAGACCTGGAGGGCCAGCGTGAAGGGCGCGAGCAGACCGTTGATCGTGATGCTGGCGCACTTGTTGGTGGAGTCGCCGGACTTGAGCTGGCCCGCGATCTCCTCGAAAGTCTTCCCGCAGCCGACCGAGTCGAGGATCGGCTTGGTGAGGAAGTTGATGATGTCGTTGTAGAAGAAGGCGGCCACGACCGTCACGAGGACGATGGCCAGCATCGCCTTCGCGAGCCGGTTGCGGAGCTCACGAAGGTGATCCGCGAGAGGCATCCGCCCCTCGGGGTCCTTCTCCTGTTTGCGGGCAGGCTTCAGCAACCCACGTTCCCATCTCGTGCGGAGGGCCGGAGGTCACCGGCCCTGCGTCAGCGCTTGGTGGTGTCCGTCGGCTCGCTGACCGGACGGGAGCTGCTCACGTCGCCGGGGGCGGCCTGGATGGTGCGCTGAGCGGGGGGCTGCTCGCCGTCGTTCGGCGGGCCCGCCGGGGTGGCCGTGCTGCTGCCCTCTTCCTTCATCGCCTTCGCCTCGCTCTTGAGGATGCGAGCGGACTTGCCGAGCGAGCGCGCCATGTCGGGAAGCTTCTTGGCGCCGAACAGCAGGATGACGACGACGAGGATGAGAATGATCTCGGGGGCGCCGAGCCTTCCGAACATAAGTCTTTACCTTCTCACCGAGGCTGCGGGGGCGGGATGCCGTCCGATCGGTCGGACACCTGTCCGAACGATCGTGTTGACAGCGATCGTAGCGCTCAGGGGTAAACGTGAGGCAATCCCTGCGCGTACTCCCGGTCAGCGGTCCGGGCCTCGTTATCCGGGCCGCGACCAGCAGCGTACCTGCCCCTCCCACCGCGGCGGGAGGGCGAAGTGGTCCAAAACGCATTCGCCACGGGACTCACAGGACGGCCACAGCGGCCGCCGGAGGTCACACAGCGGCCGTCACCGGGGGTCCGCGGCACGGGCCACGCTCACCGCGGCCCGCTCCAGGTCCTGGGCGGCCCGGTCGATACGGCGCGCGGACTCCGTGACCTGAAGGCCCAGACGCCGCGCTTCGGTGAAGACCCGCACGGCGAACACCGCGAGGACGGCGAGACCCGCAAAACCCATGGCAACCGCGAACATCGGCCAGAACATGGACCGAGCCTAGACCGTCCTACGGGGCGTGCAGCCGCAGGGTCCTGACCCCACCGCCGGTGAGGAGCTCGACGATCCGCTCCCCGGCCGGCTTGCGCACCGCCGCACCGCAGCCGGGGCAGGTGAAGGAGTAGAACGTGGTCCGGCTGGACGCGCCGATCGCCAGCCGCAGGGCACCGGCGGCCAGCTCGAAGGCCCCCCGGCAGTCGGGACAGCCCGCCCTGAACCGCACCGGGCCCACGCTGCGCATGCCCGCGAACGCGGAGGCCACCGAGATGCCCCGCACACCGGACGCCGTCGACTCGTTCACAGCCCCTGCTCCCGCCCCTCGTACCCGCTCCCGCCCCGCGGCCCCGGCCGTTCGCCGGACACCGCGCGCGGCCCGTCGCCCGCCTCGACCCCGTCGTACGCGGCGAGCGCCTCGGCGGCGGCCCGGCGGGCACTGTCGGCGAGCTCCGGCGGCGAGACGATCCGGCCGTCGCGGCCGAGCCTCAGCGCCAGCCGCCTGAGCGAAGCGGGTTCGGGCGTGCGCAGGGTAATACGCAGCCCGCCGTCGGGAAGCTCATCGGCGCTGTCGTGCGGGTAGTACTCGGCCACCCACCGGCCGCCCGGACCGACCTCGACGACGACCTCCGGGTCCTCGGCGGCCGGCTGCACCAGCCCCTCCGACAGGTCCCGCAGCTCGACCTCCGGCGGCGCCGACGGCTCGTCCAGGATCCTGATCTCGGCGACCCGGTCCAGCCGGAACGTGCGCCGCGCCTCCGAGCGGCGGCACCAGGCCTCCACGTACGTGTGCCCGACGCTGACCAGCCGGATCGGGTCGATCTCCCGCTCGGTGACCTCGTCACGGGCCGGCGAGTAGTAGCGGATCCACAGCCGGCGCCGCTCGGAGATCGCCCGGTCGACGTCGGCGAAGACCCCGCCCTCGGACTCGAACGTCACCGACAGCCGCGCGCTCGCGCCCGCCGCCTCCCCGGCCGCGGCCTCCACCTTCGCCGTCGCCCGCAGCAGCGCCTGCCGGTCGCCCTCGCGCAGACCGGGCAGCGTGGACACGGCGCGCGCCGCCACCAGCAGCGCGGTCGCCTCGTCGGCGGCCAGCCGCAGCGGCTCGGCGGCCTCCGCCCCGAGCGCGGCCGGATTGTGCCACCAGATGCGCTCGCCGTCGGTGTCGATGTCGAGAAGGTCGCCGCCGCGGAAGCTGGTCCCGCACATCGGCAGCACGTCGAGGTCCGAGACCAGCTCGTCCTCGGTGATGCCGAAGGCGCGCGCCACGTCCTCGATGCGCGCCCCCGGACGCTCCCGGAGATACGTCACCAGCGAGAGCATCCGCCGGGTCTGGTCGATCGCGTTCGCCGGCCTGACCGGTTTGCCTGCCACTGTGTTGCTCGCTCCCCCTCAGCCCTTCGCCACGGCCCGTAGCCGGTCCACGACGTCCGCACGCAGCTCGGCGGGGTCCAGGACCACCACGTCCGGCCCGAACTCCACCAGCCAGGCGTCCAGCCCGTGCCCGTACGGAATCTCCAACTCGTCCCAGCCGTCGCCGAGTTCCCGGACCGCGGTGGCCTTCGCCCGCAAGGGGTACCCGGCCCCCGTCCGCAGCCGGATCAGGGCGCTGCGGTCGGCGGTCTCCCCCGCCCAGCCGGCGACCGTCTCACGGACGGTGACGACATCGGGGACCGGCGCGGTGAAACCTGTCCCGCGCGAGCGCACCCTGCCCGTGATCCGCGACAGCCGGAAGACCCGCTCGGCACCCCGGTCCCGGTCGAAACCCGCCAGGTACCAGTGCCCGCGCCAGCACTCCAGCGCCCACGGCTCCACATGGCGGGGCTCCGGATGCGCGGCGGTGGCCTTGCGGTAGTCGAACATGACGGGCCGGCGGTCGCGGCAGGCCAGCATCAGCGGCTCGAACGCCGCCTCGTGCACCGGGATCCGCGGCTCCAGCGCGCCGTGCGCCTCGTACGGGTCGACGTCCTCCGGCAGGCCGGCGGCGCGCAGCTTCTGGAGGGCGCCGCTCGCGGCCCCCGCCAGCCGCGCCTGCTGCCACACCTTGGCCGCCAGCCCCAGCGCCGCGGCCTCCTCGGCGTCGAGCGTGATGGGCGGCAGCCGGTTGCTGTCCCGGCGGGCGAGATAACCGATCTCACCGTCCAGGCTCTCCACGGTCTCGATGACCAGGCCGAGCTCGCGCAGATCGTCCTTGTCCCGCTCGAACATCCGGTTGAAGGAGTCGTCGGACGCCGCACCGTTCCCGGACCGGAACGTCTCCACGTACGCCTCGATGGAGTCGCGCAGCTCGCGCTTGCTGAGCGGCCGCCGCGTCCCCAGCAGACACAGCGCCAGGTTCATCAGTCGCTCGGCCTTGGCAATGGCCATCGGCGCCCTTCGCCTCCCCTATGGTGCTTACGATCGACGACCGTACCGCCCCGCGGTGCCCGGACAAAAGCCGAGGGCCCATGCCCGGGCAGGCATGGGCCCCAGATGATCAACACTGGTCGTGCGACGGTCAGACCCCGAGCAGGTCCACCACGAAGATCAGCGTCTCGCCCGGCTTGATCGCCGGCGTCGGGCTCTGGTTGCCGTAGGCGAGGTGGGCCGGGATGGTCAGCTGGCGACGGCCGCCGACCTTCATGCCCTGCACGCCCTGGTCCCAGCCCTTGATGACCCGTCCGCCACCGAGCGGGAAACGGAACGGCGTCCCGCGGTTCCAGCTCGCGTCGAACTCCTCACCGGTGCTGAAGGCCACACCGACGTAGTGGACGCTGACGTTGTGGCCGGCCTGCGCGACCTCCCCGTCACCCTCCCAGATGTCCTTGATCTCCAGGTCCGCCGGGGGCTCGCCGCCGGGGAAGTCGATCTCGGGCTTGTCAATGCTCACGTCACTGGCTCCTGCACGTCTCACGGAAAGCAACAACACGGACAGTCTTACACCCTGGAGGACCTCACGCCTTGGCGAGGATGTCCACGGTGAACACCATCGTGGAGTCCTTCTTGATACCGCTGCCGCTCGGCGGGCTGTCGCCGTAACCCAGCGACGGCGGAACGACGATGACGACCCGGCTGCCCACCTTCTTGCCGGTCAGACCCTGCGCCCAGCCCTTGACCACCTGCTGGAGCGAGAACGACGTCAGCGCGTTGCGGCTGTACGTCGAGTCGAACTCCTTGCCCGTGTCCCAGATCACGCCCTTGTACTGCACCAGCACCGTGTCGGTCGCCGCCAGCGCCGCGCCGTCGCCCTCGATCACGTAGTTGCTGACCAGCGCCGTCGGCGCCTTCGTCTTCGGGATGTCGATCGAGGGCGCCTTGCCGTCGGTGTTCGTGCCGACCTTCGGCAACGCCGCATCGTCCTGCGGCACGTCCTTGCCCTTGGCCGAGCTCTTCGAGTTGAACGTGTCCTGGATGTCGAAGACGAACACCAGCGTGTCGGTGCCCTTGATACCCGTCTGCGCGTCGCCGTCCTTGCCGAACGCCCATGTCGGCGGCACCGAGAACAGCACCCGGCTGCCGATCTTCTTGCCCGTCAGGGCATAGCGCCAGCCGTCGATCGTGCCGCCCTGCGCGAGCTGCGTGAACAGCGGCTTCTTCGTGTCGTACGTGTTGAGCAGGACCTTCCCGCTGTCCCAGATCTGCCCGAGCGCGTTGGCCTGGATGTAGTCGTTCTCCGCGACCGTCCTGCCGCTGCCCGCGATCACCGTCTTCACCGCCAACTGGTCCGAGGGCTCACCCGTGCCCTTGGCGACCGTCGGCTTCTCACCGAACTTCACCCCCGCGGTGATCGCCGGCAGCGGACCGTCGACGATCTTCGGCGCGGGAGCGGCCGACGAGGCCCCCGCGGAAGGGGACCCGCCGTCGCTCGCCTTGCTCGTGTCGGACTTGTCGTCACCGCACGCGGCGAAAGTGACCAGCCCCGCGGGGACGGCGGCAAGGATGAGGGAGCGTCGGCGCACGATGAGAGCCTCGTAATCGGTCGATCTTCTGATGGCGTGCGCGCAACTCTACGACGTGAGACGGGCACCGTACGGGAAACGTACGGTGCCCGTGTTGCGTTCCGCTCCGTGCCCGCAAGCACGCGCGGAGCGCCTCGCTCACATGCCGGCGATCAGCTTCTCCACCCGGTCGTCCACCGAACGGAACGGGTCCTTGCACAGCACGGTGCGCTGCGCCTGGTCGTTGAGCTTCAGATGCACCCAGTCCACCGTGAAGTCCCGGCGCTGCTCCTGCGCCCGCCGGATGAAGTCACCGCGCAACCGCGCCCTGGTGGTCTGCGGCGGCACCGACTTGCCCTCGAAGATCTTCAGGTCGTTGCAGATCCGCGCCGCCTGACCCTTGCGCTCCAGCAGGTAGTACAGACCACGACGACGGTGGATGTCGTGGTAGGCGAGGTCTATCTGCGCCACCCTCGGGTGCGACATGGTCATGTTGTGCTTGGCCCGGTACCGCTCGATGAGCTTGTACTTCATGACCCAGTCGATCTCGGTGCCGATCCGGTCGAGGTCCTCCGCCTCGATCGCGTCCAGCGTGCGGCCCCACAGCTCCAGGACCTGGTCGACCGTGCCGGTGCGGACACCGCGGCGCTCGACGAAGTCCACGGCCTTCTCGTAGTACTCGCGCTGCACCTCCAGCGCCGAGGCCTCACGGCCGCTGGCCAGACGCACCTTGCGCCGGCCCGTGATGTCGTGACTGACCTCGCGGATCGCCCGGATCGGGTTCTCCAGCGTCAGGTCCCGCATCACCGTGCCCGCCTCGATCATGCGCAGCACCAGATCGGTGGCCCCGACCTTCAGCAGCATGGTCGTCTCGGACATGTTCGAGTCACCGACGATGACATGCAGACGGCGGTACCGCTCGGCGTCCGCGTGCGGCTCGTCACGCGTGTTGATGATGGGCCGCGAACGGGTCGTCGCCGAGGAGACGCCCTCCCAGATGTGCTCCGCCCGCTGACTGACGCAGTAGACCGCGCCACGCGGCGTCTGGAGCACCTTGCCCGCCCCGCACAGCAGCTGGCGGGTCACCAGGAACGGAATGAGGATGTCCGCGAGCCGGGAGAACTCCCCGTGCCGGGCCACCAGGTAGTTCTCGTGGCAACCGTAGGAGTTGCCCGCCGAGTCCGTGTTGTTCTTGAAGAGGTAGACGTCGCCCGCGATTCCTTCCTCGTGCAGGCGTCGTTCCGCGTCCACCAGGAGTCCTTCGAGAATGCGCTCGCCGGCCTTGTCGTGGGTGACCAGTTCGGTCACGTTGTCACATTCCGGTGTCGCGTATTCCGGATGCGAACCCACGTCGAGATAGAGGCGGGCGCCGTTTCGCAGAAAGACGTTGCTGCTTCGGCCCCATGACACGACACGGCGGAAGAGGTACCGCGCCACCTCGTCGGGAGACAGCCGGCGCTGTCCCCTGAACGTACATGTGACGCCGTACTCGTTCTCCAGCCCGAAAATGCGGCGGTCCATGAGTGAACATTACGCCCGATCCCCTGAACTGAAACGGGGTTCGGCAGCACGGTTTGGATCATTTTCCGATGAAGCCGCAACAACCCCACCCCCGGCGGGAGCTGCCATTACCCGCCCCGTGGCCAGCAAAACCACCGACGACACGGCACCCGCCGCCGCCGGCACCGCGAACCCCCACAACGCCCCGCCGGCCTCCACGACCGGACCCGCGACACCCGTCCCCACCGACGCCCCGACGGTGAACATCGTCACCAGCCAGGAGAACGCCTCCGTCACCGTCCCGCGCGGCGCGTGCCGGTCCACGATGACGAACGCACACGCGAGAGCCGGCGCCAGGAACACCCCCGCGAGCGCCGTCAGCGCCACCATCGCCACCGCACCCGGCATCAGCATCAACGGCAGATAACACACCGCCAGCAATGCCACCAGGCCCCGCAGTCGCCGCTCCGGCGCCCCGACCCACCGCCGCGCCCCGTACCCCACACCTCCGACCAGTGCGCCCAGCCCCAGCGCCGCCATCAGCCAGCCGTACACCACGTCACCGCCGTGCTCGTCCGCGTACGGCACCGACGCCACCGTGATCGAACCCAGCGCGACGCCCACGAACAGGAACGCCCCCAGAAGAGCCAGCAGACCCGGCGACCGCAGCGCACCCAGCCAGTGCGCCTCGCGCGGCGCCGAACGCCACGCGCGCGAAGGCGGCGACACCACGACCGACAGCGCGCCCAGCACCCCCAGCGCGTTCAGCACCAGCAGGGCCCCCTGCTCCGACCACAGCGACACGCACAGCGTCACCAGCAGCGGCCCGACGGTGAACATCACCTCCTGCGCCACCGCGTCCATCGCGTACGCCGTGTGCACCTGGTCCTCCCGCCGCAGCACGGTGGGCCACAGCGCCCGCAGGCCCCCTTCCAGCGGCGGGGTGAACAGCCCCGCGCCCGCGACCGAGGCGTAGGCCGCGGCCGACGGGTCCGTGCCCGTGAAGGCGAAGACCGCCATCGCCAGCGCCGAGGCGAGCGCCGCCGGCAACTGCACCCGCGGCTGCCCGTACACGTCCACCAGCCGCCCCAGCAGCGGCTGCCCCACGGCGTTGGCCACCCCGTACACGGCCGCCAGAGCGCCCGCCAGGCTGTACGTGCCGCCCTGCGCGCGCACGAACAGCACGATCGCGATGGCGGCCGTGGCGTTGGGCAACCGCCCGACGAGCGTGCCGGTCAGCAGCCGGGCGGCATGCCTCGCCCTGAGGATCTCCCCGTACCCCGCGGCCAATGTCCCGCCTCCGTCGGCTCGCCCGGGACGGTGCACCACCCCGAGGTTTTACGTATAACGTCTTTTGTCATACGTACCATGTGCGCTGTTCGCCCGTCCATACGAAGGAGCAGCCCCACGGTGGCACGAGCCAGCACGCGCCCCACGAGCCGTGACGTCGCCCGGGCCGCCGGGGTCTCCCAGGCCGCCGTCTCCCTGGTCCTCGGCGACAAATGGCGCGGCCGCGTCTCCGAGACCACCGCCCGACGCGTCCGCGAAGCCGCCCACGACCTCGGCTACCGCCCCAACCTGGCCGCCCGCAACCTCCGCCTCGGCCGCACCCGCACCGTCCTCCTCGTCGTCCCCGCCCTCACCACCGAATTCTTCGCCGGCGTCTACACCGGCGCGGCACGCGTCGCCGCCGAACACGGCTTCGGAGTCGTCCTCTACCCCTCCCCCGAAGGCGTCGGCCCCGCCCGCAACCCCTTCGCCTCCGCACAGGCCGCCCTCGACGGCGTCCTCGCCTCTTCCATGGCCGCCGACGCCCTCACCGCCATCCGCGGCGACCAACTCCCCCTCGTCATGCTCGACAGCGACCCCGCAGGAAGCCTCGGCGCCGCCACCGTCAACCTCGACATCACCGACGGCGTACGCCAGATCGCCGACCACCTCCTCGGACTCGGCCACCGCCGCTTCCTGCACCTCGCGGCCGACATCCCCTCCTGGACCTTCGAGATCCGCGCCCGCGAACTCGCCACCCGCCTCGCCACCGTCCCCGGCACCACCCTGCGCACCGCCCCCGCCCCGATCTCCATCGACGGCGCCCTCACCGCCGCGGCAACCGCCCTCGGCACCCCCGGCCCGCGCCCCACCGCCATCGTCTGCGACGACGACAAGCTCGCCGCCGGCGCCTACAAAGCCCTACGGCGCCTCGGCCTGCGCGTGCCCGACGACATCTCCGTCACCGGCCTCGACGACCTCACCCTGGCCACCGCCCTCGACCCCGAGCTCACCACTGTGCGACTCGACTCCGAACTCTTCGGCGAACGCGGCATGCAAGCCCTCCTGGCCGTCCTGGAAGGCCGCACACCCGACGGCGGGGACATCCCCGTCGAACTCGTCGTGCGGGCCTCCACGGCCCCGCCCGGCGCCCCCTGAGACGCACCACGCCCCGGCCGGGACACCGGCCGGGGCGTGACAGAGACACTCGCCTACGGAACTACTCCTCGTCGGCGCTCTCCGCCTCCGTGGACGCACCGTCCGTCTCCAGCAACCGGCCCAGCTGGCGCCCCACGATCCGCTTGAACTTGCGCGACTGCGGCCGCGTACGGTCCAGCACCGCCACCTCGAGACGCTCGGCCGGAATCTCCCGCTCCGTACCGTTCGTGTCACGGGACAAGGCCTGGACCGCCAGCTTCAGCGCCTCGGCCAGGCTCATGCCGTCCCGGTGACGCTGGTCCAGATAGCTGCTGATCTGCTCGGCATTGCCACCGACCGCCACCGACCCGTGCTCGTCCACGATGGAACCGTCGTGCGGCAACCGGTAGATCTGGTCCCCGTCCGGCGTGGCACCGACCTCCGCCACCACCAGCTCCACCTCGTACGGCTTCTCCCCCGCCGACGAGAAGATCGTGCCCAGCGTCTGCGCGTACACGTTCGCCAGACCCCGGGCCGTCACGTCGTCACGGTCGTAGGTGTACCCCCGCAGATCGGCGTACCGCACGCCACCGATCCGCAGGTTCTCGTACTCGTTGTACTTGCCGGCGGCCGCGAAACCGATCCGGTCGTAGATCTCGCTGAACTTGTGCAGCGCACGGGACGGATTCTCACCGACGAACACGATGCCGTCGGCGTACTGGATCACAACGAGGCTGCGCCCGCGCGCGATGCCCTTGCGGGCGTACTCGGCACGGTCGGCCATCGCCTGCTGGGGTGAGACATAGAACGGCGTCGACACCGGCTATCCGTCCCTTTCTGTCGAAGTCACTGGATCACCTGGGATGAGAACCGGCCGCCGGCTACAGCAGGGCGGCACGCGGGCCGTCCGGCTGCTCCAGACGACGCTCCAGAACCGAGCGGGCGATCTCCGACGACTCCTCGTCGGTCAGCCGGCGGAAACCGTCCTCGGTGATCACGGTGACGATGGGGTAGATCCGGCGCGCGACATCGGGACCACCGGTCGCCGAATCGTCGTCCGCCGCGTCGTAGAGGGCCTGCACCACCAGCGTGGTGGCCTCGGCCTCGGACAGGTCGCCGCGGAACAGCTTCTTCATGGCCCCGCGCGCGAAGATCGACCCGGAACCCGTGGCCGCGTAGTTGTGCTCCTCCGACCGGCCGCCCGTCACGTCGTACGAGAAGATCCGGCCCCTGTCGCGGTCCACGTCGAACCCGGCGAACAGGGGCACCACCGCCAGCCCCTGCATGGCCATCCCCAGATTCGACCGGATCATGGTCGACAGACGGTTCGCCTTGCCCTCCAGCGAGAGCTGCGCCCCCTCGACCTTCTCGAAGTGCTCCAGCTCCAGCTGGAACAGCTTCACCATCTCGACGGCCAGACCGGCGGTGCCGGCGATACCGACCGCCGAGTACTCGTCGGCCGGGAAGACCTTCTCGATGTCCCGCTGCGCGATGACGTTGCCCATCGTGGCACGACGGTCACCGGCGAGCACGACACCGCCGGGGAAGGTCACGGCGACGATCGTCGTGCCGTGCGGCGCCTCGATGACGCCCTGCGTCGGAGGCAGCTGCCGCTTGCCCGGCAGGAGCTCCGGCTGGTGGTCGGAGAGAAAGTCCATGAAGGACGAGGACCCGGGCGTCAGGAAGGCAGCCGGTAGACGCCCGGTGCTACGAGTGTTGGCTTCCATGGAGTTCCTTCCAGGTAAGCGGCTGCCCGACGAACAGCGTCGGGATCGTCTCCCAACTTGCCGATGGCCGAATTGCAGTTGAAGCACAGTACGCCACGGACCCTACCCGTCTCGTGGCAGTGATCCACATGTACGGCAGGAGCTTTCAGGCAGATCACGCAGAGACCCCTTTGCGAGGCCACCATGGCGTCGCGTTCGGCTTCGGTCATGCCGTAGTGGCGCATCAGGTGTCCACGGCGGCCCTTGACGGCTTTGCACGCCTTGCAGCAGGTCGCAAGGCCGTCGGACGCCGTGGCGTTACGGTGCCACTCACTGTGCGGCTTGACCTCCTCACAGGTGCGGCAGAACTTGTGCCCCTCGGGCGTCTCCACCCGCGGCCGCACCTTCCGGCCCTTCGCGAGTTGGCGAGCCTGGTGATAGGCCGCCCAGCATTCCCGGCAGTAGGCCTGCAAGCCGTCCCGGGCCGCCCTGTTGCCGGCGAAGGCTGCTCGTGGCTTCAGCTCCTTGCACCGCGAGCAGCGCTTCACAGCATCTTCGATCATCAAGCTCCGAGCCCCCCGCAGCCTTTGATCCGAAGGCTACTCGCCGCCCTTCTGAACGAAACTTCGAACGAAGTCCTCGGCATTTTCCTCGAGGACATCGTCAATTTCGTCAAGAACCGAGTCGACGTCGTCGCTCAGCTTCTCCTGGCGTTCCTTGAGGTCCTCCGACGCCTGCGCCTCGGGCGCCTGCTCCTCGGCCTCCTCGGTGGACCGCGTCGCCTTCTGCTGGCCGCCGCCGGTGTCCTTGGTCGCCATAACCCTCACCCCGCTCTTTCGCCCGACATGGTCGACAGGTCGGCATTCCTGCCGATCGGTGATGATCAGACCCTACAAGCCGGGTCCGACATCGGCCCCGCAGTTGCCACAACGTACGGGGGCCACCTCGATGATTCCCGGACGGAGGGGTTTCCACCCCGTCCGGCCGGGCCCGCCCCGGGGGCGGGTCAGCCGCCCGAAAGCACCCTGACCAGGTCTTCCGCCGTTCGGCAGCGGTCCAGGAGCTCCTTGACGTGATTTCGCGTTCCGCGAAGCGGTTCCAGGGTTGGGACGCGCTGGAGCGAGTCCCGGCCCGGCAGATCGAAGATCACCGAGTCCCAGGACGCGGCGGCCACGTCGTCGGCGTACTGCTCCAGACAGCGGCCGCGGAAGTACGCGCGGGTGTCCTCCGGCGGCTTCGTGACGGCCCGCTCGACCTCGCTCTCGTCCAGGAGCCGTTTCATGCGTCCGCGGGCCACCAGACGGTTGTAGAGGCCCTTGTCGGCCCGTACGTCGGCGTACTGGAGGTCGACGAGGTGCAGGCGCGCGGCGTCCCAGTCGAGACCGTCACGGCGCCGGTAGCCCTCCATGACCTCCCGCTTGGCGACCCAGTCGAGTTCGCCGGCGAGGCTCATGGGGTCGTTCTCCAGACGGTTCAGGGTGTCCTCCCAGCGCGCGAGGACGTCCTTGGTCTGGTCGTCGGCGTCGGCGCCGAACCGCTCCTCGACGTATTTGCGCGACAGCTCGAAGTACTCCATCTGGAGCTGCACCGCGGTGAGCGTGCGGCCGCTGCGCAGGGTGACCAGTCGCTTCAGGGTGGGGTCGTGGGAGACCTGGTGGAGGGTGCGGACGGGCTGGTCGACGGCGAGGTCGACGGCGATGAAGCCGTCCTCGATCATCGACAGGACCAGGGCCGTGGTGCCGAGCTTGAGGTAGGTCGAGATCTCGGAGAGGTTGGCGTCGCCGATGATCACGTGCAGACGGCGGTACTTCTCCGCGTCGGCGTGCGGTTCGTCGCGGGTGTTGATGATGGGGCGCTTGAGCGTCGTCTCGAGGCCGACCTCGACCTCGAAGTAGTCGGCGCGCTGGCTGAGCTGGAAGCCGTGTTCGTGGCCGTCCTGGCCGATGCCGACCCGGCCGGCGCCGGTGACCACCTGGCGGGAGACGAAGAAGGGCGTGAGGTGGCGCACGATGTCCGAGAAGGCGGTCTCCCGCTTCATCAGGTAGTTCTCGTGCGTGCCGTAGGAGGCGCCCTTGTTGTCGGTGTTGTTCTTGTAGAGGTGGATCGGCTGGGCGCCGGGGAGCGCGGCGGCCCGTTCGGCGGCCTCGGCCATGATCCGTTCGCCGGCCTTGTCCCAGAGGACGGCGTCGCGGGGGTTGGTGACCTCGGGCGAGCTGTATTCGGGGTGGGCATGGTCGACGTAGAGCCGGGCGCCGTTGGTGAGGATGACGTTGGCGAGGCCGATGTCCTCGTCGGTGAGCTGGCTGGAGTCGGCGACCTCGCGGGCGAGGTCGAAGCCACGCGCGTCCCGCAGCGGGTTCTCCTCCTCGAAGTCCCAGCGGGCCCGGCGGGCCCTGTGCATCGCCGCCGCGTAGGCGTTGACGATCTGGGACGAGGTGAGCATGGCATTGGCGTTCGGGTGGCCGGGGACGGAGATGCCGTACTCCGTCTCGATGCCCATTACTCGCCGTACGGTCATGCGGCCCTCCTTGCCCGGCGGCACCCTCGGTCGTGGGCGCCGCTCAGATACCGGTGGTGCTCCGGTGCGTGTGCGGTGCCCGTCCCCGCACTGCGCGACCCGGCGGTACGGAAGAGCCTAGAACGCCTCCGCGCTGGTGGGGAGATCATTTGCGTCATTGCCTTGCTCCAGCCGTGGCCCGGAAAACAGACGGCTGCGGGTACCCGTGGTGGGCACCCGCAGCCGCCCTGGTCCTACAGGTACTGTCCGGTGTTCGCCACCGTGTCGATGGAGCGTCCGGTGTCCGCGCCCTGCTTTCCGGTGATGAGGGTGCGGATGTAGACGATCCGTTCGCCCTTCTTTCCGGAGATCCGGGCCCAGTCGTCGGGGTTGGTGGTGTTGGGCAGGTCCTCGTTCTCCTTGAACTCGTCCACGCAGGCCTGGAGGAGGTGGGAGACGCGCAGGCCCTTCTGGTTGTGGTCGAGGAAGTCCTTGATGGCCATTTTCTTGGCGCGGCCGACGATGTTCTCGATCATGGCGCCGGAATTGAAGTCCTTGAAGTAGAGGACTTCCTTGTCACCGTTGGCGTAGGTGACTTCCAGGAAGCGGTTCTCCTCGGATTCGGCGTACATGTGTTCCACGGCCGTCTGGATCATGCTCTGGACGGTGGTGGTCTTGTCGCCGCCGTGTTCGCCCACGTCCTCGGAGTGCAGGGGGAGGCGTTCGGTGAGGTACTTCTGGAAGATGTCCTTGGCCGCTTCGGCGTCCGGGCGCTCGATCTTGATCTTCACGTCGAGGCGGCCAGGGCGCAGGATGGCCGGGTCGATCATGTCCTCGCGGTTGGACGCGCCGATGACGACCACGTTCTGGAGGCCTTCGACGCCGTCGATCTCGGCGAGGAGCTGCGGGACGATGGTGTTCTCGACGTCGGAGCTGACGCCGGAGCCGCGGGTGCGGAAGAGGGATTCCATCTCGTCGAAGAAGACGATGACGGGGGTGCCCTCGGAGGCCTTCTCCCGTGCGCGCTGGAAGACGAGGCGGATCTGCCGCTCGGTCTCGCCGACGTACTTGTTGAGGAGCTCGGGGCCCTTGATGTTGAGGAAGAAGCTCTTGCCGGTGGCCTGGCCGGTGACCTCGGCGACCTTCTTGGCCAGCGAGTTGGCGACGGCCTTGGCGATGAGCGTCTTGCCGCATCCGGGCGGTCCGTAGAGCAGGACGCCCTTGGGCGGGCGCAGCTCGTGCTCCTTGAAGAGGTCGGGGTACAGGTACGGGAGCTCGACCGCGTCGCGGATCATCTCGATCTGTCCGCCGAGGCCGCCGATCTGCTCGTAGCCGATGTCGGGGACCTCTTCGAGGACGAGTTCCTCGACCTCGCTCTTGGGGACGACTTCGTAGACGTATCCGGAGCGGGGTTCGAGGAGCAGGGCGTCGCCGGGGCGGATGACGACGTCCAGGAGGGGTTCGGCGAGCCGGACCACCCTTTCCTCGTCGGTGTGGCCCTGGACCAGGGCGCGTACGCCGTCCTCGAGGATCTCCTTGAGGGTGACGATGTCGCCGACGCTCTCGTACTCCATGGCCTCGACCACGTTGAGTGCTTCGTTGAGCATCACTTCCTGGCCGCGCCTGAGCTCCTCGAGCTCGACGCCGGGGCTGACGTTCACGCGGAGTTTGCGGCCTCCGGTGAAGATGTCGGCCGTGCCGTCCTCGTTGGCCGAGAGGAAGACACCGAAGCCGGCCGGCGGCTGTGCGAGCCGGTCGACTTCTTCCTTGAGGGCCACGATCTGGTCGCGGGCCTCACGGAGCGTGTTGGCGAGTCGCTCGTTCTGGGCGGACACGCCGGCCAGGTTCGTCTGTAGCTCGACGATCCGCTCTTCGAGAATCCTCGTGTGCCGCGGAGAGTCGGCGAGCTTGCGCCGCAGGACGGCGATCTCCTGCTCAAGGTAGGCAATCTGCCCGGACGGGTCGTCGGACCCTCGTCCCGGGCGGATGCCGCGGTTCATGTCGTCGTCGTGGGCTGCCACGGTCCTCACCTCCTCCAAGGGGAGCTGGACGCTTCCAGACCCTACCTGGGTGGGTGTCGATTGAAACCCCTAGATCACAAAGACTGTCGAGGTGTGTCCGATCTTCACCCTTGCGCTCTCCCTCACGCCAGGGGGATACCCACGGAACATGGTGGGGAAGCCGCCGAGGGTAGGGTCGAAGTGTTCAACACCCGTCAGAGCCTGCATCGTTCCCTTGCGGCTCGACAGTAAACGGCAGGAGTCATGGGCGTGCAGCAGGAGGCACAGGTCGGCGGCGAGGCGCTGGAGGTCTGGATCGACCAGGATCTCTGTACCGGTGACGGGATCTGCGCGCAGTACGCGCCGGAGGTCTTCGAACTGGACATCGACGGTCTGGCCTACGTGAAGGGCGCGGACGACGAGCTCTTGCAGGCCAAGGGGGCCACGACGCCGGTGCCGTTGCCGTTGCTGACGGACGTGGTGGATTCGGCGCGCGAGTGTCCCGGTGACTGTATTCATGTGCGACGCGTTTCGGACAGCGTCGAGGTGTACGGGCCTGACGCGGAGTGAGTCCGTCGCGACGCGTGGTGACGGTTGTCTGATTTCTCACAGGCCGGTGGCCGGGATCAGACGCTGTGGGCGCCCGCGGGTGTCGAGCGGACGAACGTGTCGTCCTTCCATTCCCACTTGGCGCTGTCCTTGAGGTCGGGGCAGCAACTGGGTACGTCCGGTGTGGAGTAGCCGAGCAGGGTGGCGAGGACGGCTCCGTCGGTGACGGTGAGGCTCGTGACGGTGTTGCGGGTCTTGGGGTCGACGAGGGTGGCGACCACGCGTGCGTGCGTGGCGTCGGCGCCGTGGGTGAGGACGTAGACGGCGTCGGGCGGGGTGCCCATGGCGGCGTCGCAGTGGACGACCGCGACCGTTTCCGGGATGCCGTCCCCGTCGAGGTCGCCGCTGGCCTTCTTCACCACGAGTGCCTGGACGGGGCCGCAGGTGAGGGGGAAGTCGACGCCTGTCGTGGCGGGGGCGGCGGTGGTGGCGGGTCTGGCGGTGCGGCCGGTGGTCTGGGCGGCCGTGGCGGCTCTGGGCTGGAGGAACGAGGAGAGGGCGACGACACCGGCGAGGGCGGTGGCGGTCGCGACCCAGTGGATGGGCCGGGCGTGGGTGTGTGCCAGTTCCGGGAGGGCGGATTGCTGCACTGGCAGTGTCTCCTGTGGTGGCTGTGCCGGTGAGGCCGGGGGATTGGCCAGCATCGTGCCACACGTCACACGGTGGGGGAACGGCGGGGTACGGGATATCGGACGGGGCCGTGCCTGGTGGCGGGCGGTGCGGGGCAACGGGAAGGCGCCGTGGCGGAGTTCCGGGTCGGTCCGGAACTCCGCCACGGCGCCTTGTCGTTGGGGCCGCGGCGGGGCCGTGTCAGCGGCCGTTGCCGCCGTCGGCGTTGGGGCCGGTGTAGTCCTCGCCGTAGGCGCCCTTGGCGGGGCGGCGGCGGCGCATGGGCGGCTCGACGCCGTCGGCGAGGCGGCGGGCGGTGAGGAGGAAGCCGGTGTGGCCGATCATCCGGTGGTCCGGGCGGACGGCAAGGCCTTCCACGTGCCAGTTGCGGATCATCGACTCCCAGGAGGTCGGCTCGTTGAAGGAGCCGATCTCGCGGATGGACTCCACGGTCCGCGCGAGCTGGGTGGTGGTGGCCACGTAGCAGCACAGGATGCCGCCGGGGACGAGGGCCTTGGAGACGGCCTCCAGGCACTCCCAGGGGGCCAGCATGTCGAGGATGACGCGGTCGACGTCGGTGTCGGAGAGGTTGTCCTGGAGGTCGCCGACGGTGAGCTGCCAGGCGGGGTGCGGGCCGCCGAAGTAGCGCTCGACGTTCTGCTGGGCGATCTCGGCGAAGTCCTCGCGGCGCTCGTAGCTGTGCAGCATGCCCTGGTCGCCGATGGCGCGCAGCAGGAAGCTGCTCAGCGATCCGGAGCCGACGCCGGCCTCGACGACGCGTGCGCCGGGGAAGATGTCGGCGAAGGCGAGGATCTGCCCCGCGTCCTTGGGGTAGACCACGGCGGCGCCGCGGGGCATGGACAGGACGTAGTCGGGGAGCAGGGGGCGCAGCGCGAGGTAGGCGACGTTCCCGGTGGTGCGGACAACGCTGCCCTCGGGTGAGCCGATCAGTTCGTCGTGCGGGAAGGAACCCTTGTGGGTGTGGAAGTTCTTCCCGGCTTCGAGCGTGAACGTGTAGTGGCGGCCCTTGGGATCGGTCAGCTGAACCTGGTCCCCGACCTTGAAGGGCCCGCGCCTGCGGGCGGCACCGGTCGGTTCGGACATGTGAACAGCCTACCGGGGTTTGCCGGGGCCGCCGACCACGGGCGGGGGCGGGCTAGGAGGGCCTGGCCATGGCCTTGACGAAGGCGCGCTCGACGTCGGCGGCGGACAGGACGCCGAAGATCTCGCCGGTCTCCTCGACGACGAGGTACTCGGTGGCGGGGGTGGCGCGCAGGACGTCGAGGAGGTCCTCGCCGGCGAGCTCGGCGGAGACGCGCATGCCGTCGCTGAGGTCCTGGGCGAGGCCGCTGACGGCGACCCAGGGGCGGCGGTGTTCGGGTACGCCGACGATCGCCGCCTCGCGGACGAGGGAGAGCGGTTCGCCGTTGGCGTCGACGACGACGAGGGCGCGGGCGCCGGCGTCGTTGGCGCGGCGCAGGGCCTCGGACAGGGGGGTGTGGGTCTCCACGGGAACGGCGCGCCGGGTGAGGGTGCGGGCGCGCAGTTCGGGGAGGTGTTCGCGCAGCCGGGCCATGCGCAGGCTGTTGCCGGCGCCGGTCCAGATGATCGCGGCGAGGATGGCCGCGAGCAGGGCGTCGGTGACGGTGTCCATGCCGACGCTGTCCTCGGCGCTGGTGCCGAGGGCGCCGGACTGGGTGAGCAGCGGCAGGCCGATGAGGACGGAGACGGCGAGGGCGCGGCCGACCCAGGCGGCGGCGACGGTGCCGCTCATGGGCTTGCCGGTGATCTTCCAGACGACGGCGCGGAGCATGCGGCCGCCGTCGAGGGGGAGGCCGGGCAGCAGGTTGAAGATCGCGACGATCAGGTTGGAGATCATCAGGCCGGCCAGCAGGACGCCGGGGACGGTGCCGCGCTCGACGGGCTGCATGGCGAGGTAGAAGACACCGGCGAGGACGAGGGAGAGCAGCGGGCCGACGAAGGCGAGCCAGAACTCGCGGCCGGGGGTCTCGGCCTCCTTCTCGATCTCGGAGACGCCGCCGAAGAACTGGAGCTGGATGCGGCGGACGGGGAGTTCGAAGCGGAGGGCGGCGATGGTGTGGGCGAGTTCGTGGACGAGGACCGAGGCGTAGAAGGCGACGGCGAAGAAGAGGGCCACGAGGTAGCGGGCGGCGCCGAGTTCGGGGAGCACGCGGTCCAGCTGGTTGCCGAAGACCCAGGTGATGAGGGCGGCGACGAGGAACCAGCTGGGGGCGACGTAGACGGGCACGCCGAAGGGGCGGCCCATGAGGAGGCCGCCGCGGGGCTGCTCCGGGGGGCGCTGGGGCGGGGGTCCCTTGGGGAGGGTGGGGACGGGGGCGGGCCCGGAGGAGTGATCGGACGGGGGTGTGGCGGCGGGGGTCCGGACGGGGGCGGCCGGCTCCTCGGCCCCGGTGCCCGTGCCGGCCGGCTCCTCGGCCCCGGTGCCCGTGCCGGCCGGCTCCTCGGCCTCGGGGGTCGTGGCGGCCGGCGCTTCGTCGCGGGGTGCGGCCGGGGTGGCGGCGCGGGGCGGTGCGTCGCTCTGTCCGGCCGGGGCGGCAGCGGGTTCGGCGGGGGCGTGGCCCGATACGGCAGGGGTGTCGTCGGATCCGGCCTCGGGCCGGGTTCCGGTTCCCGCCTCGGGCTCGGGCTCGGGCTCGGGCTCGGGCTCGTGTCCGGCTTCCGCTGAGGATCCCTGGCCGGTTTCTGCTCCGGGGCCGTCCCCGGCCGGGGTGGAGGTGTCGGGGCTGGAGGTGTCCGGGGTGGGCGCGGTACCGCTCTCGTCCCGTGATTCGGGCGTGGCCGGTCCGGGGGTGCCGGGGTCCGGGGTCCGCGCGACGTCGGTGGCCGCAGGCGCAGGTGTCACGGGGTGCTCGGCCGCATGCTCGTCGTCCGGCCGCGGCCGCCCGCTCCCGCCGCTTTCCACCACGGTGTCCCCTCGATCGAAGCGTCCCCCGCTCGTGCCGGGCGGGAGGGTCTCGGACCGATGGTATGCGGCAGTCGTGACGTGTTCCGCCCCGGCACCCCCGGTGGTTTCCCGATCCTGCCCGGTGTCCGGGGCGGGGCGGGGTGCGCGACTGGGTGACTGTCAGTGGTGGGCCGTACAGTCTGTGGTCATGGAGAGCAGCAGCGAGGGCGTCGCCCCGGCGGGCGACGGCGGTGTCGTGGAGGACCGGGCACCCGCGGAGACGGCCGCGCCGGAGGCGGTGGTGGCGGAAGCGGCGGTGACGGACGCGGCAGTCACGGACGCGGCGGTGACGGCGGTGGCAGAGACGGTCGTGGTGCCGGTGGCCGCCGTGGCGCCCGCCTCGCTCTCGCCCTCGCGGGCCGGCGACTTCATGCAGTGCCCGCTGCTGTACCGGTTCCGGGTGATCGACCGGCTGCCGGAGAAGCCGAGCCCGGCGGCGACCAAGGGCACGCTGGTGCACGCGGTCCTGGAGCGGCTGTTCGACTCCCCGGCGGCGGAGCGGACGGCGCCGCGGGCGAAGTCGCTGATCCCGGGACAGTGGGACCGGCTGCGGGAGACGCGGCCGGAGGTGGTGGAGCTGTTCGCCGACGATCCGGAGGGCGAGCGGCTGGCCGGCTGGCTGGTGGAGGCGGAGCGGCTGGTCGAGCGCTGGTTCACGCTGGAGGACCCGACACGGCTGGAGCCCGCCGAGCGGGAGCTGTTCGTCGAGGCGGAGCTGGAGTCGGGGCTGCGGCTGCGCGGGATCATCGACCGGGTCGACGTGGCGCCCACCGGCGAGGTGCGCATCGTCGACTACAAGACGGGCAAGGCGCCGCGGCCGGAGTACGCCGAGGGCGCGCTGTTCCAGATGAAGTTCTACGCCCTGGTCGTCTGGCGGCTGAAGAACGTCGTGCCCCGGCGGCTGCAACTCGTGTACCTGGGCAGCGGGGACGTGCTGACGTACGACCCGGTCCTGGCCGATCTGGAGCGCGTGGAGCGCAAGTTGCTGGCGCTGTGGGAGGCGATCCGGCTGGCCACGCGGACGGGTGAGTGGCGGCCCCGGCCGACCAAGCTGTGCGGCTGGTGCGACCACCAGGCGCACTGCCCGGAGTTCGGCGGTACTCCCCCGCCGTATCCGCTGCCGGTGACGACGCCGTGAGGGCGGCCGAGTCGCTGGACGGGGCGCAGGGCAGAATGGGGCCGGGCTAGAGAAGGAGACTTACGTGGCCATCCGCGTCCTACTGGTCGACGACCAGCCGCTGCTGCGCACCGGCTTCCGGATGATCCTGGAGGCCGAGCAGGATCTCGCGGTCGTCGGTGAGGCCGGAGACGGTCTACAGGCTCTCGACCAGGTGCGGGCGTTGCAGCCCGACGTGGTGTTGATGGACATCCGCATGCCGCGGATGGACGGGGTGGAGGCGACCCGGCAGATCACCGGGCCGGGGCGGGACGGACCGGCCAAGGTGCTGGTGCTCACGACCTTCGACCTCGACGAGTACGTGGTGGAGGCGCTGCGGGCCGGGGCGAGCGGGTTCCTGCTGAAGGACGCGCCCGCCAATGAGCTGGTGCAGGCGATCCGGGTGGTGGCCGCGGGTGAGGCGATGCTGGCGCCGAGCATCACGCGCCGGCTGCTCGACAAGTACGCGACGCATCTGCCGTCCGGGGACGATCCGGTGCCGGACACCCTGCACACGCTGACCGACCGTGAGGTCGAGGTGCTGAAGCTGGTGGCGCGGGGGCTGTCGAACGCGGAGATCGCCGCCGATCTGTTCGTCAGCGAGACCACGGTGAAGACGCATGTGGGTCATGTACTGACCAAACTGGGGCTGCGCGACCGGGTGCAGGCCGCGGTGTACGCGTACGAGAGCGGACTGGTGCGTCCCGGCGCGCAGTAGGCGCGGTACGGCGGCACGGCGCGAAACGGACGAAGCGACGGAAGGCGCTCCCCTCGACGGGGGGCGCCTTCACTCGTCCGGGCGTGCGGATCGTCGCGGTGGCCCGATCGTGTCGGTTGTGTCACCGAGGGGCGAAAGGCCGGTGGCCGGGCCCGCCTCGAAGGGCGGGACCGGCCACGGGTCGTGCGGGGGTGCGCGGCGCCTGGTCGTGGGCCGCGGTCCGGGGCCGCCGTCGGCAGCCCCGGCGCGGGGTGCGTCAGTTGCTCACGCCGCGGCCGAGCTCCCACAGCTGGAGCGTCGCGGAGGAGTTCAGCACGTAGGCGGTGCCGGTGACGTCGTTGTTGGCGGCGACGTACTGCTTGCCCTGCCACAGCGGCAGGAGCGGGACGTCACGGGCGACGATGTCCTGGATCTCGGTCAGGTTCTTCGCGGCGCTGAGGCGGTCGGCCTCGCGGCGGGAGGCCGGGATCAGCTTGTCGATGATGTTGCTGTTGGAGTACGGGGACTTGAGGAAGTTGTCCTTGTCGAGGAACGGGGCGACGAAGTTGTCGGCGTCGGGGAAGTCGGGGAACCAGCCCATCCCGTAGACGGCGTACTCGCCCTTGCGCTCGGCCGGGACGAACGCGTCCCAGGGGGTGCCCTTGATGGAGACGTCGAACAGGCCGCTGTCGTTGAGCTGCTTCGACAGCACCTCGAACTCCTGCTTGGTGGCAGGGCCGTAGTGGTCGGTCGTGTAGTTCAGCGTCAGCTTCACCGGGGTGGTGATGTCGGCGTCCGCGAGCAGTTCCTTGGCCTTGGTGACGTTCGGGTCGCCGTAGAGGTTGAAGAACGCGTTGGAGTGGCCGGTGATGGTGGCCGGGACCAGCGAGTACAGGGGCTGGGCCTGGGAGCCGTAGACCTCGGAGACGAGCGCGCCGCGGTTGATGACCTGGGCCATCGCCTGGCGGACGGCCTTGGACTTGACCGACGGGTCGGTGGTGTCGAAGGCGAGGTAGCGGATCTCGAGGCCGTTGAGCTCGACGAGGCTGATGTCGCCGGTCGTCGAGGTCTCGGAGAGCTTCTGGATCTGCTCCGGCGACATGGTGCGGGTCATGAGGTCGATGTCGCCCTTTTCGAGGGCGGTGCTCATGGCGTCGGCGTCCTTGTAGGAGACCATGTCGACCTGGTCGTTGTTCACCTCGAGCGTCCCCTTGTAATTGGGGTTCTTGGTGAAGACGGCCTTGGTCATCTCGTCGCCGTCGGTGTCGGCCTTGAGGGTGTAGGGGCCGGAGCCGTCGATCGAGAAGCCGTCGCGCAGCTTGTCCTTCTCGTAGTCCTTCGGGTTGACGATGCCGGCGACCGGGGTCGACAACTTGAAGGGGAAGGTGGCGTCGGCGGTCTTGAGGTGGAAGATGACTTCGTTGTCACCCTGCGTCTCGATGGTGTCGATCGTCGACAGCAGGGCGAAGACGCCGGAGTCGGCCTTGATGGTGCGGGCGCGCTCGATGGAGAACTTGACGTCCTTGGCGGTGACGGCCTCGCCGTCGGCGAACTTCAGGCCGCTGCGCAGCTTGCAGGCGTAGCGCTCGTTGCCGGTGTCGGTGAAGCCGCAGCTCTGCGCCGCCTCCGGGACGGGTTCGCCCTCGCCCTTGGGCTGGATCATCAGGGTCTGCACGGTCTGGCGCAGGATGTTCCAGGTGCCGACGTCGTAGGAGTACGCCGGGTCGAGCGGGGCAGGGGCGTCCTTGGTGGCGGTGAACCGGTCCGTGGTGCCCAAGACGATGGCGTCCCCACCGCCGCTACCGCCGTCGGACCCGCCGCAGGCGGCGAGTACGGGCGCGAGCAGACTGACCACGGCCGGCAGCACCAAAGTCTTGCGGTTCATGCTCGAGTTTCTCCAGAGCTGTCGAGTCCGTGTACCCGGCATGCAGGGGTGTCGCGGCGGATCACGGGGTTAGGGCGATGTTCTCGCGACGAGATTAGTCCGCGTCGGCACGAGGGTTCGCGGCCACCGGAGTTGAATGCCCATCACGCTGCGGAACCGGTCGCGAACGCACTGAACAACCGTCACCGGAAGGATTCGTGCAGCTGCTCACCAATCGGGACACAAAGACGCGCCCGGACCCGCCCGGCAGGGCCGTCATGCACACGGAGAGTCAGCTGTCGAGGCCCGGACGGGTGGGGAACGTCACACACCGTGCGGGGTTCGGGAGGGGTGTAATTCGGCCGCCGCCGACGCGGCGCCGAAGATCGGAATTCCCCCGCGCGTACACCCGCCGAATTCCTCGCTATCGGCGGTGCACGCTGGGTGAACGCCTATCCCTTTTCCGTCATCGGCCTCTCACCGATGATCGCGGCGGCCGTCATCGGAGCGGCATCAGGTCGCGCAGGAATGCCAGGTCGACCTGTTCCAGCGAGGGGACGACCGTGCGCCGGTGGGAGGGGGTGATGGGGGCGACGGAGGGTACGGCGACGACGTGGCAGCCCGCGGCCTCGGCTGAGGCGACGCCGGTCGCGGTGTCCTCGATGACGGCGCATCTGGCCGGGTCCACGCCGAGTCCTGAGGCCGCGAACAGGTAGGGGTCGGGGTGCGGCTTGGTGCGCGCGACCTCGTCGCCGGCCACGCTGAGACGGAAGTTCTCGTGGCCGAGCGAGGTGAGGACGCGGTCGATGATGCGCCGGTGGGAGGCGGAGACGAGGGCCGTGGGCACCTCGTGCTCGGTCAGCTCGGCGAGCAGCCGGGCGGCTCCCGGCATCAGGGGCAGGGCGCGGGTGATGCGGTCCTCGAACCCCTGGTTGAGCAGGACGGTCAGGTCGGCGAGGTCGATGTCGGCCCCGGTCGCCTCGATCAGGAAGCCCGCGCTGCGGGTCATCGGTCCGCCCACCACGACATGGCGCCAGGAGTCGTCGAGGGTGTGGCCCAGGCCGGCGAAGATCTCGACTTCGACGTCCCACCAGAAACCCTCGGTGTCCACCAGGGTGCCGTCCATGTCGAGCAGCACGGCCTGAAGGGCGGAGCCTTCGGCCGTGCGGGTGAGTGGCGCGGGAACCGTGCTGGTCATCCACGTACCTCCTTGAGGGACGAGCAGGCCGGTTCCCGCTGGGGGGAACCGGCCTTCAGTGGACCGACCAGTGTACGACTTATCCGATCAGTGTGCTCAGTGGCACGCGTGGGTCACCGTGCGTTGAAGTACTTCGCCTCGGGGTGGTGGATCACGATGGCGTCCGTGGACTGCTCGGGGTGCAGCTGGAACTCCTCGGACAGGTGGACGCCGATCCGCTCGGGCCGCAGCATCTCGGCGATCTTGGCGCGGTCCTCCAGGTCGGGGCAGGCGCCGTAGCCGAGGGAGAAGCGGGCGCCGCGGTACTTCAGGGCGAACATGTCCTCGACGTCGGCCGGGTCCTCGCCGGCGAAGCCGAGTTCGGCGCGCACGCGGGCGTGCCAGTACTCGGCGAGGGCCTCGGCGAGCTGCACGGACAGGCCGTGCAGCTCGAGGTAGTCGCGGTAGGAGTCCGACGCGAAGAGCTTGGCTGTCTCCTCGCCGATGCGGGAGCCGACGGTGACGACCTGGAAGCCGACCACGTCCGTCTCCCCCGACTCCTCCGGGCGGAAGAAGTCGGCCAGGCACAGCCGGCGGCCGCGGCGCTGGCGGGGGAAGGTGAAGCGGGTGCGTTCGTTGCCCTGCTCGTCCAGGACGATCAGGTCGTCGTCCTTGGAGACGCAGGGGAAGTAGCCGTAGACGACGGCCGCTTCGAGGAGGTTGTCGGTCTGGAGCCGGTCCAGCAGCCCGCGCAGCCGGGGCCGGCCCTCGGTCTCGACGAGTTCCTCGTAGCTCGGTCCGTCGCCGCTGCGGGCCTGCTTCAGTCCCCACTGGCCCTTGAAGAGGGCGCCCTCGTCGAGCCAGGAGGCGTACTCCTTGAGCTGGATGCCCTTGATGACCCGGGTGCCCTCGAACGGGGGCTCGGGGACCGGGTTGTCGGTGGCGACGTCGGAGCGGACGTGGCCCTCCTGGGGGCGTTCCTCGACCTCGGCCGCGGCGGCGCTCGGGCGCACCCGGCGCTGCTTCAGCTCGGGCAGCTTCGCGCCGGGCACGCCCCGCTTCACGCCGATGAGGGCGTCCATGAGGCGCAGGCCCTCGAAGGCGTCGCGGGCGTAGCGGACCTCGCCCTGGTAGATCTCGTGCAGGTCCTGTTCGACATAGGCCCTGGTCAGGGCGGCGCCGCCGAGGATGACGGGGTAGTCGGCGGCCATCTTGCGCTGGTTGAGCTCCTGAAGGTTCTCCTTCATGATCACGGTGGATTTGACGAGGAGTCCGGACATGCCGATGACGTCGGCCCGGTGTTCCTCGGCGGCTTCCAGGATCGCGGAGACCGGCTGCTTGATGCCGAGGTTGACGACGTTGTAGCCGTTGTTGGACAGGATGATGTCGACGAGGTTCTTGCCGATGTCGTGGACGTCGCCGCGCACGGTGGCCAGCACGATGGTGCCCTTGCCCTCGGCGTCCGACTTCTCCATGTGCGGTTCGAGGTAGGCGACCGCGCTCTTCATGACCTCGGCGGACTGGAGGACGAACGGCAGCTGCATCTGCCCGGAGCCGAACAGCTCGCCGACGACCTTCATGCCGTCCAGGAGGGTGTCGTTGACGATGTCCAGGGCCGGGCGGCTCCGGAGGGCCTGCGCGAGGTCCTGCTCGAGGCCGTTCTTCTCGCCGTCGATGATGCGCCGCTTGAGCCGCTCCTCCAGCGGCAGCGCGGCCAGTTCCTCGGCCTTGCCCGCCTTCAGGGACTTCGTGGTCGCGCCCTCGAAGAGCGCCATCAGCTTCTGGAGCGGGTCGTAGCCCTCACGGCGGCGGTCGTAAACGAGGTCCAGGGCGGTGGCGACCTCCTCCTCGCTGAAACGGGCGATCGGCAGGATCTTCGAGGCGTGCACGATCGCCGAGTCCAGGCCGGCCTTGACGCACTCGTCCAGGAACACCGAGTTCAGCAGGATCCGCGCGGCCGGGTTCAGACCGAAGGAGATGTTCGACAGACCCAGGGTGGTCTGCACGTCGGGCCGCCGGCGCTTGAGCTCGCGGATCGCCTCGATCGTGGCGATGCCGTCCCCCCGGGACTCCTCCTGGCCGGTGCAGATCGTGAACGTCAGACAGTCGATGAGGATGTCCGACTCGAGGATGCCCCAGTTGCCCGTCAGGTCGTCGATGAGGCGCTCGGCGATGGCCACCTTCGCCTCGACCGTGCGCGCCTGGCCCTCCTCGTCGATGGTCAGCGCGATCAGCGCGGCGCCGTGCTCCCGGGCCAGCTGCGTGACCTTCGCGAACCGCGACTCGGGACCGTCGCCGTCCTCGTAGTTCACCGAGTTCAGCACCGCCCGGCCGCCCAGCCGCTCCAGGCCCGCGCGCAGCACGTCGACCTCGGTGGAGTCCAGCACGATCGGCAAGGTGGAGGCGGTCGCGAACCGTCCCGCCAGCTCGTCCATGTCGGCGACGCCGTCGCGGCCCACGTAGTCGACACAGAGGTCGAGCATGTGGGCGCCCTCGCGGATCTGGTCGCGGGCCATCTCCACGCAGTCGTCCCAGCGGCCCTCCAGCATGGCCTCGCGGAACTTCTTCGACCCGTTGGCGTTCGTGCGCTCACCGATCGCCATGTAGGCGGTGTCCTGACGGAACGCCACGCTCTGGTACAGGGAGGCGGCACCCGGCTCGGGGCGGGGGCTGCGTTCGGCCGGGGAGGCGCCCCGGACCCGCTCCACCAGCCGGCTCAGGTGCTCGGGGGTCGTCCCGCAGCAGCCGCCGACCAGGTTCAGTCCGTAGTCGCGGACGAAGGTGTCCTGGGCGTCGGCCAGGCCTTCGGCGTCGAGCGGGAAGTGGGCGCCGTCCTTGGTGAGGATCGGCAGGCCGGCGTTGGGCATGCAGAGCAGCGGGGTGCGGGCGTGGCGGGCCAGATAGCGCAGGTGCTCGCTCATCTCGGCCGGGCCGGTGGAGCAGTTCAGGCCGATCATGTCGATGCCGAGGGGCTCCAGCGCGGTCAGCGCGGCGCCGATCTCGGAGCCGAGCAGCATGGTGCCGGTCGTCTCGAACGCCATCGAGACCAGCAGGGGCACCTCGACGCCGGTCGCCTCCATGGCGCGGCGGGCGCCCAGTACGGAGGACTTGGTCTGGAGCAGGTCCTGGGTGGTCTCCACGATCAGGGCGTCCGCGCCGCCGGCGAGCAGGCCCTCGGCGTTGGCCTGGAAGCCGTCGCGCAGGGTGCCGTAGGCGATGTGGCCGAGGGTGGGCAGCTTGGTGCCGGGGCCGATCGAGCCGAGGACCCAGCGGGTGCGGCCGTCGCGGGCGGCGAAGGCGTCGGCGCTCTCGCGGGCGATGCGGGCGCCGGCCTCGGAGAGCTCGTACACCCGCTCGGGGATGTCGTACTCCGCCATGGCCGAGTGGTTTGCGCCGAACGTGTTGGTCTCGACGCAGTCGACGCCCGCGGCGAAGTACTCCTCGTGCACCGAGCGCACGATGTCGGGGCGGGTGACGTTGAGGATCTCGTTGCAGCCCTCCAGCTGCTCGAAGTCCTCGAGTGTGGGCTCCTGGGCCTGGAGCATGGTGCCCATCGCCCCGTCGGCGACCACCACACGGGTGGCCAGGGCCTCTCGGAGCTCGGACACGCGGGTCCGGCTGTCGGCGGAAGGGGTCGGCGGCACAGAGGCCATGAAAGGGCTCCCTCAGGTGCGACGGCTGTCGGCTTTGCGTCACCTCGGGTGCGGACGGGAAGCCGCGCCGAGGAGAGCGCACGCCGTCAGGGTAGCCGGGACGGAGGCCTTATGGTCGGGGGCGTCCACGGGACGGACGCGCGTGGCGGTCCCGCACCGGCGGACCGCGAGTGCGGTCAGGGCCGTTCCCGAGCGGCCCACGACCGGGCG
Organism: Streptomyces asoensis; assembly: GCF_016860545.1. Classification (NCBI taxonomy): domain Bacteria; kingdom Bacillati; phylum Actinomycetota; class Actinomycetes; order Kitasatosporales; family Streptomycetaceae; genus Streptomyces; species Streptomyces asoensis. The sequence continues at coordinate 452,253 of NZ_BNEB01000002.1, read as the reverse complement.
ACGCGGGCGCCACCGCGAAGAGACAAGTGACGTAACAGGGATCGACCGAACGTTAGCGGAAGGTCGACATGGACCGGTAGTGTTCGACATTGCCGAACGACGGCGGCAGCTGCCGTCCGTGGACGGCCGAAGGGGACGGAGGCAGGACGGCGATGGCACGGAACATCCAGTCGGTCGAACGCGCGGCCGCGATGCTGCGGTTGCTCGCCGGCGGTGAGCGGCGGCTGGGCCTGTCGGACATCGCCTCGTCCACGGGCCTCGCCAAAGGCACCGCCCACGGCATCCTGCGCACCCTCCAGCAGGAGGGCTTCGTCGAGCAGGACGACGCCTCCGGGCGCTATCAGCTGGGCGCCGAGCTGCTGCGCCTGGGGACCACGTACCTGGACGTGCACGAGCTGCGCGCGCGTGCCCTGGTCTGGACGGACGACCTGGCGCGCTCCAGCGGGGAGAGTGTCCACCTGGGCGTTCTGCACCAGCAGGGCGTGCTGATCGTGCACCACGTCTTCCGGCCGGACGACAGCCGGCAGGTGCTGGAGATCGGGGCCATGCAGCCCCTGCACTCCACGGCGCTGGGCAAGGTGCTGTCGGCCTACGACCCGGTGGCGCACAGCGAGGCGCTGGAGGCGGAGCGCAAGCCGTTCACGGACCGCACGGTGTGCGAGCCGGAGGCGTTCGAGCGCATCCTCGACCTGACCCGCGCGCGCGGGTACGCGGCCGACGTGGAGGAGACCTGGGAGGGTGTGGCGTCCATCGCCGCCCCCATCCACGACCGGCGGCGCATGCCCGTCGGCGCGGTCGGCATCACCGGCGCCGTGGAGCGGCTGGGCCGCGACGGGGAGGTGCGCCCCGAGCTGATCGCGGCGGTGCGCGACTGCGCCCGCGCGGTGTCGCGGGACCTGGGCGGCGGGCGCTTCTGAGCGCCGGGGGCCGCCGTGCGCCCGTGGGCCGCACCGGCTCCGAGCAGCACCGACTCCTGAGAACTGCGTAAGAACGGGCCGGGACACCGCACGGGGTCCCGGCCTTCGTCATACGCTGCGATAGCGCCTGAACTGGGCAAAAAGGGCGAGAGTATGCGCACCGCCGCGAAGATCGAAAACGTCCGGCGATCAATAACGATCGCACTTTCGACAACAACACTCTTGACGTGCACGTAACGCCGGGACAAGACTCCCGTCCATCGGTCGACATTGTCGAACACCTACCGGCAATACGCGCTAGAGTGTGACAACGTCAAAGGCCGGCATCGCTCTCACCCCCGAGGGCGCTCGAACCCCCGGTGGGACCCGGGGTTCGGCTTCCCTGGACGAAGGACAAAGGAGTCGCGGGTGTCCAGCTCCGACATCTTCATCGGCGAGACCATCGGTACCGCCATACTCATCCTGCTCGGCGGTGGCGTGTGCGCCGCCGTCACGCTGAAGGCCTCCAAGGCCCGCAACGCCGGCTGGCTCGCCATCACCTTCGGGTGGGGTTTCGCCGTTCTGACGGCCGTCTACACCTCGGCGCCCCTTTCCGGCGCCCACCTCAACCCGGCGGTCACCCTCGCACTCGCGATCAAGGACGACGACTGGAGCAACGTTCCGGTCTACTGGGCCGGGCAGCTGCTCGGTGCCGCCATCGGCGCCGCCCTGGTCTGGGTCGCCTACTACGGCCAGTTCCACGCGCACCTCACCGACAAGGAGATAGTCGGCGAGCCGGCGACGCAGGCCACGGCCGCCAAGTCGGTCGAGGCGCGCGAGAAGGCCGCGGGACCGGTCCTCGGCGTCTTCTCCACCGGCCCGGAGATCCGGGTCGTCTGGCAGAACCTCGCCACGGAGATCATCGGCACCGTCGTGCTGGTCCTCGCCGTCCTCACGCAGGGCCTGAACGACAAGGGCAACGGCCTCGGCACCCTCGGCGCGCTCATCACCGCGCTCGTGGTGGTCTCCATCGGTCTGTCGCTCGGCGGCCCCACCGGCTACGCCATCAACCCGGCCCGTGACCTCGGTCCGCGTATCGTGCACGCCCTCCTGCCCCTGCCCAACAAGGGCGGCTCCGACTGGAGCTACGCCTGGATCCCGGTGGTCGGTCCGCTGATCGGCGGCGCGATCGCTGCGGGTATCTACAACGTCGCTTTTGCTTGAGAGCACCAGCCGCACCGCGTAGTAAGAGCACCGCACGCACGGCCCCTCACCCACGGAACCCCAGGAGCACACCGTGACCGACGCGCACACCGCCGGCCCCTTCATCGCCGCCATCGACCAGGGCACCACGTCCTCGCGCTGCATCGTCTTCGACCGGGACGGCCGCATCGTCTCCGTCGACCAGAAGGAGCACGAGCAGATCTTCCCGAAGCCGGGCTGGGTCGAGCACGACGCCAACGAGATCTGGACCAACGTCCAGGAAGTCGTCGCCGGAGCCATCGAGAAGGCCGGCATCACCCGCGACGACATCAAGGCCATCGGCATCACCAACCAGCGTGAGACCACGCTGCTGTGGGACAAGAACACCGGACAGCCCGTCCACAACGCCATCGTCTGGCAGGACACCCGCACCGACGCCCTCTGCCGCGAACTCGGCCGCAACGTCGGCCAGGACCGCTTCCGCCGCGAGACCGGCCTCCCGCTGGCCTCCTACTTCGCCGGCCCGAAGGCGCGCTGGCTGCTCGACAACGTCGAGGGCCTGCGCGAGCGCGCCGAGGCGGGCGACATCCTCTTCGGCACCATGGACACCTGGGTCATCTGGAACCTGACCGGTGGTGTCGACGGCGGCAAGCACTACACCGACGTCACCAACGCCTCCCGCACCATGCTGATGAACCTGCACACGCTGGAGTGGGACGACAAGATCGCCGAGTCCATCGGCGTCCCGCTGGCGATGCTGCCCGAGATCCGCTCCTCCGCCGAGATCTACGGCGAGGTCACCGGCGGACGCCTCGGCGACCTGCTCGGCGGCATCCCCGTCGCCTCCGCACTCGGCGACCAGCAGGCGGCCCTGTTCGGCCAGACCTGCTTCGCGGAGGGCGAGGCCAAGTCGACGTACGGCACCGGCACCTTCATGCTGCTGAACACCGGCGAGAAGATCATCAACTCGTACTCCGGCCTGCTGACCACCGTCGGCTACCGCATCGGTGACCAGAAGCCGGTCTACGCCCTCGAGGGCTCCATCGCCGTCACCGGTTCGCTGGTGCAGTGGATGCGCGACCAGATGGGCCTGATCTCCACCGCCGCCGAGATCGAGACGCTCGCGCTCTCGGTCGAGGACAACGGCGGCGCCTACTTCGTGCCGGCCTTCTCCGGTCTGTTCGCCCCGTACTGGCGCTCCGACGCCCGCGGTGTGATCGCCGGCCTCACCCGGTACGTCACCAAGGCGCACCTCGCGCGCGCCGTCCTGGAGGCCACGGCCTGGCAGACCCGTGAGATCACCGACGCCATGACGAAGGACTCCGGCGTCGAGCTCGCGGCCCTCAAGGTCGACGGCGGCATGACCTCCAACAACCTGCTGATGCAGACCCTCTCGGACTTCCTGGACGCCCCCGTGGTGCGCCCGATGGTCGCCGAGACGACCTGCCTCGGCGCCGCCTACGCCGCCGGTCTCGCCGTCGGCTTCTGGACCAGCACCGACGACCTGCGCGCCAACTGGCGCCGGGCCGCCGAGTGGACCCCCCGCATGGACGCGGACACCCGCGACCGTGAGTACAAGAGCTGGCTCAAGGCCGTCGAGCGGACCATGGGCTGGCTCGAGGACGAGGAGTAAGAACCCGACATGACCAGTCAGCCCACCCTGCAGTCCGTGCCTGCCCTGGGGACGCACCCGGCGTCCGGCTCCAACCCGAGCCGCGCCGAGACCCGGGAGCAGCTCTCCAAGGCGTCGTACGACCTTCTCGTGATCGGCGGCGGCATCCTGGGCATCTCCACCGCCTGGCACGCCGCGCAGTCCGGCCTCAGGGTGGCTCTGGTCGACGCCGGCGACTTCGCCGGCGCCACCTCCTCCGCCTCCTCCAAGCTCCTCCACGGCGGTCTGCGCTACCTTCAGACCGGCGCGGTCAAGCTGGTGGCGGAGAACCACTTCGAGCGCCGTGCGGTCTCCCGCCAGGTGGCCCCCCACCTGGCGAACCCGCTCACGTTCTACCTCCCCGTGTACAAGGGCGGGCCGCACGGCGCGGCGAAGCTCGGGGCGGGCGTCTTCGCCTACTCCGCGCTCTCGGCGTTCGGTGACGGCGTCGGCCACCTCCTGTCCCCGGCCAAGGCCGCGCAGGACGTCCCGGAGCTGCGCACCGACAACCTCAAGGCCGTGGCCGTGTACGGCGACGACCAGATGAACGACGCGCGCATGGCGCTGATGACGGTCCGCGCGGCCGTCGAGGCGGGCGCCGTGGTCCTCAACCACGCCGAGGTCAGCGGCCTGCGGTTCACCAGGGGCCGGGTCACCGGCGCCGAGCTGCGCGACCGGCTCTCCGGTGACGAGTTCGGTGTCGACGCCCGGCTGGTGCTGAACGCCACCGGCCCGTGGGTCGACCACCTGCGCCGGATGGAGGACCCGAACGCGGCCCCGTCCATCCGCCTGTCCAAGGGCGCCCACCTGGTGCTCAAGCGCACCGCCCCCTGGAAGGCCGCGCTCGCCACCCCCATCGACAAGTACCGCATCACCTTCGCCCTCCCCTGGGAGGACATGCTGCTCCTCGGCACCACCGACGAGGAGTTCGAGGGCGATCCGGCGGACGTCTCGGTCACCGAGAAGGACACGGCCCAGATACTCGACGAGGCCGCGTTCTCCATCCGCGACCAGCAGCTCGACCGTGATCTGATCACGTACGCCTTCGCGGGTCTGCGCGTGCTGCCGGGCGGGCCCGGCGACACGGCGAAGGCCAAGCGCGAGACCGTGGTCACGGAGGGCCGCGGCGGCATGCTGTCCGTCGCGGGCGGCAAGTGGACGACCTTCCGGCACATCGGCCGTACGGTGATGCAGAAGCTGGAGGCGCTGCCCGGCCACCCGCTGGGTGACGACTTCGAGCCGATCTCCTCGCTGCCGAAGAAGCTGCCGCTGCCCGGCGTCGCCAACCCCCGCGCGGTCGCCCACCGGCTGCTGGTCGACAACCCGGCGCCCGGCCCGCGCATGGCGGCCGACACCGCCAGGCACCTGGCCACCCACTACGGTTCGCTCGCCTTCGACATCGCGCGGCTGGCCAACGACAACCCCGAGCTGGGCCGGCGGGTTCACCCGGACGCTCCCGAGATCTGGGCGCAGGTCGTGTACGCGCGGGACAACGAGTGGGCGGAGACGACGGACGACGTACTGCGCCGCCGTACGACGCTGACGATCCGGGGCCTTGCCACGGACGAGGTCCGCGGCAAGGTGCAGGACCTGCTCGACAAGAAGTAGCAGACCCTCCGTCGGCCCGTTGCCCTGACCGGGGCCGGCGCCGGGGGACGGCCCCTCCGTACCGGGGCCGGAACGGGAAGGGGCGGCTCCACCCCTATGGAGCCGCCCCTTCCGCATGTCCGCACCCGCGTCCGCGCGGGCCGGGCTCCGCCGCCGGGCGCGTGCGGCCGGCGCGTGCGGCCGGTCAGCCGAGCGACGCGACGAGCGCGCGGACCGCCGTGACGTCCGTCAGTTCCCCGCGCCGCACGATGAGTTCGCGGCCCAGCAGCAGGGCCCGCCGGGACGCGGGTACCGGGTCGGGCAGGGTCGTCAGGTCGGTGAGGTGGGCGAAGCCGATGACGCGGCGGACGATCTCGGTGCCGGCGTAGCCGACGGCGTCGGTCCACACCCGGCGCAGGAAGCGGTCCAGGTAGGCGTCGTCGAAGAAGGTGTCGACCCGGGACGGCCACAGGCGGCGGAAGCCGCCCTCGAACGCCTCCCAGGACAGGCGGAGCTGCTCGGCGTGGTCCGAGAGGGCGCCGAGGGCGCGGGCCCGCTCCTCGGAGACCAGCGCGTTGGCCCAGTACAGGCCGAGGTCGTAGCCGATGGGGCCGACGAAGGAGAACTCGGGGTCGAAGACCCTCACGACGGGGGCGCCTTCGCGGGTGCCCACCATGACGCTGCCGGTGTGCAGATCGCCGTGCAGGAGTGCCTGGGCGGCGGTCATGAAGGTGTGGCGCAGGTCGGCCACCTCGGTGCGCAGGCGGGCGTCGGCGCGGAGGGCGGCGGCCAGGTCGTCGAGGCCGGGGTGCCAGTGGTTGTGCTCGTGCTCGACGTAGGGCTCCGAGAGGACCACGTCCTCGGTGATCTTGCACAGTTCCGGGCTGACGGATTCCGCGACGAGTGCCTTGCGTTCGGCGGACGGCATGCCGAAGTCGCTGGTGGCGAAGGAGAACTGGGCGACGAACTCGCCGATGCGGGCCGAGGTGTGCGGGCCGTACGCGCCGCCCGCGTCGAGCAGGGTGCGCAGGACCCGGAGGTCGGACATGTCCTCCATGACGAGGGCGTGGTTCTCGGGGTCGTAGCCGTGGACGACCGGGATCTTGTCGGGGGCGACCCGGGCGACCTGCCGGTAGGCGCGGGCCTCGGCGTCGGCGCGGTCGGGGCTCATCGGCCAGGAGGGGCCGGCGACGCGGACCCAGGGCAGGGCCTGCTTGACGGCGAGGCTGCGGGTGCCGTCGGCACAGGACGCGAGGAACACCCGGTTCATGTTGCCGTCCGACACCTCCCGGACCCGGATGTCCGTGAGGTCGTCCCAGTGGCCCCGCTCGCCGAGGTAGGCGGGGATGTCGTGGGTCTCCAGGATGCGGTAGCCCATGGTCGGTGAACTCCCTTATGCGGTGCGGCGCTTGGACAGGGTGAAGCTGAAGACCAGGGCGAGGATCAGCACCGCGCCCTCGACGACGTCCTGCGTGTAGTAGGGCAGGCCCTTGATGGTGAGGCCGGTGGTGATGATGCCGATGAGCACCGCGCCGAGGGCCGTGCCCCAGACGTTCGGGCGTCCCCTGCCGAGCACGGAGGTGCCGACGAGGGCGACCGCCACCGCCTCCAGCAGCTGGGAGGTGCCGGCCGACACGTCGCCCTGGCCGATCCTCGACGCCAGGATGAGCCCTCCCACCGAGGCGAGGACGCCGGAGATGACGTAGGCGAGGGCGCGGTGGGCGCCGACGCGGATGCCGGCCAGGCGCGCCGCCTCGGGGTTGGCGCCGATGGCGTAGAGCACGCGGCCCCAGCGGGTGCGGGCGAGGAAGACCCAGGCGACGACCGTCAGCCCGCCGAAGATCAGCACGGAGACCGGGACGCCGAGGACGGTGCCGCGGTCGATGCGCAGGAACCCGGCGGTGAAGCGGCCCGGGGCGGTGCCGCCGTCGGACATCGTCATGCCGGGCGTGATCGACTGGCCGTCGACCAGGATGAGTTTGCTGCCCTGGATCACGAACATGGTGCCCAGCGTGGCGAGCATGTCGGGGATCTTCAGTACGACGATCAGCAGCGCGTTGAGCAGACCGGCGAGGGCGCCCGCCAGCAGCACGGCGAGGATCGCGACCGTGCCGACCTGGTTGAGGACGACCATGGTGTGCGCGGCGACGGAGACGCCGAGACCGGCGACGGCGCCGACGGACATGTCCATCCCGCCGGCGGCCATGGTGAGGGTGACGCCGAGACCGAGGATCGCGGCGACGGAGACGTACCGCAGGGTGTCGAGCAGGGTCGCCGACTCGCGGAAGGAGCCCTCGCTCAGCGCGAAGTACAGGAACAGCGCGACCGTCACGAAGATGAAGCCGTACTTGATCACGGCGTTCTGGACGCGCACCGCGGTGGAGGTCGCGGGCGGGAGCGCCGCCTTGGTGGGGACCTCGGTGCTCTGGGTGGTGGTCATGGGGTGCTTCCTGGGCCTTCGGGGGCGGGCCGGCGTCAGACGGACGCCGAGATGGTCTGGATCACGCGGTCGCGCTCGGCGTCCTCGCCGTACGCGTCGAGGTGGACCTCTCCGGCGGCGAGGACCACGACCCGGTCGGCGACCTCCAGGACCTCGTCGACGTCGGCGGACAGGACGAGGACGGCCGCGCCCTCGGCGGCGAGCGAGCGGGCCCGGCGGCCGATGTCCCGCCGGGCGCCGATGTCCACGCCTCGGAACGGCTCGTCCAGGATGAGGACGCGGGGGGTGTGGGCGAGCCAGCGGCCGACGACGACCTTCTGCTGGTTGCCGCCGGACAGCTCCTCGACGGTGCTGTGCTCGTCGCGGGTGACCACGCCGAGGGCGTCGATCGTCTCGCGGCCGAGGGCGTCCTCCTTCGGCCCGTTCACGAGCCCGCCCCGGGAGAAGGACTTCAGGAAGGGCAGCGAGATGTTGCGGGCGACCGACCAGCCGGGCACGAGGGCGTCCGCGTGCCGGTCCTCGGGGACGAGGTGGACGCCGGCGCGGATGGCGTCGGAGGGGCGGCGGGGCGCGTAGGCCGTGCCGTCCAGTTCGACTTCGCCGCTCGCGAAGGGCTCCGCGCCGAACAGGCCGCGGGCCAGTTCGGTCTTGCCCGCGCCCAGCAGGCCCACGACGCCGGTGACCTCACCGGAGCGCAGGTCCAGGTCGAGGGGGGCCCGGCCCTCGAAGAGGCGGACCCCGCGCAGCGAGAGGGCTGCCTCTCCCTGGACGCCCGCCCCGACGGGCCGGGCGGTCGGCGCCTCGTGCGCCTGCGCGAGCATGGCGCGCAGGGCCGCGTCCCAGTCGAAGGGCCGGGCCTGGTCCTCGGTGAGCAGGCCGTCGCGCAGGACGACCAGCCGGTCGGCGAGGGCGTCGATCTCGCCGAGCCGGTGGGAGACGTAGAGCACGGCGATGCCGTCCGCGCGCATCCGCGCGACGAGCGTGAACAGGCGCTGTGCCTCGGCGGCGGACAGCGCTGAGGTCGGCTCGTCGAGGACGAGCAGCCGCGGGCGGGTCGCCAGGGCGCGGGCCAGGATCAGCAGCTGCCGGTCGGAGATGCCGAGTTCGGTGACGTCCTGCTTGAGCACGCGGTCGTCCCAGTCCAGACCGAGGCCGGCCTGGATCGCACGAGCGCGGGCGAGCGTGACGCGGCCGCTCAGGAAGGGGTTCCCGCGCTGCCGGGCGAGCTCCTCGAAGACCAGGTTCTCGGCGACCGTCAGGCCCGGCACGATGCCTTCGCCGATGCGCTGGTGCACCGTGCGGATGCCCAGCCGGCGGGCGGCCAGCGGTGAGTCGAGGGTGACCGGGGTGCCGTCGACGCGGACCTCTCCCCCGTGGCCCGCGTGGACACCGGAGAGGATCTTGATCAGGGTGGACTTGCCCGCGCCGTTCGCGCCGAGCAGCGCGACCACGCTGCCCGGGGCGATGTCGAGCGAGACGGAGGCGAGCACCGTCCTGCCCCCGAACGCCATGCTGACGTCGGTGAGCGCGACGGCGGGGTGCGGCGCGGGCCCGGTGGCGTGCCCGGCCGCGGACCCGGCGGCGGGCCCGGTGGGCTCGGTGGTGGTGGGCTCGGTCGGCTCGGTCGGCTCAGTGGGCGACATTCGAGATCCAGTCGGCGGTCGAGACCTGCGACAGGTTCAGCGCCGGCAGCGCCTTCCGCAGCTGGTCCATGTTCTCGATCTTCTTCTCGCGCAGGAAGTCCTGGGTGATGGCGACGGCCGGGAACGACACGGTGGTCTTGTTCAGCTGACCGGCCAGCTCCAGCGCGGTGGTGCGCACGACGGCCGCGCCGACGGCGGACGGGTCGGTGCCGGCCGTGGCGACCCAGGGGCTGCCGACCGCGGTCATCTGCTGGATGTCGGCGTTGGAGACGTCGGCGCCGAAGACCTTCACCTTGTCCTGGAGCTTCTTGTTCTGCACGGCGAGCAGGGTGCCCTTGGCGAGTTCGTCGTAGGGCGCGAACACACCGGCCACGTCGGAGTGCTGGGTGAGTGCGGCGGAGACCAGGGGAACGTTGTCGGTGGCCGTGGAGTCGGTGACCTTGCCGACCTTGAACTGCTGCTTCCAGCCCTCGGAGGCGACCGTGGACCGCCACACCGTGTCGCGCTTGTCGAGGGCGGCGTAACCGGCCACGTTGACGTAGCCCACCTTCGCGTCCTTGCCGACCTTCTCGGCCATCACGTCAAGGACCGCCCGGGCCATGCTCGCATCGTCCTGTTCGGTGGAGACGACGCCCTTGGTGGGGGTCTCGACGTCGTAGACGACGACCTTGACGCCCTTCTTCACGGCCTTGTCGATCTCCGGCTGGATGGTCGCCGGAAAGCCGTGGTCGATGATGATCGCCTTCGCGCCGGAGTTGAGGGCCGAGGAGAGGTCGGTGGCCTGCTTGGCGTTGTCGGCCTGGGCGTCGTACACGGTCAGGTCGATGCCGAGGGCCTTGGCCTGGGCCTTCGCGCCGTTGCCCCACTGCTCGAAGTAGTCGCCGGCGCCGCTCTGACGGACCAGGGCCACCTTCACCGCGCCGGCGTCGAAGGGGGCGGGCTTCTTGCCGGTGGCGGCCGCGGCCGGGGCGGCGCTGCTGCCGGTGTCCCCGGAGGCGTCCGTCGACTGCGCGCAGCCGGAGAGGACGAGGGCGGAGAGGGACGCCAGCGAGAGGGCGGCGAGAGGCAGACGGACACGGGACATGAGGGGCTCCAGGTGCGGGGTGCTACCGAGGTGCGGCGCGACGGGGACGCGCGGCGGGCGCCGCCGGGCAAGGGAATGCCGGGCGGAGGGTGCCGCGCTGAGGGAGTGGGGTGAAGCGGGGGATGCCGGGCCCGGAGCGCAGGACGGAGGCGAAACCGCTTGTGCGGCGGGGGCGCCCGGGAAGCGGGGGCGCGTCGGAGCTCCGGGAGGGGTCAGCGACAGCTGGCTGTGGTCGACCGGAGCAAGTCCACGTACAGCCGCCGTACGAGCAGCAGCGTCTTCATACGCAGATCATGAGAACGCTTTCCGCCACCCGTCAAAGGGATGGACTCCGGATCTCATGATGCGAGACAACGATTACGTCACAGGGGGTGGACGCACCGCCGGGAGTTACCATCACGGGACCGGCACCCGACCCGGCACCGTGAGGCCCCGATGACGACACGGCACGCGAACGCGCTGCGCATGCCCCGCATGCGGCGCTGTCCCGGCGCGCTGTGTCGCGGCTGAGCGACCGCCCCCGCCGCCTGCCTCTCCCCCGCTCCTTGCGTCCGTGCCGTCTCGGCATCCGGACATCCCTTACAGAATCCTGGAGTTGCTTCCATGACGCTGCTGACGACCTGGTCCGAGTCCGGCCCGGAGAACCTGGTCCGCCGTACCGCCGACCCCGCCGAGATCGCCGAGGCCCTCGCGCCGCTGGGCGTGCGCTACGAGCAGTGGCCGGTCCGCGCCGACGTGCCGTTCGACGCCGACAGCGACACGGTGTTCGCCGCGTACGGCCCGGAGATCGAGAAGCTGAACGCGCAGGAGGGCTTCACCACCGTCGACGTCCTCGGGCTGCATCCCAGCGACGACCCGGAGTTCCCGGCGAAGGCGAAGGCGGCCCGCGAGAAGTTCCTCCAGGAGCACACCCACGACGATGACGACGAGGTCCGCTTCTTCGTCTCCGGCTCCGGCATCTTCTACCTGCACGTGAACGGCGAGGTGCACGCGGTCCTGTGCGAGAAGGGCGACCTGCTGGGCGTGCCGCGCGGCACCACGCACTGGTTCGACATGGGCACCAGCCCGTCGTTCACGGCCATCCGGTTCTTCCACGAGGAGGACGGCTGGATCGGCAGCTTCACCGGTTCCGCCATCGCCGGCCGGTTCCCGGACTACGACACGATCGCGGCCGGCCACCGGGCCGACCGGGACGCCGCGTGAGCGTGCCGGCCGCCCCGGCCCACGACGTGGACGCCGTGGTGCTGGACATCGAGGGAACCACGAGCGCCACGGGCTTCGTGGTGGACGTGCTCTACCCGTACTCGCGCGCCCGGTTCGCCGAACTGCTCACCGAGCGGGCCGGGGAGCCGGTGGTGGCACGGGCGATGGCCCAGGTACGGGAGCTGACGGGCGAGCCGGACGCCGACGCGGCCCGGATCGAGAAGACGCTGAACGCCTGGCTCGACGAGGACCGCAAGGCGACCCCGCTGAAGAGCCTCCAGGGCGTCGTCTGGTCCGAGGGCTTCGCGCGCGGCGACCTCGTCTCGCACTTCTACGACGACGTCGTGCCGCGGCTGCGCGCCTGGCACGCGGCGGGGCTGCGGCTGTACGTGTACTCGTCCGGCTCGGTGTCCGCCCAGCGGGCGTGGTTCGCCAACAGCCCGGCGGGCGACCTCACCCCGCTGCTGTCCGGTCTGTACGACACCGAGAACGCCGGTCCCAAGCAGGACGCGCGGTCGTACCGCCGTATCGCCGGTTCGACCGGGGTGCCGGCCGGGCGGCTGCTCTTCCTCTCCGACCGGCCCGGCGAGCTGGACGCGGCCCGTGCGGCCGGGTGGCACGCGGTCGGCGTCCGGCGGCCCGGGGAGCCGTATTTCGAGCAGGGGGTCGGCGACCACGCGCAGGCGGGGACGTTCGACGAGATCACCGTGAACAACAGCAGGAGCACTTCATGACCGCCGACCTGACCGCGCTCGACCTGGAGGAGGCGGGGGCGGTGCTCGCCGCCGAGTCCGCCCGCTTCGCCTCCTTCGGCTGGATGCGCGGCACCTCCGGCAACCTGTCGGTGGTACTCGGCCGCGATCCGCTGCGGCTCGCGGTCACCGCGAGCGGCCACGACAAGGGCGAACTGACGCCCGCCGACGTGGTGCTGGTCGACGGCAACGGCGCCGCCGTGGACGGTGGCAGGCCGTCCGCAGAGGCGGAGCTGCACGCGCGCGTGGCCGCGCTGACCGGGGCGGGTGCGGTCGTGCACGTCCACACCGTGGCCTCGGTGGCGCTGGGTCACCGGCATCCGGGCGGGATCGTCTTCAAGGACCTGGAGATGCTCAAGGGGGTCGGCCAGCCCGCGCACGACGTCGAGGTGACACTGCCGGTCATCGCCAACAGCCAGGACATGAAGGTCCTCGGCGACCGTCTCGAGGCGGCCCGCGAGCCCCGGATGCCGGCGGTGGTCGTGGCGGGGCACGGTCTGTACGTGTGGGGCGACACCCCGCGCCAGGCCCGTCACCACACCGAAGTCGTCGAGTGGCTGCTGGAGTTGGAGCTGACGCGACGCTGATCCGCACGGGACACGGGTGAGGGCCACGGTCGTTCGGCCGTGGCCCTCACCCGTGTCCGCCGGACGCGCTCCGCAGGACGCTCAGCGGAGGTGGTCCGCGGGCAGTTCGCCCGCGGAGACCTCCAGGACGCCCCGCTCGGTCACCAGGCCCGTCACCAGGCTGCCCGGCGTGACGTCGAAGGCCGGGTTGTGGCCGCGGGACGCGGCGGGCGCCGTACGGGTCCCGGCCCACTCCAGGATCTCGTCCTCGCCGCGCAGTTCGATGTGGATGGCGCTGCCGTCCGGGGTGGCGAGATCGACCGTGGTGGTGGGCGCCGCCACCAGGAACGGGATGCCCGCGTAGGCGCAGGCGAGGGCGATGCCCACGGTGCCGACCTTGTTGGCGGTGTCCCCGTTGGCGGCGATCCGGTCGGCGCCCACGACCGCCGCGTCGACCTCGCCGCGCAGGATGGTGCCGGCGGCGGCGCCGTCGGCCTGGACGAAGTGCTCGATGCCCTCCTGGAGCAGTTCCCAGGCGGTCAGCCGGGAGCCCTGGAGGAGCGGGCGGGTCTCGTCGGCGTAGACGACCTCGAGGCGTCCGCGCGCGTGGAGTTCCCGTACGACGCCGAGCGCGGTGCCCCACCCGGCGGTCGCCAGCGCGCCGGTGTTGCAGTGCGTGAGGATCCGCAGCGGGCGGTCCGCGCCGACCCGCTTCAGCAGCCAGTCGGCGCCGGACGCGCCCATCGCGCGGTTCGCCTCGACGTCCTCGCGCTGGACAGCGGCGGCCTCCGCGAGAACGGCGTCGAGCCCCTCGTCGAAACGGGTCATGACGCGGTCCACGCACACCATGAGGTTCACGGCGGTCGGCCGGGCCTCGCGGACGCGGGCGACGGCCTCGCGCGTCCCGGCCGGCGTCCAGCCCTCACGCGCGCCCTGGAGCAGGGCGATCGCCACACCGTAGGCGCCGGCCGCGCCGATCGCCGGGGCGCCGCGCACCACGAGCCGTCGTATCGCGTCCACCAGGGTGTCCACATCGTGGACTTCGACGCTCACGGTGCGGTGCGGGAGAGCGGTCTGGTCGATCAGCGCGAGGCCGGTTCCGGTCCACTCGACGGCACGCAGTTCCTGGGACATAACGGGACACTCCTGATGTTCCGATGATGTTCGACACCGTACATGACCTCGGAGAACCCCCGAACGGCCGTAGGTGAACCACAGTTCGAGACGGCTCGGCGGATGTCCGGAAACGAGTGTTACAGTCCAGCACCTGCATCCGCTGGGCGATACCAGCATCCCGCAGAACGAGACGAAGGAGGAAAGCATGCCGCTGCTCACCCGGCGCCGCTTCCTCGACTTCGGCCGCTGCGCCGGCGACGGCTGTCGCGGCTAGTCCGCTTCCTCGCCCCTCCCCCGCGGTTCCGCCGCTCCGAGCACCGTCGCTCACCTCACCCCGCCGTGACCCGCGCACCGCAGCCTCCCGATGCGTCTCCCGGCATACCCGGAAGGTTCCCCGATGCCCCGCAGACACCGCCGCTCCGTGCAGTTCGCCGCGCTCGCGACCGGCACCGTGCTCCTCGCCACCGCCTGCAACGCCGCCGCGAAGAAGGACGACTCCGCTGCGGGCGCGAGCGGCGGCAGCGGCACGTCCTTCACCCTCGTCACCCCCGACGCCGTCGGCCAGAACGAGTTCCTCAAGCTCGCGGTGACCGGCGTCGAGAACGCGGCGAAGCAGCACGACGGGACCCAGAAGGTCTACCAGTCCACCGACACCGCCTCCCAGCAGCAGAACGTGCAGGCCGCGGTGGACGCCAAGCCGGACGTCATCGTCCTCGTCGGCTTCGAGTTCGCCGACATCGTCGCCCAGCAGGCCGCGAAGAACCCCGGCCAGCAGTTCCTGATCATCGACGCGTGCACCGCGAAGACCTTCAAGAACGTCAGCTGCGCGGTCTTCCGCGAGCACGAGGGCGTCTACCTCGCGGGCGCCGAGGCGGGCCTGCTCAGCAAGTCCGGCAAGGTCGGCGCGGTCGACGTGCTCGACACGCCCCAGTTCCGCCGCTACAGCGACCCGTTCGCGGCCGGCGCGAAGAAGGCCGCCGCGAAGACCGAGGCGTCCACCCGGTTCGTCGGCGGCCAGTCGCCGTTCGACGACTCGGCGCGCGCCAAGGAGCAGGCGAACACTCTGCTCGCCAAGGGCTACGACCAGATCATGGCGGCCGCGGCGGCGGGCAACTACGGCGTCTTCGAGGCGGCCAAGGCCAAGGGCGCGTTCGCGTACGGCGTCGACGTCAACCAGTGCCCCTCGGCGCCCGGCACGGTCGTCGACAACGTGATCAAGCGCACGGACGTCGCCGTCGAGAAGGGCCTCGGGACGGTCCTCGGCGGCACGACCGGCACGACCGTCTCGTACGGCCTCAAGGAGGGCGGCATCAGCCTGACCGGCCTCGAGGACGGCGTGGACTCGTCGAAGTGCGTGATCGCCGACCACAAGGACGTCCTGACGAAGGTCGAGGCACTGCGCGACCAGATCGTCTCCGGAGAGCTGAAGGTCGATGACCCCGCCGCCTCCTGAGGACCTCGCCGTCGAACTCCGGGGAATCACCAAGCGGTTCCCCGGCACGCTCGCCAACGACGCCGTCGACCTGACCGTGCGCCGCGGTGAGATCCACGCGCTGATGGGCGAGAACGGCGCGGGCAAGTCCACGCTGATGTCGGTCCTGTACGGCATGGAGCGCGCCGACGCCGGTTCGGTCCGCGTCGACGGGCGGGAGGTGCGCTTCGGCAGCCCCTCCGACGCCATGGCCGCCGGGCTGGGCATGGTCCACCAGAGCTTCAAGCTGTTCGGCTCGCTGACGGTCGCGGAGAACGTCGTCTACGCCGCCGAGCCGCGCCGCTTCGGCCTGGTGGACCGGGCCGCGGCCCGGCACCGGGTGCGCGAACTCGCCGAGGAGCACGGCCTCTTCGTCGACCCGGACGCCCGGGTGGGCGACCTGCCCGTCGGGCTGCGCCAGCGCGTGGAGATCCTCAAGCTGCTGCACCGGGGCGCCCGTACGCTGATCCTCGACGAGCCGACGGCGGTCCTCACCCCGGCGGAGGCGGACGGCCTGTTCGCGGTCCTCAAGTCGCTGGCCGAGCAGGGCCGTACGGTCGTCCTGGTCACCCACAAGCTGCGCGAGGTACTGGAGGGCAGCGACCGGGTGACCGTCCTGCGGGACGGCCGGGTCGTCGCCCGGCTGGTCACCGCCGCCACCACCGCCGACGAGATCGCCGCCGCGATGACCGGCCGCGCGGTCGAGCTGGACCGCGTCCACGCGCCGGGGACCCCCGGTGAGGCCGTGCTGCGGGTGACCGGTCTGCGCACCGACGCCGTCCACGACGTGGACGTGACCGTCCACGCGGGCGAGATCGTCGGTGTCGCGGGCGTGGCCGGCAACGGCCAGAGCGAGCTGGTCGAGGCGCTGGCCGGACTGCGTCCGGTCACCTCGGGACGGATCACCCTCCAGGGCGACGACATCACGCACGCCTCGGCCGCCCGGCGGCGCGTGCGAGGGCTCGCCTACGTCCCCGAGGACCGGCACGCGGTCGGTACGGCGCCCGCCGCCTCGGTCGCGGACAACCTGGCGATGGGCCACCACCGCACGGCCCTGTCGACCCGCGGTCTGCTGCCCCCGGCGGCGGTCCGCGCGCACGCCCGGCGGCTCGTCGAGCGCTTCGGCGTCAAGACCGCGACCACCGAGGTGCCCGCCTCGGCGCTGTCCGGCGGCAACCTCCAGAAGCTGCTCATCGGCCGCGAACTCGCCCACGAGGCACCCCTGCTGCTCGTCGAGCAGCCGACCCGGGGCGTCGACATCGGCGCCGTCCAGAACATCCACGACCAGCTGATCGCCTACCGCGACGCCGGCCACGCCGTCCTCCTCGTCTCGGCCGAGCTGAGCGAGATCCGCGGCCTCGCGGACCGGGTGCTCGTCATGTACGAGGGCAGGATCGCGGCGACGTACGCCAAGGCGGAGGCGGACGAGCGGACGCTGGGCCTGGCGATGGCCGGCGCCCCCGTGGAGGCCACCCCCGCAGACGAGCACACCGACGTGAGCCCACAGACATGACACGCATATCCGGAGCGCTCCGCTCCCCCCTCACCTTCTCCGTGCTGGCGGGCCTGGTCATCGGCGCGCTGTTCCTGCTCGGCACCGGCGCCGACCCGGTCACGGCGTACCGGGCCGTCGTGACCGGCGCGCTCGGCGCCGACGGCATCGGCCCGACCCTGACCACCGGCACCAGCGTGCTCGGGCTGGCGCTCGCGCTGGCGGTCCCGCTGCGGGCCGGGCTGATCAACCTCGGCGGCGACGGGCAGATGGTGCTCGGTGGGATCACGGCGACGATGACCGGTCTGCACTCGCCGTTCCCGGCCCCCCTCACCGTCGTCCTGGCCCTGCTGGCCGGGCTGGCCGCGGGCGCCGGGTACGCCGTCCTGGCCGCCCTGTGCGAGAACCACCTCGGGGTTCCGCTGCTGGTCAGCAGTCTGCTGCTCAGCTACCCGGCGGTGTCCCTGGCCTCCTACCTGGCGCGCTACCCGCTCAAGGAGCCCGGCTCCAGCCTGCCCCAGACCCGGGCGCTGCCCGAGGGTGTGGCGCTGCCCGCGTTCGGCGACTCCACGGTCACCCTCGGGCTGGTCCTGGTCGCGGTCGCCGCCGCCGTGTACTGGTTCACCGACCGGCGCACCGCGGTGGGCTACGAGATCCGCATGACGGGTCTCAACCCCCGGTTCGCCGCGTACGCGGGTGTCGGACGGCAGGGCCTGACGCTGCGGCTGATGGCGGTCTCCGGCGGACTGGCCGGGCTGGTGGGCGCGATCGGCGTGCTGAGCTTCCCCTACCGCTTCGTGGACGGCTCGCTCACCGGTCCCGGCTACACCTGGACCGGTCTGACCGCGGCCCTGCTCGCCGCCGCGGCTCCGCTGGGCACCGTGATCGCCGCGTTCTTCTTCGCCGTCCTCCAGGTCGGCGGCCTCGCGATGGAGCGCACCACCGAGGTGCCGCGCGAACTGACCCAGGTGCTCCAGGCGATCGTGATCGTCTTCCTCGCGGCCCGGCTGCGTCTGCCCGGCCGCCGGCCGCGCCGTTCACGGGAAAGCGAGGCGGTGTGATGTTCCTCGACTCCGATCTGCTCATGTCGGCGCTGCGCGCCCTCACCCCGATCCTGCTGGCCGCTCTCGGCGGCGCCCTGTGCGAGCGTGCCGGGGTCTTCAACATCGGCCTCGAGGGCATGATGCTGATGGGCTGCTTCACGTCGGTGGCGACCAGCTGGTTCACCGGCAGCGCCTGGCTCGGCGTCCTGGCGGCGGCGCTCGCGGCGGCCGCGTACTCGCTGATCCTGGCGGTGGGCGCGGTCACCCTGCGCGGGGACGCGGTGGTCCTCGGTATCGCCATGAACCTGCTGGCCGTCGGCCTCACCGGCTTCCTGCTGCGCACCGTCTTCGGTGTGCAGGGGACCTTCGACGACCCCTCGCTCGCCGGGCTGCCGCTGATCGGCGGCTTCACTGCCCTCGCCTACCTGTCGTGGGCGGCGGTCGCGGTCGCCGCGCTGCTGCTGTCGCGGCACGTGTGGGGGCTGCGGCTGCGTGGGGTCGGCGAGGCGCCCGACGCGGCGGCCACCCTCGGGGTGAGCCCGGCGAGGTACCGGTACGGCGTGATCCTGCTGTCGGGGGTCCTGTGCGGCCTCGCGGGGGCCCAGCTGGCCCTGGGCAACGTCACGCTGTTCACGGAGAACATGACGGCGGGCCGTGGTTGGATCGCTGTCGTGGCCGTCATGCTGGGCCGCGCCGCGCCCCTGGGTGTCCTGCTCGCCGCGCTGCTGTTCGGGCTCGCCGAGGCGGCCGGGTTCCGCCTCCAGGGTCTCGGCCTGCCGCAGCAGGCGACCGACGCCGCGCCCTACGTCGTCACGCTCGGCGCGTTGTTCCTCACGACGGCCCGCCGCCGTCGCCGCCCCCGTACCACCGGAGCCGTCCAATGACGCAGGACCTGCTGCCCATCACCCGCGTGCCGCGCACCGGGCTTCCCCCGCACGCCGTGGTCGTCGGCGACCCGGCCCGCGCCGCGGCCGTCGCCGCGCTCCTCGACGGCGCGGAGGAGGTCTCGTACCACCGCGAGTACCGGGTGTTCAGCGGGAGCTGGAAGGGCCTGCCGGTCGTCGTCGCCTCGCACGGGGTGGGCGCGCCGGGCGCGATCCTGCTGTTCCAGGAGCTGGCCGACGCGGGGGTGCGCACCTTCCTGCGGTTCGGCACGGCGGGCGCGATGAAGCCGGGCATCGGGGACGGCGACCTGGTCGTCGCGGAGGCCGCCGTCCGTGACGACGGGGTGACCCATCAGCTGCTGCCCCCGGAGTACCCGGCCGTCGCGGCGCCGGAGGCGGTCCTCGCGCTCCAGCGCGCGGCCCGTGCCGCCGGCGCCCCGCACCACCGGGGCGTCGTGTGGACCCGGGCCGCCTTCCAGCCGGGTCTGCTCCCGCTCTTCTCCTACGCCGGCGCCGGGCTCGCCGCCATCGAGATGGAGCTGTCCGCCCTGCTGGTCACCGCCTCGCTGCGCGGACTGGTCGCGGGCGGTGTGCTGGTGATCGACGGGGCGAACGCCGACGAACTCGTCGACGAGCAGGCGACCGGCGGCTACGACCCGCACCGCGAGGTCGTGGCGGCGGGCGTCGAACGCGGCGCGGTGGTCTCCCTGGAGGCGCTGCGGCTGCTCGCCGAGGCGGAGGAAGGGGAGCAGGCGTGAGCATCGACCTGCTGGTGCACGGCGGCGACGTCCTGACGATGGACGACGCCGGGACCGTCGTGCGCGACGGCGCGGTCGCGGTCCACGAGGGCGAGATCGTCGCCGTGGGGCCGGCCGACGAGCTGCGCGGCCGCCATCCGGCCGCCGAGGAGATCGACGCCGCCGGGTGTCTCGTCCTGCCCGGGCTGATCAACGCGCACACCCATCTCGCGATGACGCTGCTGCGCGGCCGCGCCGACGACGTCACCCTCCAGGGGTTCCTGGAGCGGGTCCTCACCTGGGAGGCGGAGCTGCTGACGCCGCAGAACGTGGCGGCGGCGGTGCGGCTGGCGGTCGCCGAGAGCCTGCGGGCCGGGGTCACCTCGGCGCTGGACATGTACTGGTTCCACGAGGCGGCGGAGCGGGCGGCCCGGGAGGCGGGCTGGCGGCTGCACACCGGGCCCACCTTCATGGACGTGCCCGGACCGCCGGACGGCATGGCCTACGGGGCGCGGCTCGCGTGGGCCCGCCGGGACCTGGCGGCACGCGGGCCGGCCCGGCCCGGGCACCGGCCGGTGGTCTTCGCGCACTCGGCCTACACCCTCTCCCCCGGGCAGCTCACCGAAGTGTTCGCGCTGGCCCGTGAGTTCGGGGCGCTGGTGCACATCCACGCGGCCGAGAACGCCACCGAGGTCGCCACCGTCGAGGTGCAGCACGGCAAGCGGCCGGTGGAGCTGCTGGACTCGCTCGGGCTGCTCGGTCCCGACGTGCTGCTCGCGCACGCGGTGGACCTCACGGGGCCGGAGATCGCGGCGCTGGCCCGCACGGGCACGGGCGTCGCCCACTGTCCGGTGTCCAACCTGAAGCTGGGCTGCGGGATCGCTCCCGTGCCGCGGCTGCTGAGCGCGGGCGTGACGGTGGGGCTGGGCACGGACGGCGCCGTCAGCTCCAACTCGCTGGACGTCCTGGGGGCGGTGCGGCAGGCGGCGCTGGTGCACAAGGCGGGCGGCGACCCGACGGCGGTAGGCGCCGAGCAGGCCGTGCGGATGGCGACGATCGAGGGCGCGCGGGCGCTCGGGCTCGGTGACCGGCTCGGTTCCCTGGAGGCGGGCAAGCGGGCCGACCTGATCGTCCTCGACCTGGACGCGCCGCACCTGCGGCCGCGCCACGACCCCTGGTCGACGCTGGCGTACGCGGCGCACTCCCCGGACGTGCGGGACACCGTCGTCGACGGGCGGGTTCTGATGCGCGATCGCGGGCTCACCACGCTCGACGAGCGGGCGGTGATCGCGGATCTGGAGGCAGTCCTGTGATCTGCCCGCATAATGGCCGCTGAGACATCCGATGTCTTGATCCGGCGTCCTGACCGAGGCCGGGTCCGGACGTCCGGGCGGTGAGCGAGACACAGGGAGGCCGGTCATGGCAGTCACCGACGAGGCGATCGAGAAGATCAAGGGCATGATCGTCTCGGGTGCGCTGCGCCCCGGGGACCGGCTCCCCAAGGAGAGCGAGCTGGCCGCGGAGCTGGGCCTGTCGCGCAACTCCCTGCGGGAGGCGGTGCGCGCCCTGTCGCTGATCCGGATCCTGGACGTGCGCCAGGGCGACGGCACGTACGTCACCAGTCTCGACCCGCAACTGCTCCTGGAGGCGCTGAGTTTCGTCGTCGACTTCCACCGCGACGACACCGTCCTGGAGTTCCTCGCCGTACGGCGCATCCTGGAGCCGGCCGCCACGGCGATGGCCGCCCTGCGGATCAGCGAGCAGCAACTGGACGCGCTCGAGGCCCAGTTGGACAAGCTCGGCGCCGATCCTTCGGTCGAGGAACTGGTCGCCGGGGACCTGGAGTTCCACCGGGGCATCGTGCACAGTGCCGGCAACTCGGTGCTGTGCTCGCTGCTGGACGGGCTTTCGGGGCCGACCACCCGGGCCCGGATCTGGCGCGGTCTGACGCAGGAGGACGCGGTCGCCGGCACGCTGCGCGAGCACCGGGCGATCCTCGCCGCGCTGCGCGACCGGGACGCGGAGGCCGCGCGGTCGTGGGCCACGGTGCACATCGCGAGCGTGGAGCAGTGGTTGCGCTCGACTCTGTGAGCGCGCCCTGTACGCCGGCTGTGAAGAGCGCCGCGAGTCGGAGCGGAAGCGGGGTGTCCGGGGGTGGTGAACGGGGCAGTGATCCGTTCACTCCCCCGTGCGAGGGGGCTGCGAGCGCTCCCGCGGAACGCCGTAAGGTTGGGTGGTCAAGCGAGGGCACGTCGGAAGGAGGCGCTGGGTGATCGAGCTCGAGGGGGTTCCCGAGCTGATCGACCCGGTCATGGTGGCCGCGTTCGAGGGCTGGAACGATGCCGGCGACGCCGCCTCCACCGCGGTCGGGCATCTGGAGCGGGAGTGGAAGGGCGAGGTGTTCGCGGCGCTGGACGCCGAGGACTACTACGACTTCCAGGTGAACCGTCCCACGGTGTGGATGGACGCCGGCGTGCGCAAGATCACCTGGCCGACGACAAGGTTGTCGGTCGTGCGGGTCGGCGGCGACAAACCGCGCGACCTGGTGCTCG
This sequence comes from Streptomyces asoensis, assembly GCF_016860545.1. Classification (NCBI taxonomy): domain Bacteria; kingdom Bacillati; phylum Actinomycetota; class Actinomycetes; order Kitasatosporales; family Streptomycetaceae; genus Streptomyces; species Streptomyces asoensis. The sequence continues at coordinate 429,933 of NZ_BNEB01000002.1, read as the reverse complement.
TCCGCGGCATCGAACCGTCCATGCGCTGGCGCTCGTTCTGCAACGAGCTGCTCGGTTTTGCACATGAGCTGGGCGTGGAGCTGGTGGTGATCCTGGGCGCCCTGCTCGGGGACACCCCGCACACCCGCCCGGTGCCGATCAGCGGGACCACGTCCGACGCCGACCTGGCCCAGCGGATGGATCTCGAGGAGACCAAGTACGAGGGCCCGACGGGCATCGTGGGTGTCCTCCAGGAGGCGTGCACGCACGCGGGCGTACCCGCGGTGAGCCTGTGGGCGGCGGTACCGCACTACGTCTCGCAGCCGCCCAACCCGAAGGCGACGCTGGCCCTCCTCAACCGCCTGGAGGACCTGATCGACGTCCGCATCCCGCTGGGCGAGCTGCCGGAGGACGCGCGCGCGTGGCAGGTGGGCGTGGACCAGCTGGCCGCCGAGGACACCGAGGTCGCCGAGTACGTGCAGACCCTGGAGGAGGCGCGGGACACCGCGGAGCTGCCGGAGGCGTCGGGCGAGGCGATCGCCCGCGAGTTCGAGCGCTATCTGCGGCGCCGGGACGGCGGAGGCCCGCCGGACCCCGGGGAGCGCACCAGGCCCCCGAAGCCGCCCAAGCCGACCGGGGACACCTCCGACGACGGCGAGTCGTCGGAGGAATGACACGGTCGGCGGGTCCGGCGGTCCGGGACGGACGACGAAGAGGGGCGGTGCGCGTCGGCGCACCGCCCCTCTTCGTGCCCGTGGCCGGGGCTCCTTCGGTTACAGCGCCACGCCGAGCAACGCGTCCACGGCCCGCGAGACGACTCCCGGGGCGCCGATGTCCGTACCGCCCCGCTCCTCCTGCGAAGCCGCCCAGCGGTCGACCGCGGCGAGCGCGGCGGGGGCGTCGAGGTCGTCGGCGAGGGCTGCGCGGATCTCCTCGACCAAGGCCTCGGCGGGCGGTCCGTCGGGCCGGGAGACGGCGGCCCGCCAGCGCCCGAGCCGGGCCACGGCGTCCGTCAGGACCTGGTCGGTCCACTCCCAGTCGGCCCGGTAGTGGTGGGCGAGGAGGGTGAGCCGGATCGCGGCGGGGTCGACGCCGTCCTGGCGCAGCTTGGAGACGAAGACGAGGTTGCCCCGGGACTTGGACATCTTCTCGCCGTGCAGGCCCACCATGCCGGCGTGCACGTACGCCTGCGCCATGGGGAACTCGCCGGTCAGCACCTGGGCGTGGGAGGCGCCCATCTCGTGGTGCGGGAAGGCGAGGTCGGAGCCGCCGCCCTGCACGTCGAAGCCCATCCCGAGGTGGTCCAGGGCGATGGCCACGCACTCGATGTGCCAGCCGGGCCGGCCGCGGCCGAGCGAGCCGCCGTCCCAGCTGGGCTCGCCCTCGCGGGCCGCCATCCAGAGCATCGGGTCGAGCGGGTTCTTCTTGCCGGAGCGCTCGGGGTCGCCGCCGCGCTCGGCGGAGAGCAGCCGCATGGCGGCCGCGTCCAGGCGGGAGACCTTGCCGAAGTGCGGGTCGGACTCGACGGAGAAGTAGATGTCGCCCTCGAGTTCGTAGGCGGCGCCGACGTCGCGCAGCCGCTCCACGAGCGGGACGATGCCGGGTATCGCCTCGACGGCGCCTATGTAGTGCCGCGGGGGCAGCATCCGCAGCGCCGTCATGTCCTCGCGGAAGAGCGCCGTCTCCTTCTCGGCGAGGGCGACCCAGTCGAGGCCGTCACGCTCGGCGCGCTCCAGGAGCGGGTCGTCGACGTCGGTGACGTTCTGGACGTAGTGAACCTGCCGCTTGGTGTCGAGCCACACGCGCTGGACGAGGTCGAACGCGTTGTAGGTCGCCGCGTGACCCATGTGGGTCGCGTCGTACGGCGTGATGCCGCAGACGTAGATACGGGCGACGGGACCGGGGTCGAGGGAGACCAAGCCGCCGGTCGCGGTGTCGTGGATCCTCAGGTCGCGGCCCTGACCAGGCAGGGCGGGGACCTCGGAAGCGGGCCAGGCATGCATGTCATGAGCCTAACCGGACGGAAGTGACCTGTACGAACCGGAGCAGGCCGGACGGCCGGTAAGGCCCTCTTGCGCGATCCCGCCGGCTGTGCGCGCGCCGGGTCGGGGGTGTGGAGGAGCCGGTCAGACCGGGGGCCAGGGGATGGCCGGCCAGTCGCCGCTCGGCTCCGGGTGGGTGCCGGTCTCCAGCAACGCCTCGGCACGCGCGCGGGTGGCGTCGACTTCGGCCGGGGTGATGAGCGCGGTCAGGGCGACCGCGAGCCGTCCGCCGGGTTCCAGGGCCGCCCTGAGGCCCTTGAGGACGTCCAGGGCCTCCCCGGTCAAAGGCTCGCCCGCCCAGCCCCACAGCAGCGTGCGCAGCTTGTTCTCGGCGTTGAAGGTGACCCCGTGGTCGATGCCGTACAGCCGGCCGTCGGCGGTGGGCAGCAGATGGCCGCCCTTGCGGTCGGCGTTGTTGATCACCGCGTCGAGGACGGCGAGCCGGCGCAGCCGTTCGTCGTCGGCATGCACCAGCAGCGCGGTGCGGCCCTCACCGACCTCGGCGAGGCCGATCGCCTTCCAGCCCGGCTCCGGCTCCCGCGCGTCCACCAGGGCGAGCAGGTCGGACTCCGGCGCCGTCTCGATCCACAGCTGGCACATGCCCTCGCCGTACGGCCCGTCGCGCAGCACGGTCGGGGGCACCAGGCCCCATCCGGTCGCCTCGGACACCTCGTAGGCGGCGACCTCGCGCCGGGCGAGGGTGCCGTCGGGGAAGTCCCACAGCGGCCGCTCCCCCGCGACCGGCTTGTAGACGCAGGCCGCCTCGCGGCCCTCGTGGGTGACGGTGCAGTAGAGGGCCGCGTTCGAGGCGTCGCTGATCCGTCCGCGGACGGTGAGCGCGCCGTGCGCGAGGAGTTCGGCGCCGGCCGGGTCGGTGGCCGTCACGCCCCCCGGCGGTATCCGTTCTGGCGCGGACATACGTGTCCTTCCGGGTCGAGCGGCAGACTGCACAGCGGGCACGGCGGCCGGCCCGCGTTGACGACGTCCAGCGCGCGCTTGGCGAACGCCCGCGCCTGCGCGCCGGTGAGCCGGACCCGCAGCATCGGAGGTCCGTTCTCCTCGTCCTGGAGGAGCTTCTCCTCGGCCTCGGCGAGGTCCTCCTCCGAGTCCGCCTCCAGTTCCACCAGGGCCTGCGCCTCGACGATCATGCGCTGTTCCTCACCGTCCCAGGCGAGGGCCATGGTGCCGACCCGGAACTCCTCCTCGACCGGCGTGTCGAGGGGGGCGGTGTCGGTGTTCTCGGCAGGTGACATCGCGGGCACGGGGGCGCTGCCGCCGCTGCGGCGGACCACCTCGTCCAGCAGTTCGTCCATGCGCTCGGCGAGGGCGGCGACCTGGGTCTTCTCCAGGGCCACGCTGGTCACCCGGGCGCCGGCGGTGGCCTGGAGGAAGAACGTACGGCGCCCGGGCAGTCCGACCGTCCCGGCCACGAAACGGTCCGGGGGGTCGTAGAGGAACACCTGACGGGACACGTCCTGTCTCCATGGGAATCGGGGGTCATCGTGGGCCGGGGAACGGATGGGGGAACGTCCCTGCGGGTACGCGCGCGTTTGCGGACCGCTTCACCCTACTGCGACCGACGATCACGGTGCGCCCGCACCGCCCCCGACCGTCGCGTCCCCGGCCGGCGGCTCCTCGCGCGGGGCGAGGGAGGCGAAGTCCCCGGTGTCGCCGAGACGCACGAGAAAGGGGCGCAGCCGGGTGTATCGGATCGCGGTGATGGAACACGGTTCTACGGAGATCCGCTGGAAGAGGTCGAGATGAAGCCCGAGCGCATCCGCCACGAGCGACTTGATGATGTCGCCGTGCGAGCACATCAGATAGACGGCGTCGGCGCCGTGGTCGCGCTCCACGCGCGCGTTCCACTCCCGTACCGCCTCGGCGGCGCGGGTCTGCATGGCCCGCATGGACTCGCCGCCCGGGAACGCGGCGGCGGAGGGATGCGCCTGCACCACCTCCATCAGGGGCTCGTCCATCAGCTCGGCGAGTTTGCGCCCGGACCAGTCGCCGTAGTGGCACTCCCCGATCCGCTCGTCGGTGTGGACGCGCAGCCCGGGGCGGGCCTCGAGGAGCGGGCGGAGCGTCTCCTGGCAGCGCTGGAGGGGGCTCGTGACGACCTCGGCGATCGGGAGCCCGTCGAGCCGGCCGGGCAGCGCGGCGGCCTGGGCGGCGCCCCGTTCGTCGAGGGCGACGCCGGGCGTCCAGCCGGCGAGCACGGCGGAGGTGTTGGCGGTGGACCGGCCGTGCCGGACGAGGATCAGCGTGGGCATGCGGCCCAGCGTAGGCGCACGCGCGCGTGTGCCGACGGGTGCCCGAGGGAAGGATGGGCCGAGTGATCGTCGACTGCGCCGTCTACCGGGACGGGCACCGTGCGCAGGGCCCGCAGGACTTCTCGGACGCCCTGGCCGAGGCGCGGGCGGCGGGCGGCTTCGTGTGGATCGGGCTGCACGAGCCGTCGGAGAACGAGTTCGACCACGTCACGCGGGAGTTCGCCCTGCACCCGCTGGCGGTCGAGGACGCCCTCAAGGCGCATCAGCGGCCCAAGCTGGAGGTCTACGACGACTCGCTGTTCCTGGTGTTCAAGCCGGTCGTCTACGAGCCCGAGAGCGACTCCGTCTCCTCCGGCGAGGTGATGGTGTTCCTCGGCGACGGCTTCGTGGTGAGCGTCCGGCACGGGGAGGGCGCGCCGCTGGCCGCCGTGCGCCAGCGGCTGGAACAGGAGCCGGAGCTGCTCGCCAAGGGGCCCACGGCGGTGGTGTACGCCATCGCCGACGCCACCGTGGACCACTACCTGGACGTGGCGACCGAGCTCCAGACGGACCTGGAGGAGCTGGAGACGGAGGTGTTCTCGCCGGACGGCGGCGGCTCGCGGAACACGGCGTCGCGGATCTACCGGTTCAAGCGCCAGGTCCTGGAGTTCCGGCGGGCCACCGGTCCGCTGGGGCCGCCGCTGACGAGGCTGGCCGGTGTCGGCGCGTCCGGCCCGGGCGTGCCCTTCGTGAACGAGAAGGCGCGGCCCTTCTTCCGGGACGTCAACGACCACCTCACGCGCGTGAACGACTCCGTGGAGGGGCTGGACCGGCTGGTCACGGACATCCTGTCGGCGCATCTGGCGCAGATGAGCGTCCGGCAGAACGACGACATGCGGAAGATCTCGGCGTGGGCGGCGATGGCCGCGGTCCCCACGATGATCGCGGGGATCTACGGCATGAACTTCGAGCACATGCCGGAACTGCGGTGGGTGTGGTCGTATCCGGCGGTGATCGCGCTGATGGTCGTGCTCGAGGTGCTGCTGTACCGGTTGTTCAAACGGCGGGGCTGGCTCTAGAGGTCCGCGGCCGCGTGCGGGGCCGTCCGGCGCGCGTACGCGGCCGGGCGGTCGGGCGGTCGGGTGGCTCAGGCGAACTCGGGGGCCGGGACGGCCGGACCGCCGAGCGCGTCACGGTGTTCGGGCATCTCCAGGGAGACCATCCGCCGCCAGCCCGCGAAGCGCTCCCACGCGTGGACGGCGTGGATGCCCGCCGCGAGGAGTACGGACCTGGCCCTGGTCCAGCCGAGGATGTCGCCCATGTGGGCCATGACGGCCAGGCTCACGTCGCGGTAGATCCGGATCTCGGCGAGCGCGCACGCGCGCAGGGTCTGCTGGATCAGGCGGCCGTGTCCCGCGTGGGCCAGCCGCAGCAGTTCCTCGTGACAGTAGGCGAGGTGGTTGTCCTCGTCCTGGGAGATCATCCGCACCGCGCGGCCGAGGTCGGGATGGTCGCCGAAGTGCCTGCGCAGCAGCTGCATCTGTTCGGCGGCCCGCTGCTCGGTGACCCTGCTGTGGGCGAGGTAGGTGACGATGTCCCGCACGGTGAGCGGCTCGTCGGAGTTGAGCCGGTCGTGCGCGAGGCCGATGCCGGCGCGCTCCAGGAGCATCGTGTAGTCGGTGTCGCCCGGGACGGGGACGGGAGCGAGGCCGCGCTTCTTGATCAGGGCGTAGAAGATCCGGCCGTGCTTGTCCTCGTCGGCGCCGTGACGGGTGATCTTCGGGGCGAGGGCGCGCTGGCTCTGCGGGACGAGCGCGGCGATCCGCGCGTTCTCCCAGCCGCCCTGCGCCTCTCCGCCGGCGGCGATGGAACAGAAGAGCGCGAAGGACTCGTCGTCGTCGATGATCTCCTGGAACAGACTCTTGGCCGACAGCATCGTGGGGCACCTCTCGCATCGCGCAGGATTCCGCAGCATTCCGCAAGGAACGAGTCAAATGCGACCAGGAAGGTGCTGCAACAGGTGTGTCGGACAACTGCGCCGAAAGAGGGACGCCCGGAGTCGGCCCGGGAGCGTAACCAGGGGCCGCGCGGGGCGTTGTTCCGCGTGACGGCCGTGGCGGGGAAGACCCCCGAGCCCCCACCACGGCCGCTGAACTTCCGGGGCCCGCGGGCCCCGTGCGCTACGCCAGTCCGGCGAGCTCCATGGCCTGGGTGCCGGCCCGCAGCGAGGCCAGGCGCTCGTCGAGGGTGAAGCCCGCGGGCGCGAGCGTCAGGGTGGTGACGCCGGCCGCCGCGTAGGCCTTCATGCGGTCGGCGATCCGCTCCACCGAACCCAGCAGCGTGGTCCGGTCGATCAGGTCGTGCGGCACGGCGGCCGCGGCGCCCTGCTTGTCGCCGGACAGGTACTTGTCCTGGATCTCGTCGGCCGCGGCCTCGTACCCCATGCGGCGCGCGAGCTGGTTGTAGAAGTTCTGCTTGCGGCTGCCCATGCCCCCGACGTACAGCGCGGTGTAGGGGCGGAAGGTGTCCGCGAGGCGCTCGACGTCCTTGTCCTCACCCAGCGCCAGCGGCAGCGTCGGACAGACGTCGAAGCCGTCCAGCGTCTTGCCGGCCTTCTCGCGTCCGGCCCGCAGGTGCTTGATCGCGGTGTCCTCGAGATGCTCGGCGGACGGGAAGATCAGCAGCGCGCCGTCGGCGATCTCACCGGTCTGTTCGAGGTTCTTCGGGCCGATCGCGGCGATGTACAGCGGGATGTGCTCGCGCTCCGGGTGCACGGTCAGCTTGATCGGCTTGCCCGGGCCGTCGGGCAGCGGGAGGGTCCAGTGGGCGCCGTCGTACGACAGCCGCTCGCGGGTCATCGCCTTGCGGACGATCTCCACGTACTCGCGGGTGCGGGACAGCGGCTTGTCGAACTTGACGCCGTACCAGCCCTCGGAGACCTGGGGTCCCGAGACGCCGAGGCCGAGACGGAAGCGGCCGCCGGACAGCGAGTCGAGGGTGGCGGCGGTCATCGCGGTCATCGCCGGCTGCCGGGCCGGGATCTGGAAGATGGCCGAGCCGACGTCGATGCGCTCGGTCTGCGCGGCCACCCAGGTGAGCACGGTGGCCGCGTCGGAGCCGTAGGCCTCGGCGGCCCAGCACACGGCGTATCCGAGGCGGTCGGCCTCCTGGGCGACGGCGAGGTTGTCGCCGTCCATTCCGGCACCCCAGTAGCCGAGGTTGATCCCGAGCTGCATGGCCGATCCCCTTACTGATCAGTAACGACGCTGTTGCGCAGACCTTAGCGCGGGGGCGGGTGCCCGGGGAGGGCGGTGTGGCGAGGGTCGCGCGGATCCGCACCGGGGCCGCGGCCTGCGGAACTCGTCCCCGGTGCGCGCGGATTCGGTTATCCACAGGCAACCCACTGCCCAGTTCTGGCCAGTAATCTCGGCGTCCATGGAGCAGAGGCATCTCGGCCGCACCGGCCTGCGCGTGTCCCGCATCGGGCTCGGCACCCTGACCTGGGGCCGCGACACCGACGAGCACGACGCCGCGGACGTCCTGAAGACGTTCTGGGAGGCGGGCGGGACCCTCGTCGACACGGCCGACGTGTACGGCGACGGGGACGCCGAATATCTGCTCGGACGGCTGATGGACGGCCTGGTGCCGCGCCGGGACCTGATCATCTCCACCAAGGCGGGCAGCGTGCCCGACCCGGACCGCCGCTACGACGGCTCGCGGGGACATCTGCTCGCCGCCCTGGACGCCTCGCTGGCCCGGCTGGGCACCGACCACGTCGACCTGTGGCAGGTGCACGCGTACGACGCCGGGACCCCGCTGGAGGAGACCCTCCAGGCCCTGGACATCGCTGTCACCAGCGGCCGCGCCCGCTATGCCGGGGTCGCCAACTTCTGCGGCTGGCAGCTCGCCAAGGCGGCCACCTGGCAGCTCGCCGCGCCGGGCACCCGCACCCGCCTCGCCGCGACCCAGATGGAATACTCGCTGCTGCAACGCGGCGTCGAGCGCGAGGTGCTGCCGGCCGCGCTGGATCTGGGCATCGGTCTGCTGCCGTCCTCTCCGCTCGGCCGAGGCGTCCTCACCGGCAAGTACCGCGGCGACGCCCTGCCGCCCGGCTCGCGGGGGGCCTCCGACCACTTCGGGCTCTTCGTCGAGCCGTATCTCGACGACACCGCGAGCCGCATCGTGGACGCCGTGTCCACCGCGGCCGACGGCCTGGCGGTCACGCCGCTCCAGGTCGCCCTCGCCTGGGTCCGCGACCGGCCCGGCGTGAGCGCCCCGATCGTCGGCGCGCGCAACGCGCAGCAGCTCACGGCGGCTCTGTCAGTGGAGGCCCTTAGTCTTCCTGACGAGATCTGCCGGGCCCTCGACGACGTGTCGGCGCCCGTGCACCGCTATCCCGATCACGACTGGAGCACGCTGTGAGCACGGAGCCGGTTCCCCCGGAGAGCACCGAGAACGCCGGAGCGGCGACGCCGGACGCCGCCGGGGAGCCCGGGACCGCGGACGCCACCGCGACGGCGGAGCCTGGCTCCGACGCCACCGCCGCGCGGGGCGCGCAGAGCGAGGCGGAAGCCGGTGCGGACGCTGCCGCCGACGCGGAGCCGGCGGACCAGGGGGACGCCGCGAAGGACGCCTCCGAGGCGGACGGCGGCGAGGCGACGGGCGACGGCGAGGCGGCCGCGCAGCTCTCCGAGGCGGAGGCGGAGCTCGCCGCGCAGAAGCTGGAGCGGGAGCGGATCGAGCGACGCAAGGCGGAGAAGGCGGAGCCCATCGCCAGCGGGGCCAAGCTCAGCGGGAAGGCCGCCGACCTGCTCGCGGCCGTACGCGCGGTGGAGGGCGGGGCGAAGCCCCCGGCCACCGTGTTCGACGAGCCGGCCCCGGCGCCCCGCAGGCCCGCCCCCGAGCCGGTGCGGCGCCCGCAGCCGGTGACCGACGGGCCCTCCGCGCACACGGCGCCGCCGGCCGCGGACGCCGTCGAGGAGGTGCGGCGCGTGCTGGCCGCCGGTGGCGCGCCCGAGCCGCTCGCACCACAGGCCGCCGTCGCGCTCGGCGAGGGCGCCGCGGAGGTGCTGCGCGAGGACCCCTGGCAGCTGCTGCGGGTCCCCGGGGTCCGGCCCGAGCAGGCCGACGGGTTCGCCCGGGCGCTGCTCGGCCCCGAGTGCTCCCCGGACGACGAGCGGCGCGGCCGTGCGGTGACGGTGTGGCTGCTGGAACAGGCCGCCCTGGCCGGACACACCGCCCTGGAGCTGCCGGCCCTCACCGCCGCCCTGGGCCGGCAGGCCGTGCCGGACGCGGACGCAGCCGTACAGAGCACGCTGGCCGAGGGCGAGGCCCTGGCCTTCCAGGACGCCCTGGACGGACCCGGCGCCGGACAGCCCGCCGGGGACCCGGGTGAGGACGGCGCGGAGGGCGACGAGGGCGCGGAGGCCCGGCCGGTCCGGGTCCTGGTCGGCCTGGAGCGGTACGCGCTCGCGGAGGAGAGCCTGGCCGACGCGCTGGCCCGGGTCGTCAACTCCCTGCCCAAGGAGTCCGCCACGCGGTGGGAGCAGGTCACGGCCGCCGCGTCCGCGGGCCCGGCCGAACTGCTGCGCGCCGTCGCCGGGCACGGTCTGGTGCTGCACACCGGCGGCGAGGCCGCCCGCGCGGAGCCCGCGGCCCTGCTCACCGCGGCCCGGTCCCTGGGTCTGCGCGCGGTCGCGGCCTGCCACACACCGGACGGACGGGAGCGGTTCGAGGCCCTCCTCGCCGGGGCGGCGGGGGACGGCGCCGTCGTCACCGTTACCGGTCTGATCGCGGGCGCCGAAGGGCCCGGGCGGGACGCCGACGGGGCCTTCGCCCTGGACCTGCTGGTCCTGCTCGACGCGCCGCAACTGGACGTGGAGAGCGCCGCGATGCTGGCGGAGTCGCTGCCGGACGGGGCACGGCTGGTGCTCAGCGGGGATCCGGCGGTGCTCGGGTCGGCCGGCCCGGGCCGGGTCTTCGCCGACCTGCTCGCGGCGCGCGTCTGCCCGCAGGTGGCCTCGCGCACCCCGGACCCGGGGCCGATCGGCGAACTCGCCTCCGGGGTCGGCATCGGCGAGCTGAACCAGGTCGACGCGCCCGGCAAGGAGATCGTGATCGTGCCGGTGCGGGACGCGGGCGAGGCCGTGCACCGGACCGTGCAGCTCGTCGCCGACTCGGTGCCCCGGGCCTTCGGGATCAGCCCCGAGGAGACGGTGGCGATCACCCCCGGCCACGGCGGCGCGGCCGGCACCCGCGCGCTGAACGCCGCCCTGAAGGAACGGCTCAATCCCGGCCCCGGCCGCTTCGGCGGCTTCGACCCCGGCGACCGGATCGCCTACGCGCCCGCTCCCGGCCGTACGGTCCAGGGCCGGGTGGTGACGGCCGACGCGGAGGGACTGCACCTGTCCTGCGCCGGCGCCTCCGTCGTCGTACCGCGGGAGCGGGTGGAGCAGGCCGTCCGGCACGGGTGGGCGCTGACCGCGCACCAGGCCGTGGGGAGCCGGTGGCCCGCGGCGGTCGTGGTGCTCCCGGGGGACGCGGCGCAGGCGCTCTCCCGGCCCTGGGTGTACACGGCCTTCGGCCGCGCGGAGCGCCATCTGTCCGTGGTGCACGGTGTCGAGCAGGCACTGCCGAGGGCCGTCGCGGAGATCCCGGCCAAGCCCCGGACGACCCGGCTGCCGGTCCTGCTGCGCGCCCAGGTGCCGGCGGGCGGCTGACACGGAACGGCGGCGGTCGCGAGGGGAATCCCCCCACGACCGCCGCCGGGACCCGTCGACCGGGTGCGCCGTACGGGACGGAACGGCTAGCGGTCCGCGTCCAGCGCCTCCAGGTCCTCGTCCTCGTCCTCGTCCTCGTCCTCCAAGTCGTCCACGAGATCGTCGTCGTCGCCGTCGTCGAGGTCGTCGAAGACCGAGCTGACGTCGAAGCGGCAGACGACCCGCCCGGGGTCGGCCTGGTCGAAGGGCGTCTCCAGCCACTCGCCCGGTTCCGCCGGTTCGTCGGCCGCCAGCACCCACAGCGTGGAGTCGCCCTCCTCCAGGCCGAACTCCTTGTGCCGGGAGGCGATCTCGTCCGCCTCGAACTCGCCGAACAGCATGCCCAGCGCCCCGTGCACCGTGTCCGAGACGGCCGCGCCCGTTCCCTCGTCGTCCGCCGCCTCGACCCGCCGTGCCTGCGCCAGCAGCCGCTGCGGTTCCGCGACCGCGTAGTCGCGGCGGATCAGGACGCTCAGCGCGTTCGGCTCCTCGGGGCCCGCGTACGGCGGCAGGGAGTCCTCCGCGCCGGGGATCTCGAAGGGCGTGACCTCGTCGTAGCGGTCGTAGAGCAGTTCGTCGTAGACCTCGGCGGCCGCGGCCAGCTCGTTGAACGCCTCGTAGACGGCCGGGTCGTCCTCCCCCGTCCTGCGTTCGACCGCGGCCAGGTGGCGGTCGAGCGCGGTCTTGACCGCCTCGGCGGCGGCGCGTACCTCGGCAGCGGTGGGCTGCGCAGCATCAGACATAGTGCAGACGCTATCCGTACCGGACCCCGGACCGCACAATAGATGCGATGCCGGAATACGAATTTGTCGACGTCTACGTACCGCGCGGGGTGTCCCGCAAGGACGCGACCCGACTGCTGACCGACCATGCCGAGTACGGACACTGGGAGTTGGACCGTCTGAGCCTGCTGCGTGACGGCAGCCGCAGGGTGCGATTGCGCCGGCGGATCATCCGCCAGGTGCGGGCCACGTGGTGAGGTGAGAGAACGGATACGGAGCGGGCCCCGCCGAGGCGGGGCCCGCTCCGTCGTGCGCGTGGGTGCGTCTCACGCGGAGAGGCGCGCCTTGCGGTAGAGCAGCGCGCCCGCGAGCAGCGCGCCCGCGCCGGCCGGCAGGGCGAGGCCCAGCGGCACCCCGGCGCCGGTGTGCGCGAGCTGAGCGGCGGGAACGTTCACGGAGGAGGCTCCCGCCGGCGTCACGTGGCGGGGGGTCGAGGGCTTGCCCTCCGGGGTGGAGGAGTCGGAGTGGCCGGGACCCGGCTTGCCGGGGCCGTGGTCGCCCGGTTTGCCCGGCGTCTCGTGGCCGCGGGACGGGGGCGTGTAGGCGTCGCCTCCGCCGCCGTTGGCGCAGTCGTTGCCGAACGACGGGTTGAGGATGCCGACGACGTCGATGCTGTTGCCGCACACGTTCACGGGGACGTCGACCGGTGCCTGGACCTGGTTCCCGGAGCCGACGCCCGGCGATCCGCCGGTGTGTCCGCCGGCGTGCGCGCCCCCGGAGCCGCCGTGGGCACCGGAGCCACCGTGGTGACCGCCGTGACCGCCGTACCCGCCGCCCTGGTTCCCGCCGTGGCTGCCGCCGCGGCCGCCGCCCTCGTGGTCGCCGTAACCGCCCTGGTGGCCGCCGTACCCGCCCGAGTGGGAGCCGCCGCCGTGGGCGCCGTGTCCGCCGGACCTGGCCCCGCCGCCCTTGTTGACGCAGGAGTTGCCGAAGGTCGGGTTGAGCGCCCCGACGACGTCGACGGTGTTGCCGCACACGTTCACGGGGACGTTGACCGGGGCCTGCACCGAGTTGCCCGACAGAACGCCGGGCGAGTCGGTGGCGGCGCCGTGCGCGGCGGAGTCGGCGTGGGCGTAGCCGCTCGCGGCGGCGATCACCCCCGTCGCCGCCGCCACGGTCATGAGGCTTTTACGGGTGACCTGTCGCATTGCTGAATCCCTGTCTTTCCATCTCGTCACGCGTCCTGGAACGTCCGCAGCATGGCAGCTGTTCGATCGTTTCCGCGCTCTTCGATTTCTTCGGCTTTTCCTTCGGAGAAAGACCGGTCGGCCCCGGAGCGCATGGCGCGCGCTCCGGGGCCGACGATGTGGACGGACGACCCCTCAGCGGGTCGGCGTCACTTGTTGATGCAGGTGTTGCCGAAGGCGGGGTTCAGCAGCCCGATCACCGAGATCGTGTTGCCGCAGACGTTCACCGGGACGTGCACGGGCACCTGGATCACGTTGCCGGAGGCGACACCCGGGGAGTGCACGGCGGCACCCTGGGCACCGGCGTCGGCAACAGCCAGACCCGCGCCCGCGAGAACCAGCCCACCAGTGGCAGCCGCAGCAGCGACGACCTTCTTGATCATTATTCCTCCTCGTTGGCAATGCGATCCCAAGCAGCGGATCGCATCACCAGTAACGAGGCGGAATTAGTGGGGCTACGCGCTTATCCTCGCATTCACCCTTCCCAGTCACGTCCGTACAGGCGGCCGATTTCCTCGGGCGGCGAAATCGCGTTTCCGCCGGACGGTTTCAGGAGGCGTCGATGAAGCGGTCGAGCACGCGGACGCCGAAGCGGAGGCCGTCCACCGGGACCCGCTCGTCGACGCCGTGGAACATGCCGGCGAAGTCCAGCTCGGGCGGCAGCTTCAGCGGCGCGAAGCCGAAGCCGCGGATGCCGAGGTCGTCGAAGGACTTGGCGTCCGTACCGCCGGAGAGCATGTAGGGAACCGCCTTGGCGGTCGGGTCCTCGGCGAGCAGCGAGGACTGCATCGCCTCGACGAGCGCACCGTCGAAGGACGTCTCCAGGGCCTTGTCCGAGTGCACGTCCTCGCGGCGGACCTTCGGGCCGAGGATGCGGTCGAGGTCGGCGAGGAACTCGTCCTCGTGGCCGGGCAGGAAGCGTCCGTCGACGTGGGCGGTGGCCTCGCCGGGGATGACGTTGACCTTGTAGCCGGCGCCGAGCTGGGTCGGGTTGGCGGTGTTGCTGAGGGTCGCGCCGATCAGCTTGGCGATGCCGCCGAGCCTGGCGAGGGTCGCCTGCATGTCCTCGGGGTCCAGCGGGGTGCCGAGCGCGTCGCCGAGCTCGTCGAGGAAGGCGCGGGTGGTCTTGGTGACCCGGACCGGGAAGGTGTGCCGCCCCAGCCGGGCGACCGCCTCGGACAGCTCGGTGATGGCGTTGTCCCGGTGGATCATCGAGCCGTGCCCCGCGGTGCCGGCCACGGTCAGCTTCATCCAGTGCATGCCCTTCTCGGCCGTCTGGATGAGATAGAGCCGCCGCTCCTCGCTCACCGTGAAGGAGAAGCCGCCGACCTCACTGATCGCCTCGGTCACCCCGTCGAACAGGTGCCGGTGGTTGTCGACGAGGTGACGGGCGCCGTAGGTGCCGCCCGCCTCCTCGTCCGCGAGGAACGCGAGCACGATGTCGCGGGGCGGCCTGCGCCCCGAGCGCAGCCGGTCGCGGACGACCGCGAGAGTCATCGCGTCCATGTCCTTCATGTCGACGGCGCCCCGGCCCCACACGCAGCCGTCGGCGACCTCGCCCGAGAAGGGGTCGTGGGTCCAGTCGGCCGCGTTGGCCGGTACGACGTCGAGGTGTCCGTGGATGAGGAGGGCGGGCCGGGAGGAGTCCTCGCCCTCGATGCGGGCCACGGTGGAGGCGCGGCCCGGGTGCGACTCGAAGATCTCCGGTTCGAGTCCCACCTCGGCGAGCTTCTCGGCGACCCACTCGGCCGCCTTGCGCTCACCCGGGCCCGAGTGGTCGCCGTAGTTGCTGGTGTCGATCCGGATCAGCTCGCGGCAGAGGTCCACGACCTCGTCCTCGCCGGTGACGCCCCTGGCCGTGTCGTCCGTCGCGCTCACGCTGGTTCCTCCCGCTGTCACTGCTGGTGGGTCCCCCTCATCCTCCCTCTCCACCGGCCCCCGCCCAAGACCGGTCCCGGCCCGTCACACGCCGTTCACGCGGGGCGCGGCACCCGGCGGCCCGGCCGCCCGTGATCGGGCACCCCGGAAAGCCTGGTAATGTTTACGACGTCGCCGCGGGGGAAACCCCGCACGACAGACACCTTGTCCGGGTGGCGGAATGGCAGACGCGCTAGCTTGAGGTGCTAGTGCCCTTTATCGGGCGTGGGGGTTCAAGTCCCCCCTCGGACACCGACAGAACGACGTGTTCGTTCGCACAAGACCGGCCGAGTCATAGACTCGGCCGGTTTTTTGTCGTGCCCGAGACCCGCGGGGGCGCGACCGGCCATGGCGGCGGTCCCGGCGCCATGGCCGAGCCCGGCCGGGTCGGGTCCGGGCCGCGCCTGTCGGGCCCGTCGCCGATACTGAGGAAATGGGCAGACTCGGGCGATATGCCCCGGCGCGCCGGCGGGGTGACCGCACACCGCCGGAGCCTCAGGCCGGGCCGCCGGAGGCCGACGGGGAGGCCCGTCGGCCCCCGGCCGTCCGGCGGGCGCTGTCGGCACTGAAGCCGCGCAGCGTCGCCGGTCAGGTCTTCCTGCTGCAACTGGTGGTCGTCCTGCTGCTCATCGCCACCGCCGTGGTGGTGCTCGTGATCCAGGACCGCAACCGCGCCATCCAGGAGGCCCGCGACCGGTCGCTGGTGGCGGCCGAGTCGTTCGCGAACGCCCCGGGCACCGCCGCGGCCATGAAGAGCGACGATCCGACGGCGTCGCTCCAGCCGCGTGCCGAGGCGGTGCGCAAGAAGACCGGCGTCGACTACGTCGTCGCACTGAGCCCCTACGGCTTCCGCTGGACCCATCCGGACCCGGACCAGATCGGGAAGCACGTCTCCACCTCCTACGGCGCGGCGCTGGAGGGCGAACCCCACCAGACGACCTTCGACAGCAGCCTGGGCAAGGCGGTCGACTCGACGGTGGCCGTCTTCGACGAGAAGGGGACCGCGGTCGGCCTCGTCACCGTGGGGGTCACGGTGGCCAAGGTGACCGGTGTGGTGCAGGACCAGCTGCCGGTGCTCCTCACCGCCGGCGGCGTCGCGCTGTTGCTGGCCGCGGGAGGGTCGGCGCTGGTCAGCGGGCGTCTGCGGCGTCAGACCCGGGGCCTGGGTCCGGTGGAGATGACCCGCATGTACGAGCACCACGACGCGGTGCTGCACGCGGTCCGCGAAGGCGTGATCATCCTGGCCGCCGACGGAAGGCTGCTGCTGGTCAACGACGAGGCGCGACGGCTGCTCGCCCTGCCGGAGGAGGCCGAGGGCAGGCCGGTCACCGCCGTCGGGCTGAGCCCGGCCCTGGCCCGGCTGCTGGGGTCGGGGCGGGCGGCCACCGACGAGGTCCTCCTGTCCGGGGACACCCTGCTGGCGATCAACGTGCGGCCGGTGGACCCGAAGGGCGGCAGCGTGGCCACCCTGCGGGACACCACGGAGCTGCGCGCCCTCGCCGGCCGGGCGGACGTGGCGGGCGGGCGCCTGCAACTGCTGTACGAGGCCGGCACCCGCATCGGCACCACCCTCGACATGACGCGCACCGCCGAGGAGCTGACCGAGGTGGCGGTCCCGCGGTTCGCCGACTTCGCCACCATCGAGCTGGTGGAGCCGGTGCTGCGCGGCGGTGAACCGACGGGGGCCGACAGCAGGATGCGCCGCATCGCCGCCTCGGGCATCCGGGACGACTCGCCCCTCTACCCCGTCGGGACGCGGATGCAGTACACCCCCGACAACCCCGTGGCCGTCGGGATGGCCACCGGCCGGCCGATTCTCGTGGAGCGTCTCGCCCTGGCCCACGGGTGGCGGGCCCAGAACCCGGAACGGGCCCGGAGGGTCATCGCCCACGGGATCCACTCCATGATCTCGGTGCCGCTGCGGGCCCGGGGCCAGCTGCTGGGGGTGGTGGAGTTCTGGCGTTCGGAGCAGGCGCCCTTCGAGCCGGACGACCTCTCCCCCGCCGAGGAACTCGCCGCCCGGACGGCCGTGTGCATCGACAACGCGCGCCGCTACACCCGCGAGCACACCACGGCCGTCACCCTCCAGCGCAGCCTGCTGCCCGGCGTCCTGCCGGAGCTGTCCGCCCTGGAGGTCGGCCACCGCTATCTGCCGGCCCAGGCGGGGGTGGGCGGCGACTGGTACGACGTCATCCCGCTGCCGGGGGCCCGGGTGGCGCTGGTCGTCGGTGACGTCGTGGGACACGGTCTGCACGCCGCCGCGACGATGGGCCGCCTGCGGACCGCGGTGCACAACTTCGCCGCCCTGGACCTGCCGCCGGACGAACTCCTGATGCGCCTGGACGACCTGATCACCCGGATCGACGAGGACGCCACGACCCGGGGCGACACCGAGGCCGTCACGGGCGCCACCTGCCTGTACGCCGTCTACGACCCGGTCTCCGGCGGGTGCGTGCTCGCCCGGGCGGGTCATCCGGGTCCGGCGCTGGTGTCGCCCGGCGGCTCCGTGACCTTCCCCGACATTCCGGTGGCCCCACCGCTGGGGGCGGGCACCGGTCTGCCGATCGAGACGGCCGAGCTCCGGCTGGCCGCCGACAGCCTGCTGGTCCTGTACACCGACGGCCTGGTCGAGGCCCGCGGCCGTGACATCGACGTCGGGCTCGACATGCTGGCGGACGCGCTCGCCGACACCGGCGGCGCCACCCCGGACGACGCCTGCCGTGCGGTGCTCGACGCGATGCTGCGTACCAGGTCGAGCGACGATGTCGCCCTGCTGGTCGCACGGACCAGGCTGCTCGACCCGGCGCAGGTCGGCGAGTGGGAGGTGCCGGACGACCCCGCGGCCGTCCCGCGGATCCGCGCCGAGGCCACCCGCACACTGGAGTCGTGGGGACTCGGCGAGGCCGCCTTCACGACCGAGCTGATCGTCAGCGAACTGGTGACCAACGCCGTCCGGTACGGAAGGAGCCCCATCGCTCTGCGGCTGCTGCGTGACCGCGACAGCCTGATCTGCGAGGTCGGCGACGGCACCAGCACCTCCCCGCACCTGCGCCGCGCGGCCTTCACCGACGAGGGGGGCCGGGGCCTGTTCCTCGTGGCGCAGCTGTCGCGCCGCTGGGGGACCCGGTACACCGACCGGGGCAAGATCATCTGGGCTGAGCAGGCGGTCGACGCCACCGCCAGGGGAGACCTGACCGGGATCCCGGCGGCCGAACCGTGAGGCGGGGCGCACGCCGGCTCCCGGCCCGCAGGGCGCGCTGGTCGGGGGCGCTCAGGAGCCTGCGCCGACCGTGAAGTACGGGATCTTGGCCGGGTCCTGCCCGAAGGCGGCCCCGAGGTAGACGGCCGAGAGTTTGGTCAGCGTCCCGTCGTCGATCAGCTGCCTGATGATCCGGTCCAGCTCGTCCTGGTCGGGCGACCCCTTGGGATACAGGGCGCCGTACCCCTGGTCGGTCCGGTACTGGCCCACCAGGCGCACCCTGCCCTCCCTCTTCTCGGGGTACGCCAGGAGAATCGTCGTGTCGTGGACGACGGCGTCGACCCGCCGTTCCTCCAGCGCCCTGACCATCTCCGGGTCGTTGGGAAAGGCCGTGACGGGCTTCGCCGGCCGCAGGCGCTTCTCGACGAACTCCTCGCCCGTGGTGCCCTCGGCCACACCGATGCGGACGTCACGGATGTTGCGCTCGTCGATCTTCTCGCCGTCCCTGATCAGCACCCCGAGGGTCGAGGAGAGGTAGGGCGGGGAGAAGTCGGCGACCTTGCTCCGTTGCGCAGTGATCGTGATCTGCGCCAGCGCCAGGTCGAAGTCGCTGGTCCGCCCGGAGACGACCTCCGGGAACGGGGCGTTCTCGATCTTCAACCGGTCGAGTCCGGACCGGTAGGCGATGTTCGCGGCCATGCAGTACTCGTAGCCGCTGTGGACGGAGCCCGGCGTGCCGCCGTTCCACCAGCCGGGGGCGGGCAGGGTCGTCTTGACCGTCAGGGCACCCGGCGTCCGGGGCGACAGATGGAACTCCCCGCGATGTCCCGAGACCGGACAGTCCCCGTAGTGGGCCTTCGACGACTGCGACTTGCCCTGGTCACAAGCCGATGTCGCGGTGATGAGCGCCAGGCCGACGGTCAGAGAGACGAGCGCTGCCGCGGCGCGCATCATGGCACCTCCGGAAAGGGGCGAAATCCTTGAGTCACCATAAATCACCCCGGACCATACGACTGCCGGGGCCCGCCCGCTCGGCCTCGCGGCCACCGCGTCCTCCCGCGGCGCCCTGCCCGCGCGGCCCTCCGCGCCCCCGCGCGCACCGATGTGGGGCAGATCTCGCCGCCCCGGAGACCCCGCAGGTCAGGATGGCGGAGACGATCTTCCCACCGGCCCCGAACGGCCTCCCCGGGTGGCCGGCACAGCCCGGCGAACCTAGCTTCGTACTAAAATTTCCGGCTTGTTACGGAGCTGGACCGGACAACCCCAGGCAGACCTGCGGGCCCGCCGGCACCCCGGAGGCTTCCGGGTTCGAGACGCGAGGACCGATGGCAGCCATTCACGAGAGCAGCGCTCTCGGCCTGCTCGACGAAGAATTCCACGCTCGACCCGGTGACACCGCCCGCTTCTCCGGCGGTCCCGCCGCCTCCGCACGCACCCTCGTCGACGTCCTCGACGCGTCCGTGCGGTCGTTCCCTGACGAACTCGCCCTGGACGACGGCAGCACCCCCCTCACCTACCGCGCCCTCGCCGTCGAGGTGGAGAACCTCCGGCGACGGCTGGCGGACGCGGGCGTGGGACTCGGCGACCGGGTGGGCGTGCGCGTGCCGTCCGGCACCAACGACCTCTACGTGGCGGTGCTGGCCGTTCTCGCCGCCGGCGCCGCCTATGTCCCGGTGGACGCCGAGGACCCCGACGAGCGTGCCGAGCTGGTCTTCGGCGAGGCGCAGGTGCGCGCGGTCGTCGGCGCCGGGCACGAGATCACCCTCCACGGCGAGCCCGCGGCGGCCGCCGCCGCCCGCCCCGGCGCCGGGCACGACGCCTGGATCATCTTCACCTCCGGCTCCACCGGCAAGCCCAAGGGCGTCGCCGTCAGCCACCGCAGCGCCGCCGCGTTCGTGGACGCCGAGGCCGCGCTGTTCCTCACCGAGGACCCCATCGGACCCGGCGACCGGGTGATGGCCGGGCTCTCGGTGGCCTTCGACGCCTCCTGCGAGGAGATGTGGCTGGCCTGGCGGTACGGGGCCTGTCTGGTGCCGGTGCCGCGCTCCCAGGTCCGCAGCGGGGCCGATCTGGGGCCCTGGCTCGTCGAGCAGGAGATCACCGTCGTCTCCACGGTGCCGACGCTGGCCGCGCTGTGGGAGCCCGAGACCCTCAACGACGTACGGCTGCTGATCTTCGGCGGCGAGGCCTGCCCTCCCGAACTCGTCCAGCGGCTGGTGACGGAGGGACGCGAGGTCTGGAACACGTACGGGCCGACCGAGGCGACCGTGGTCGCCTGCGCCTCCCTGATGTCCGGCGAGGAGCCGGTGCGGATCGGGCTGCCGCTCAAGGGCTGGGAGCTGGCCGTCGTGGACGAGGCCGGCGAGCCCGTGCCGCTGGGCGGCAGCGGCCAGCTGGTGATCGGCGGGGTCGGGCTCGCCCGCTACCTCGACGCCGAGAAGGACGCCGAGAAGTACGCGCCCCTGGAGTCGCTGGGCTGGGAGCGCGCGTACCGCAGCGGTGACCTCGTGCGCGCCGACGCCGAGGGGCTCGTCTTCCTCGGGCGGGCCGACGAGCAGATCAAGCTCGGCGGCCGGCGGATCGAGCTGGGCGAGGTGGACGCCGCTCTCCAGGCCCTGCCCGGGGTCGCGGGGGCCGCCGCCGCCGTGCGGACCGCCCGCGGCGGCAACCAGCTGCTGGTCGGGTACGTCGTGACGCAGGACGGCTGGGACCAGGCGGCGGCGGTGGAGCGGCTGCGCGCCGAACTGCCCGCCGCCCTGGTGCCGCTGCTCGCGCCGGTCGCCGACCTGCCGACCCGGACGTCCGGCAAGGTCGACCGCAACGCCCTGCCCTGGCCGCTCGAAGGCCTGGAGACCGGCGGCCCGGCCGAGCGGCTGTACGGCACCGAGGCCTGGCTGGCGGAGCAGTGGACGGAGGTCCTCGGCATCCCCGTGGGCAGCGCCCGCGACGACTTCTTCGCGATCGGCGGCAGCAGTCTCGGCGCCGCGCAGCTGACGACCCGGCTGCGCACCCGCTACCCCAGCGCGGCCGTCCTCGACATCTACCAGCAGCCGACCCTGCGCAAGCTGGCCCGGCACCTGGAGCGGTCCGCCCAGGACGACGGCGCCGCCCGGGTGATCGCCCCGGTGCCCGCCCGCGCCAAGGCGGTCCAGCTGCTGCTCCTCGTCCCGCTCTTCACCCTGCTGGGGTTGCGCTGGGCGGTGCCGCTGGCGGCGCTCGGCAATCTGCTGCCCGCGTACGGCTGGCTGCCGACGGCCTCGTGGTGGTTCCTCGTCCCGGCCGCCCTGCTGCTCTTCAGCCCGCCCGGACGGCTCGCGGTCGCCGCGGGCGGGGCGCGGTGGCTGCTGCGCGGGGTGCAGCCGGGTCGGTACGCGCGCGGCGGCGCGGTCCATCTGCGGCTGTGGACGGCGGAGCGGCTGGCCGAGTCCGTCGGGGCGACCTCGCTGACCGGGGTGTGGCTGAAGCGCTACGCGCGGGCCCTGGGCGCCAAGGTCGGACCGGACGTGGACCTGCACTCGCTCCCGCCGGTGACCGGCATGCTGAAGCTGGGCCGGGGCGCGGCCGTGGAGTCCGAGGTGGACCTCTCCGGCTGGTGGCTGGACGGCGACCGGCTGGAGGTGGGCACGGTCAAGGTGGGGGCGCACGCCGTCGTCGGCACGCGCAGCATGCTCTTCCCCGGCGCCCGGGTCGGCAAGCGCGCCGAGGTGGCGCCCGGCTCGGCCGTCAGCGGTCAGGTCCCCACCGGGCAGCGGTGGGCGGGCGCGCCCGCCGTCAAGCTGGGCAAGGCCAAGCGCAACTGGCCCAAGGAGCGGCCTGCCCGCCGCACGTCCTGGCGGGTGGCGTACGGCCTGTCGGGATTCGCGTTGACCTCGCTTCCGGTGCCGGCGGCCGGGGCGGCCCTGCTGGTGGCGAGCCGCTTCGTGCCCCCGGGCGGCGGGCTCGGCACGGCCCTGCGGGGCGCCGCGCTCGCCCTGGTCCCGGCCACGCTCTCCTTCGGCGCGGCCTACGCCCTGCTGCTGCTGGTCGCCGTACGGCTGCTGAGTCTCGGACTGCGGGAGGGCACGTATCCCACGCACAGCAGGGCCGGCTGGCAGGCCTGGACCGTCACGCAGCTCATGGACCACTCGCGCGAGACACTGTTCCCGCTGTACGCGGGGCTGGTCACCCCGGTGTGGCTGCGGCTGCTGGGGATGCGGATCGGCAAGGGCGCCGAGGTCTCGACCGTCCTCGCGCTCCCCAGCCTGACCACGGTCGGCGAGGGCGCGTTCCTGGCCGACGACACGCTGACCGCGCCGTACGAGCTGGGCGGCGGCTGGATGCGGATCGGCCGGGCGGAGATCGGACGGCGGGCGTTCCTCGGCAACTCGGGGATGACCGCTCCGGGGCGCAGTGTGCCGGACGGCGGTCTGGTCGGTGTCCTGTCGGCGACCCCGAAGAAGGCGAAGAAGGGCAGCTCGTACCTGGGGCTGCCGCCGGTGAAGCTGCCCCGCAGCTCGGCCGGCGGTGACCAGAGCCGCACGTACGAGCCGCCCGCGCGGCTGCTGTGGGCGCGCGCCCTGGTGGAGCTGTGCCGGATCGTGCCGGTGTTCTGCTCGGCCGGGCTGGCCGTGCTGACGGTGGCGGCGCTGTGCGCGCTGGGCGGCTGGGCGCCGCTGCTGTCCGGGCTCGTGCTGCTCGGGGCCGGGGGCGCGGCGGCCCTCGTCTCGATCGCCGCCAAGTGGCTGCTGGTCGGCCGGCACCGCAGCGGTGAGCATCCGCTGTGGAGCGGCTTCGTGTGGCGCAACGAGCTCGCGGACACCTTCGTGGAGGTCGTGGCGGTGCCGTGGCTGGCGGGCGCGGTGCCGGGAACGCCGCTGATGACGGCGTGGCTGCGCGGCCTCGGGGCACGGATCGGCAAGGGCGCATGGGTGGAGAGCTACTGGCTGCCCGAGTCGGATCTGGTGACGCTCGGTGAGGGGGCGACGGTCAACCGCGGGTGCGTGCTCCAGACTCACCTCTTCCACGACCGGATCTTGCGGACGGATACTGTGGTCCTCCGTGAGGGTGCCACGCTGGGCCCTGGCGGGATCGTGCTGCCCGGCAGCACGGTCGGGGCCCGTACGACCCTGGGTCCCGCGTCGCTCGTCATGGCCGCGGAGTCCGTCCCGGACGACACCCGCTGGCTCGGCAACCCGATCGAGGCATGGCGTCCCTGAGAAGGGGCTACCCGGAGCCGGTGGGGAGCGGTGCACCGGCGGCGGGTGGTTCGAGCACAGGTCAGGGAGCGGACGGGGAAGTGGCAGTTCAGCAGTCGGTCGGGCCGGATCCGTATTTCCCGGCCAACGGTGATCCCCGCTACCGGGTGCACCGTTACGAACTCACGCTGGACTACCGGCCCGGGCCGAACCGGCTGTCCGGTGCGGCGCGGATCAACGCGATCGCGGGGCGCTCGGCGCTGCCCGAGTTCCAGCTGAACCTGGCCGACTTCAAGATCGGCCGGGTCCGGGTGGACGGCCGGCCGACGCACTACACCCACCGGGGCGGACGGCTGCGGGTGCGGCCCGCGAAGCCGCTGCGCGCGGGCGCCGCCTTCACCGTCGAGGTGCACTGGTCGGGCAATCCCAAGCCGGTGAACAGCCCGTGGGGCGGGCTCGGCTGGGAGGAGCTGGACGACGGGGCGCTGGTGGCGAGCCAGCCCGTCGGGGCGCCCTCCTGGTACCCGTGCAACGACCGGCCCTCGGACAAGGCCTCCTACCTGATATCGGTCACGACGCCGTCGGCGTACTCCGTGGTGGCCGGCGGCCGGCTGCTGACCCGCACCACGAAGGCCTCGACGACCACGTGGGTGTACGAGCAGTCGGCTCCCACGTCGAGCTATCTGGTCGGCCTGTCCATCGGGAAGTACCAGACCGTCCTGCTGGGCGACCCGGGGCTCGGGGGTGTCCCCCAGCACGGGCACATCCCGGCGGAGCTGCTGGCGGAGTTCTCGCGGGACTTCGCGCGCCAGCCCGGGATGATGCACCTCTTCCAACAGCTCTTCGGGCCCTACCCGTTCGACGAGTACGCGGTCGTCGTGACGGAGGAGGAGCTCGATGTCCCCGTCGAGGCGCAGGGGTTGTCGCTGTTCGGCGCCAACCACGTGGACGGCGCGCGGGGTTCGGAGCGGCTGGTGGCGCACGAGCTGGCCCACCAGTGGTTCGGCAACAGTGTGTCCATCGCCGACTGGCGGCACATCTGGCTGAACGAGGGGTTCGCGAAGTACGCGGAGTGGCTGTGGTCGGAGCGGTCGGGCGGGCGCAGCGCGCAGCAGCTCGCCGCCGCCGCGCACCGGTCGCTGGCCTCGCTGCCGCAGGATCTGCGGCTCGGCGACCCCGGCCGCAAGTCGATGTTCGACGACC
This sequence comes from Streptomyces asoensis, assembly GCF_016860545.1. NCBI lineage: Bacteria > Bacillati > Actinomycetota > Actinomycetes > Kitasatosporales > Streptomycetaceae > Streptomyces > Streptomyces asoensis. The sequence goes on along the minus strand of NZ_BNEB01000002.1, from coordinate 405,443 downwards.
GGCTCTACGAGCGCGGCGGGCTGACCGTGCACGCGTTGCGCTGCGCGCTGGGCGACGAGGGGTTCTTCCGGATGCTGCGTGCCTGGCTCTCGCTGCACCGGGGGTCTTCGGTGACGACGTCGACGCTCGTCGCGCATGCGGCGCGGTTCGCGGCGGAGCCGCTGGACGAGTTGTTCGAGGCGTGGGTGTACGGGACGGCGCTGCCGCCGTTGCCGGTGGCTTCTGTGGGGCGGGGGGCGGCCTCGGCGTAGGGCTCCGCCGGGGTGCGGAGTTTTGCGCCGTTCCCCGCGCCCCTGAGGGGTGCTCCCAGTGGGGGTTGTGCGGGTCGGTGAGGGCTGGGTGCGCGGTTCCCCGCGCCCCTGGGGGGGTGGGGGTGGGCCGGGTGTCCAGCTCCCCTCAGCTGTGCGCAGTTCCTCTCGCGTCCTCGGGGGAGAATGGGGGGATGGTTCGACGAAATGACCGTGCGGCGTCCGCCGGTTGTCCCTGTGGGCTGCCCGTGGAGTACGGGGCGTGCTGTGGTCGGTTCCACGCGGGGGCCGGGTCCGCGCCGACCGCCGAGGCGCTCATGCGGTCGCGGTACTGCGCCTTCGTGCGCGGTGACGCGGGGTATCTGCTGCGGACCTGGCATCCGCGGACGCGGCCGGAGCGGCTGGACCTCGATCCGGGGATGCGGTGGACGGGTCTGGAGATCCTCGGGACGGCGGAGGGAACCGCCTTCCACACCACCGGGACCGTGGAGTTCCGGGCCTCCTACCGGGGCGGCGCGCTGCACGAGCGCAGCCGGTTCGAGCGGGTGGCCGGGGCGTGGGTGTACGTGGACGGGGAGTTCCCGGAGGGCTCCGGTTAGCCGCTAGGGCGCCAGGATGTCCAGTTCCTGGAGGGCTCCCACGGTGATCTCCCGGGTGAGCCGTTCCGCGCGGGCCGCGTCGCCCTCGCGTACCGCCTCCGCGACCTGGACGTGCAGGGTGACGGCCGCCGGGTCGGGGTCCTCGAACATGACCTCGTGGTGGGTGCGGCCCGCCAGGACCTCCGCGACGACGTCGGCGAGGCGGGCGAACATCTCGTTGCCGGACGCGGCGAGGATCACCCGGTGGAAGGCGACGTCGTGGACGAGGTACCCCTCCAGCCGGTGACCGCGTGAGTTGGCCACCATGCCGAGCGCGCACTCCGTCAGCTCGGCGCACTGCTGCGCCGTGGCGTGTTTCGCCGCCAGGCCCGCCGCGACCGGCTCGATCGCCGAGCGCAGGACGGTCAGCGAACGCAGCTGGTGGGGGCGGTCGGCGCCGGCCAGCCGCCAGCGGATGACCTGCGGGTCGTAGACGTTCCACTCGACCCGGGGACGCACCGTCACGCCCACCCGGCGGCGGGACTCGACCAGGTGCATGGACTCCAGGACGCGGACCGCCTCGCGCATCACGGAGCGGGAGACGTCGAAGCGCTGGGCCAGTTCGTCGGTGCGCAGGACGCTGCCCGGCGGGTACTCGCCCGCGGTGATCGCGGGGCCCAGGGTGTCCAGTACTCGGCCGTGCAGACCCCGGCCCGGTGTGGTCATGCACTCAGAGTACGGGGTAGATCACGGAGCTAAAAAGTCAGACTTATATGTCACAGACTCTTGTATTGGTCGTACCTAATCGGCTTCAGTGTGCTCGACATCAGGTGTCGAGGAAGACAGCGAGGCAGAGATGCGTACCCCCCACGTCGTCGTGGTGATGGGCGTCGCCGGCACGGGCAAGACCACAATCGGTCCCCTGCTCGCCGCCCGGCTGGGCGTTCCCTACGCCGAAGGCGACGACTTCCACCCGCAGGCCAACATCGCCAAGATGTCGGCCGGCACCCCGCTCGAGGACGCCGACCGGTGGCCGTGGCTCGACGCCATCGGCGCCTGGGCCGACGAACGGGCCGGACTCGGTGGGGCGGTCAGCTGCTCGGCGCTCAAGCGGTCCTACCGCGACCGGCTCAGGGCCGCCGCCCCCTCGGTGGTGTTCGTGCACCTCTCGGGGGACCGGCAGCTGATCGAGGACCGCATGGCGCACCGGCAGGGTCACTTCATGCCGACCGCGCTGCTGGACTCGCAGTTCGCCACGCTCCAGCCCCTCGAGGCGGACGAGGCGGGCGTCGTCGTCGACGTCTCGGGCAGCCCGGAGGCCATCACCGAGCGGGCCGTGGCCGCGCTCGCCGCACTCCCCGACGCCGTCGCCTGACCCTCCCCACCCCAGGTCCCCCTCACATCACCCCCTCCCCATCACCGCAAGGGAATCCCCTGTGACCAGACTCAATGTCGAGCTGCTGGCAGCGGACACCGTCGAGCCGATCACCTCGGCCGGCCATGTGCAGCTGGGCATCGCCGTCGTGGCGGGCATAGCCGTCATCGTCGCGCTCATCACCCAGTTCAAGCTCCACGCCTTCCTGGCGCTGACCATCGGCTCGCTCGCGCTCGGCGCGTTCGCCGGGGCGCCCCTGGACAAGGCCATCGCCTCGTTCACCACCGGACTCGGCACCACCGTGGCCGGCGTGGGCGTGCTGATCGCGCTGGGCGCGATCCTCGGCAAGATGCTCGCGGACTCCGGCGGCGCCGACCAGATCGTCGACACGATCCTGGCCAAGGCGGGCGGCCGTTCGATGCCGTGGGCGATGGTGCTGATCGCCTCCGTGATCGGCCTGCCGCTGTTCTTCGAGGTCGGCGTCGTCCTGCTCATCCCGGTCGTGCTGATGGTCGCCAAGCGGGGCAACTACTCGCTGATGCGGATCGGCATCCCGGCCCTGGCCGGCCTGTCGGTCATGCACGGTCTCGTCCCGCCGCACCCCGGTCCGCTGGTCGCGATCGACGCCGTCGGCGCCAACCTGGGGGTCACCCTGGCGCTCGGCGTGCTCGTCGCCGTCCCGACGGTCGTCGTCGCGGGACCGCTGTTCTCCCGGTTCGCCGCCCGCTGGGTCGACGTCCCCGCCCCCGACCGCATGATCCCCCAGCGTCCCTCCGAGGACCTGGAGAAGCGTCCCGGCTTCGGCGCCACCCTCGCCACCATCCTGCTGCCCGTCGTGCTGATGCTGTCCAAGGCGCTGGTCGACATCGTGGTGGACGACCCCGAGCACACCGTGCAGCGCGTCTTCGACGTCGTCGGCTCCCCGTTGATCGCCCTGCTCACCGCCGTCCTCGTCGGCATCTTCACCCTGCTGCGGCCCGCCGGGTTCGCCAAGGACCGGGTCTCCGGGCTGGTGGAGAAGGGCCTCGCGCCCATCGCGGGCATCCTGCTGATCGTCGGCGCCGGCGGCGGCTTCAAGCAGACGCTGATCGACTGCGGCGTGGGACAGATGGTCCTGGACATCTCCAAGGACTGGTCGATCCCGGCGCTGCTGCTGGCCTGGCTCATCGCGGTCGTCATCCGGCTGGCGACCGGCTCGGCGACGGTGGCGACGATCTCGGCGGCCGGCCTGGTCGCCCCGCTCGCGGCGGACATGTCGACCACGCACACCGCCCTGCTGGTCCTGGCCATCGGCGCGGGCTCGCTGTTCTTCAGCCATGTCAACGACGCCGGGTTCTGGCTGGTGAAGGAGTACTTCGGCCTCAGTGTCGGCCAGAACATCAAGACCTGGTCGGTCATGGAGACCATCATCTCCGTGTTCGCGGGCGGCCTGGTCCTGCTCCTCTCGCTCGTCCTGTAGGGCCGCGCCGCAGAGGGAGACGGACGAGAGGAGTACGGCGATGAGCCACCCCCTGTTCGACGTCACGGGCCGGATCGCCCTGGTCACCGGCTCCAGCCGGGGCATCGGCCTGGCCCTGGCCCGGGGCCTCGCCGAGGCCGGCTGCACGGTCGTCCTCAACGGGCGGGACCCGGAGCGCCTGGAGCGGGCGGCCGCCGACCTGCCCGGCGACGTGCGCACGAGCACGTTCGACGTCACCGACGGCGCCTCGGTCGCCGCCGGGATCGCGCGGACCGAGGAAGAGGTCGGCCCGCTCGACATCCTGGTCAACAACGCCGGCATGCAACTGCGCGCCCCGCTCCTGGAGTTCGCCGACGCCGACTGGCACAGGCTGCTGGACACCAACCTGACCAGCGCCTTCCTGGTCGGCCGGGAGGCCGCCCGCGGGATGACGCGACGCGGCCACGGGAAGATCGTCAACATCTGCTCGTTGCAGAGCGAGGTGGTCCGCCCGGGCATCGCGCCCTACGCGGCCACCAAGGGCGCGCTGAAGATGCTCACCAAGGGCATGTGCGCGGACTGGGGACCGTACGGCGTCCAGGTCAACGGACTCGGGCCGGGATACATCGAGACCGAGCTGACCCGGCCCCTCGTCGAGGACGAGGAGTTCAGCGCCTGGGTACGGCGCCGGACCCCGGCCGGGCGGTGGGGCCGCACGGAGGACCTGGTGGGCGGACTGCTCTACCTGGTCTCCCCCGCGGCGGACTTCGTCGGCGGGCAGGTGCTGTACGTCGACGGCGGCATGAGCAGTGTGCTCTGAGGGGGCGTGACGAAGGATGCTCGGTTGTGTGATCCACGGTCGGGGCGACCTGCGCGTCGAGGAGCTGGCGCCGCCGGTGCCCGGGCCGGGCGAGGTGCTCGTCGCCGTCCGCTACGGCGGGGTCTGCGGGTCCGACCTGCACTACTGGCGGCACGGCGGGGTCGGTGACTTCCGCCTCACGGAGCCGATGGTGCCGGGGCACGAGGTGGTGGGGACGGCCGTCGCGTACGGCTCCCCCACCGCGTCGGACCCCGCGGCGGGCACGCCGGTCGCCGTCCACCCCGCCACGCCGTGCGGGGTGTGCCCCGAGTGCGCGGACGGACGGCGCAACGTCTGCCGGGACACCCGCTACCTGGGCAGCGCGGCCCGCACCCCGCATGTCCAGGGCGGGTTCGCGGACCTGATCGTCGTCCCCGCCGCCCAGGTGCGGCCGCTCCCCGAGGGGCTCCCGCCGCGCCGGGCGGCCCTCGCCGAACCGCTCGCGGTGGCCCTGCACGCGGTGCGGCGGGCCGGTCCGGTGGCCGGACGGCACGTCCTGGTCACCGGCGCAGGACCCATCGGCTGCCTGGTGGTCGCGGCGGCCAAGGCGGCGGGCGCGGCCCGGGTGACCGTGACCGACCTGCTGCCCACCGCCCTCGGGTACGCGCGCGCCGCGGGCGCCGACACCGTCGTACGGGCCGACGACCCGGCGGACGCCGGGTGGCCCGCCGAGGTCGAGGTGGCCGTGGAGGCCTCCGGGGTCGCCGCCGGGCTCGACACCTGCCTGCGGCTGGTGCGGCGCGGCGGGGTCGTCGTGCAGCTCGGCATGCTGCCGCCCGGGCAGAGCCCCTTCGCGGGGAACCTGGTCGTCAGCCGGGAGATCGAGCTGCGCGGGGCGTTCCGCTTCGACACGGAGTTCGACGAGGCGCTGCGGTTGCTCGCGGCCGAGCCCGCGTTCGACGCGCTGGTCAGCGCGGTGGTCCCGGTACGGGACGCGGAGTCCGCGTTCGCCCTCGCGGCGGACCGCGGACGCTCCTGCAAGGTCCTGCTGGACTTCGGCGACCCGACCCACCGGCCCGCCCCGTCCCCGTCACCGTTCCCGGGACGAGGGACGGAAACCGACGCCGGTGCCGACGCCGGAGGTGCGGGCGCGGGCCGGTGCGCCGGAAGCGGGCCGTAGGGCGGTGTGCCCGGGGCGGGGCGGGGAGCGGGTCGGTGGGGGCGGGTGGGTGCTACGGGTGCCAGAGGTGGTGTTCCCGGTCGGCCCACTCCCGGCTCACCGAGCCGGTCCGCATCCCTCTGCGGGCCTCCGGGTCGCCCAGGGCCATGCCGATGTGACCGGCCAGGACGACGCCGATCGTCAGGGCGAGCCAGTCGTGGACGAAGGTCGCGCTGGTCCGCCACATGATCGGGGTCAGATGGGTGAACCACATGAGCAGACCCGTACCGACCATCACCAGGGTCGCCCCGGCGATCCACGCCGCGTAGATCTTCTGACCGGCGTTGAACTTGGCCGCCGGACGCGACTCCCGGCGCTTGTCCCGGCGCAGCGCGGCCCGCAGCCAGCGCCGGTCGTGCGGGCCGAAGCGGTTGAGGTGCCCGAGGTCGGCGCGGAACGCGCGCGAGACGAGGCCCGCCAGGACCGGCACGGGAAGGGCCAGGCCCGCCCACTCGTGGACCCGGACCACCAGTTCGCGGCGGCCGACGAGCTGGGCGAACTCCGGGATGTACAGGAAGGCCGCCGTCACCACGCACACGCCCATCAGGACGGCCGTGGTGCGGTGCACCCAGCGTGCGGCGCGGGTGAAGCGCGGGATGTCGGTGGTCGCCTGCGGCGCCTCAGCTCGTAGGCTCATCGTCCCGTCCGTTCGAACGGCCGACCCAGGCGTCGACGTCGTAGCCGCGGTCCTCCCAGTAGCCGCGCCGCACCTTCTCGGTGACCGTGATGCCGGAGAGCCACTTGGCGGACTTGTAGAAGTACATGGGCGCCACATAGAGGCGGACCGGCCCGCCGTGGTCGTGGCCGAGGTCCTTGTCCTGCATGCGCAGCGCGACCAGGACGTCCGCGCGGCGGGCCTGTTCGAGGGTGAGGCTCTCGGTGTAGGCGCCGTCGAAGCAGGTGAAGCGGACGGCTCCGGCGTCGGCGCGTACCCCGGCCGCGTCGAGCAGGGCGGACAGCCGGACGCCCTCGAAGGGGGTGCCGGGCACCCGCCAGCCGGTGACGCACTGGACGTCCTTGACCAGCCGGGTCTGCGGCAGGGCCCTGAGGTCGGCCAGCGTGTAGGTGCCGGGGCGGTCGACCAGGCCGTCCACGGTGAGCCGGTAGTCGGTGGCGTTCTTGTGCGGGACCGACGACGTCACCGAGTAGTAGCGGAAGCCGCCGCCGTTGGGGAGGAGACCGGTGAGGCCGGTGGGGTCCTTGTCGGCGGCACTGCCGAGGAAGGCCTCCACACCGCGCTGGAGCGGTGGCGCCGCCACGACGCCCAGGGCGCCGAGGGCGAGCGTGCCGAGGAAGACCCGCCGGCCGACGGGAGCACCGCGTGCCACGGACCTCGCGGACTCCTCGGACCTCGCGGACTCCGCGGGGTTCGGGCGGGCGGGCCGGGGAGCCCGGGACGGCTCGGGCGGTCCGGGGGGCTCCGGGGGCCGGGTCGGCTCGGACGGTTCGGGGTTCACCCTTCCATTCGAGCACTCGGGGGACCGCCGGGGCCAGGGATCCCGGGCGGCCGTCAGAATTCCGTCATGACTTGCCGCCCGGCTCTTCGCCCGCACGCACCGGGCGGGGTGAGGGAGGGGCGCGGGCCGGGCCGGGCCGGTGTGGCGTACGCCATGGCGCGGCCCGTCCGTTGCGCCCACCATGGCCGTAGGCCGCCCCACTCCCCCGGCTCCGTCCGGGGTGCCGCGGCCGCGTCGGACGCCCGCTCGCGGGTACTCCCGGAAGCAGGGTTCCGGACGGCTCCGGAACGCGTGATCCGGGCACTGCCAGGGGCACGGACGGCGCTGGGACGCTACAGTCGGCCACTACGCATCCCGTCCGTGGTCCGACCGGATGATCGAGGTAGGCAGCGTGTCGGTTCTGGTTCTGGTCCTCGCCGTGAGTGCCGCCTGCTGCCTGGGCTTCGGGTTCGTACTCCAGCAGAACGCGGCCCAGCGGGCGCCCCTCGGTGACTTCCTCTCGCCCCGGCTGCTGCTGGACCTGATGAGGGTTCCGCGCTGGCTGGGCGGCATCGCGCTGATGGTGGCCGGCATGGTCCTGGGCGCGATCGCGCTGAGCCAGGGCGAGATCTCGCTGGTGGAGCCGTTGCTCGCGACGAACCTGCTCTTCGCGCTGGCGCTCTCCCGGCATCAGACGAAACAGCCGCTGGGCCGCCAGGGCTGGGCCGGCCTGGTCCTGCTCGCGGGCGGGGTCAGCACCTTCATCGTGGCGGGCGAGCCGCGCGGTGGCAGCGCGGTCACGGATCCGCTGCGGCACTGGCTGATCATCGGGGTGATGATCGGGGTGGCCCTGCTCCTCACGACGTACGCCAAGCGCTCCCGGCTGAGTTCCGGCCCGGTGCTCCTGTCCCTCGCGGCCGGTCTGCTGTACGGCGTCCAGGACGCGCTGACCCGGGTGAGCGGTCAGCGGTTCGGCGCGGGCGGCCTCGGCGAGCTGCTGGCGGGCTGGCAGCCGTACGCGGTGCTCGCACTCGGCGTGACCGGCCTGGTCCTGGTCCAGAGCGCGTTCGAGACGGCGCCGCTGCGCATGTCGCTGCCCGCGCTGACGGCGGCGCAGCCGCTCGCCGGGATCATCTGCGGGGTCGGCTTCCTCGGCGACCGGCTGCACACCGACACGGGCGCGCTGGCCTGGGAGGCGGCGGGACTGGCGGCGATCGTGGCGGGCATCGTGCTGCTCGGGATGCACCCGGCGATGCCGCGCGGCACGGCGCCGCGGGAGAAGGTCCCGGACCTCCAGTCCCGGTAGCCGGGCCCTGTCGCGGGCGATCCGGCCGAGGCTTCGGCCGGCCGGCGGCGGCCTGCTTGGATGGGCCCATGAGCTCTGCTGACGAAATCCTCGACATCGTCGACGAGAACGACGTGGTCGTCGGACGGTCCCCCCGCGGGCGGGCGTACGCCGAGGGCCTGCGCCACCGCTGTGTCTTCGTCCGGGCCAGGGACGCCGAGGGCCGGACCTTCGTCCACCGCAGGACCGCGGAGAAGCTGGTCTTCCCGTCGCTGTACGACATGTTCGTCGGCGGGGTGGTCGGCGCGGGTGAGGCGTACGACGACGCGGCGCTGCGCGAGGCCGAGGAGGAGCTGGGTGTGAGCGGCCTGCCCCGGCCCGAGTTCCTCTTCAAGTTCCTGTACGACGGCGGCGCCGCCGGGAGCTGGTGGTCGGCCGTCTACGAGGTCCGCTGCGATCTGCCGGTACGGCCGCAGGTGGAGGAGGTCGCCTGGCACGAGTTCCTCCCGGAGGAGGAGATCGAACGGCGGCTGTCCGTCTGGGAGTGGGTGCCGGACGGACTGGCGGCGTACGAGCGGCTCCGGGAGCACCGGACGGCAGGCTGAGCCAGGGGGCCCGGCGGACCCGGGGGGACGGGCTTCGCCGTGCCGGGCTTCAGTGCGCCGGGCGTCGCTGTGCCGGGCTCCCGGACCCGGTCCCGTGACGGGCTGCGGGTAGGGTCCCTCAGGTGATCGAGTTCGTGCGGAACGTCCGGTTGTGGTTCGCTCCCGAGCAGGTCAGGGAGGAGGGCCGCACACCCGACTACCGGTTCTCGCTGGCGAACGAGCGCACGTTCCTGGCCTGGCTGCGCACCGCGCTCGCGCTGATCGGCGGCGGCTTCGCGGTGGACCAGTTCCTGCCGGACCTGCGCTGGGGCTGGCGGGTCGGGCTGGCGCTCGCGCTGCTGGCCGCGGGCGTGCTGTGCTCCCTGCGCGCGGTCAACCACTGGATGCGCTGCGAGCGGGCCATGCGCCGGGGCGAGGACCTGCCGATGTCACGCTTCCCGGCGCTGCTGGGGGTGCTGGTCGCCGTGGTGGCGGTGGCGATGGTCGTCGTGGTGCTGGTGGGGTGGGAGGGATGACCGAGGAGGTTCCTCCCCGCGATCCCGGCCTCCAGCCCGAGCGGACCCGGCTCGCCTGGCGGCGCACCACGCTGGCGAGCACCGTGGCGGCCGTGCTCGCCGTGCGGGCGGCGCTGCACGGCGAGGTGTCCGTGTCCGGGGTCGTCGCCTGTGCGCTGTGCTGTGGCCTGTGGCTGGCGTTCCTGCTGCTCGCGCACCGCAGGATCCACGCCCTGTCCACCACACCGAGCCCGGCGGCCCTCACCCCGCGCCACGCGACGGCGGTGGCCCTGTGCGCGGTCGCGACGGCCGTGTGCGCCACCGCGCTGGTGGTGGTCTAGGGGGGTGTCTGGCCCGGTACCCCGGTGTTCGCCGGCGCGGCCCCGGCCTGCGCGGCTCAGCTCTGGCCGTCCGCCGCGCTCTCGTCCGCCCAGTCCACCGTCACCACGATCTTGCCCCGGGTGCGGCCCTCCTCGTTCAGGCGGTGGGCGTCCGCCGCGCGCTCCAGGGGGAACGTCTCGCACACGTGCACCGAGACCACGCCCTGTTCAGCGAGTTCGGTCAGCCGGGTGAGGTCCTCGGCGTCGGGCCTGACCCAGTAGTAGCGGCCGCCGTAGCCGACGACGTCCCCGTCGGCGATCGACGCCAGTCGCCCTTCCGGTGCCAGCAGGTTGGCGGAGACCCTCAGGGTGTCGCCGCCGACCGTGTCGAAGGCGGCGTCCACACCCTCGGGCGCGAGCCCGCGCACCCGTTCCGCCAGCCCTTCGCCGTAGGTCACCGGCTCACCGCCCAGCGAGCGCACGAAGTCGTGGTTGGCCTCGCTCGCCGTGCCGATCACCCGGGCGCCCAGGTGGCGGGCGAGCTGTACGGCGATGGAGCCGACGCCGCCCGCCGCCGCGTGGACGAGCACGGTCTCGCCCCGTCTGACCTGGAGGGCCTTGGTCAGCACCTGGTAGGCGGTGAGCCCGACCAGCGGCAGGCCCGCCGCCTCCTCCCAGGTGAGGTTGCGCGGCTTGCGGGCGAGGGTGCGCACCGGGGCGCCGACGTACTCGGCGAAGGTGCCACGGGAGAGGAAGTCCTCGCGGACGTAGCCGATGACCTCGTCGCCGACGGCGTACTCCGTGACGGACACCCCGAGCTGGACGACCACGCCGGAGACGTCCCACCCGGGGATCACCGGGAAGACGGCGTCGATCATCGGGTCCAGATAACCCTCGCGGGCCTTCCAGTCGACGGGGTTCACGGCCGCCGCGCGGACCTTCACCAGCACCGAGTCGGGGCCGATCTTGGGCTCGCGGACGTCCCCGTACTCGAGCGTCCCGGCGCCGCCGTAGCGGGAGTAGCTGATCGCCTTCATGGGTCCGACCCTCCGGGGTCCCCGAACGCCACGCAAGCGGAATGAGCCGATATGCGCAGTCCGCGTGACAGCCTGGCCGACGTCATCACGCCCCGCTTCGAAGGTGAGCACCCCCCCCATGACCGCCCTCCAGGCCGAGCACGACGGCCACTGGGACGACCACTGACCCTCACGCCGACCGCCGCACCGCTCACGTACGGCTCGCGCGACTCCCGCACGGTCCCGCACACGATGTCCGCACCGCTTCCGCACGGCTCCCCGGTCGCTCCGCCGGGGGGCCGTCGCCCTATCGTGGCCCCGATCACTTTGGGCAGGACCACTGGACGGCATACCGACCGGTCGGCATCATGGTGCACGTGCCGATTCCCCGTCCCGTCCACAGGAGCGACGCATGAGCCCCGACCATCCGCCAGGCCTCGACCTCGACCGGCTGCGCGACCTGCTGGAGCGTGAGCGCCCCGGTCTGGTCGCCGGTCCGCTGACCGGCCGGCTCATCGAGGGCGGGCGGTCGAACCTCACGTACGCGGTCTCCGACGGCACGGCCAGGTGGGTGGTGCGGCGGCCGCCGCTCGGGCACGTGCTGGCCACCGCGCACGACATGAGGCGCGAGCACCGGGTGATCAGCGCCCTGCACCCGACGAGCGTGCCCGTGCCGCGTCCGGTGCTGCTGTGCGAGGACCCCGAGAACGGGGCGGCGCCCGGGGCGCCGTTCTACGTCATGGAGTTCGTCGAGGGCACGCCCTACCGCACGGCCCACGAACTCGCCCCGCTCGGCGAGCAGCGCACCCGGGACGCCGTGCTGTCGCTGGCGGACACGCTGGTGGAGCTGCACGCGGTGGACCCCGCCGCGGTGGGGCTGGCCGACTTCGGCCGCCCCGAGGGTTTCCTGGACCGGCAGCTGCGCCGCTGGGGCAAGCAGCTGGACGCCTCCCGCAGCCGCGACCTGCCCGGGATCGACGAGCTGCACGCGGCGCTCGGCCGCGGGCTGCCCGACTCCCCCGCGCCGGCGGTCGTGCACGGCGACTACCGGCTCGACAACGTGCTGATCGGGCCCGACGACACCATCCGGGCCATCCTCGACTGGGAGATGTCGACGCTCGGCGACCCGCTGACCGACCTCGGGCTGCTGGTGATGTACAGCGTGCCGCTGGAACTCCCGGACTCGCCCATCTCCACGACGGCCTCGGCGCCGGGGCACCCGTCGCCGGCCGAGCTGATCGAGCGGTACGCGACCCGTTCGGGACGGGACGTCTCGGCGGTGTCCTGGTACACGGCGTTCGCCTGGTTCAAGCTCGCCGTGATCCTGGAGGGCATCCACTACCGCTACACGCTGGGCCAGACGGTCGGGCGCGGCTTCGACCGCATCGGGGAGCTCGTCCCCGTCTTCATCGAGCACGGACTGACCACTCTTCAGGAAGGCTGACCGGCATGGACTTCGCGTTCGACGCACGTACCGAGGAGCTCCGCGCCAGGCTGCTCGCCTTCATGGACGAGTACGTCTACCCGGCCGAGCCCGTCGCCGAGGAGCAGCGCGCGCTGCTCGCCTCGCCGTGGGACACCCCGGCCGTGGTGGAGGAGCTGAAGGCCGAGGCGCGCAGGCAGGGCCTGTGGAACCTGTTCCTTCCCGACGCCGAGCACGGCGCCGGTCTCACGAACCTCCAGTACGCGCCGCTGGCCGAGATCACCGGCCGCTCCCCGCAGCTGGCGCCGACGGCCCTGAACTGTGCCGCCCCCGACACCGGGAACATGGAGGTGCTCGCCCAGTTCGGCGACGAGGGGCAACAGAAGCAGTGGCTGGAGCCGCTGCTGGCGGGCGAGATCCGCTCGGCGTTCGCGATGACCGAGCCCGAGGTGGCCTCCTCCGACGCCACCAACATCACCACCCTGATCCGGCGTGAGGGCGACGAGTACGTCGTCACCGGCCGCAAGTGGTACATCTCCGGGGCGATGAACCCGGACTGCAAGATCTTCATCGTGATGGGCAAGACGGACCCGGACGGCGCCGACATCCGCCGTCAGCAGTCCATGGTGCTGGTGCCGCGCGACACCCCGGGGGTCACGGTCGAGCGGGCCATGAAGGTGTTCGGCTACGAGGACCACTCCCACGGCGGTCACGCCGAGGTGGTCTTCGACGGGGCGCGGGTGCCGGTCGCGAACCTGATCGGCGAGGAGGGCGGCGGTTTCGCCATCGCGCAGGCCAGGCTCGGCCCGGGCCGCATCCACCACTGCATGCGGCTGATCGGCATGGCGGAGCGGGCGATCGAGCTGATGTGCCGCCGCGCCGTCTCCCGTGACGCCTTCGGCAAGGCGCTGGCGCAGCAGGGCGTGGTCCACAACTGGATCGCGGACGCGCGCGTGACGGTCGAGCAGCTGCGGCTGCTGGTGCTGAAGACGGCCTGGATGATGGACACCGTCGGCAACCGGGGCGCGCACACGGAGATCCAGGCCATCAAGATCGCGACGCCCCGCGCGGTCGTCGACATCATCGACCGGGCGATCCAGCTGCACGGCGCGGGCGGTGTCAGCCAGGACTTCCCGCTCGCCGAGCTGTACGCGGGGGCCCGCACGCTGATGATCGCCGACGGCCCCGACGAGGTGCACCAGCGGTCGCTGGCGCGCCGGGAGCTGAAGAAGTACCTGTAGGGCACAAGACACGCGGGTGGGGGCGGTCGCCGTGGCGGCCGCCCCCACCCGCGTGCCGGTCCGGGACCGGGCGGGTCAGGGCCGCAGGGCCCGCAGCAGCAGGTCGGCGAGGTGGTCGGCGACCTCCTTGGGGCCCATCGACCCGTCCGGCCGGTACCAGGTCGACAGATGGTGCACGGATCCGAAGTGGTAGTCGACGACCAGGTCGGCCGGGGTCGCCGTGGAGAAGACACCGGCCTGCTGGCCCTCCTCGACGAGGGCGCGGAAGCGTTCGTGGTAGCGCCGGCGCTCGGCCCGCACCTGCTTGTTCTTCTCCGGGCTCAGATGGTGCATGGAGCGGAAGAAGATCGACGCGTCGTCGAGGTTCTCGATCGTCGTGACGACGACGTCCGCCGCGGCGCCCCGCAGCCGCTTCTCGATCGGCTCGTCGGCGTTGGCGAAGGCGTCGAGACGCTCCTGCTGCACGCGCAGCACGCGCGCGTACACCTCGTGCAGGAGGTCGTCCTTGGAGCCGAAGTAGTGGTACAGCGCCCCCTTGGTGACGCCGGCCGCCTCGACGATCTCCTGCACCGACGTGCGGTCGTAGCCCTGCTCGGCGAAGAGCCGGGTGGCGGCGGCCAGCAGCCGCTGCGGCACGGGTGTCCCGTCACCGTCCGTCGTCCTGGGCACTGCCGCCACCTGCCTTCCTCGATCCTCGCCGACGAGCCCGGTCGGCTGTCGTGCTGCTGTGCTGCTGCTGTCGTGGCGCCGGTCCGCCGGTGACCCGGCGACCGCGCCACCGGCTGTCAGGGCTGACGGCCGTCCCGCGGGCGGGAACGCAGCTCCCGCCTGAGGATCTTCCCACTCGCCGTCTTGGGCAGGTCGGGCAGGATCTCCACCTGGCGCGGATACTTGTAGGCCGCCAGCCGCTCCTTGCAGTAGGCCGCGAGCGTATCGGCATCCGCGTCGGCGCCGGGACGCAGGCTGATATAGGCCTTGACGGTCTCCCCTCGGTAGCCGTCCGGCACCCCCACGACGGCCGCCTCGCGGACCGCCGGATGGGTGTAGAGCACGTCCTCGACCTCGCGCGGCCACACCTTGAACCCGGACGCGTTGATCATGTCCTTCTTGCGGTCGACGACGTACAGCCAGCCCTGCTCGTCCATGAAACCGATGTCCCCGGTGCGCAGTTCGCCGTCCGGGAAGGTCTCGGCGGTGGCCTCGGGGCGCCGCCAGTAGCCGGGGACCACCTGCGGCCCCCGTACGACGATCTCGCCCTGCTCCCCGAAGGGGACCTCGGCCCCCTGGTCGTCGACGATGCGCACGACCGTGTCGGGGCCGGGCACGCCGACGGCGAGGGTCCCGGAGGCCGGGTCGACCGGCGCCTCGAGCTGGGGCGGCACGGACGCGCAGGGCGCCGTGCACTCGGTGAGCCCGTAGCCGTTGCGGATGTACGGCCCGAAGCCCGCCCGGAACTTCTCCACCAGGGCCGGCGGCACGGGCGCGCCGCCCGAGGAGATGTTCACGAAGGACGCGAAGTGGTCCCGGGTGACGCCGGGGTGGGCGGCGAGCGCCATGAAGGCGGTGGAGGGGCCGACCGTGTAGTGCGGCCGGTGCTCGGCGAACGCCTCCAGCACCACACCCGCCTCGAAGCGGTACGTCAGCACGAGCGTGCCCGCGCTGTTCAGACAGGCGCCGAGCTGGCAGACCATGCCGGTGATGTGGAACAGCGGGGCGAGCGCGTAGTAGACGGGCGCCTCGGGAAGCCGCAGCCCGGTGCGTTGCCGCTCGGCGTTGTACATGATGTTGCCGTGCGTGTTGGTGGCGCCCTTGGGGGCGCCGCTGGTGCCCGAGGTGTAACTGATCAGGGCGGTGTCGGCGGGGGCGGGGGCGGGGACCTGCGGCGCCTTGTGTCCGGCCCGGGCGACGGCGGTGAGGTCGTCGGTGTCGGAGGGCCGCGGGAGCCGCTCGAAGGCCAGCACCCTCTCGTCGCCCCGCGTCTGGAAGTCCCGTTCGCAGCCGGTGAGCACGATCCGCACGGTCGAGCCGTCCGCCGTCTGCCGCAGGTACGACTCCCAGGCCCGGTCGGAGCAGATCAGCGCGGCGACCTCGCCGTCCCGCAGGACGTGGGAGACCTCCGCCGACTTGTACATGGGATTGACGGGGACGACCGTGGCGCCCGCCTTCCAGGCGCCCAGCAGGGCGAGGACGAACTGCGGGGAGTTCTGGAGGAGGACGGCGACCCGGTCGCCGGGTTCCAGGCCGCGGGCGGCGAGGTGACCGGCCACGGAGTCGCTGAGCTCGTCCACCTCGCGGTAGGTGAGCCGTCCGTCGAAGTAGGCGAGGCAGGTCCGGTCGGGGGCCTCGGCGACGGACCTGCGGAAGGCGTCGACGAGGGAGTCGGCGGGGTCGACCGGGGCGCGCTGGGACTCGTCGAGGAGGGCCACCCAGGGCCTGGCCGCGTAGTGCGAGGCGGGCGTGGTCATCCGGCGGCCTCCCACTTGCGCTGGAGGTGGTTCATGTTCGACAGCCAGCGGTCGGGGTCACCGGCCCGCAGCCGGTAGTAGTCGGCGACCTCGGGGTGCGGCAGGATCAGGAAGCGGTCCTCCGCGATGCCTTTGAACAGGGCGTCCGCCACGTCCTGCGGCTCGATCGCGGTCGGCTTGAGCACCAGGTCGCCCGCGCTGCCGGTGGCGTCCAGCATGTCGGTGCGCACGCCCTGGGGGCAGATGGCGTGCACCTTGACGCCCCGGTGGCGGTAGGTCAGCGACAGCCATTCCGCGAAGGCGTACGCGCCGTGCTTGGTGACGCTGTAGGGCGCGGCTCCGATCATCGTGAGCAGCCCGGCGGCGGAGACCGTGGAGACGAACCGGCCCTGTCCGCGCTCCAGCCAGTGCGGGAGCAGCGCGTGGGCCGCGCGGACGTGCGCCATGACGTTGACGTCCCAGGCGAGGGCCCAGACGGACTCCTCGGCCGACTCCGAGCCGCCCGAGGCGACGCCGGCGTTGGCGCAGTACACGTCGACGCTGCCGCCGAGCGCCTCGCGGGCGTCCTCGACGATCGTGGAGGCGTCGCCGGGGACCGCGATCCCGCCGATCTCCTCGGCGACGGCGCGCGCCCGGTCGGCGTCCAGGTCGTTGACGACGACCCGGGCTCCCTCGGCGGCGAAGCGGCGGGCCAGGGCGGCCCCGATACCGCCCCCCGCTCCGGTCACGACCACTGCGGCATCCTGCACGGCTTCCACCATCGGTCTCCTTCGACGCGACTGCGGTTCGAATCGGCTCTCCCGTCAGACTAACCAGTCGGTATGTAGCGGCGGAAGGGGTTACCCCGGGATCGCGTCCGGCTCCCCGGGCACCTCCGGGACGACGTCTTGTACGGATGAGCCGTGACGTATGGCCACATGCCCGCGTTCGCAGGACGATGCCCGTACTCGGCGCATCCCTGCGGGGACGAGGGGGCCTGTGATGGCGGATCCGGCGATGAGCGTGACGCCCTACTGGGAGCTGACCTTCGACGCCGACGGGGACGTCGACGTACCGGGGCGGGACCGGCTGCTGACCGGGGTGGCGCGGCAGGGCGTGCGCGACCTGATCCTCTTTTCGCACGGCTGGAACAGCGACCGCTCCGGCGCCACCCGGCTCTACAGCCGCTTCTTCGCACCCGTCCCGGCGCTCGCCCCGGCGGCGCGGATCGGTTACGTGGGCGTGGTGTGGCCGTCGATGCGGTTCTGCGACGAGCCGATCCCCGACTTCCCGCACTCCGCGGCGGCCGCCGCCGGCCGGCGCCCGGCCCTGGACACGGACACCCGTCACGCGCTGCTCGGGACGTTCCCGGGCCGGGCCGCCGTGGTCGAAGGCCTCGCGCGGCTGCTGGAGGAGCAGCCCTCCGGGGACGCCGGGATCGAGGAGTTCGGGCGGCTGGTGCGGCTGCTGGTGGAGGTGGCTCCGACGGGACCGCAGGCGCTGTTCGGCGCGGACACCCTGGTGGACGGGGTCGCACCGGACGGCCCCGGGATGTTCTCCTGCCCGGCGGCGGTGGCGTGCGAGGCGTTCGCGGGGGCCCTGGCGGACCTCGGATCCGGCCCTGCCCGTGAGGAGTTCGCGCTGCCGAACCCGTGGGACGGGGCGCACGAGCTGCTGCGGCAGGCGACGTACTACGCGATGAAACGGCGGGCCGGGACGGTCGGCGAGCGGGGACTGGGCCCCTTCGTGGGACGGCTGGCGGCGCGGGCGCCGGGCGTGCGGGTGCACCTGGTGGGGCACAGCTTCGGCGGACGGCTGGTGTCGTTCGCGCTGCGGGGGCTGCCGCAGGGGGTGCGCACGGTGAAGTCGGTGACGCTGCTCCAGGGGGCCTTCTCGCACTACGCGTTCGCCGAACGGCTGCCGCACGACGCGCGGGCGGGCGGTGTGCTCCAGGGGCAGCAGAACCGTATCGACGGCCCCCTGGTCTGCTGCTACTCGCGGTTCGACCAGGCGCTGGGCACCATGTATCCGCTGGCCTCGCGGATGGCGGGGGACGCCCGGGGGCTCGTCGGGGAGATGCTGGGCGCCAGGTGGGGCGCTCTGGGACACGACGGCGCGCAGGCCGTGCCCGGGACGCACGCGTGCGTGCTGGCCGACGCGCTGTCCGGGCCGCTGCCGCGGTCGGGATGCGTGAACGTCGACGCGGCGGCGGTGGTCCGGCGCGGCGGGGCGCCGGCCGGGGCGCACAGTGACATCGTGCACCCCGAGCTGGCGCGGCTGGTGCTGGCGGCGGGCCGGATCGGCTAGGACCGCCCCGCCGCCGCGTGTGCTAGCGGTGCGAGGTGAACTCCACCACCTGCTGGAAGGTGGGCCGGTTCTGCCAGCTGATGTTGCCGTGCTTGATGCCGCCCAGGGTGCGCTGGACGATCGAGTCGGCGCACCACTGGTTGCCCGCCGCGCACAGGGTGTCGCCCGGGTAGACCTGGGCGGCCGTCTTGCCCGCGGCTTCCTTGAGGGTGCTGATGAGGACGTCCCGGCAGCCGGTGAGGGTGCCGCCGCCGCAGTACTTCTGCGTCAGCCCGCCCTGGACCGT
Organism: Streptomyces asoensis; assembly: GCF_016860545.1. Lineage (NCBI taxonomy): Bacteria > Bacillati > Actinomycetota > Actinomycetes > Kitasatosporales > Streptomycetaceae > Streptomyces > Streptomyces asoensis. The sequence continues at coordinate 386,929 of NZ_BNEB01000002.1, read as the reverse complement.
CTCGCCCAGCACGGCCCGGATGTCCTTGTCGACATAGCTCCACCAGCCGTACTGGAAGGAGCTGCCGGCGTGCGCACCGGTCGGGCCGTGCGCGGCCGACGGGGTCTCGTCGATGGGCAGGTTCGCGGTGAACGCCGTGTACAGGCCGGTGCCGAGGCCCGGCTCGAACTCGGCCTTCACCAGCAGCGGCCACCACGCGTCGAGGATGCGGACCGCGTCGGCGTTGGCGTACGTCTTCGAACCGGCCGTCGTCTCCGTCCGCTTGCCGCCCGCCGTCAGCCAGGCCTGGAGCTTGGTCACCGCGGCCGCGGCCGTGGAGTCGGTGACCGTGGAGCTGTTGACCACCTTCAGCAGGTCGGGCAGGACGTCCTCGGCCCGCAGGTCCGCGAGCGCCGCGTCCGCCATCGCCTTGGTCAGGGACGCGCGCGTGACGCCGCCTGCCGCGACGAGTTTCTTCACCCGGTCCTCGAGCAGGTTGCCGCGGTGCACGGACCCGTCGCCCCACGAGGCCGTCGAGTAGTTCAGGGCCTGCTTGTTGTTCCAGGAGATGTAGTAGTCCTGGTCGATGGAGTTGGGGTGCGCCGAGGCCGGGGTGTACTCGGCCGTGTTGGTGGCCGGCACCCAGTTCTTCCACTCGTACGCCGCCTGCGCCCACACCGGGAACTCTGCGTCGACACCGCTCGCCCGCACCGGGTTGTCGCCGCTGTTGTAGTACGCGGTGTGCGTGGAGTCGGCGTAGAACCAGTTGAAGGTGTAGTTGATGTGCTGCACGGCGCTCTGGAAGGTCTGCGGACTCTTGACGTAGTCCGGGTCGTTCAGCATCTGGAAGCCGATGATGGAGTCGGCCTCGTGCATGAAGGACGAGCGCAGCGTCGTGTAGGCGACCTTCTTGCCGCCCACGGTCGCCCGGTACTCCACCGGACCGTACTTGGTCCGGTACACGCGCATGGTGTACGAGCCGGCCGCCGTGCCGTCGGCGGTGGTGGGCTTCCAGGCGTTCTTCTGCTCCACCACGTCCATGGCCGTGCAGGTGCCGTGGAACAGGTAGTGGTAGTCGTCCTGGCACAGTTCGACGGCGTAGCTGTCGATGATGTCCTGGCCGGAGGTCGTGGCGCTCCACGCGTAGTCCTGGCCGCGGCCGAGTTCGACGTACATGCTCAGGCCCGCGAAGGAGGCGCCGCGGGCGCTGATGCCCGGGCCCTGGATCTCCTGGAGCATGAGCAGTTGCGGGGCGAAGTAGCCGGTCTGCGGGCCGAACACGGCGATCGGGTGGCCGCTCGCGGTGGCCTGGCCGCTGACGACCAGGGCGTTGGACATGCCGCGCCGCGCCGAACCGAGGGCGGCGGCGGTCGCCGTGGCGGAGGCGGCGGAGGCGTTCTGGTCGCCGCCGGTGCCCGTTGCGTCGTAGACCAGCGGCTGCGTCGTGACCGAGCCGGCGTCGGGCAGCGCCGCGCCCTGCGGGCTCGCGGGCTTGGTGGCGTAAGGGAAGCTCTGGCCGTTGTGGACGGTGAGGACGGCCTCCGGGTCGTTGCGTTCGCGGAACGCCTCCCAGACCTCGGTGCCCTGCTGCACGCCGTACTTCTCCTGGGCGGCGAGCAGCGAGACCGCGTTGTTGACCTCGCCGCCGCCGCCCGAGCCGAAGAGCGCGCCGATGACCGAGGCCAGCGCGACCAGGTCGGTGATCTTGAAGTGGTCGATGGTGCCGGCGTTGGTGACTGAGTCCTTGTGGCCCGTCAGCACGTATTCACCGGGGAAGTAGCGGCCGCTGTCGGAGGCGTCGATGTAGGCGTTGATGCCGGCGAGGTAGGCGTTGGCGTCGGCGAGCGCCTGCTGGCCGCGGGTGCCGTTGGCGGCGACGGCGTTGTCGATCTGGGCCTGGAGGTCTGCCTCGGTGTACGGAGCGTTGCGCCAGAACTGCTGCTCCAGCCCCTGGTTGGAGGGGGCGCCGCCCGCGAAGGCGGTGAGCTGGCCGCGGCCGACGTGCCGGAAGACGTCCATGAGCCACAGCCGGTCCTGGGCCGCGGCGTACCCGGCGCCGAACTCGGTGCCGTACCGGGTGGTGCCGGTGATGTGCGGCACGCCCGTCTTCTTGTCGCGGACGATCGTCACGTCGCTGCGCCCCGCGGGGTTCGAGGTGGAGGCGACTTGATCGGAGGCGACACCGAACGACGCGTCGTTGAAGAAGGTGTTGATGGTGGCGTTGGTGAGCGTGGGGTAGCCCTTGGCCAGGTTGGCGTAGGGCCCGAGCTGGTCCTCGGCGTGGTCGGGCTGGGTGCCGAAGGCCTGGTTGAGGAGGATCTGCGCGAGGGTGGCGTTGCCGTTCTCGCCCGGCGGGAGGATGTCGGAGCACTGGCCGCCGCAGTAGTCGTTCGCGGCCGTGACCTCGGCGGCTGCCGCCACTTGGGTAATGGGGGACAAAAGACCGGCGATCAGGGCGCATACGGAAGCGGTCTTCAGGAACCCGGGGAATCTGCCGGGAGTTCTCAGTCTGTCGAGAGAGTTGCGTGGGGTTCGCCGAGGCATCGGCTGCTCCTAGCGACGGGGGTGGCCGGAAGGTTACCGCCGGTATCCCCGGGATTGAAGATGAACATGCGTCAAGTTTTCGGCAGGTGGAGGTCATCGGAGATCGGATGGAGCCGAATCGCATGTCGATACGTCTATTCGACGACGTCCGTACGACGACGCCGAAGTGACCGAAGTACAGGTACAGATGTGACGGAGGTGCAAGGCGATGGCCGGTTTCCGGAGTCTGGCGAGACAGGTGCGAGACCCGCGTTGCGATCTGGCGCTGCGGCGGTATTCGCTGCGCAAGTGCCTTGAGCGGTTCGCTCCCTACGGGCACAGGGCGACCTGGGACCACCTGTCGTCCCGGGCCGGGTTCGGTCCCGAGGACCGCTCCCCCGATCCTGCGCGGCTCGTGGCCGCGTTGGACGAGCTGGAGGAGGCTCGGGCGGTGTGGCTCGCCTACGAGGTCGAGTTCGCCGAACGCCGCAAGAAGGAGAAGCACGACGGGCTGCGCAGGCCCGGCAGCGTGGACGACTGGCACCGCCTGACCTGGGGCGGGTTCGGGGTCGCCTGGTGCGACGACCCGCGGCTGCACCCCCGTGAGCCGCTGGCCGAGGTCCTGCGCAGGCTGATCGCCGCGCTGGAGCGCGATCCGGGCACGGGGTGCCCGGTGTGCGGCGGTGAGAGGCTGCCCTGGAGGTACGACCTGGACCACGAACCGTCGGCGGGCCCGGTCTGCGCGGACTGCGGAATCCTCGTCCCGCGCCCCGTACTCACGCCCGAGGCGCTGGCGTACGCCAGGGGCGGACGGCTGCTGGTGTCGGCCTGACACCGGCCTGAACCCTGCCCGGGGCCGGTCCGTGACCGACTCGCGAGCCCGGCGGGGGTGCGCCGGGGATGCCGCACCCCCTGTCCTGCCGGCCCGGGCGCCCACGGCCGGCCCCGTGCCGCGCCCGTACGCCCGGCGGCCCCCGTGAACCGTGCGGCCGCGGTCCCGCCGGACGGCGAACAGCCCGCGCGCCGTCCCTCGGCGCGCGGCCGCGCCCCGGCCGGACGGCGACCAGCCCACACCCACCGCTCCCCCGACCCGCGACCGCACACGCCCGAACTCCGGCCCCCGACCCGCCGCCCCGACTTGCCACCTGGCGCGCCGACCTGTCGGGCGTAGCGCGGGGCGCGTCTGCGTTGCTTCGTGGGGTGGGGTGGCACGTCTGCGTTGCTTCGTGGGGCGGGTCGTCGACGGTAGCAGGGGCTAATCGGGTCGCTCCATCTGTTTGTGCGCGGCGACAGTTGGGGCGATGAATCCCGACCGAGCCGTCCGTGGCTGGACCTGAAGGAGCCCCGCATGTCGACGCTGCGCGTCACCGCCGAAGTGCTGACCGTCCACGAACACCCCGACGCCGACGCCCTCGAACTGGCCCAGGTCGGCCTCTACCGGGCCGTCGTCGCCAAGGGCGCGTACCGCACCGGTGAGACGGCCGTGTACATCCCCGAGCAGTCGGTGCTTCCCGCCGGACTCATCGAGGAACTCGGGCTGACCGGGCGGCTGGCGGGCAGCGGGGCGGACCGGGTGAAGGCGGTACGGCTGCGCGGCGAGCTCTCCCAGGGGATCGTGTGCCGTCCGAAGGCGCTGGCCGACGTCGACCTGGCGCTCGCCGCGGCGCGGGGCACCGACTTCGCGGAGCGGCTGGGCATCGTCAAGTGGGTGCCGCCGATCCCCCCGACGATGAACGGCGACGTCGAGGCCGCGCCGGATCTGCTGCCGTGGGTCGACATCGAGAACATCCAGCGCTACCCCGGCCTGTTCGAGCCCGGCGAACCGGTGGTCCTGACCGAGAAACTGCACGGCTCGGCCTGCCTGCTGACCTATGTCGCGGACGAGCGGCGGGTGTTCGTCTCCTCGAAGGGGTTCGGCGCCAAGTCCCTCGCCCTGAAAGAGGATCCGAGGAACCTGTACTGGCGGGCCGTGCGCGGCCACGGCGTCCCCGAGGCGGCGGCCCGGCTGGCCGAGCGGCTGGGCGCGCGCCGGATCGGCGTCTTCGGCGAGGTGTACGGGGCTGGCGTGCAGGACCTGACGTACGGCGCGGACGGCCGGGGCGCCACCCTGGGCTACGCGGTGTTCGACGTGTCCGCGGAGATCGACGGCACCGTGCGCTGGCTTTCCGCGGCGGATCTGCTGACCGGTGAACTGCCCCTCGTACCGACCCTGTTCGAGGGCCCGTACGACAGCGAGCGGGTGCTGGAGATCGCGACCGGCCGGGAGACGGTGTCCGGACGCGGGCTGCACCTGCGGGAGGGTGTGGTGATCCGCCCGGCCGTCGAACGCCACAGCCCGGTCACCGGGGGCCGGGCGATCGCCAAGGCGGTCAGCGGCGCCTATCTGACCCGTAAGGGCGGCACCGAGTACGAGTGACCCGCCGGGCGAGCGCGGGGACGGGTCAGCAGCAGGGGGTGGTCGGGGCCGGCGCGGTCCGGTCCGGCCGGCCGGCCTCCTCGGCGCGGGACGGGGCCGCGGCGGGGCGGTCGGCCGGGACGGCCCGGCGCGGGGCCCGTTCCACCAGCAGGCGCGAGCCGGAGCCGCGTTCGCCGAAGGCGTCGTCGGGGTTGGACAGGACGCAGGTGGCGAGGGACAGACAGCCGCAGCCGATGCAGTCGGTGAGGTGATCGCGGAGCCGGTTCAGCTGTTTGATGCGCTCGTCGAGTTCCGCGCGCCACGTGTGCGAGAGCCGGGCCCAGTCCTCCCGGGTGGGGGTGCGTTCCTCGGGCAGTTCGGCGAGGGCCTCGCGGATCGTGGCCAGCGGGATGCCGACGCGTTGCGCCGCGCGCACGAAGGCGACGCGGCGCAGTGTGTCCCGGTGGTAGCGGCGCTGGTTGCCGGACGTCCGGCGACTGCTGATCAGCCCCTTCGACTCGTAGAAGTGCAGGGCGGAGACGGCGGCACCGCTGCGCGCGGCGAGCTGGCCGACCGTGAGCTCGTGGATCTTCTCGGGAATCTGGGGCACCCCTCGGAGCCTACCCACCGCCACGCCGGGAGTCCGTTGACATCGGCCCCGCAGCCGAGCATGCTAAGCAGTCGCTTAGACTCATGGCACGGTGACATGGGCAGCTAGTGACGCGAGAGGGCCGCAGACATGGCAGAGCCGAGGATCTTCACGTCCGCCGACGAGCTGAAGGCGGCGGTGGGCGAGCAGCTGGGGTACACCGACTGGCTGGACGTCGACCAGAAGCGGATCGACCTCTTCGCGGAGGCCACCGGGGACCACCAGTGGATCCACGTCGACCCGGAGAAGGCCGCCGCCGGCCCCTTCGGCACGACCATCGCGCACGGCTACCTCACCCTCTCCCTGCTGCCGCTCTTCGGTCCGCAGCTGATCAAGGTCGAGAACGTGAAGATGGGCGTCAACTACGGCACCAACAAGGTCCGTTTCCCCGCCCCGGTGCCCGTCGGCTCGCGGCTGCGCGCCACCGCGACGATCACCGGCGTCGAGGACGTCACCGGCGGCGTCCAGGTCTCCGTCGCCTTCAGCGTGGAGCGCGAGGGCGGGGACAAGCCCGTGTGCGTGGCGGAGTCGGTGTCCCGCTACTACCTCTGACACCCCGCCCCCGCCCGCGGGCGCTACTTCGCCGCGCCCACCATCCGCAGCACGAGGTCGGCGTACAGCGCGCCGACCTCGTCGGGCGTACGGGGGCCGTCGATGTTGAACCAGCGGGCCACGTCGATGCACAGGGACAGCACGGCGAGCGTCGTGCCGTGCACGTCCAGGACGGCGAACTCGCCGCTCGCCACGCCGTCCTCGATGATCCGGCGCACCTCGCCGTCGACCTGCCGGCGCAGGTCGAGGATCTCGGCGCGGGCGTCGGGGCCGAGCGCGTCCAGTTCGTACTGGACGACCCGTGCCGTCGTGCGCCGTCCGGCGTGCCAGCGGACGAAGGAGCTGACCGCGTCCGCGAGGCGCGCGGTGGCGTCGCCCTCGCCGGCGGCCGCCGCGCGCAGGATGCCCAGCGCGCGGTCGTGGCCGATCCGGCTGATGCGGTGCAGCAGCTCTTCCTTGGTCTTGTAGTGGATGTAGAGGGCGGCCGGGCTCATCCCCGCGCGGCCCGCGATGTCGCGGGTCGTCGTCGCGTGGTAGCCGCGCTCGGCGAAGGCCTCCACGGCCGCGACCAGCAGGCGGCGCGCCGCGTCAGGGGTGACCTCTTCCCACGGCTCGATCTCGCCGCCGGCCGTCTCCTCCGCCGTACTCATCGCTCGTTCGCCCCTCTCGGTACAGGAGCTACACCATACCGCCGAAGGTGAGCGCCCGCTTAGCGTGCCTGCTCAGATCTTCTCGAAGGGGTCGTGGTCGGCGAGGAGCTTCTCGAGCCGCGCCTGGTCCACCCGGCTCACGATCTGCCCGGCCTCCTGCCGGTCGCGGATCACCTTCGCCAGCGTGAAGGCGGAGGTCACCAGGTACAGGACGGCGATCGCCAGGAAGCCGCGCACCCAGGCGTCGGTGTGGAGGTTGTAGATGCCGATCGCGGTGGCCGCGATGGCGATCCCGAAGGAGGCGACGGCCTGTCCGTAGAACGCCGCCGTGCTCTGCTGCTTGACCGGTGTGTCACTCATGGGGACAGCTTCGGCCGGGGCGGCCGGGCCGGACATCCGCGCGCCTACTCAGACCCGGCCGGACACGTACTCAGGCCGGGGCGGCGCCGCTCAGAACGCCGAGACCCCCGTCAGCGCCCGGCCGATCAGCAGTTTCTGGATCTGGCTCGTGCCCTCGTAGAGGGTCATCACGCGGGCATCGCGCAGGAGCTTGCCCGCCGGGTACTCGTCGATGTAGCCGTAGCCGCCGAAGACCTGGAGGGCGTTGTTGGCGGCCCGCACGGCGGCCTCCGAGGCGAAGAGCTTGGCCTTGGAGGACTCGGTCGCGAAGGGCAGCCCCCGGTCGATCAGGTCGGCGACCCGCCAGGTGAGCAGCCGGGCGGCGTCGACGTCCACCGCGATGTCGCTGATCAGCTCCTGGACGAGCTGGTGGTGGGCGATGCTGCGGCCGAACTGCTCGCGCTCCCCCGCGTAGCGCACCGCCGCGTCCAGAGCGGCCTGTGCGATGCCGACGCAGCCGGCGGCGACCGACATTCGGCCCTTGGCCAGCGCCGACATGGCGACGGAGAAGCCCTTGCCCTCGGGCGCCAGCATCGCGGAGGCCGGCACCCGGACGCCGTCCAGGACCAGCTCGGCGGTCGCCTGTCCGCGCAGGCCGAGCTTGCCGTGGATGGCGCGGCGGCTCAGGCCCGGGGTGTCCGTGGGGACCAGGAACGCGGAGACGCCCTTGTGACCCGGCGCGTCCGTGGAGCGGGCGAAGAGCAGGACCACGTCGGCCCAGGTGCCGTTGGTGATGAACATCTTCGTCCCGTCGAGGACGTACGTGTCGCCGTCGCGGACCGCACGCGTCGCGAGGTTCCCGGCGTCGGATCCGGTGCCGGGCTCGGTCAGGCCGAAGCAGCCGAGGTACTCGCCGGACGTCAGCCCCGGCAGCCAGCGGCGCTTCTGCTCCTCGGTGCCCCAGGCCGCGACGCTCTTCGCGACCAGCCCGAGGGAGACCGACACGATCCCGCGCACGGACGAGTCCCCGCGGCCCAGTTCCTCGGTGACCAGGCAGTAGGCGAGGTGGTCGCCGCCCGAGCCGCCGTACTCCTCGTCGATGGTCAGGCCGAGGAAGCCGACCTCGCCGAGCTTCGTGACCAGGGACCGGTCCACGTCCTCGGCGCGGTCCCAGTCGACGACGTGCGGGGCTACCTCGCGGTGCACGAAGTCCCTGGCGAGCCGGCGGACGGCCTCCTGCTCCTCGCTGAGCCCCAGATTCACCACGAGATCACCCCACACGGGAAGGCACTGACATTCCGGCTTTAAATTATCACTGCTAGTTTTCACTGCGCAGCCCTACTATGTGCGCCATGGCCCGACCGCGCAAGCCCCTCCTCAGCACCGACCGGATCGTCGAGACCGCACGGACACTCGTGGACGCGGAGGGCCTGCCGGCCGTCTCCACCCGGCGGCTCGCGGCCGAACTCGGGGTGAGCGGACCCTCGCTGTACAACCACTTCCGCACCAAGGACGAGATCCTCGAGGCCGTCGCCGACTCGGTGAGCGCGCAGGTCGACCTGTCGATGTTCGAGGACGGCCGCGAGTGGCGGACCGCGCTGCACGACTGGGCCCTTTCCTACCGTGCCGCGCTGCGCGACCATCCGAACATCGTCCCGGTGCTCGCCCAGGGACCCGGCCGGCGGCCCGCCGGACTGCGGCTCGCCGACGCCGTCTACGGCGCGATGGTCCGCGCCGGGTGGCCGCCCTCACAGGCCACCTCCATCGGCGCGCTGATGCGGTACTTCGTCATGGGCTCGGCGCTCGGCTCGTTCGCCGGCGGCTTCGTCGACGACGTGAGCGCCTACGACCCGGCCGACTACCCGCACCTCGGACAGGCCCACCTCCTCGCCGAACAGCAGGAGAAGATCGACGAGCGGGCGTTCGAGACCGGGCTGACGGCCCTGCTGGACGGCCTCTCCCAGCAGTTCGCGCAGCTGTCGTAGACGGTTCGGTGCCCGCCGAACCGTCCATCGCCCATCCTGGGACACGTGAGCATCGACAACACGCGCGACGACAGGGACGCCCGGGCGCCGGGACTGGCCGCGCTCGCCGGGCTCGTCGCCGACGAGACACGCGCCGCCTGTCTGCTGGCGCTGCTCGACGGGCGGGCGTGGACCGCCGGTGAGCTGGCCCGGCACGCGGGCGTGGCCCCGTCGACGCTGAGCGGGCATCTGGGCAGGCTGGTGGCGGGCGGGCTGCTGGCCGAGGAGCGGCAGGGGCGGCACCGGTACGTACGGCTCGCCGGCCCTCGGGTCGCCCAGCTCCTGGAGGACCTGGCCGCCCAGGTGGCCCCGCGGCCGTCCGCCCGTCCGCGCACCCTGCGCGCCGCGAGCGCCGGCTCGGCGATGGCCCGGGGCCGTACCTGCTACGACCACCTCGCGGGCCGGCTCGGCATCGCCGTCACCGACGCGTTCACCGCCCGCGGGCTGCTGAGCACGGCCGGCGAGGGGCCCGGCGTGCGCGGTCCGGCGGCGACGGCCGTCCGGGAGCGGGCCGGCGGGTTCGCCCTGACCGGGGCCGGGCTGCGGTGGTTCGAGGACCGCGGCGTCCCGCTCGACCGCACGACCCGGCGGCCGCTCGCCCGCGCCTGCCTCGACTGGACCGAGCGCCGCCCCCACCTGGCGGGCGCGGCGGGCGCGGCGCTCTGCCGGCACGCCCTCGACGCGGGCTGGTGCGTGCGCATCGGCTCCGAGCGGGCCGTACGGGTGACCACGGCGGGCGAACGGGCCCTGGGCGAGCTGCTGGGCATCGAGCCGGACGCCCTGCGCTGACCGGCCGGCGCACGGCCCCGCCCCGGTCGGCGGGGCCCCGTCCGAAATCCGCGAGCCTTCGGCCCGCCTTTCTTCCTAGCCTGAGGAGCATGATGAACCGCACCCGCCCCGCCGAACGCCGTACGGAGCTGCTCGCCGCCGGAGCGGCCGCCGTGACCGTCGTGCTGTGGGCATCCGCCTTCGTGTCCATCCGCAGCGCGGGCGACGCGTACTCGCCGGGGGCGCTGGCACTCGGGCGGCTGGTCTCCGGGGCGCTGGTGCTGGGCGCCATCTGCGTGGTGCGGCGCGCGGGACGGCCGCCGCGGTCCGCGTGGCGGGGGATCGCGGTGTCGGGCGTGCTGTGGTTCGGCTTCTACATGGTCGTGCTCAACTGGGGCGAGCAGCAGGTGGACGCCGGTACGGCCGCGCTGGTCGTGAACATCGGGCCGATCCTCATCGCCCTGCTCGGCGCGCGGCTGCTCGGGGACGCGATGCCGCCGCGGCTGCTGGCCGGGATGGCGGTGTCGTTCGCGGGCGCGGTCGCGGTGGGGCTGTCGATGTCGGGCGAGGGCGGATCGTCGGTGCTCGGTGTGGTGCTGTGCCTGCTCGCCGCCTTCGGCTACGCGGGCGGGGTCGTCGCGCAGAAGCCCGCGCTGGGCCGGGCGAGCGCGCTCCAGGTGACGACCTTCGGGTGTGTCATCGGCGCGGTGGTCTGTCTGCCGTTCGCCGGGCAGCTGGTGCACGAGGCGGCCGACGCGCCGGTCTCCGCGACGCTCAACATGGTCTACCTGGGTGTCTTCCCGACGGCGCTCGCCTTCACCACGTGGGCGTACGCGCTGGCCCGGACGACCGCGAGCCGCATGGGGGCGACCACGTACGCGGTGCCCGCGCTGGTCGTCCTGATGTCGTGGCTGGCGCTGGGCGAGGTGCCGGGGGCGCTCACCCTGGCGGGCGGTGCGCTGTGCCTGGCGGGCGTGGCCGTGTCCCGTTCACGCCCCCGGACCTCGCGGGCGCCGCGTCCGCGGGTGGCGGGCGAAGCGGGGATCCCGGACCCCGGCCCCGAAGCGGGGGTTCCGGACCCCGGTCGGGACGCGGGGGTTCCGGACCCCGGTCGGGACGCGGGGTTCCCCGAGCCCGGCCCCGACCAGGAGGTCACCCCCCGAACCAGCTGACCCCGCACCACCTCGGGGCGCGATCAACCGGGCCACCGAGCTGCGAGCACGGGCGGATCCGGGCCGCAGGCCCGCGGACCCCGCCGTCCTGGAGACATCCCTGGGTCCGACCGCAAGACCACCTGGCCGTGAGCGCCGGGCCCCGGGCCCCTACCGCGGGACCACCAGGTCAGGAGGGTCGGGGCCCGGTCCGCAGGACGCGGGCCCACAGGGCAGGATCCGCGCGTCCCGAGGCATGCCGCGGAGCCGGCGCAGGCCGCGGGGCACGGAGCGCGTGCCACCGGACCGCGGGCGCGGGGCCGACGGACCGGGACCCGCGGCGATCCGGCGACCACCCCCGGCCTCCCGGCCGACCGGCGTTCGGGCGGGACGGCGGCCGTCGGGGCGGCGGGGCGGGCCGGGGCTCCGCGGGGCCCGGGTGGGTCAGAAGGTGATCAGGGCTCGGGCGCCCTTGCCCGCCAGCATGTTGTCGAAGGCCTGCGGGATGTCCTCCAGGGTGATCCGTTCCGTCACCAGGGCGCCGAGGTCGAAGCGGCCGGCGCGGATGTGGTCGGCGAGGACCGGGAGGTCCTTCGCCGGGTCGGAGTTGCCGTAGACGCAGCCCGAGAGGGTGCGGCCCCAGTGGAAGAGCTCCAGGGCGTTGAAGGTGACCTGCTGGTCCTTGCCGCCGATGCCGACGACCGTGGTGCGGCCGCCGCGCCGGGTCGACTCCCAGGCCGTGCGGATGGTGACCGCCCGGCCCACGCACTCGACGGCGACATCGACACCCTGTCCGCCGGTGAGGGCCCGGACATCGCGGGCGGTGCGGTCGGAGGCGACCATGTACTCGGTGGCTCCGGCCGCGCGCGCCAGCTCCTCCTTCTCCGGGGAGACGTCCACGGCGACGATCGCCGAGGCGCCGGCGATCCGGGCCGCCTGGAGCGTGGCCAGGCCGACTCCGCCGACGCCGAAGACGGCGACCGTCTCGCCGGCGCGGACCCGGGCGCTGTGGTGGACGGCGCCGTAGCCGGTGAGGACGGCGCAGCCCAGGAGGGCCGCGTCGGTGAGCGGGACGCCGTCGGGCAGCGGGAGGACGCAGGAGGCCGGGACCACCGTCTCCTCGGCGAAGGCGGCCACGTTGAGCCCGGGGTACAGGTCCGTGCCGTCCGTGGTGCGGGCGTACACCTGCGCGGCCCCGGCGAGGGCGTTCACGCACAGCCACACCTCGCCCAGCTTGCACGGATGGCAGCTCCCGCAGGACGGCGCCCAGTTGAGGACGACTCCGGCGCCGGGCGCCGGCTGCCCGACGCCCTCGCCGACGGCGACGACGGTGCCCGCGCCCTCGTGGCCCAGGACGGCGGGCACCGGCACCCGCATGGTGCCGTCGGACAGGGACAGGTCGGAGTGGCAGACCCCGGCGGCGGCGAGCCGGACCCGGACCTGGCCGGGGCCCGGTGCGGGCAGGTCGATCTCCGTGATCTCCAGCGGAGCTCCGACGGCGGGGAGTACGGCGGCGCGGACGGCCATGTTCGATCGACTCCTCTAGAACTGGAGGGACTTGGTCTGGAGGTACTCGGCGAGACCGTGCGCGCCGAGCTCGCGGCCGACGCCCGACTGCTTGTAACCGCCGAAGGGCGCCAGCGGGTTGAAGCGGCCGCCGTTGATGTCGACCTGGCCGGTGTCCATGCGCCTGGCGAACGCCACCGCCTCCGCCTCGTCGGCGGCCCAGACGGCGCCCGCGAGGCCGTAGACCGTGCCGTTGGCGATCCGCAGGGCGTCCTCCTCGTCCTCGTAGCCGATGACGCACAGGACGGGCCCGAAGATCTCCTCCTGGGCGACGGTCATGTCGGGGGTGACGTCGGCGAAGACGGTGGGGCTGACGAACCAGCCCCGCTCGCGGGGGGCCTCGGGGCCGCCCGCGACCAGCCGCGCCCCTTCGGCGACGCCCTTCTCGATGTAGCCGCGCACGCGTTCGCGCTGCCGGGCGCTGACGACCGGGCCGATGCGGTCGCCGTACTTGGCGGCCGCCGCGGCGGCGAGCCCGACCGCCTCGTCGTACCGTTCGCGGGGGACGAGCATCCGGGTCCAGGCGCTGCACGTCTGGCCGGAGTTGGACATCACGTTGGCGACGCCGACGTTGACGGCCCTGGCGAGGTCGGCGCTCGGCAGGATGACGTTGGCGGACTTGCCGCCGAGTTCGAGGGCCACCTTCTTGACGGCCGCGCCCGCCGTCGCCGCGATCCGCCTGCCGACGGCCGTCGAGCCGGTGAAGGACACCAGGTCGACGCCGGGGTGTTCGGCGAGGGCCTGGCCGGCGACCGGGCCGAGGCCGGTGACCAGGTTGAAGACGCCGGCCGGCACGCCCGCCCCGTGGACCGCCTCGGCGAAGAGCTGGGCGGTCAGCGGGGTGTTCTCGGCGGGCTTCAGCACCACGGTGCAGCCCGCGGCGAGGGCCGGGGCGACCTTGGCGACGATCTGGTGCAGCGGGTAGTTCCAGGGGGTGATCGCGCCGACCACGCCGATCGGCTCGTGGTGGACGACCGAGTTGCCGACCTTCTCCTCGAAGGAGTGGGTGGCGGCCAGTTCGGCGTAGGAGCCGGCCACCGCGATCGGTACGGACGCGTGGACGGCCTGGGAGAAGGCCGGCGGGGAGCCGAGTTCGGCGGTGACCGTCTCGGCGATCTCGTCCTTGCGGGCCGCCAGGACGTCCCGCAGGGCCGTCAGCCGGGCCGCGCGTTCGGCGGGCGGGGTCGCGGCCCAGGCCGGGAGGGCGGCGCGGGCCGCCCGTACCGCGGCGTCGACGTCGGCGGCGTCGCCGGCCGGGACACGGCCGATCACCTGCTCGTCCACCGGGTCGACGACCTCGATGACGTCCCGGCCGGCGGCCGGGCGCCAGGCGCCGTCGAGGTAGATGCCGTCGTGTGCCTTCATCGCGTTCCCTTCGGGCGGGCGTCGTCGTCCGCGACCTAAACTAGCGTTGTTAGTTTTCCGGCACCAGAGGAAGGCGGCCCGGCCCGCCGAACCGGCCCGCCGGACCGGCCGGGCGGCGAAACCGCGTCTCACGGCGGAGGGAAGCGGAACGGACGCCCCGGAAGGCGGACCTCCGCGCACGTGCGCCGAGCGCGCCGGGCCCGCGGTGCCGGGCGGTGGCGTCTCACTCGTCCAGGTCCGGGAGCCGGGCCGGGGCCGGGCTGATGCGTTCGCCGTGCTGGTCGAAGACGAAGAGGTGGGCGATGTCCACGAGCAGCGGCACCTGCATGCCGTGCCGCAGGTCGAAGTCGGGGGTGGTGCGCACCACGAGGTCGCCCGACGGGCGGGCCTCCGGGGACGCGGACGGCGCCTCCCGCTCCGAGGGCTCGTCCAGGACCCCGACCGAACCGGCCCGCCGGCCCCCCGCGCCCCTGCGCAGCCGGCCCAGCACGCCGCCCTCCCGGCGCCGCCGCCGCGGCTGGCGGGGCACGGGGCGGGGCGCCTCCAGCTCGGGCACGACCGCGAGCCGTGAACCCGTGTTGAAGTGCACCAGCACCTCGTGCCCCTGGAACTCCACGTGCTCCACCAGGCCGGTGATGTGGGTCTCGCCCGGCCGGGCCTCGGCCGGTGTCGCGATGCGGACGGCCTCCGAGCGCAGTCCGACGATCACCTCCCGGCCCTGCTGCACCCGCAGCAGTTTGTGGTCCAGGGAGTGCGGTTCGGGCAGCCGCAGTGCCTGCTTGCCCAGACTGATCGTCATGGCCCCGTCGAGCGGGGCGCGCACCAGGCCGCGCAGGAGGTTGATGCGCGGGGTGCCGATGAAGGCGGCGACGAAGACGTTGCGCGGCAGGGCGTAGACGGAGCGCGGGGTGCCCACCTGCTGGAGCACGCCACCGCGCAGCACCGCGACCCGGTCGCCGAGCGACATGGCCTCGGCCTGGTCGTGGGTGACGTAGACCGTGGTGACGCCCAGCGCCCTGGTGAGCCGGGATATCTCGGCCCGCAGGTGGTTGCGGAGCTTGGCGTCCAGATTGGACAGCGGTTCGTCCATCAGGAAAGCGGAGGGGTGCCGGGCGATGGCCCGGCCCATGGCCACACGCTGGCGCTCGCCGCCGGAGAGCTGGCCGGGGAACCGGTCGAGGAGGTCCTCGATGCCGAGCATCCGGGCGGTGGCGTCCACACGGGGGCCGGGGTCGGCGCCCGGGGCCTCGATGCGCAGCGGGAATCCGATGTTGTCGCGGCCGGTCATGTTCGGGTACAGGGCGAAGTTCTGGAAGACCATCGCGATGTCCCGCGCCGAGGGGGCCAGGTCGTTGGCGTGGTCGCCGTCGAGCAGTAACTCGCCCTCCGTGATCTGCTCCAGGCCGGCGATCATGCGCAGCACGGTGGACTTGCCGCAGCCGGAGGGGCCCAGCAGGACCAGGAACTCGCCGGGCGTGATGTCCAGCGACAGCCGGTCCACGACCCGGACGCCTCGGGCGTGGACCTTGCTGACGTCGTGCAACGAGATGGCGCGTGTCATGAGAAGTGTCCCCGGGGACTCGTGTGCCGGGCTGACCCGGCCGGTGCTCCGCTGTCCGACCCGCCCCGCGCGGCTCGAACGGGGCTTGTGAGTCACGGAAGTTAACGGACCGTGCGCACCCGGGGGAAGGGACCGGCCGGGATCGGACGCTTCCGTCCGACCTGTGAGAAACCGGACTCCCCGGTTCAGCCGGCGTCGGCCGCCGGGGCGCGGCCGGGGACGAGACCGGCGGGCCGTGGACGGCGGGGGCTGCGGGGCGGGCCGGCGGCGGAGCGGGCGCGCCGTGCCCGTCGGCCCCGCCCCCGCGGACGGTCAGCGGGTCGCCGTCAGATGCGCGAAGACGACGACGTTGCTGGTGTATCCGGTCGCGCGCCGGAAGAGGCCTCCGCAGGTGAGGACGCGCAGTTCGGGGCGGCGGGCCGGCCCGTACACCTCCTTGTCGGGGAAGGTGGCCTTGTCGAAGACGCGCACCCGGTCCACGGTGTAGACGGCGGTGCGGCCGTCGGCGCGCCGGGCCTCGATCCGGGCGCCCCGGGCCACGCGCGCGAGTCCGGCGAAAACCGCAGGGCCGGTCTTGGTGTCGCGGTGGCCGACGACGACGGCCGTGCCCCGCTCCCCCGGCGTGGGACCGCCCGCGTACCAGCCGACCAGTGAGGGCCGGTCCAGCGGAGGTGTCCCGAGGTGCCGGCCGGGACCGAGCCGCAGCGGCACGATCGGCGCGTCGATACCCAGGGACGGCACGCGCAGGGTGGTGGCCGGGGACCGTGGCAGCGGGCGGGGCGGGGGCGCGGGAGCGGCGGACGCCTTCTTCTCCGCCGGGCGACCGTCCGGGCCGGCCCCGGGGGGCGGGCCGGAGTGCGCCCCGCCGGACGCCGTCTCCCCGGCGCGGGCCGCCACGGCCGGGCCGTCGTGCCCCCCGCACCGGACGCCGACCGTCACCAGGACGACCGTGAGCACGGCCGTCCTGGTGAGGCGGTAGGCACGGGTCCGGTGCCAGGGCCTGCGTCCGCGCCTACGCGGCACCATGGGTGCGCCGGCGGATCAGTCGGAAGTAGGCGAATCCACCGGCGGCCACCAGCCCGACCGCCGCGGCTCCGGCCAGCGGGGTGAAGGCCGGGGAGCTGTCGGCCAGGCCGCCGCCGCCGGCGTGCACGCCACCCTCCGGGCCGCCCTTCTCGCCGCTCCAGGCGCCGCCGCCCTGTGCGCCGCCCTCCCGTCCGCCGGTGCTCTGCGTGGTGCCGTTCTGGCCGGCGCCCTGGCCGGCGCCCTGGCCGCCACCGGGCCGGCCGCCCTGGCCGTTCGGCGCGGCGGCCTCGCGGCCGTCGTCGGTGATCGGACGGTTCGGGCCTTCGTTCCCGTCGCGCCGGCCCTCGGGGCAGTTGATCTTGAAGACCTTCACCTTGGGCGAAGGGGCCGCGGGGACGCCGGGGGCGGGCGGCAGGGTCCACTCGAGGGTGTAGGAGCCCTCGGCCAGCCCCAGGGTGTCGGTGTGCCCGGCGCCGTCGGTCAGGGTGATGTTGCCGGTGACGGTGGCGGTGTCGGGGGCCGGGGGCCGCGCCTTGATGATGTAGCCGACGGTCGGCAGCTCGCCGAAGTTGGCGGCGTCGAGGTAGAACCGGCAGGCCACCGGGTCGTCCTTGGAGACGCCCGGGGGCACCTGCTCGCGGTGGATCCTGATGTCACCGGCCTCCCCCACGGCCGTGGCGGACGGCGCCGAGAGGGTGGTGAGGCCCGCCGCGGCGAGCACCGTGAGGGCCGTGACGCCGAGGCGGGAGCCGAGGGCGGACGGGAGCGTCGAGCTGGGCATGCGCATTCCTCCGAGTCAGGACGATTTTCATACAAATCGTTCTTGCACCTGACTCTCTTTCACATCGGCGCGCGCGAGCGTGGGAGCGCCGCCCGACGCGCCGTCACACATCGCTCGACCGGCGCAACCCCCGTCCTGACCGGCGCCGGGGCACCGGCGTGCCCGCCGCCGGGACCCCCCGCGCCTCCCCCGGCGAACGGACCGCCACCGCCGAGGACACCAGCAGCAGCGCCCCCAGCATCACGAACGGCGCGGCCACCCCCGCGACCCCCGCCACCAGTCCCGCGGCGGCGGGCGCGGCGACCTGACCGAGCCGGTTGCCGGTGAGGCGCAGCGCGAGGGCGGTGGACCGGGCCCCCTCGGGTGCGGCCTGGACGACCGTGGTCATCGACAGCGGCTGCCCGACGCCGAGGCAGAAGCCGAGCACCGCGAGGATCACGCCGAGCCCCCAGACCGGCACCGGCAGCGCGATCCCCGCGCACAGCAGGGCCGCCAGCAGACAGGTCACGGTGAGCAGCAACGCCCGGCCGAGCAGGCGCAGCAGGGGCGTGAGCACGAGCCGGCAGGCGATGGAGGCGGCCGCGCGGACGCTGAGCAGCACGCCGACGACGGACGGCGCGATGCCCCGGTGTTCGCCCACCACCGGCAGATAGGCGGTGAGGATGTCGGTCGCGGACAGCACGGAGAGGCTGATCAGGATGCCGGCCGGGACGCCCCGGGCGTGCAGGATCCGGCCGACGGGGACCCGGTCGCCCTGCCCCGCACGGGACTTGGGCCGCGTGTCCGGGGGTTCGAGACGCCACAGCGAGGTGAGCGCGACCGCGCAGCCGGCGCCCGCGACAAGGAGGGCGAGCGCGCTGCTGCCCGCCATGTCGGCTCGGCCGATGAGCGCACCCGCGGCGATCGGGCCGACCAGCTGGCCCAGGGAGGCGCCGATGGTGAAGTGGCCGAAGTTGCGGTCCTGTTCGTGCGGCGCGGACCGCCGGGCGACGAGCGACTGCGAGCCGATGACGAAGCAGAGGTGGCCGAGCCCCATCACCCCGCTCCACAGCGCCATCGCCCACAGCGATCCGGCGACACCGCTCAGCACGCAGCCGCCGGATATCAGGACCACGCCCACGGGCAGCAGGGGCGCGCAGCGGCCGTGGTCGGTACGGCGGCCGAGCGGGACGGCGGCGAACAGCGGCAGCAGCGCGTAGACCCCCGCGATGACACCGATCGCCCGTTCGTCCGCGCCCAGCGCGAGGGCCCGGTAGGAGACGGCGGGCCGGGCCATCGACACCGCCCCCTGCGCGAAGCCGAAGGCGATGACGAGACGGAGCAGCCAGCCGCGGTTCCTGCCGGGCCTCACAAGTTCCTCCACAGGACGGTCAGACGATGCCGAACAGGATGCCCGCGCCGAGGATGGCCAGGCAGGTGCAGGCGGCCCACTTCACGACGAACCGGGTGTGGTCGCCGAACTCGACCTTGGCCATGCCGACCAGGACGTAGACGGCCGGGACGAGCGGGCTCGACATGTGCAGGGGCTGGCCGACGAGCGAGGCGCGGGCCATCTCCAGCGGAGTGACGCCGTGGGCCGCGCCGGCCTCGGCGAGGACCGGCAGGACGCCGAAGTAGAAGCCGTCGTTGGACATGAAGTAGGTGAGCGGCAGGCTCAGCACCCCGGTGACGAGGGCCATGTGCGGGCCCATGCCCTCGGGGATGACGTCCACCATCCACTCGGCCATGTGGTCGACCATCCCGGTGCCCTGGAGGACGCCGGTGAAGACGGCGGCGGCGAAGACCATGCCGGAGACGTTGAGGACGTTGTCGGCGTGAGCGGCGAGCCGGGCCTTCTGGTCGGGGATGTGGGGGAAGTTGACGGTGAGGGCGAGCGCGGCGCCGAGCAGGAACAGCACCGGGATCGGCAGGTACTCCATGATCATGGCGGTCAGCAGCGCGACCGTGAGCAGCGCGTTGAACCAGTACAGCCTGGGGCGCAGGGTGGAGCGGTGCGGGTCGAGCGGCTGGAAACCGTCGTCGTCCCCGTCCTCGGACGCCTTCTCGTCGGGCGCGTCGGCGTCGGTGCCGGAGCCGGAACCGCCCGTCCGCACGGGGGTCCTGGCGTCGCCGGAGCCGCCGGAGCCCACCAGGACCGTCTCGGTCTCCTTGACGCCGGTCTCCTCGACGAGCACCTCGTCCAGGGTGAGCACGCCGAGCCGGGCGCGCTCGCGGCGGCCGAGGACGTAGGAGAGGACGAAGACGAAGAGCAGGCCGACGGCGAGGGCCGGGATCATCGGCACGAAGATGTCGCTGGCGTCGAGCTTGAGCGCGGTGGCGGCCCGGGCGGTCGGGCCGCCCCAGGGCAGCGTGTTCATCACGCCGTTGGCCATGGCGGCCACACCGGTCATCACGACCAGGCTCATCTTCAGGCGCTTGTACAGCGGGTACATCGCCGAGACGGTGATCATGAAGGTGGTGGAGCCGTCGCCGTCCAGGGAGACGATCGCGGCGAGCAGCGCGGTGCCGATGACGATGCGGAGCGGGTCGGCCTTGCAGAACTTCAGGATGCCCCGGACGATCGGGTCGAAGAGACCGACATCGATCATCACACCGAAGTAGACGATCGCGAACATGAGCATCGCCGCCGTGGGGGCGAGGCTGGTGACGCCGTCGATGACGTAGTCACCGAGCTTGGCGCCCTTTCCGACGACGACGCAGAACAGCGCCGGGATCAGCACGAGCGCCGCGATCGGCGACATCTTCTTCAGCATGATCAGGACCAGGAAGGTCGCGATCATGGCGAAGCCGAGGATGGTCAGCATGAATGGATACCTAACGTTCGCCCTTGAACATCCCACCTGGGGGTCGGCGGTGCGTTGACGTTAGGTCCGTTCGCACGGTGTTAACAAGGAGTTGACCTGCGAGCAATAAGCGCGAAAGTCCAGGTCACAGCTTTGCTCAGGTCAGCGGGCCGCCACGGGGGCCACGTCCACCGGTACTCCGTTGAGCACCGCGTTGCCCGACAGCGGGTCCAGCAGGCTGCCGTCGAGCAGCTGGTTGACGTTGACACCGGGGTCGGTGGCGGCGTGGCTCAGCCGGGTGCCCGGACGGTCGTGGCCCCAGCCGTGCGGGAGGCTGACGACACCCCGGCGCACGCCGTCGGTCACCTCGGCCGGGGCGGTCACCTCTCCCCCGGCGCCCTTGACCCGGACCGGCGCGCCGTCGCGCACGCCGAGCCGCTCGGCGTCCTCGGGGTGGATGTGCAGCGTGCAGCGGTTGGTGCCGCCGGTGAGGGCGGGGACGTTGTGCATCCAGCTGTTGTTGGAGCGCAGATGGCGCCGGCCGACGAGGACCAGGCCGTCCGTGCGCTGCCGCGCGGCCTCCCGCAGCCGGGGGAGGTCGTCGGCGATCGGCCGCGGGAACAGTTCGATCCGCCCGCTGCGCGTCTTCAGCGGCTGGGGCAGGCGCGACCGGAGCGGTCCCAGGTCGATGCCGTGCGGGTGGGCGAGCAGCCGCGCCAGGCCCAGGCCGTCGGGGCGGGCGCCGAAGCCGTCGCCGTACGGGCCGAGGCGCAGCATCATGTCCAGCCGGCGCTCGGGGCCGCTCTCGCCGGTGAGCTGCGCCGCGAGTTCCTCCGGGTCGCGGCCGTGCACGGGCGAGTGGGCTTCCGTCACCGCCTTGCCGAGGGTCTGGCCGATGACCAGGTCGTCGACGGCCGAGGGGTCGGCGCCGTGCATCCCGGTGGCCGCCAGGGTGAGCCGGGCGAGGATCTCGGTCTCGGCCATCCGGCCGGGTTCGAGCGGGACGGCCGGGCGGCTGTAGCGCACCTGGTTGCGCACGGCGAGGGTGTTGAAGGCGAAGTCGTGGTGGGGGCTCTGCGAGGGCGGCGGCGGGGGCAGGACGACGTCGGCGTGCCGGGAGGTCTCGTTGAGGTAGGGGTCGACGCTGACCATGAAGTCCAGGGAGCCGAGCGCCTTGTCGAGGCGGTCGCCGTCCGGGGCGGACAGGACGGGGTTGGCGGCCACGGCGACGAGCGCCCGGACCGGCTCGCCCTGCGCCGTCGCGGTGTCGATCTCCTCGGCGAGCGCCGAGAGCGGCAGTTCGCCCTTGGCCTCGGGGTGTCCGCTCACCCGGGAGTGCCAGCGCGCGAGCCGGAAGCCGCGCCCGGGTCCGGCCGGACGGGGAGTGCGGTCGGTGGCGGCCTGCGGGAACAGCGCGCCGCCGGGCCGGTCCAGATTGCCGGTGAGGATGTTGAGGACGTCGACGAGCCAGCTGGCGAGCGTGCCGTGCGGGACCGTGCAGCTGCCGATCCGGCCGTAGACGGCGGCGGTGGGGGCGGCGGCGAGTTCGCGGGCCAGGGCGCGGATGACCGGCGCGTCCACGTCACAGGCCGCCGAGACCGCTTCGGGGGTGAAGTCCGCGATGGCTCCGGCGAGTTCGTCCAGGCCCTCGACATGGGGGGTCAACTCGCCCAGGTCGACGAGGTGTTCCTCGAACAGCGTCCGTGTCATGGCGGCGAGGAGGAGCGCGTCGGTGCCGGGCCTGATCGCGATGTGCCGGTCGGCGAGCTTGGCGGTACGGGTCCGGCGGGGGTCGATGACGGTGAGGGTGCCGCCGCGGGCCTTCAGCGCCTTGAGCTTGCCCGGGAAGTCGGCGGCGGTGCACAGACTGCCGTTGGACTCCAGGGGGTTGGCGCCGATGAGGAGGAGATGGCCGGTGTGGTCCAGGTCCGGCACGGGGATCGCGTTGGCGTCGCCGAACAGCAGTCCGCTGGAGACGTGCTTGGGCATCTGGTCGACGGTGGAGGCGGTGAAGAGGCTGCGGGTGCCGAGGCCCGCGATCAGGACGGCCGGGTAGAGCGCGCCGGCCATCGTGTGGACGTTGGGGTTGCCGAGGACGACTCCGACGGAGTTCGCGCCGTACCGCTCGACCACCGGCCTGATACCGGCGGCGACCGCGTCGAAGGCCTCCTCCCAGGTGGCCTCGCGCAGCTCGCCGTCCCGGCGTACGAGGGGGGTCCGCAGCCGGTCGGGGTCACCGTCCACCGCGCCGAAGGAAGCGCCCTTGGGGCAGATGAAGCCCTTGCTGAAGACGTCCTCCCGGTCACCGCGGGCGCCGGTGACCTTCGTCCCCTCGATGGTGAGCGTGAGCCCGCAGGTGGCCTCGCACAACGGGCAGATTCGCAGGGCGGTGCGGGACACGGGTCCTCCTGGGGGCGGCATTGCCTTCTCCCGAGTGAGCATACCGACCGGTATGGCTCCTGGGGAGGGGGCGGCCGCGGCGGTCAGTCCAGGGACCGCGCCAGATAGGCGCGCAGCAGCTCACGGGTCTCGTCGATGACCTTCGCGTCGCCCTCGGGGTCCACCCGGAAGGCCAGCTGGACGAGGGTGTCGGCGGTCTCCACGGCGATCAGGAAGGTGCGCCGCAGGTCGTCGTCGGGCTCCCGCACGAGATAGTCGGAGAGCAGGTCGGTGAGGCGGTCGGCGACCCGGTGGTTGGGTTCGGCGTGCCGGGCGCCGACCGGGATCTGGTTGCCGAAGTCGACGAGGGAGAACCCGGGCGCGGTGCGCTTCATCGCCAGGTACTCGTCGAGCACGGCGTCCATGGCGGCCCGCCAGTCGCCCCGGCGGGCCCCCTTCAGGCGCTCGGTGACGCGCTCCGCGTACCGCTCCAGGTTGCGCTGCGCGAGCGCGTCGGCCATCTGCCGCTTGTTCCCGAAGAAGCGGTAGACGGAGCCGATGGGCACACCGGCGCGCTCGGCGACGGCCCGGGTGCTCAGACCGTCGTAGCCGACCTCGTCCAGCAGGCCGGCACAGGCGTCGAGGATCCTGGTCAGACGTTCGGCACTGCGCCGCTGCACGGGCGCACGACGGAGTGATGTCGCTTCGGGCACGGACCTCATGATGCCTTTCCGTCGCGGCCGGGTGAACCTCACCCCTGGGTACGGAGAAAGATGCCTGGTGCACTCAATGAGCGGGGCACCGAAAGAGGCGTCCGGCCGCGGGGCGGCCGGCGGGAGGGGAAGCGGGCGTCACGGCGGCGGGCGTCACGACGCCGGGCGTCACGACGCCGGGCGTCACGGCGAGGCCGTCAGCGCGCGGACGTCACGGTGAGGGCTCCGACGCCGTGATGTACGCGGTGCTCTGCACCGGCTTGCCGTCCACCGCCCACACCGTGCCGTCGTCCGCGTACAGCCGGGCGGTGACCTGGTGGGTGCCGTGCGGGAGGTAGCCGGCCGGGATCCGGTAGGACGGGGTGCGCAGGTCGGCCACCGGCTGGTCGTCGACGTAGAGCCGGGCGGCGCCGCGGCCGTGGACCGCGCGCGCCTTCGCCCCCGTGGGCGTGAACCGGAAGTTCTCCACCTTCAGACGGACGTCCCAGCTGCCGTCGGCCTCGGGCTGCACCTCGACACCCACCCCGGGCGCCCCCTTCTTCTCCACCTCGCGGTAGTGCCGCCCTTCGTCGTCCGTGTCGTCCAGCACCTTGCCCACGGGCGCGGGCGAGGCCGCGGTCGTCGCGTCCCCCCGTTCCCGGGCGTCACCGGTGCCGCAGCCGGCGGATCCGGTCAGCAGCAGGACACAGACCGCGGCCACGGCGAGGCTTCCGCGCGTCCACGACATGCGGTGGAGCGTAGAACAACGGTCCGGCACGCGAATCCCCCTGGGGTCTGGTTCCGGCCGACTTGATCGTCCTCAGGGAGGAGGACCGGGCGCACCTCTTGCGCCGGTGAAAACGCAATCCTACGGTGATGCATAGGAATCAGCAGGCGCACCCGCGGGGCGCCGGAGGGAGCGATCATGAGCAGCGGGGACGCACGCAAGACGGCCGAGGGCCTGACCTATCTCTCCGGGTTCGGCAACGAGCACGCCTCACAGGCCGTTCCGGGCGCCCTGCCCGACGGCCGCAACTCGCCGCAGCGCGCGCCTCTCGGCCTGTACGCGGAACAGCTCAGCGGTACGGCGTTCACCGAGCCGCGCGCCCACAACCGCCGCTCGTGGCTCTACCGGATCCGCCCGTCGGCGGCGCATCCGGCGTTCACCCGCGTCGACGACGGCGCCCTGCGCACCGGCCCGTTCACGGAGACGGTCCCCGATCCGAACCGGCTGCGCTGGGACCCCCTGCCCGAGCCGCCCGCCGGCACGGACCTCCTGGCCGGCCTGTGGACCCTCGGCGGCAACGGCGACGCCACCCAGCGCACCGGCGTGGCCGTGCACCTGTACCACGCGAACGCCTCCATGGAACGCGTGTTCAGCGACGCCGACGGCGAACTGCTGATCGTCCCCGAGCACGGCGGTCTGCTGCTGCGCACGGAGTTCGGCCTGCTGCACGCCGAACCCGGCGAGGTGGCGCTCGTCCCGCGCGGGGTCCGCTTCCGGGTCGACCTCCTGGACGCCTCGGCGCGCGGCTACGTCTGCGAGAACTACGGCGCCCCCTTCCGCCTCCCCGACCTCGGCCCGATCGGCGCCAACGGTCTGGCCAACCCCCGCGACTTCCGGGCGCCGGTCGCCGCCTACGAGGACGTCGAGGGCCCGGTGGAGGTGGTCAACAAGTACTGCGGCCACCTGTGGAGCGCGACCTACGGCCACTCCCCGCTCGACGTCGTCGCCTGGCACGGCAACCATCTGCCGTACGTCTACGACCTGCGCCGCTTCAACGTCATCGGCAGCATCTCCTACGACCACCCCGACCCGTCGATCTTCACGGTGCTGACGTCCCCGTCCGACACCCCGGGTCTGGCCGGCGTGGACTTCGTGGTCTTCGCCCCGCGCTGGCTGGTCGGCGAGGACACCTTCCGGCCGCCGTACTTCCACCGGAACGTGATGAGCGAGTTCATGGGCCTGATCGAGGGCGCGTACGACGCAAAGACGGCCGGCAAGGGCGGCTTCGTCCCGGGCGGCGGTTCGCTGCACAACATGATGTCGGCGCACGGCCCGGACCGGGAGACCTTCGACCGGGCGAGCGCCGCCGAGCTGCGGCCCCAGAAGATCGACGACGGGCTGGCCTTCATGTTCGAGACCCGCTGGCCGATCGCGCTCACCGGGCAGGCGGCCGGGGCGGACCACCTGCAACCGCGTTACGACGACGTCTGGCAGGGCCTCGAACGGCACTTCCGTCCGTCCGACGGAACATTGCACTGAACGATGCCGACCGGTACGGATAGCCCGTGACCTCCTTCGCCCCGGACTCGATCGTCCTCACCCGCAAGCTGCCGCTCTGGTACCAGGTGTCGCAGTCGCTGCGCGCCTCCATACTCGGCCGCTCGCCGCAGGACCCGCTGCGGCTGCCCACCGAGGAGCAGTTGGCGGGCCACTACGGGGTGAGCGTGCTGACCATGCGGCAGGCGCTGAAGGAACTGGAGGACGAAGGGCTGATCACCCGGCACCGCCGGCGGGGCACCTTCATCGAGCCGACGGCGCTGCGGGGCGCCCCGGTCCGCCTCCTGGGCTCGGTCGACGCGATCGTGGCCCAGCAGTCCGGGATGACGACGCAGGTGCTCGGCCACGGCCGCACCGCCGTCCCGGCCGAGGTCGCCGAGTACTTCCCGGACCTGACCGAGGTGGCGACGTACCACCGGCTGCGCGGCGACGCGAAGACGGGCGAGCCGACCAACCACGCCCGCAACTACGTCCGTCCCGAGCTCGCCGCCCGGATCGACCCGGCCGATCTGGTCGGCAGGCCCATGACGAAGGTGCTGCGGGACCTGGTGGGCGCGGACATCGGCCGGATCACCGACACGGTCGAGGCCCGGCTGGCCGACCCGGAGACCGCCCAGCTGCTGCGGGTCCCGCTGCTCAGCCCGATCCTGCACTACACGGGCGTCACCTACGACACGGGCGGGCGGGTCCTCGACGCGGCCGTCATCCACTACCGGGGTGACCGTTTCTCCTTCACCGTCACCCTCGACGCGACGTGAAGGACGGCGCCCGGCCCGTCGTACGATGCCCGGCGTGACGCCCGACGACGCTCCGCCGCTGGCGGACCTCATGCCGTGGTCCGTCGCACCGCCGCGGCTGGGCCGGGGGTGGCCGACGGGCCCCGACCCGGCCTGTCTGAAGACCCGCTGGGACACGCTGCTGAAGGCCGAGGGGCCGCAGCGCGAGGCCCTGTTCCGGCCGACGCGCTCCCGCACCCCGCACACGGCGGTCGGGCAGCTGCCCGGCCTCACCGGCGGCACGGAGCGGCTGGACCGCGCCTCGGGGCCCTGCGCGGAGCCCGTGCGGGTCCTGGCCGCACCCTTCGACGAGCAGTGGCTGATCCCCGACCACCGGCTGATCGACGCCGCCCGCCCGGAGCTGTGGCGGGTGGCGGACGCCCGTCAGGTCTTCGTCCTGGAGACGCCCGCCCCGCCGGGCCCGCCGCTGCTCGCGACCTCGCTGCTCCCGCTGGCGCGGCCGGGCCGCGTCCGGCCGCTGTACCGGCGCCCCGGCGGCACCGAACCCAACCTGGCGCCGGGGCTGCTCGAACACCTCGGTCACTCCCCCGATCCGGTGGACTTCCTGGCCTGGACCCTGACCGCCGTGCGGCCCGGCCTCACGGTGCCGCTCACCCGCGACCCGGAACTCTGGGCGCGGGGGGTCGAACTGGGCCGCCGCGCCCTGTGGCTGCTGCGCCGCGACGGCGAACGCCCCCGGCTCCCGGGCGGCCGCCGCCCCTACGTCCGCGCCCCGCTGCCGGCCCGGCCGCTGACGCTGCGCTACGACCGCGACGAGGAGACCCTGCACCTGGACGGCGGGCGCGTCTCCCCCGTCCCCCCACAGGCCTGGGACTTCGAGGCGGGCGGGGTGCGCGTCCTGGAGCAGTGGTTCACGGCCCGCACGGCGCAGGCCGCCGAGCCGGGGACGCTGGCCGCGATCGGTCCGGCCGCCTGGCCGCAGGCCTGGACGTCCGAGCTCCTCGAACTGATCACCGTGCTGGCGCTGTTCGCCCAGGTGCGCGCACGGCAGGAGGAGCTGACGGTGCCGGACACGGTCACGGCGGAGGAGCTGCGGGCGGCGGGCGTCCTGCCCGTGCCCGCCCCGGCCCGCCGTCCGGCGACGGTCCTCGACCACCACGAGGAGGGCCCGGAGGGCCAGTTCGCGCTGATCTAGCATCCACCCCATGGACCAGAGCCCCGTGCCGCCGCTGCCCCTGGAGGGCCTCACCGTCGTCGCCGTCGAACAGGCCGTCGCGGCCCCGTTCGCCACCCGGCAGCTCGCCGACCTCGGCGCCCGGGTGATCAAGGTCGAGCGGATCGACGGCGGCGACTTCGCCCGCGGCTACGACACGGCCGCGGGCGGTCTCGCCTCGCACTTCGTGTGGTGCAACCGGGGCAAGGAGTCCATCGCGCTGGACGTCAAGGACCCGCGGGGCCTGGACGTCGTACGGCGGCTGGTCGCCGGCGCGGACGTGTTCGTGCAGAACCTGGCGCAGGGTGCCGCGGCCCGGCTGGGCCTGGACGCGGCCACCCTGTGCGCGGCGCACCCGCGGCTGGTTGCCGTCGACATCTCCGGGTACGGGGCGGGCGGGCCGTACGCGGACAAGCGGGCCTACGACATGCTCGTGCAGTGCGAGGCGGGGCTGGTGTCGGTGACCGGGACGCCGGAGCGGCCGGTGAAGGCCGGCATCCCGGCGGCGGACATCGCGGCGGCCATGTACGCCTTCTCGGGCGTGCTGGCGGCGCTGGTGCGGCGGGGCACGACCGGGCGGGGCGGGCCGGTGGAGGTGTCGATGCTGGACGCGCTCGCCGAGTGGATGGGGCATCCGCTGCACCACACGATGCACGGCGGCGCCGCCCCGGCCCGCACCGGCCTCGCGCACGCGGTGATCGCGCCCTACGACGCCTACGACACCGCCGACGGCGGCCGGGTGCTGCTCTCCGTGCAGAACGACCGGGAGTGGGGGCGCCTGGCCGGGCAGGTCCTCGGGCGGGCCGACGCGGCGACGGACCCGGCGTACGCGACGAACGCGGCGCGGGTGGCGAACCGGGACCGCACGGACGCCCTGGTGGCCGGGGCGCTCGGGGCGCTGACCACCGACGAGGCGCTGGCACGGCTGGAGGGCGCGGGCATCGCGTGCGCGCGCCTGAGGGACCTGCACGAGCTGGCGGAGCATCCGCAGCTGGCGGCCCGTGACCGGTGGCGGGAGGTGGGGACGCCGGTCGGACCGTTGCGGGCTCTACTGCCCCCGATCACGCTGCCGGGCGGGACGGAGGCACGGATGGGGGACGTTCCCGCGCTCGGGGAGCACACCGGAGCGCTGCTGCGTGCCGTGGGGATGACGGACGAGGAGATCGCAGCGCTGCGCCGGGACGGTGTGGCCGCCTGAGCGCGGGACTCGGTTGGTGAGGGCGCGCCGGCCGGTCAGTGCTTGTGGCCGCCGAAGAGCGAACGGCGCAGTCGGCGCAGCGGTGCGAAGAGCGAGACCCGGCTCACCCGCGCCCGCGTGGTCCTCGGGCCGTGACCACGTGCGGGCTCACGTGCCGTCAGCTCCCGCATGAGCGAGGTCGCCTCGAGCGTCTCGCGCTGCGGTATGGCGGGACCCGCCAGTACCGAGAGATGGCGGTCGAGGCGCGAACTGGTCGCGCTGCTCCCGCAGGTGATCGCGGGGACCCTCGCCCTGCTGTGCATCGTTATCTGTTCCATGTCACTCCCCACCCGTACGAGTCCACCCGGCCCGGGCAGGGTAACCCTATCGTCCCGTCGAGGCACCCGTGTATCGAGCTGTCGGGATTCACCTTCCCCGTAAGGGGGTTGACGACTCCTCCCCGATTACTCTCCGAATCCGACCGATTTCAGGGTGAGTTGGACAATCGGCTGAGTAGTGGGCTGCGGGGATCCCCCGTCGGGCTCGACGGTCACAGCGAGTGACGTCGCGCTCTTGTCGAGGCCGGTGGCGACCAAGGGCGTGTCGGCGTCGAAGAGCCCGAGGGAGCGCGGTTGCGCGTCGGGGCGCATGAGCCACAGCTGATGCACCTGCCCCGAGGGCAGAGCGCCGTATCCGCTCAGGGTGACGACCGCCTGTCCCTCCTCGGCGGAGGCCAGCACTCCGATACTGCGGCCCCGGGCGTCCTTCCCGGTGCTCGACCGCGCGTCCGGAGCTGCGAGAACGTGGGCGATCTCACGTGCCTGGTCGCGCGCGGCGTCGAGTTGGTCCTGACTGCGGCCCGCCTGGACGGCGAAGAGCGCGGCGACGACGAGGGCCGCCGCCGCGGTCGCGGTGGCGAAGGGCACGAACAGCGGGCGGCGCGCGCGGGGCGCACGGAGGCGTCCGGGCGGTGGTTGCGTGCCCCAGACGTGCGGGGGCAGTTGGGGCGCGTGCTCGCGCGCCGGCGCGCGGGAGGACTCCTGGGGCGTTCTCTGGACCGCCGCCAGCACCCGGCTGCGCATGGCCGCCGGGGGCGGCGCCGCCTGGGACCAGGCGAGCCGTACGGCGTCCTCGGCCAGCAGCCGCACCTCGGCGGAGCAGCGGTCACAGCCCGTCAGATGCTTCTCGAAGCGGCGGCGTTCGTCGGGTTCGAGGGCGTCGAGCGCGTAGGGGGCGGCCAGCGAGTGCAGGTCCTCGCGGCGGAACAGGCCGAGCACACTCATGCGGCACCTCCCAGGCAGTCGCGCAGCCGCGTGAGTCCGTCACGCATCCGGGTCTTCACCGTGCCCAGCGGCAGCGACAGCCGGTCGGCCACCTCACGGTACGTGTAGCCGTCGTAGTAGGCGAGGGTGACCGACTGGCGCTGGAGCGCCGTCAGCCGGTCGAGGCAGCGGCGGACCAACTGGCGTTCCAGGCCCGCCTCGACCTCCTCGGCCACCTGGTCGAAGGCGGGGTCGTGGAAGCGCCCCGCCTCGCGCTGCTCGCGGTCCACCGCGGCGCGGGCGCTGCGCACCCGGTCGACGGCACGGCGGTGCGCGAGGGTGAGGATCCAGGAGAGGGCGCTGCCGCGGCTCGGGTCGAAGCGGCCGGCGGAGCGCCAGGCCTCCAGGAGCACCTCCTGGGCGACCTCCTCCGACTGGGCGGGATCGCGGACGACACGGCGCACGAGGCCGAACACCGGCCCGGACACGAGTGCGTAGAGCCGTTCGAACGCCCGCTGGTCGCCTCCCGCCACGAGCACCAGAAGCTCGTCCGCCTCCATGCCGTCCCCCTCTCTGCGGCCGCCGCACCCGGGCCGCCCCGTCACACCAGGCATTCGCAACGAACACACCTCCGGATGGGGGGTACGTATCGAAGGGCCGAAAACGCGGGTGAGCAGGAAAGAAAAAGTTTTTTGGTTTCGACCAATCCGAACCCACCCCTCGCTCCGTATCACTGTCCGTCAGGCAACTTGGCACAGAGGACGGACGGCATGACAGCTTTCTCCAGGAGCGGCAACGGACGCAGGAGCGTCGCGACCCTCATATGCGGTGCGTTGGCCGCCGGGGGGCTCGCAGCCGCCGGCGCCGCAGCGCTGGCCCCGGGGGCGGCCTACGCCTCCAGCCACCGCGAGGCTCCTCTCATCTCGGGCACTCCGCAGTACGACAACACCGACGTGTACGCCTTCGTGAGCCCGGACCACCCGGACTCGACGACGATCGTCGCGAACTGGATCCCGTTCGAGGAGCCGGCCGGCGGTCCGAACTTCTTCCCGTTCGCCGAGGACGCCCAGTACGACCTGCACATCGACAACAACGGTGACGCGAAGGAGGACCTGACCTTCCGGTACACCTTCAAGACGCACACGAAGAACAAGAAGACGTTCCTCTACAACACCGGCGTCGTCGAGAGCCTGGACGACCCCGACCTGAACATCACGCAGACGTACGACCTGGAACTCATCAAGTCGAAGAAGGGCAAGGTCGAGCGCAAGACCAAGCTCGCGGACGACGTGCCGGTGGCGCCGTCGAACGTCGGCAAGGCGTCGATGCCGCACTACTCGATGCTGCGCGACCACGCGATCTACAAGCTGCCGAACGGCGCCAAGACCTTCGCGGGACAGGCCGACGACCCGTTCTTCCTCGACCTGCGCGTCTTCGACCTGCTGTACGGCGGTGACCTCTCCGAGGTCGGCAACGACACGCTCAAGGGCTACAACGTCAACTCCATCGCGTTGCAGGTCCCGACCGACATGATCACCGAGTCCAAGAAGCAGCCGATCGTCGGTGTCTGGTCGACCACCCAGCGCGAGAACGCCCGGGGCTACTACACGCAGGTCTCGCGCCTGGGCAACCCCCTGGTCAACGAGGTCGTCAACCCCATCAAGGACAAGGACAAGTTCAACGCGTCCGAGCCGAAGGACGACGGCCAGTTCCTGAAGAACGTCACCAACCCCGAGCTGCCGAAGCTCATCGAGGCGATCTACAAGATCAAGGCGCCGGCCGAGCCGCGCAACGACCTCGTCGACGTGTTCCTGAAGGGCGTCAAGGGCCTCAACCAGCCCCCGTACGTGACGCCGTCGGAGGAACTGCGCCTCAACACCTCGATCAAGCCCACCGCCAGCCCCAAGCGGCTCGGTGTCCTCGACGGTGACAACGCGGGCTTCCCGAACGGCCGCCGGCTCACCGACGACGTGATCGACGCCTCCCTCCAGGTCGTCGAGGGCGAGCTGGTCGGTTCCAAGAACGACCTGGGCGACGCGGTCGACAAGAACGACAAGGACTTCGAGAAGGCCTTCCCCTACGTCGCCCTGCCCACCGAGGGTTCGCGCGGCGCGAGCGCCAAGAGCGGCGCCGACGTCCGCAGCCAGCTCGGTGACGCGCTCACCGGCTCCGACAGCAACACCGCGCTGATCGCGTCCTCCGCGGGCGCCGGTGCGGCGGGCATCCTCCTCATCGGCGGCGGGCTGATGTGGTGGCGCGGGCGGCGGCGGGCCTACTAGGCCCACCCCTTGGCGGGCCGGGGAGAATCCTGCGCTCCCCGGCCCTGCCCCACCGACTGGCGCGGCCCGCGTACCAATCCCCCACGGCGCGGGCCGCGCCACCCTGTGCGAGCAGGCTGAACGACCTCAGGCGACCTAGGAGAGGGCATGTCCCCGCGGACGAACGACGGCGAACCGGAGCCCACCCGACGGGCCTTCGACCGGCCGGCACCGACCACCGGCGAGCCGGCCACCGACGGACCGGACGCCGGCACACCCGTCACGGACCCGGGACACCCGGTGCGTCCGGCGCGCACCACCGGCCCGGACGCCGGGGAGGCCGCCGCCGGGGCGACGGACCGGACGCCGTCCGCGCCGGCGCCCGGCGCCACCGGCCCCGGTCCCGACACCGAAGCGGTCACGGCCCGCGGGTCCGACACCGGCGCCACGGAGACCTCCGGAGCCGTCGCTTCGGCGGCCGTCGCCGAGTCGGACGCCGACTCCGGCACGACCGCCGACACCGACACCGGTACGGACTCCGGTACCGGCTCCGCGGCCGTCGCCGAGTCGGGCGCCGGGGCCGGGGGCGACGCGGGCCGCTCCGGCGGTGCGGGGTCCCGTGCGGGCGACGCGGCCGACGACGACCACGAGCACGGTGAGACCCACGAGGCCGGGCGCGGGGACGACCGGGTCGCCGCCGTGCGGCGGGCCGGGGCCGCCGGCCGGCGCTGGCGGGCCGCTCAGCTCAGCGCCTGCGCCGCGATGCTGGCCGTCGCCCTCACCGCCGGGGCGGTCGCGCTGGGGGCGGTGCGCGACGGGCGGAACGTGCCCGTGGCGACCGCCGCCGCGGTCGCCCCCGGACTGCTCGCCAGTGGCGACCTCGACGCCAGCATCACGGCGCTCCAGGCCCATCTGCGCGCCCAGCCCAAGGACTTCGGCGGCTGGGCCACCCTCGGACTCGCCTATGTCGAGCAGGCCCGCACCAAGGGCGACCCGTCCCGCTACCCGCAGGCCGACCAGGCCCTCGGGCGGTCCCTCGCCCTGCGCCCCGACAACGACCAGGCCCTCGCCGGCCGGGCCGCGCTCGCCGCCGCCCGGCACGACTTCGCGCACGCCCTGGAACTCGCCGACCGCGCGCTGGAGCAGAACCCGTACAGCGAACGCGCCCTGTGCTCGCGCATCGACGCCCTCGTCGAACTGGGCCGCTACGCCGACGCGGACGCGGCCGTCCGGACGGCCGACGAACGGCGCCCGGGGGTACCGGTGTTCACCCGTTACGCGTACGTCCACGAACTGCGTGGTGACGTCGCGACCGCCCGCCGGGTCCTGGACCGGGCGCTCGCCGCGTCGACCTCCCCGGGCGACATCGCCTACGTCGCCTCCCAGCTGGGCCAGCTCGCCTGGAACCAGGGCGACTACGCCTCGGCGCTCACCCACTACGCCCGCGCCCTCGCCGCCGACGAGAACTACCTCCCCGCGCTGGAGGGCCGGGCCCGCGCCCAGGCGGCGAGCGGCCGGCGGGCGGAGGCGATCAAGGGGCTGGAGCTGATCGTCGCGCGCTACCCGCTGCCCGGGCCGCTGGTGGAGCTCGGTGAGCTGTACGAGGCGCGGGGCGCCGAGGGCGACCGGGCGAAGGCCGAGGACCAGTACTCCCTCGTCGACGCCTGGACGGCCATCGCACGCGCCAACGGCGTCAACGCCGACCTCGACACGGCGCTCGCCGCAGCCGACCACGGCGGCCGGGCCACCGCCCTGCGCGCGGCGCGGGACGACTGGTCCCGCCGGCACACCGTGCACACGGCGGACGCCCTGGCCTGGGCCCTGCACGTCAACGGCAAGGACGCCGAGGCACTCCCCTACGCGCGGCAGGCCACGGCCACCGGCTACCGCAACGCGGCCTTCCTCTACCACCGCGGCATGATCGAGAAGGCCACCGGTCACGCCGCCGACGCCCGTACCCACCTCGCCGCCGCCCTGAAGCTGAACCCCGGCTTCTCCCCGCTGGGCGCCCGCGAGGCCCGTACGGCACTCGAGACGCTGGAGGCGAGCAAGTGATGTCCCGTCGTCTGTTCGCCTCCTGCGCGGCCGTGTTCACGGCCGGCTGCGCGCTCGCGCTGGTTCCTTCCGCCAGCGCGAGCGCGCACCCCCTGGGCAACTTCACCGTCAACCGCTACGACGGCCTCGTGGCCGCCCCGGGGCAGCTCCGCGTCGACCACGTCGAGGACCTCGCCGAGATCCCCGCGACCCAGGCGAAGCCGGACATCGACCGGCTCGGCATGGGCGAGTGGGCCCGGCAGCGGTGCGCGACGGCCGCGAGCGGCAGCCGGCTCACGGTGGACGGCCGCGCCGTCACCCTCACGGCCGGTCCGGGCAAAGCGGTCGTCCGGCCGGGTCAGGCCGGGCTGAACACCCTGCGGGTGGAGTGCCGGCTGACGGCTCCGCTGCCCGGCACGTCGGCAGGCGACACCGTCGACCTGACCTTCCACAGCGAGGGCGCGTCCTCGGGGCCCGGCTGGCGCGAGATCACCGCGCGCGGCGACCGCATGACGCTGACCGGCTCCGACGTTCCGGCGAAGTCGGTGTCGGGTGAACTGACCAGCTATCCGAAGGAGTTGCTCTCCTCGCCGGCGGACACATCCACCGCGTCCCTGCGGGTGCGGCCCGGCGGCGCGGCCCTCGTCGAGGACGGCCGGGACGCACCGGCCGCGTCCGTGCTGCCGCGTGGCGCCGACCGCTGGACCCGTGCCCTGGACGACCTGGTCGCCCGGCAGGACCTCACCGTCGGTTTCGCCGCGCTGGCCCTGGTGATCGCGATCGGCCTCGGCGCGATGCACGCCCTCGCGCCCGGCCACGGCAAGACCATCATGGCGGCGACGGCCGCGGCGCGCGGCGGGCGGGCCCGGATGAAGGACGTCCTGCCGCTCGCCGCCTCCGTCACCGTCACCCACACCCTGGGCGTCGTCGCCCTCGGTCTGCTCGTCACCGCCGGTTCGGCCGCCGCGCCCTCGGTGATCGCCTGGCTGGGCCTCGCGAGCGGGGCACTGGTGCTCTTCGCGGGCGCGAGCCTCGCCCGGCGGGCCTGGCGCGGGCGGAACCCCGGCGACCCGCACGGTCACCCGCATCCGCACCCCGCCGGTGACGGCCACCCGCACCCCCGTCCCGACGGCGGCCGCCCCCACACCCACGGGCCGGTGAAGACCCCCGGCCGTCAACTCGCCCTGGTCGGCGCCCCCACCCCGCACACCCATGCCCATCCGGAGCACGGACCCGACCACGGACCGGACCACGACCGGGGCCACACCCACGACCACGAGCACGACGGGCACCACGGGCACACCCACGACCACGACCACGGTCACCGTCACGACCACGGTCACACCCACAACCACGGTCACACCCACACGCACAGCCACGGGGGCCGCACCCACACCCACGCCGTCGCCCCCACCCTGCGCGGCACGCTCCTGCTCGGCTTCGCCGGCGGCATGGTCCCCAGCCCGTCCGCCGTGGTCGTGCTGGTCGGCGCGGCGGCCCTCGGGCACGCCTGGTTCGGGCTGCTGCTCGTCGTCGCGTACGGCGTCGGCCTCGCCCTGACCCTGACCGCAGCCGGGTTCGCCGTCGTCCGGCTGGGCAGCCGGGCGACCGCCCTCCTGGACCGGCAGCCGCGCTGGACGGCCCACCCGGTCGTGTCGCTGGTGCGCCGCAACCTGCCGCTGTGGTCCGCGTTCCTCGTCGTGGCCCTGGGCGCCGGACTGGTGCTCAAGGGGGCGGCATCCGTACTCGGCTGAGCTACGTTGGTGGGGTTGGGGAGGTTTTCGCCCGGATGCGAAGAGCGAAATGGGGGCGCTGTGTCCGAAGAACCGGGCAGTGAACGTCTGATCGCGGGCCGGTACCGTCTGCTGACCCCGCTGGGCGAGGGCGGCATGGGAACGGTGTGGCGCGCCCGCGACGAGGTGCTGCATCGCGAGGTCGCCGTCAAGGAGGTGCGCGCCCCGCACGGGCTGGCCGCCTCGGACGTCGAGCGGATGTACGCCCGGCTGGAGCGGGAGGCGTGGGCCGCGGCCCGGGTCGCGAACCGCAACGTCGTCACGGTGTACGACGTTGCCACCCAGGACGGGCGGCCGTGGATCGTCATGGAGATCGTGCACGGGATCTCCCTCGCCGAACTGCTCGACGCCGAGGGGCCGCTCGACCCGGCGCGGGCCGCCCGTATCGGCGCCGAGGTGCTGTCCGCGCTGCGGGCGGCGCACGACGCCGGGGTGCTGCACCGGGACGTGAAGCCGGCGAACGTGCTGATGTCGAACGACGGCCGGGTGGTGCTGACCGACTTCGGCATCGCGACCGTCGAGGGCACCTCCGCGCTGACCATGACCGGTGAGGTCATCGGCTCACCCGAGTTCCTGGCGCCGGAACGGGCGCTGGGACGCACCCCGGGCCCGGAGTCGGACCTGTGGTCGCTGGGGGTGCTGCTGTACGCGGCGGTCGAGGGCAACTCCCCCTTCCGGCACGACACTCCGCTGAGCACGCTGCGTGCGATCGTCGACGAGGAGCTGCCGCCGCCGCGCCGCGCCGGGCCGCTCGCGCCCGTGATCGAGGGGCTGCTGCGCAAGGACCCGGCGGAGCGCTTGTCCGGCGACCGCGCCGAGCAGGACCTGCGGCTGGTCGCCGCGGGGGGTACGCCGTTCGGCGACACCCTCCGTTCGACGCCCCCGGCGCCGTACGGGCCGTACACGCCGACGGCCGCCACGCCCGCCGAGCCGTTGCGCCGGGAACTGCGGGCCGGCACCCCGCCCCAGCCCTGGACGGCCGCCCCGGCGACGACCGGACCGCAGCGGCCGGACCGCGGCCGGCGGGCCGGTGCCGTCCTGGCCGCCGGGGTCGCGGTGCTGGCGCTGGCGGTGGCCGGGCTGACGTACGGGCTGCTGAACCACGACGGCGGTGGCGGCGACGGCGGCGACGCGGGCGACGGGGTCACCCAGAGCGCCTCGGAGGTCCTGAGTCCGCCGCCGACGCGGCCGGAGTCGAGCGAGGCGAGCAGCGAACCGTCGAGCCCCGAGCCCAGCGAGAGCCACAGCTCGAAGGCTCCGGCGCAGTCGGTGACGGTCAGCGTCAGCGGCACGCACACGGACTACTCGGGGAGCTGTCCGCCGCCGGACGCCCAAGCACCCTCGTTCACCGCGACGATCACGGTGGGGCGGCTGCCCGCGACGGTGCCCTACCGCTGGGTGTCGCAGGACGGCGAGCTGTCCGGGCAGACCTGGAAGACGCTCGAATTCCCCGAGGGCGGGGGGAAGTCCAAGCAGGACAAGGTGATCGTGTCGACGTACGCCGAGAGCGGGACGTACCGCAACGCGATCGCCGTCGAGGTGCGCGATCCGGTGCGGAAGACGTCCGGCTCGGTGCCGTTCTCCGTCACCTGTGAGACGGAGACCCCGCCGGACGGGGCCTCCCCCTCGCCTTCCGTCTCTCCGTGACGGATCAGGCGGCGCTGTTCAGGACCGACAGGTAGCCACCCGACTGGCCGGACGCGGTCGGGTGGTAGGACTCTCCGATGTTCAGCCAGTTGAGGCTGTGCAGCCAGGAGCTGCCGGAGCAGATCTCGTGGCCGGTGAACGTGGTGCGGACGTCGCCGAAGGCGAAGCCGTGGGCCGCGGCGCGCCGGGCGGTCGCCGCGTCGAGGTAGTCGGCCGCGTTGTTGATGGCGGAGCGCTTGGCCTCGGACAGGCCCAGGCAGACCGTGCCGAGCTTGTAGAAGCGGGGGTAACCGATGACGACGACGCGCGCGTTGGGGGCCTTGGCGCTGATCGCCGAGTAGACGGAGTCGAGTTTGCCGGGGAGCGTCGAGTCGACGTAGGCCTTCGCCGTGTCGATGCGGGACAGACAGGTGCTGTCGGAGCCGGTGACGCAGGTCGTCATGACGTCGGCGAAGCCGGCGTCGTTGCCGCCCGCGGTGATGGAGACCAGGCCGGTGGAGGAGCTGAGGCCGCCGAGCTGACTCGCCAGAACTTCATCCGTTCGGGCGCCCGAGCAGGCCGCGAAGGTGAACGACGAGGGGGCGTGGGCGGCGTTCCACAGGTACGGGTACGCCTTGGTACTGCGCTTGCAGTTGCCGCTCGAGCTGATGTAGCTGCCCGCGCC
Source organism: Streptomyces asoensis (assembly GCF_016860545.1). Taxonomy (NCBI): domain Bacteria; kingdom Bacillati; phylum Actinomycetota; class Actinomycetes; order Kitasatosporales; family Streptomycetaceae; genus Streptomyces; species Streptomyces asoensis. The sequence goes on along the minus strand of NZ_BNEB01000002.1, from coordinate 348,677 downwards.
GACACCGGAGGAGTAGGAGTCCCCCAGCGCCACATAGCCGCCCGTGGCGGCGAGTTGGGCGCCCTGCGCCGATGCCGCCCCGGTGAGGGCGGTGCCGAGGGCGAGGAGGAGTGAGCTCACGAATACGACAAGTCGGGAACGTCTCATGGAACCTCCTTTAGCAGGATCTCTGCCACAACTGTCGTAGCAACTACGCGCGTTGATCGGAAGTGTTCATGCCAAAACTTTCGGCCGCCCCGGACCCGTGGCGCGGCACGGCGGCGCGGGCGGCGGACCCGACACACCACGACACACCGGGCGTACCTCGCGCACTGCGGAAACCGGGTGCGACGGACGCGCCGGTGCCGGATCATGGCGGCATGTCCGTACCCCCGCACGACGCTCTGCCGATCCGGCTCAACGTCGACGACTCCGACTCCCCGTCCGACGTCGTCGACGCACTGTTCCTCGGCCGCTTCGCGACGGGCGAGCAGCCGTACTCGCACGCGGTGAACATCGACCGCGTGCGCTCCGGAGCGGCGCTGCTGCCCCCGCACGCGCGCGTGCTGCGCGTCGCCCGTGACGACGACCGCAGCGCCACCCTGGCCGAGGGCGACGGCTGGACGCTGCTGGTCTCCCGCTGGAACCGCGGCGCCGACGTGACGGTCACCGCGACCACCGCCGAACTGGCCGCGCAGGTGCTGGAGCAGACCACCGAGGGGGCGGCGGACGAACCCGAACCGCAGCCGGAGAACGTCACCATGGGCTTCTGGTACGTCTCCCCGCGGCGCGGCCCGCACCGCACCACCCGGCAGATCTCCGCGGGCACCTGGGACGAGGTGCGCCCCAACTACACGGCGCCGGTCGCCGAGGCGATGGACAAGCTGATGGGGACGACCCCGCAGGACATCGCCGGCCGGCTGCTCCTGCTGCACGGCCCGCCCGGCACCGGCAAGACCTCCGCGCTGCGCACGCTGGCCCGTTCCTGGCGGGAGTGGTGCCAGGTGGACTGCGTCCTGGACCCCGAAAGGCTCTTCTCCGACGTCGGCTACCTGATGGACATCGCGATCGGCGAGGAGGACGCCACCGGGAAGGGCCGCTGGCGGCTGCTGCTCCTGGAGGACTGCGACGAACTGATCCGCGGCGAGGCCAAGCACACGGCGGGCCAGGCCCTGTCCCGGCTGCTGAACCTCACCGACGGCCTCCTCGGCCAGGGCCGCAACGTCCTGGTCGGCGTCACGACCAACGAGGACCTCGAACGTCTGCATCCCGCCGTCGTGCGCCCCGGCCGCTGTCTGGCCCGCATCGAGGTCGGCCGGCTGACCCGCCGTGAGGCCGTGGACTGGCTCGGCAGGGAGGCCGCCGGGCAGGAGGACGCCGTGGACCGCGAGGGCGCGACCCTGGCGGAGCTGTACGCGCTGCGCCGGGGCACGTCACCGACCGCGCTGCCGGAGCCCCGGGGGCGCTCGGACGCGGGACTGTACCTGTAGGTGCTTTGATGGAGGTATGACGCTGTACGTCGGCACGTCCGGCTGGCAGTACAAGGACTGGAAGGGCGTCCTGTACCCGGCCGACGTGCCCGTGCGGCGATGGCTGGAGGAGTACACCGGGCACTTCGCCACCGTCGAGATCGACAACGCCTTCTACCGGCTGCCCTCGCGGGAGACGTTCGCGTCGTGGGCCGCGCGCGTCCCCGCGGACTTCGTCGTCTCCGTGAAGGCGAGCCGCTACCTGACCCACATCAAACGGCTCAAGGACCCCGGCGAACCGGTGGAGCGGCTGATGGCCCACGCGGCCGGGCTGGGCGACCGGCTCGGCCCGGTGCTGCTCCAGCTGCCGCCGACCCTGCGGGGCGACGCCGGCCTGCTCGACGCCTGCCTGTCCTGCTTCCCGCCGGGCACCCGCGTGGCGGTGGAGCCGCGCCACGATTCGTGGTGGACGCCCGAGGTGCGGCAGGTGCTCGAGTCCCGCGGCGCCGCCCTGTGCTGGGCCGACGCCCGCTCCCGCCCGGTCACCCCGCTGTGGCGCACCGCCGACTGGGGGTACGTCCGCTTCCACCAGGGCCGGGCCGACCCCTGGCCGCGCTACGGCCGCCGCGCCCTGGAGACGTGGCTCGACCGCATCGCGACGACCTGGCCGGACGACGCCGAGGTCCACGCGTACTTCAACAACGACCCCGGCGGCGCGGCCGTGCGGGACGCGGCGGCGTTCGGCCGGACGGCGCGCCGGGCGGGACTGCGTGCCACCCGCACGCCGGGTGCGCTCACCGCACCGCGCTGAGCGCCCGCCGCCCGCGGGACACCGGCGGTCAGCGCCGGTAGAGCGCCCGCAGGGCGTCCCTGACGGCGGCCGAGGCCTGCTCCTCGGTGAGGCCGAGCCGCAGGACCCGCTCGGCGTAGGCACGCGCCGCGGCGGCCGCCTCCCGCTCCGCCGCCGGCCCGGCCGCCGCGACGAACGTGCCGTTGCGCCCGCGGGTCTCGATCACCCCGTCCCCCTCCAGCGCCCGGTACGCCTTGGCGACGGTGTTCGCGGCGAGGCCGAGGGACTCGGCCAGCCCCCGCACCGTCGGCAGCCGGTAGCCGACCGGCAGCGCTCCCGACCGCGCCTGCTCGGCGATCTGCGCCCGCACCTGCTCGTAGGGGGCGGCACTGTCATCGATGCGGATCTTCAAGGTCACGGCCCGATTGTCCCGCACCGGCCGGGGGACGGGGGCCCGCGGGGCCGCCGAAAAGGGGAGGCGTACGGCCGCGGCCCGACCGTAGCGTGCACTCCCATGACCGTCATCGTGCGCGATCTGCACCCCGGCACGCCCGCCGACCTGGAGGGCTTCGTCCGGGTCCGGCACCTCGCCCTGCCCTATGTGTTCTTCAGTCCGGCCTCGCTGCTGCACGGCCTGTCCCTGGCCCGCCCCGGCGCCCATGCGCGCCGGCTGGTCGCCGTGCGGGACGGCGAGATCATCGGCACGGCCCAGGTGGGTCTGGCCCCGGACAGTCCGCAGGCCGGCCAGGGGTACGTCAACGTGTACGTGGATCCCGGGCACGCCGGACGGGGCGCGGGCACCCTGCTGGTCCGCGCCGCCGAGGAGCACCTGGCGGCGCACGGCGCGAAGCAGCTGTTCGCCTGGGTCCTGGACGAGCCGGCCCACCGCGCCTTCGCGGAGCGGCACGGCTACCGGCCGAGCCGCTCGGCGCACTTCCTCTGCCTGGACCTGGCCGGCGCCGCGCTGCCGCCGCTCCAGGACCCCCCGTCCGGCGTCGTACTGCGCACGGCCGCCGACTTCGCCGACGACCCGCGTCCGCTGTTCGTGCTGGACGCCGAGGCAGGGTCGGACGAGCCGGGTGACATCGCCACCGAGTTCACCGACTACCAGGCGTGGGTGGAGGAGCACTGGCGCCATCCCCACCTGGACCGGGAGCTGACCTCGGTCGCCGTGGCCGACGGCCGCCCCGTCGCCTTCAGCGTGGCCCACACCCACGACGGCGCCCGGTACACGACGGCCATGACGGGCACCGCCCGGGACCACCGCGGCCGGGGACTGGCCAAGCTCGTCAAGAACCACTCGCTGCACCGGGCCCGCGCCGCGGGGTACACGCGGGCGTACACGGGCAACGACGCCGGGAACGGGCCGATGCTCGCGATCAACACGTGGCTGGGGTACGAGATCCGCGCGACGGAGGTGCGGTATGTCCGTGAACTCGGCTGAACCGGCACGCCCGGTGGACGTGGTCCTCGTCAAGGGCGGCCGCATGAAGATCCGTTACGCGGCCGGGCTGCTGGCCGACGACGGCACCCGGATCACCGTGCGGGCCCCCTGGGCCGGTGACGGCGTACGGGACTTCGGCTTCGTGCGCTTCGAGGCGGGTGACGTGTTCACCGAGTACTACTGGCGGGACCGCTGGTACGCGGTCAAGGAGGTCCGCGACGCGTCGGGCGCGCTGAAGGGCTGGTACTGCGACGTCACCCGCCCGGCCGTGCTGTCCGGGGGCGAACTGGTCGTGGAGGACCTGGACCTGGACCTGTGGCGTTCCGCCGACGGCACGGACGTACGGAGACTGGACGAGGACGAGTTCGAGGAGAGCGGGCTGGCCGGACGGGATCCGGCGGCGACGGCCGCCGCGCTGGCCGCCCTCGACGAACTGGAGGCGCTCGCCACCGTCGGAGGCGGCCTGGAGTCGCTGCTCGCCTGAGCCGACCGACCGCCCCGGGACCGCGCGGACGCCGACCGGGGACGTCGGAACGTCATCGGTCGGCAACACCGCGTCACGCCCGGCGAGTTCGATCCGGGTCGGATCGAACTCGCCCGCGAGGCGAAGGCCCGGCCCTGGCAGCCACGGGGCGAAGTCGATTCGTCACTCTTTTCACTCATGTGCCCAGGAGTGACACCCGCCACTGACACTCGAATCGTGACAACCGCCACTGACAGAACGGCGACCGATGGGGAAGTCTCCCCGAAAGGGTCTACCTCCGTGAGAACGCGGAACTAGGTAGTTCCTGAAGGAGGCAGCCATGCGCCGTACGACCGTGCAGAAGCCCCTGAGGAAGACGGACTCCCGCAGGATCCGCGAAGAGGCCGAGGAACGGCCCGCCGGACGCCCCGAGGTGCGCAAGGACATCGCCCGCACCTGGTGGCCGGACGGCTGACCGCCGCCTGCGTCGCCGGTCCGCGTCGAGCCGCGCTCAGCCGAGTCGCTTGCGGTAGAGGAAGCGGTCGTAGGGCCCGTCCGTACGGCGTTCGACGACCTCGTAGCCGTACTTCGGGTAGATCTTCTGGTTCTCCCACATCAGCACGTTGGTGCAGAGCCTGACCTCGGACAGGCCCAGTGCCCGCGCGTGCGCGTCCAGGAAGCGCAGCAGCCGCCGCCCGACGCCCTTGCCCTGGGCGTCGGGACGGACGGCGATGCTCTCCAGGAACAGGTGGTCCGCGAACGCCTCGACGACCACGAGGCCGGCCACCTCGCCGACGGCGTCGCCGCCGGTCACGAACACCTTCCCCGCGGCCACGTCCGCCGCGTGGTCCGCCCCCATGGGCAGCGGCGCCAGCCCGATGCGCTCGATGTAGTGGGTGTACGCCGCGTCCGTCACGGCCTTCACGGCCGGCACGTCGGCCGCCGTGGCGGGCCGGATCTCCTCGCTGGTCATGCCCTGAACGCTACCTACCTGATCGCAGTCTCAGCGCTTCCTTAAGGCGACCCTAAAGATCGCCGCGGACCGCCCTCGGCAGGCGATTTCGCGGTTTCTTGGTTCCGGCACACATCAGGCCACCACCTGTCCCGGTTCCGAGGAGCTCCCCCATGCCCGCACGCCGCAAGGCCGCCGCCGTCGCCACCGTCCTCGGGCTGGTCCCGGCGGCCCTGACCGCGCTGTCCGCCGCGCCCGCGGCCGCGCACGGCTCGATGGGCGATCCGGTCAGCCGGGTCGCCCAGTGCTACGCGGAGGGTCCGGAGAGCCCGAGGTCGGACGCCTGCAAGGCCGCGGTCGCGGCGGGCGGGACCCAGGCGCTGTACGACTGGAACGGCATCCGCATCGGCGACGCCGACGGGCGCCACCAGGAGCTGATCCCGGACGGCCGGCTGTGCAGCGCGGGCAACGAGGAGTTCAAGGGTCTCGACCTGGCCCGCGCCGACTGGCCCGCGACCGGCGTACGGAGCGGCTCGTACACCTTCAGGTACCGGGTGACCGCCCCGCACAAGGGGACCTTCAAGGTCTACCTGACCAAGGCCGGCTACGACGCCGCCCGGCCGCTGGCCTGGTCCGACCTGGATCTGGAGCACCCGGTGGCGACGGCCACCGACCCGGTCGCGGCGGGCGGCTTCTACACCTTCCCGGGGACCCTGCCGGAGCGTTCCGGCCGGCAGCTGCTGTACGCGGTCTGGCAGCGCTCGGACAGCCCGGAGGCGTTCTACTCGTGCTCGGACGTCGTGTTCGCGGGCCCGGACCAGGGCGCCGGGACCGGATCGGGGTCGGGGTCGGGGCAGGCGTCGGGGTCCGGCACCGCGCCGTCCGCCTCCGCGCCCTCGCAGGAGCAGATCGAGGACGGCGCCGGAAAGTCGACGATCGAGCACCACGGCCACGGGGACGACGACGCCACCACGACGACGGACCCGACCTCCGGGCCGTCGGCCACGGCCTCCGCGCCCGGGCCGTCGGCGACGGCCGGGTCGTCCTCCTCCGCCGCGCCGCGCGCGGCCGGTGCCCGCACGGATTCCGTCGGGAGCCTCGCGCAGACCGGTGGCGACGGTGGGACCCCGTATCTCCTGGTGGGCGGCGCGGCCGTGCTGGCCCTGGGTTCGGCGCTGCTGTTCGGGTCGGTGCGCAGGCGGGCGGCGGCGGGCGGGCGGCACGGCCGCTGAGGCGCCGCCTCCAGAAAGACTCCGGGGCCTGACCGGCGGCTCAGGCCGGACAGGCCCCGGCGGAACACCTGCGCGTCAGCTGAAGACGGACGCGCAGGTGGTGGCGGTGGCGTGGGCCGGGTCGAGCGCGTTGGCCACCTCGTGGAAGGCGATCCGGTCGAACAGCCCGATCGCCACGTGCTCGGAGAGGTCCAGCGGGCACAGGTCCTGGAGCAGGACGTTGCGTACGTTCGATCCGCTGAGGTACTGGGTGCGCCACGGCGTGGCCACCTCGTCGTACCGGGTGGCGATGACGGTGTAGCGGACACCGGCGACGGTGTCCCCGCCCGCGTTGAGCTTGGCCAGGAAGTCCGAGCCGGTGATCTGGTCGGCGAGGCCGGGGGTGGCGGCCGAGAGCAGATCCTCGGCGCCGGGGAAGTAGGGCAGCAGGTTGGTGAGTCCGCTCAGCGTGGTGCCGTGGTTGTCGGGGGCGAGGCCGACGAGCGCGTTGACCTTGGCCGCCCCGCCGAGGAACTTCAGGTAGTAGCGCGGCATCATGCCGCCCTGCGAGTGTCCGACGAGGTCGGCCTCGGCGGCGCCGGTCGCGGCGAGCACCTTGTCGACGAAGGCGGAGAGCTGCGCGGCGGACTTGTCGATGGGACCGAGGCCGTTGAAGAGCGGGACACCCGGCAGCTGGCCGTAGTCGACGGAGAAGACGCAGTACCCGCGGACGGTGAGGTAGGGGGCGAGGGCCAGCCAGTTGTCGATCGAGTTGCCGAACGTGCCGTGCACGAGGACGACGGGGCGGGGGTGGGCGGCGGAGGGCTTGCAGCTGTAGTCGTTCCAGCCGCTCGACGAGGCGGAGGCGGTGGCCGCCCCGGTGGCGGCGGTGTCGGCGTGGGCGGCGGTGACGGGGACGGTGGCGGCCGTGGCGGCCAGCAGCAGTGCGGCGAGTGGTCCGAGCACGCGCTTCCAGGGCAGCATCGGGTGATCTCCTTGCGGCTCAAGGGGAGGTGCGATGGCCTTACGCCCTGTGACCCGGATCACGAGGATGCTGTTCACTCGTCAAGTTACGGGTGAGTAGCTGAACTGTGAAGTTACGCGTCAGTAAAAACTTTCAGTGGTAGTCACGCGCGACGGTTGCTGCTGATAGGGCGTCACCAAGCGGGCTTGATGGGGCCATTGGGGGCAATGCACCCCAACTGAGTGCCCAGGATCCGCAGTTGCTCTTCGCCGAGCAGGTCGGACCAGGCCTGCACCGCTTCGGCGGCCGCCGCCTCCGCCGCCCTGGTGCACTCCCGGCCGCGTCCGGTGAGCACGATCAGCCGGGCCCGCGCATCCTCGGGGTGCGGCCGGCGCTCGACGTACCCCTTGCGCACGAGTTCCTCGACCAGCTGGCTCGCCGCCTGCTTGGTGACCCCGAGATGGACGCCCAGCTCGGTGATCGTGGCACCGCCCCGGGCGAGCCGGGTGAAGGCGAAGCCGTAGGCAGGCCGCGCCTCGAACCCGCGGGCGACGACACCGTCGTTGATGCGCTGGGTGAGCTCACCGGCGGCGGCGAGCAGGGCGGCGGTCAGGGCGAGGGCCTCGGAGTTCTGCACGCCTGCATTGAAACATCCTTGACAGATCGGTCAAGCTGCTTGACCATATGAGCAGATGGTCAAGCAGCTTGACTACTTTCCCGTACCCCTTCCCCTGTCCGGCAGAAGCAGCCAGGAGGCCCCGTGCCCGTCATCCGTTCGTCCGACGCCGTCACCCACGAGATCCACGGCGCCCGCTTCGTCTCGTACGCCACGCCCCGCACCGGCAGCAAGGAGCTGTGCGCCTGGCGGGGCGAGATCCCCGCCGGGACGAAGGCCCCCGCACACACCGTCAACCGGGAGGAGATCTTCCATCTGCTCGTCGGCGAGCTGGTCCTCACCCTCGACGGCCGTGCCGAGCGGATCACCGCGGGCGACACGGTGATCGTCAACCCGGGTGCGACCCTCGCCGTCGAGAACCCGACGGATCACACCGCGCTCTCGTGGGTCACCACCTCCATCGGTCTGGAGGCCGAGCTGGCCGACGGGACCCGGATCACTCCCCCGTGGGCCAACTGATCCGGGTCCGGTCGGCGCCCCTCACGCAGCCAGCGTCCCGGGCTTCACCGCGCCCGGCCCGAACTTCTCCCGCACCCGGTCGGCCACCTCCTCGATCCTGCGGACCTTCTCGTCGACCGGGTCGAAGGTGAGCTGGTGGGAAGCCTGCTCGGCGGGGCCGAGCCCCTCGGCGCGCAGCACGACCGCACGGACCCGGGCGCGTTGCAGTCCGAGGGCCTCGTACAGCCCGTACGCCGTTCTCGTCAGGGCCGCCGAGTGCGCGGTCGGCTCCCCGAGGGTGCGACTGCGGGTGGTGGAGGACCTGTCGGCGTAGCGCACGGTGAGGGTCAGGGTGCGGCAGACCTTCTCCACGGCCCGCAGCCGGGCGCCCAGCTCCCCGGCGGCCGAGAGCAGCGCCCGGCGGTGCCGGTCGGGATCCAGCTCGTCGCGCCCGAAGGGGCGTTCCGCGGCCAGGACGGGGGTCCCCCCGCTCGAGCGAAGCCGAGAGTGGGGGAGGGAGACGGCGTTCGGGACCACCCGGCCGCGGTCGACACCGGCGGCCTTGTCGCGCAGTTCCCGGCCCGCCTTCGCGCCGACCAGGCGCTGGAGTGTGGACAGGGGGGCGTCGGCGACCCGGCCGAGGGTGTCGAGGCCGTACTCGCACAGGGTGCGGGCGGTGGCCGTGCCGACACCCGGCAGTGCCACCACGGGCTTCTCGGCGAGGAACTCCCGCACACCGTCCTCGAGGACCGCGCAGGTCACCCCCGGCCGGGCGTCCCGCAGCGCCATCCGGGCCGACATCGGGCCGGGGCCCGCGCCGATCACGCAGTCGAGCCCGTGCAGCGCGAGCGCCCGCACCCTGATCACCGACGCCAGTTCGACCGCGCTGCGCCCGAAGTACCGTTCGGCGCCGCGCAGATCGGCCAGCGCCGTGTCGGGCGGCAGCGCCTCGACGACCGGTGTGAACTCCTCCAGCAACCCGAGCAGCCCCGGCAGGGCGGCCTCGCGCGCCGGAGGAAGCTGGAAACGTACGCAGAGGATGGTCATCCCGCACTCCCCGGACTCTGGTGCCACAACTTCCTTCCCACCGCGGGCCCTTCACCCGCGGGGCGCAGATCGGCCCAGGGGTGCATCTCGTACCCCGTGGACATACGGATGCGACGCCGTTCGCTCGCGTCCTGGGCGGCCGAGCCCGTAGGCGCGGGCAGGCCGTCCGAACCGGCGAGCCGGCTGCGCTCCGGGCCGTCGCCGTCCGCCTGCGCCCCCGGTTCCGGGGCGCCGGCCGGGCCGGCCAGCCGGGCCGCGACCCCTTCGAGCCCCTCCTCCCGGCGCACCTCCAGCAGGTCGGCGAGGTTCCAGGCGGCGGCGCCCACCACGCTGAAGCTGCGCGGGCCGCGCCGCTGGACCACCCCGCGCACCAGCAGCAGCCAGGAGTGGAAGACGGTGTGCGCGCAGGCGTCGTGCGAGTCCTCGAAGAAGGCGAGGTCGACCAGGCCGGTGCCGTCGTCCAGGGTGGTGAAGACGACCCGCTTGCCGGACCGGATCGGCGGGGTCTGGGTGGCCGCCTTGGCGCCCGCCACGAGGACCGTCTCGCCGTGCCGGGTCTCGCGCAGCCGGCGTGCGGACACCACGCCCAGTTCGTCGAGGAAGCCGCGGTGGTCGTCCATCAGATGACGTGAGGCGTCCATGGACAGCACGCCCAGTTCGGCGCTGAGCTTCTCGGCGGAGGACAGGTCCGGCAGCCCGGCCGGGCCGGTCTTCCGCCCGCCCTCCAGGGGGAGCTGGCCACCGCCGGCGCCCCGGGCGCCCCGGTGCAGTTCGGTCAGGTGCAGTTGCAGGTCACGCCGGTTGGCGCCGAACGCGTCCAGCGCGCCGACCTGGGCGAGCCGGGTGGCGAGCGGGCGGCTGGGCCGGGCCCGCTCCCAGAAGTCCAGCAGCGAGGCGTACGGCTGCCCGTCCTCGATCCGTGCCGCCTCCGCCTCGGTGATGCCGTACACGTCGGACAGGGCGAGCCGCAGTCCCCAGGTCTTCGGACCCCGCGCCGGGGCCGCCTTCCCGGCCGGATCCCCCTCGGCCTCCCGTGAATCAGACACCAGTTCGATACGGTGGGCGACCGCCGACCTGTTCACGTCCAGTGGCAGCACCGGCACCCCCCGCCGTCGCGCGTCCGCCAGCAGCAGCCGCTTCGGGTACATCCCGGGGTCGTGCGTGAGCAGCCCCGCATAGAAGGCGGCCGGGTGGTGCGCCTTCAGCCACGCCGACTGGTACGTCGGCACGGCGAAGGCGACCGCGTGCGCCTTGCAGAAGCCGTACGACCCGAACGCCTCGACGATCTCCCAGGTCCGACGAATCGTTTCTGCGTCATAGCCGCGGACCGCCGCGTGCTGCGCGAACCACACCTTGATCCGCCCCTGCGACTCCGGGTCCGACAGCCCGCGCCGGATCCGGTCCGCCTCACCGCGCCCGCAGCCGGTCATGACGGCGACGATGTCGATGATCTGCTCGTGGAAGACCACGACCCCGTAGGTCCCCCGGAGCGCCTCCTCCAGATCCGGGTGCGGGTACCGGACCGGCGCCCGCCCGTGCCGCGCCTCGATGAACGGCCGCACCATGTCGGCGGCGACCGGGCCCGGCCGGAAGAGGGAGATGTCGACGACGAGATCGTCGAAGGTGGCCGGCTGCAACCGCCCGACCAGGTCCCGCTGCCCCGGCGACTCGATCTGGAAGCACCCCAGCGTCTCGGTCGACCGGATGAGCCGGTACGTCCGCGGGTCGCCGTCCGCGAGTGCGTCCAGGTCGATCCGCTCCCCCGTCGCCCGGCTCACCTCGGCGACCGCGTGCGCCATCGCCGACTGCATCCGCACCCCCAGCACGTCCAGCTTGAGCAGCCCGAGATCCTCGACGTCGTCCTTGTCGAACTGGGCCATGGGGAACCCCTCGCCGCTGGTCGGCACGACCGGCGTACGGGAGAGCAGGGAGGCGTCGGACAGGAGGACGCCGCACGGGTGCATGGCGATTCCGCGCGGCAGGGCGTCGAGGGCCTCGACCAGCTCCCACAGCTTTGCGTACCGCTCCTTCTCCCGCGCCAGTTCCCGCAGTTCGGGCAGTTCTTCCAGGGCCGTCCGGGCGTCACGCGCGCGGATGTGCGGGAAGGACTTGGCGATGCGGTCGATGTCGGCCGGGTCCATGGACAGCGCGGCGCCCACGTCCCGGACGGCGTGGCGCACCCGGTACGTCTCCGGCATGGCGACCGTCGCGACCCGTTCGGTGCCGAACCGGTCGATGATCGCCCGGTAGACCTCCAGCCGGCGGGCCGACTCCACGTCGATGTCGATGTCGGGCAGGACCACCCGCTCCCTGGACAGGAAGCGCTCCATCAGCAGCCCGTGCTCGACCGGGTCGGCGTTCGCGATGCCGAGCAGGTGGTTCACCAGCGATCCGGCGCCGGAGCCGCGGGCGGCGACCCGGACGCCCATCCCGCGCACGTCGTCCACGACCTGGGCGACCGTCAGGAAGTACGAGGCGAAGCCGTGGTGGGCGATGATGTCCAGCTCCCGGTGCATCCGCTCCCAGTAGGCGCGCCTGGCGGAGTACCCGTGCCGCACCATCCCGGCCGCCGCCCTGGAGGCCAGCGTGCGCTGGGCGGTGCGGCGGCCCGCGCCGACGAGGTGCGGCTCGGGGAAGTGGACGGCGCCCATGCCGAGGTCGTCCTCGGGGTCGACCAGGCACTCGGCGGCCGTCGCCCGTGTCTGCTCCAGCAGACGGTGCGCGATGTCCCGCCGGTAGCCCGCGGCCTCGACGATCCGCTCGGCCGCGCCCAGCATCGCGTCCGCGTCCTTGAGCCAGGCCTCCCCCGAGTCCAGCTCCTTCGCCGGGTCGACGGGGACGAGCCGGCGGGCGGCGTCCAGGACGTCCGCGACCTGGCCCTGGCCGGGATCGGCGTACCGGACGGCGTTGCTGAGGACCGGCCGGATCCGCTGTTCGGCGGCGAAGCCGACGGTACGCGCGGCCAGCCGCAGGGAACCGGGTCCGGTGCCGGTGCGCCCGTGCCAGACGGCCTCGAGGCGCAGGGCGTCGCCGTACACCTCCCGCCAGGGGACGAGGAGCCTCGCCGCACGGTCCGGGCGGCCCGCGGCGAGCGCGCGGCCGACGTCGGAGGCGGGGCCGAGCAGGACGGTCAGACCGGCGCCGTGGTTGTCGGGCCAGGACAGCGCCGGCACGCCCTCGCCCGCGTGCGCCGCCGTGACCATCCGGCACAGGTCTCCCCAGCCCCGGGCGCCGTCACGGGCGAGGAAGGTGACGCGGGGGGCGGACTCGTCGAGGAAGGCGCCGCCCCGCACGGGGGTGCGGGGCCTGTCCCGCCGTACGGACGCGTCCCCCTGCGCCCGCTCGGGAGGCGTCACCGCCAGGTCCACCCCGAACAGCGGGCGCACGCCGGCCTTCGCACAGGCCTTGGCGAAGCGGACGGTCCCGGCGAGGGTGTCGCGGTCGGTGAGGGCGAGGGCGTCCATCCCCCGCTCCGAGGCACGCTCGGCCAGCCGCTCCGGATGCGAGGCGCCGTAGCGCAGGGAGAACCCGGAGACGGTGTGCAGATGCGTGAACCCTGGCATCCACACCTCCACAATCGAACATCAGTTCCCAACTCTCCCACCCCCACCATAGACCAATTCCCGAACGTGTGTACGACAACCGTTCGAGCGCCTCCCACCTGCGGAAACACCGCACATCCGGACGATGGGGACATGACACGGACGGGGCCCGGCGCCACCCCGCCCCGCACCTCGGCCGCCACCCCAGCCCGGCGCCCGCAGGGTGCGCCCGGCACGCGAAAGATCCCGCCCCCGTCGGTGCGGGGCGGGACCTGTGGCGGTGACGCGTCGGCGGGTCAGCCGATCCGCGCCCCGGTCGCCGAGAGCGCCTCCGTCACCGGCTGGAAGAACGTCTCCCCGCCGGAGGTGCAGTCGCCGCTGCCGCCCGAGGTCAGCCCGACGGCGCTGCTGCCCGAGAAGAGGGAGCCGCCGCTGTCCCCGGGCTCGGCGCAGACGTCGGTCTGGACGAGACCGTCGACGACGTCGCCGTTGCCGTAGTTCACCGTGGCGTCCAGACCGGTGACCGTGCCGGAGTGCACCCGGGTGGTCGACCCGCTGCGGGTGACCTTCATGCCGACGGTGGCGTCGACGGCGCCGGTGATCCGCTGGGACGAGCCGTCGTAGAGGTCGACCTCGCTCGGGTGGGCGATGTCGGCGGTGTACTTGACCAGGCCGTAGTCGTCGCCCGGGAAGCGGGACACCTCGTTGACGCCGATCTCGGCGCCCGAGGGGTCCGACCAGGTGGAGATGGCGTCGGTGCAGTGTCCGGCGGTCAGGAAGTACGGCGCGCCGTCCTTGACCACGTTGAAGCCGAGGGAGCAGCGCCCGCCGCCTCCGGCGATGGCGTCACCACCGGCGATGAACGGTGTGAACTCGCCCTTGGTGCGGTGGAGTTCGGCCACCCGGCCGAGACCGCCGACGACCTCGGTGAGCTTGGCCCACTCGGCGTCGGAGACGGTGCGGTCGGCCGTGACGACGACCTTGTTGGTGGTCGGGTCGGTCACCCAGGCGGTGCCGGGGACGGACGCGTCCGCCTTGAGCGTCGTACGGGCGCCGGTCAGTTCGGCGAGGGAGTTCTCCACGATTCTGGCCTTGGCGCCCGCCGCCTCGACGGTCTTCGCGGCGACCGCGTCCAGGACGTTCACCACGAGGCTCCCGCTCTTGGCGTCGTAGTACGTGCCCGCCGCGTCGGCGCCGAGGTCCCGGCCCAGCGTCGAGGCGAGCTTCCCGGCCGCGAGGGCCGAGAGGGGGGCCGGCCGCGGGGTCTTCGCGGGCTCGCTGGCGTTCGCGGTCTGGAAGGTGACTCCGGCCGCGACGAGGGCGGCGACACCCGCGCCCGCCATGACCGTCCGCCGTCCGGTGGTGCTTCGGTGCTTCAACTCGCGTCCTCCTGTGGGGGGTGGCCCGGACGGCGATGGGGACCGCACCGGACCGGAAGGCTGGTCGACGGGCGTTCACTCTTCCGAACCGCACAGGGAGCACACAAGGTCGACCTCGGGACGCGCACAGGGTGGGCACCGCGCGCCCTCGATGCCTTCACCACCGCGCGGCCGCCCCCGCAGGAGCGAGCCCCCGTACGCCGGTTGCGTACGGGGGCTCGGCCCTCACTGGTGGAACGCGCCGGGCGGGACCGTCAGCCGACGCTCACGCCGTAGTAGCTCAGCGCCTCGGTGACCGGCTGGAAGAAGGTCGTGCCGCCGGAGCTGCAGTTGCCGCTGCCGCCGGAGGTCAGACCGTAGGCCACGCTGCCCCCGTACAGGGGACCGCCGCTGTCGCCGCCCTCGGCGCAGACCGTGGTCTGGATCATGCCGTAGACGACGTCGCCGCCGCCGTAGTTCACGGTGGCGTTCAGCGCGGTGACCCGGCCGCTGTGGGTACCGGTGGTGGAACCGCGGCGGTAGACCGTGGTGCCCACGCTCGGGGTGGCCGCGCTGGTGATCGTCTGGCTGCCGACCGAGCTCGGGTGGGCGACCGACGAGTTGGTGTAGCGCACCAGCGCGAAGTCGTTCGTCGGGAAGCTGTAGCTGACGTTCGTCCCCAGGGTGGAGGTCTGCCCCGAGTTGGAGTACCAGGTGCTGGCGACCTCACCGCAGTGGCCGGCGGTCAGGAAGTAGTAGGTGCTGCCGCTGCGCACGTTGAAGCCGAGCGAACAGCGGTAGCCGCCGCCGTAGATGGCGTCGCCGCCGGTGATCAGCTTCTTGAACTGGCCGGGGGTGCGCTTGATCGTGAGCGCGTCGGCGTTGCCGCCGGCCTGCTCCTTGATCTTGGCGATCTCGGCCTGCGAGACCGTGCTGTCGGCGGTGACGACGACCCGGTTGGTCTTGCTGTCGACGGCCCAGGCGGTGCCCGGCACGTCCGCCGTGAGCACGGACGCGCTCACGCTCTTGAGCTGCGCGGTGCTGAAGGTCGCGGTGTCGTCCGCGTTCGCGCTGGGGATCGCGATGGCGGCCGCGGCCACGAGTCCGGTGGCCACGGCGGTCAGCCTGGTCCGTCTCGAGACACCGCTCGTGGGGGTGGTGGGGGTGGTGCGCTTGATCCTCACGTTTCGTTCCCTCCCAGGGGAAGTCGGGGGCCCGTCGTGTGGGGTCGGGGCCCGTGAGGCGCAGCCAGGGACCGACGTTCGTCCGGATTGCGGACACGCCGTGACCCTGACAAGCGCTGAGGGGGAGTATTCGGCCGAACGGCCGGTAGGCGCAAGGGCACCTTTCGGCCGTCAGACCTTCAACGAACTGCCTGAGTTGAGCCCTCTTGCAGCCTCTTGCCCCAGCTCAGACCAGGTTGCGCTCCCCTGCCTCGACCGCCACGCCCTATGTCTTCCCCGGCGGCGGGGAAGAGCGGGGGAATGCATCCACAAAGGCGCACGGAGGCAGTAAGACCCGACCAAAGTCACCCCTGTGGTCCGAGTGGCCGAAGAGGTCGCCGGGCCGCCCCGTCCTGCACGGCGACCGGAGCGGGCAGTCCGAGGCGCGAGCGCAGGGTGCCGGGTTCGTACTCCGTACGGAACACGCCGTGCTCCTGGAGCAGCGGCACCACCCGGTCGACGAACTCGTCGAGCCCCTCGGGGACCAGCTGCGGCACGAGGACGAAGCCGTCGGTGGCCTCCTCGCGCACCAGCTCCGCCAGGTCGGCGGCGACCGCCTCGGGGGTGCCGACGAAGGACTGCCGGGCGGTCGTCTCGATCACGGTCTGACGGATCGACAGCCCCTTCTCCTGCGACAGCGCCCGCAGCCTCCGGACCGTCGCGAGGGCCTGCCCACGCCGGGTGCGGCCCCCGGCGGGCGGACCCGTCAGGGGTTCCGGGACCGGGTCCAGCCCGGGCAACGGTCCGTCGGGGTCGTACGCCGAGAGGTCCCGTCCCCAGAGCCGTTCCAGGGCGAGGAGGGCGTGGCGCGGGGAGACCTGCTGCCGTCTGATCGTGGCGGCCCGCTCCTGCGCCTCGGCCGCGGTGTCCCCGAGGACGACGGTGATCGCGGACATGATCCTCAGCTCGCCGGGCTCCCGGCCGTACCCGGCCAGCCGCCCCTTGAGGTCGGCGTAGCGGGCCCGTCCGGCCTCCGGCGTGTCGTGCCGGGTGAGGACGACGTCGGCGGTGGCGGCCGCGGACTCCCGGTCGTCCCGCCCCGGGGCGTCCTGCCCCCGGCCCTCCTCCCCGGAGCCGTTCACCGGGTCCACCGTCCGGATCACCACCGGGCGCCCCTGCGGCGAGCGCGGGAGGGTGAACTCCCCGGCGATGTCGAAGTGCGGGCCCCGGTGCGCGAACGGCCGGGGGCCCGCGTCCGGGGTCCAGGAGTCCCACAGCTGCGAGGCTGTGGCGACGAACTCGGCGGCCCGGTGGTGCCGGTCGGCGGCCCCGAGGTAGGCGCCCCGGCGGAAGTTCCCGCCGGTGAGGGCGTCGGAGGTGGTCACCACATGCCAGCCCGCCCGGCCGCCGCTGAGGTGGTCCAGCGTGGCCAGCCTGCGGGCCAGGTCGAACGGCTCGTGGAAGGCGGCGTCCACCGTGGCGACGAGCCCCAGGTCCGCGGTCACGCCGGCGAGGGCGTTGAGGACGGTGAGCGGTTCGGGGCGTCCCGTCACGTCCACGTCGTGGACCCGGCCCCGGTGCTCGGGCAGCCGCAGCCCCTCGGCGAGGAGGAGGAAGTCGAACAGGCCGCGTTCGGCGGTCCGGGCCAGACGTTCGAAGGAGGCGAACTCGATCTGCGGCCTCGTGGGGTTACGGGCGCCGGGCGCGCTCCAGACGGCCGTGTCGCCGACGCCGGGGACTGCGGATGCGCCCTCCGCGCGGAGCGGGGCGTGGGGGACGACGGCGAGGTGGCAGCGCCTGCCCTGCGGCCCCGCGTCCCGCGGTCGGCGGCCGCTCATGCCGCTCCCCCCGCGTAGCGGTTGGCGGGTCTGGCCAGCCCCAGGTGCTCGCGCAGGGTGCTGCCCGGGTAGAAGGTGCGGAACAGGCCGCGGTGCTGGAGCAGTGCCACCGTGCCGTTGACCAGCCGCTCCAGATCGCGGCGCGGTTCGACGGGGACGAGGTGGAAACCGTCGGCGGCGCCGTCCTTGTACCAGGAGGCGATCAGGTCGGCGAGGTCGACGGGGCCACCCCGGTAGAGCGGGCCCTGCGCCGTCTGCCGGGGGCCGCCCCCGCCGTGGCCGGGTTCGGCGGCGTGCTCGCCGTCCCCGAGGTCGATCAGCAGGCTCACCAGGACGAGCAGCGAGTCCGGGTCGCGCCCCGCACCGGCCGCGCCGGCGCGCAGCAGGTCGCGGACCGCGCGGGCCTGTCCGGGGCTCACCGCGCGGACGAGGGCCACGTCGGCGTGGCGGGCGGCGGTGGACCGGGCGGGTCCCTCGGTGGCGTCGACCACGCGCACGGGATGGCCCTGCGGGGGTCTGGGCACGACGGAGGGGCCCCGCACGGAGAAGGCCTCGCCGGTGAAGCCGACGGGGTGCAGCTTGTCCCGGTCGACGAAGCGGCCGGTCGCCACGTCCCGTATCTCGGCGTCGTCCTCCCAGCTGTCCCACAACCGCGCGGCCGCGTCGGCGACTTCACCGGCCTCCCGCCACAGGGCGTCCAGCGGTGCGGAGTACCGGCGGCCGAAGAGCCGGGCCTCGCCCTCGGTGGTGGAGACGTCGATCCGCCAGCCGGCCCGGCCCCTGCTGACCCAGTCGAGGGTGGCGACCGTCGCCTGGAGGTGAAAGGGCTCGGTGTGGGTGGTGGTGAGGGTGGGCACCAGTCCGATGCGGTGCGTGGCCGGTGCCACCCGGGCCAGCACGGCCGAGGCGTCGGGGCCGGGCCGGGCGAAGGCGTCGTCCAGCGTCACGAAGTCGAGCCCGCCGCGCTCGGCGAGCCGGGTCAGCTCGACATGGGCGCCGGCGTCGTGGACCCCGGGCTGGTCGACGGCTGCGGCCAGGTGCAGCGGGCGGCCCCGGCCGTACGGTGAGGTCATCTGGGAGAACCCTTTCTTCCGTAACGCTTCGAGGGGGACCCGCTCACCCGACGGCATCGGCGCCGAGATCCCGCAGGAACACCAGGACGGCCCTGGCGGTGGCGTCGTTCTGCCGGAAGGCGGGACCCCCGGTGCGCGGCCGGGTGAACGCGCCCGGCGTACGGCCGTCGGTGTGCGGCCCGAGCGCGAACCGCCGTGGGTGCGGCCGGCCGGACCGGTCCAGCACCCGCCCGTCGGCGCGGTCCACCCGCAGCAGGCCGTCCGGGGTCTCCCCCGCCCCGTCGGCGTGCAGCCGCCGCAGCAGCGGGTCGAGGGCGCGCCGCAGCGTCGGCTCCGGCAGCCGGGCCTCCACCAGCGCCCTCGCCTCGACCGAGACGCCCGGCACGGTCGGACTCGACGCCCGGAACACCCCGTCCCGCGCCTGCACGGCCATGTCGGCGCCGACGAACTTCAGCACCCCGGCCCGGGAGAGCGCGAGCAGCTGTCTCAGCCGGGGGCCGGGCGGCCCGGAGGCGAGGTGGCTGAAGAAGCCGTGCCACCGGGGGCCGATGTTCCCGAGCCGGACGAGCTGCCCGTACACGGACAGCAGCCCCAGGAAGACGGCCAGGTCGGCGCTGTGCCCGGCGTCGTGACGGCGGCCCAGGTCGCTTTCCACGTATCCGCGCAGCCCTTCCTGGAACTCCTCGAAGGACCCGTACGTCACCCCGTCGAGCGGCCGGTCGAGCGCGGCCAGGTCGAGCCGGTCGCGCGGATCGGGCACGGCGGACGCCACCAGGGCCTCCCGTTCGGCACCCTCGGACGCGGCCTCGTACTTCTCCTCGAAGTCGGTCCAGGCGATCGCGGTCCGCTCGGGGTGGGCGGTGAACAGCCGGTGGTAGTGGGCGAAGCCCAGTTCCTTCTCCACCAGCGGCCACACGTCCCGCCGGAAGTCGAAGCCCCCGGGCCGCGCCAGCAGCGCGTCGGTCTCGGCGGGTCCCAGGAAGCGGGGCAGCGGGGGCCGTTCGCCGGTCCAGTCGTACCCGATCTTCGAGTGGTACGGCACTCCGCGCCGCGAGCCGACGTACAGCACCGGCTCCCGCCCCGAGGGCAGGTAGGTGTCCCCTTCGTACCGGCCACCGCGCCCCTCGGTGAGCAGCACCATCAGGTCGGTGAAGGCGAGCCCGAAGCCGCGCACCAGCACGGGTTCACCGGCCGGGAGCGCCGAGAGGTCACTGTCGGCCGTGAAGTCCGGCGGCAGGTGGACGAGCCCGTGCTCCGCCGCGTACGCGGTCAACCCGGCCTGCTCGTCGTCCGGTTCGGCGTCGAGGTGGCCGAGCGCGAGGACGACGAGATCGGCGGCCAGGGGCTGGTCCCGGCCTTCCAGGCGGATCAGCTGGCGCCCGTCGCGCGGGCCGCTCACCCGCAGCGCGCGCGCCGGATGGTGGTGGACGGTGATCCCGGGGGGCAGCGCGGCGACGGCCTGTTCGTGCACCCAGCGCAGATAGGACCCCTGGACCTGCCGGTCGGCGAAGGTCCGTCCGTCGATGCCGGCCCACTCGTGCAGCGTCGGACCCGGCCGCACCGGTCCGGCCATCTCCACCGACTCGTCGGTGAACATGGTGACGTCCTCGGCGTGCGAGTTCATCCACAGCAGGGGTGACTGGGCGGCGCGCCAGATGCGTCCGGCGCCCGGGGGATGCGGGTCGACGAGATGGATCTCGAGCCCCGGACCGGCGTACAGCTCGGGCGCGTTGGCGGCGATCCGTTCGACGAGGCCCGTCCCCCGGGGCCCGGCCCCGACGATCACGAGGGTGGCGGGCGTTTCGGGGCCGAGGGTTTCGGAAGACATGCGAAGGCTCCGTGACAGCTGAGGTCGAACACGGGAGGTGCCTTCACACACCGGAAGAAGCGCGCCGCGCGGCGCAGACACGGCCGAGCCCCTCAGCAGGGCCGTGCGGCGAGATTACGCGCGCTTTTCCCCTCACTGTCAAGGCCGTCCACACTGTGAGCGGTACGTCTCAAGTCGGTTGACGCACCACCGGAGACCTGTTCCACTTGGCCCATGCATCCGCAGCAGTGTCTGGTCACCCGCTCCCACATCGACTTCGGTCGCGTGTGGTCCTGTTCCTGTTGAGCTGACCCACTGCGGCGCCCGTTCCCGGGGCGCCCTCTTCCGCGTTCTCCCTCGCCCGGTCCCGCGAACTCCCTTCGCGCGGCCCCGCGATCCCTCTTCGCCCGGTCCCGCCTTCACACGCGCGCCCTCCCCTCGCCCGCGCACCTCCCTTCGCCCTCCCGCGTCTTCCCGTGCCTTCTCCACCGGTCTCGTCCGCCCCGCCCCCGGCCCTGTTCGCCTCTGCCCCGCCCCCGTCCCGCGGTCTTCAGCGCGCCCCGACCGCCGGGCGTCCCTCAGCGGCGCGGAAGCCGACCACCCGGTCCATCAACGCACCGAGCACGTCCCGTACGGAGCCGCGCTCACGGGCGTCGCACTCCAGCAGGGGCACCTCGGCGCTCAGCCCCAAGGCCTCCCGCACCACCTCCGGTTCGAACCGTTCGGCGCCGTCGAAGCGGTTCACCGCGAGGACGAACGGCGCACCCTGGGCCTCGAAGTAGTCGAGGGCCGGGAAGCACTCCTCGATCCGCCGGGTGTCCACGAGGACGACCGTTCCGAGCGCGCCCTCCACCAGGTCGTCCCACAGGAAGGAGAACCGGCCCTGCCCGGGCGTACCGAACAGGTAGAGGGTGATGGCGGGATCGAGCACGATCCGGCCGAAGTCGAGCGCGACGGTGGTGCTCGTCTTGGACTCCACGCCTTCGAGGGAGTCGATCCCGACCGACACCTGGGTGATCGCCGCCTCGGTGCCGAGCGGCTCGATCTCGGAGACCGTGCCGATGAAGGTCGTCTTGCCGGCCCCGAGGCCGCCGCTCACCACGATCTTCACGGCGAGCGGGACGGTGCTGTCAGAGCGCCCGGACATCATCCCTGATCCTTTCGAGCATCCGGAGCCGGTCGCTCCGCGGGTCCGCGACCCACGAGCGGCTGCCGCCGACACCGACGACCGCCCGCCCGAGGTCCCGCCCCGCCCTCAGATACGTCCCCGTACCCCCACCCACTCACCCGACCCTGCGCCAGGGGTCCGTGCTCAGGTCAGCAGGAGCAGTCGCAGGCGCAGCACTCACAGCATTCGCACGCGTCACAGCAGCTGCAACAGTCGCCGCAGTCGCTGCACCAGCCCTCGCGCCTGCGCCGCGACCAGGGTCCCTCGAACTCGTCGGCGCAGCAGGCCTTGCAGGTGCAGCACAGGCCGAGTGCGACCGCGCATCCGGCCCAGAAGCCCCGCCGGTCGGGCCGGGGCGGCTCGCCGCCGAAGGGGTTGCCCCCGTAGGGGTTGCCGGGTCCGTGCGGGTCCACCGGTCCGCGCGGGGCGTACGGTCCGGTCGGCGGGCCGAAGGCGCCCTCGGCCGGGTGTGCGCACGACCGGGTGCCGAACGCCCGGTCCACGGACCGCCCGAGCTCGTGCGCGAGCAGCAGATGCGCGAGCCTGCCGTCCGTGAACTCGACGTCGCGCAGGGCGAGCCGGATGCCGTGCAGGGCGTCGTCGGCGAGGCGGCGGGCCTCGGTGAGCGGGGTGCCGGTGGCCGTCAGGGGGTTCCAGGCACCGGCCGCCGCGTCGGCCTCCCGGTCCTCGACCGCGTCCAGCAGATGCGCCAGCCGTCCGAAGAGGCGGCCGGCCTCGGCGAGGGGCACGGCGTTGCCCGGCCGGCCCGCCAGGACCGCGGTGTGCGCGAAGGCGGCCGCGGTGGCCGTCTCGGTCGGTTCGGTGACGGCCGTCAGCGGGATGCCGGGCCCGGCCAGCGCCTCGATGCCGACCTGCCGTTCGACGGCGTCGACGAGGACGGCGGTGTCGAACCCGACGGCGGCCCCGCTCCGTTCCCCGGCCCGCCCCCAGCCGGCGGCGACCCGGCGCGCGGCGACGGCGACGGGCCGCCGGGCCAGCAGCCCGTCCCCGTCGGCGACATGGTCGCGCACCTTGGCCGAGGCGAGCACCAGCGAGACCGCGGCGGCGAGCCGCGCGCCCTCGCCCTGCGCGACGGACGCGGTGCGCATCCCGCGCAGCGGACAGGGTCCCGCCGTGCGCCGCCGCCCCCCGGCGCCGGCCCGCTCGGCCTGAGCTTCCGTCAGAACCGATATGAGCAGGCCGTCGTAGTTGGTGACGACCCGGGCGAACTGCCCGTGGTCGCCGCGCAGCGCGAGGCAGAGCCCGCACAGGTGCGCCATCCACTGGGCCTTGAGACCTTCTCCGAGCCGGTGTGTACACGGCCTGACGATTCCGAACACGACAACCCCCGTCGTCCCTGGGACATTGAGCTGCCGCATGTTATCGACCGATTGTCATGCCGGATCGGGGGTACCCGGTTCACCCGGACGCACCGTCCGTCACCCATCCGCCACGAAGAATCATATTTCACTCACAGTCAGCAGCCGCATGCGGTACGACCCTTGGGAGACGCGGGCTCTCGACGTATTCGCTGTGCACCAGTACCGTCACAAACCCCCCGCGCGGCGCCTAACCACTTGGCGCGACATCCGCATCATGGACGACCATGGGGAATGCGGAAAGCAGAAAGCCCGCTGTGAGAGGAGGCGTCCATGGGATCGGTGCGCAAGGCAAGTGCCTGGCTTGGCCTCGTCGACGACAACGATGACGAGCGTTACTACGACGACGACTATTCCGAGGGGACCGACTCCGGGGACGCCTGGGTCACCGACCCCCGCGTGAAGGTGGCCACGGACACGGCCGAGGAGAAGGGCCGCCGGATCGGCACCGTCACCCCGGACAGCTTCCGGGACGCGCGAGCGATCGGTGAACTGTTCCGGGAGGGCGTCCCGGTCATCATGAACCTCACGGCCATGGAGGCCGGGGACGCCAAGCGCGTCGTCGACTTCGCGGCCGGGCTGATCTTCGGCCTGCGGGGTTCGATCGAGCGGGTGTCCACCCGGGTGTTCCTGCTGACCCCCTCCAACACGGAGATCGTGAACGGAGACCCGTCCGCGCACCGGACGGACGGATTCTTCAACCAGAGCTGAGGCAGGGCCGCTCACCGGCCCTGCCCCGGCTCCGGGCCGGGTCAGCGAAAGGCGTCGAGTCCGGTGAGCGCCTTGCCCAGGACGAGCTGGTGCATCTCGACGGTGCCCTCGTAGGTGAGCACCGACTCCAGGTTGGTCGCGTGCCGCATGACGGGGTATTCGAGCGAGATCCCGTTGGCGCCGAGGACGGTACGCGCGGTCCGGCAGATCTCGATCGCCTCCCGTACGTTGTTGAGCTTGCCGAAGCTGACCTGCTCGGGGCGCAGGCGGCCGGCGTCCATGCGCCGCCCCAGATGGTGGGCGAGCAGGATCCCCTTGTGCAGCTCGACCGCCATGTCGGCGAGCTTCGCCTGGGTGAGCTGGAACCCCCCGATGGGCCGTCCGAACTGCTCACGGGTCCTGGAGTACTCGACGGCCGTCTCGAAGCAGGAGCGCGCCGCTCCCATCGCGCCCCAGACGATGCCGTAGCGCGCGTGGGACAGACAGCTGAGCGGCCCGCGCAGCCCGGTCACCTCCGGCAGGACCGCGTCGGCGGGCAACCGCACCTCGTCGAGCACGAGCTCGCTGGTCACGCTGGCCCGCAGGGACCACTTGTGCTTGATCTCGGGCGCGGAGAACCCGGGAGCGGCGGTGGGCACCACGAAGCCGCGGATGCCGTCGTCGGTCTGCGCCCAGACCACGGCCACCCCGGCGACGGACCCGTTGGTGATCCACATCTTGCGGCCGGTCAGCACCCAGTCCGACCCGTCCCGCTTGGCGTACGTCCGCATCGCGGCGGGGTCGGAGCCGTGGTCGGGTTCGGTGAGGCCGAAGCAGCCGATCACCTCACCGGCGGCCATCCCCGGCAGCCAGGTCTGCTTCTGCTCCTCGCTGCCGAAGCGGTGAACGGCGTACATGGCCAGGGAGCCCTGCACCGACACCAGGGACCGGATCCCGGAGTCGGCGGCTTCGAGTTCGAGACACGCGAGGCCGTACTGCACGGCGCTGGCGCCCGCGCACCCGTACCCGTCGAGCGACATCCCGAGCGCGCCGAGCGCACCGAGCTCGCGCGCGAGCTCCCGGATCTCCGGCAGCTCCCCGCGCTCGTACCACTCGGCGACACGGGGCAGCACCCGGTCCGCCGCCCAGCCGCGCACGGTGTCACGGATCGCGAGATCCTCCGGCTCCAGCAGATCGTCGATCCCCAGGGGGTCGGCCGGATCGAACGGGGGCAACTTCGAGGACGCAGACATCGGCAAACCCTCCGCCACACTGAAACTAGCACCGCTAACCAACGCGTCCGACGCTACCGCAAGCCGCCGTCCCCGGGTCACCCCCCACGGCGGACGCCCGGGGCGCGGGAACCGGCGGACCGGTGCCGCGCGGGCGGGGCGCTCACGCGGAGACGCGGGAGCGGTCGACCTCCCTGGGCGAGGGGAGCGACACCTGCGCCGCGGGCGCCTCGCACTGCATGACCTGCGGCAGCCGCAGCGCCATCACCGCCCCGAGCAGCAGCAGGCCCGCGCTCACCAGCAGCGTCACATGCAGACCGTGCACGAACCCGTCCCGGGCCGCCTGTCGCAGGGCCGCCCCGGCCGGCCCCCCGAGCCGCCCGGCGACCTCGTAGGCCTCGCCCAGCGAATGCCCCGCCGCGTCCGAGGCCGACGCGGGCACACCCGGCACCGACCTCAGCCGGGGCGCGTACGCGGCGTTCATCACGCTGCCGAGCAGCGCGATCCCGATCCCCGCTCCCAGCTGGTACGACGTCTCCCCGATGGCGGCCGCGCCGCCGGCCTGCTCGGGCGGCGCCTCGCTCAGCATCGACTCGTAGGCCGCGAACAGGGTCGTCTCCAGGCCGAAGCCGAGCAGCAGGAACCCGGACAGCAGCAGCCCCGTGTTGTCGGAGCTGCCCATCGCCGTGAGCGTCAGCACCGCCAGGGCGGTGAGGACGAACCCGCCGCACACCATCCGGCGCGGTCCGAAGCGCCGCAGCAGCCGCGCCCCGGCCAGTCCGGCCGCCATCGCGGCGAAGGTCAGGGGCAGCAGCCGCAGGCCCGTCTCCAGCGGGGACAGCCCGAGCACCAGTTGGAGGTACTGCGCGGCGATCAACTCCAGGCCCACCAGCGCCAGCATCGCCAGGACGATGCAGCCCACCGAGGTGCTGAACGCCGGCCGGCCGAACATCCGCAGGTCCACCAGAGGGTGGCGGCGACGGCGCTGACGGCGGACGAACAGCAGGATCAGCGCCGCGCCCGTCAGCAGCGGGGCCACGGTGAGCGGCCCGAGTTCGCCGCCGCCCAGCCGCTTCACGCCGAGCACGACGCCGAACAGACCGGCCGCCGCCATCAGCGCGCCGACCACGTCCCAGGGGCCGTCCGACGTGCCCCGCGACTCGGGCAGCAGCAGGCGCCCCACCGGCAGGCTGACCAGCATCAGCGGGATGTTGACGAGGAAGACCGAGCCCCACCAGAAGTGCTCCAGCAGGAAGCCGCCCAGGAGGGGGCCGACGGCGGCGCCCACCGCGGCCACCGCGCTCCAGATGCCGATCGCGAGCGCCCGCTCACGCCGGTCCGGGAACACCTGGCGCAGGATCGACAGGGTCGCGGGCATGATCATCGCGCCGCCCACGCCCAGCAGACCGCGCGCCAGGATCAGGGTCTCGGCGCTCCCCGCGAAGGCCGCCAGGGCGGAGGCGACGCCGAACAGCGCGTAACCGAGCAGCAGGACCCGTCTGCGGCCCACCTTGTCGCCGAGCGTGCCGAACAGGATCAGCAGCGAGGCGCAGACCAGTGGATAGGTGTCGACGATCCAGAGCAGCTCGATGGCGCCGGGCCGCAGGTCCTCGGTGACGGCGGGCACCGCCACGTGCAGCACGGTCGCGTCGACCGCGACCAGCAGCAGGCTGACGCACAGCACCACCAGGACGACCCAGCGGTTGGCACCGGCCCCGGCCGCCCGACGGCGGAGCCCAGCGGCGGCCGTGGTCGTCCCGGACATGAACGTACCTCCCAGGTGATCCCCCGGTTCGGCGGGCTCACGGGGTGGGGACTCCCCGCGGCTCGGCCGGAGAGGAGCGGTGATCTCCGGCCCGCGCAGACGAACACGAGTGGAACGCAGCGTACGCGAGTTCGCGCCAGGGCCACGTGGCGGACCTCTCACCGCCCCGAGGCAACCCCTGTGGCGTACGCCACTCCCGCGCCACCTCCCCGTCACCCCCGTTCCACCTCACGGGCACTTCCCCGCACCGCTCCGCTCCCCGTTTCTCTGTCGCCTTGCGGGAGCGGCCCGGACGTGCGCCGGTCCGGACCGGCGCACGCGGCGTCGATAATCGGCCCGTGACCGATCTCCAGACGCGCGCGGCGCCCCCCGGCCCCGCCGCTGCCCTGCGCCGGGCGGCCCCCGCCCTCCTGGGGTACGCGGCCGTGCGCGCCCTGGGTCTGCTCGCCCTCGCCCTGTGGAGCGCCGCCCGGGACAAGGACGCGTACACGCTGCTGACCGCCCGCTGGGACGCCCTCTGGTACGCGCGGGTCGCCGGAGGGGGATACGGCTACGAGATCCGTCTGCCGAACGGGGACGTCCACTCCGATCTCGCCTTCTTCCCGTTGCTTCCCTGGCTGGAGAGGCTCCTGCACGCGGCGGCCCCGCTCTCCTACGGGGGCGCCGGGTTCCTCGTGTCACTGCTCGCCTCGCTCGCGGCGGCCTGGGGGATCTTCGCGGTCGCCGACCGGGTGTACGGGCGCCGCGCCGGGGTGTGCGCGGTGCTGGTGTGGGCCGCCCTGCCCGTCGGGATCGTGCAGTCGATGGCGTACAGCGAGTCGCTGTTCACCGCGCTGGCCGCCTGGTCGCTGTACGCGGTGCTCACCGGCCGGTGGGTGACCGCCGGGGCCCTCGCGTCGCTGTCCGGCCTGACCCGGCCGATCGGGCTCGCGGTGGTCGCCGCGGTGTGGGCGGCGGGTGCGGTGTCCCTGCTGCGGGACCGGGGGGCCCGCCCGGCGGACCCGTCCGGGCGAATCGGCGGCCCGGCGCCCGGGCCCGGCGCGTCCGTCGGCGCTCGCGCCCCCCGCACGGCCGTCGTCCTCGGCATGCTCCTCGCGCCGCTCGGCGCCGCCGGATACGTCCTGTGGGTCGGCCGTCGCACCGGCCGGGGGCCGCTCGGATACCTCCACGTCCAGGCGGGCTGGCGCAACGGCTTCGACGGCGGCTACGCGTTCGCCCGCTTCGTCGCCGCCAAGTTCACGTCGTTCCCGTCCGCCCTGGCCGGTCTCGGCCTGATCGCCGGCGTCGGCCTGCTGCTGTGGCTGTACGTCGTCTGCGTCCGGCAGCGCCAGCCGCTCCCCCTGCTGGTGTACGGGGGTGTGGTCCTCGCGCTCGCCCTGTGCGCGTCGAGCTACTTCGGCTCCAAACCGCGTCTGCTGCTGCCCGCCTTCCCGCTGCTGCTGCCCCCGGCCGTGGCCCTGAGCCGGCTGCGGACGTCCAGGTCGGCGGCGGTGCTGGGGTGCCTGGCGGTGGGGTCCGCCGTGTACGGGGCGTGGTGGCTGAACGGCAGCGGTCCCCCGTAGGGAGCACCGGCCCCCTACAGATGGAATCCGCTTTTCGGGGAACCGTTTATACGTTCTCTAAAACTATCCCCTGGAATGATCAAAGGAATTGAAGGGATCGGGCCGCGACGATTAGCTGTTCCATAGGAATAGTCGCCGTTCTGAGAGCAATCCCACATCACATCGTCATCACAAACCCGCGGATTCGGCCGGGTCCCGAGCTCACTCGCTGTAACGTCGTTTAGGTGCGTACCGAACAAAACCTCACCCGTCTGGACCGGGTGTTCGCCAGGCTCGACCGTGAGCCGGAACGACCGGCCCACCTCGACGTGCCGAAGATGAGCAGGCACAGGATCGCGCTCTTCGGCGCGACCCTGGCCTTCTATCTGGCGATCGTGTGGCTCGTGGTGATCACGTCGTGGCTGGTCCGTCTGGACTGGCTGGTCATGTTCTTCCGGCCGTACCAGCAGTGGTCCGGCATCCACTGGTTCGTCGACTACTACGTGGTCCTCGGCCAGCGCGGACCGACCGCGGTGATGGTCGCCGCCTGGCTCGGCTGGAGATCCTGGCGGCAGCACACCCTGCGTCCGCTGCTCACCCTGGGCGCCTCGCTGCTGCTGCTGAACCTCACCGTCGGCGCCGCGAAACTGGGCATGGGCCGGCTCGGACCGCACTACGCGACCACCATCGGTTCCAACGAGATGGGTCTCGGCGGCGATATATTCCCCAGCGGCCACACCGCCAACGCGGTCGTGACCTGGGGAATCCTGGCGTATCTGGCCTCCACCCCGAGGGCGCGGCGCTGGCTGTCCGCGCTCTCCGCGGTGACCTCGCTCGGCGTCGGCCTCGCCACGGTCTACCTCGGCACGCACTGGCTCAGCGACGTGGTGCTCGGCTGGGCCGCGGGTCTGCTGATCCTGCTGGCGCTGCCCTGGTGCGAGCCGCTGATCGCCCGCGCCGAGGTCGCGATCTTCGACCTGCGCGACCGCTGGCGCGAGCGCCGCGACGGCAGGATCCCGGCACCCGTGCCGGCCGCCCCCGTCGCCCTGCCCGTGCCGTTCAAGACGGCCGCGACGGCCTCTACGGCCCAGGACGAGACCACCGCGGCCCGCGAGGCCGCGCAGCCGGCCCGCGAGACGGCCGCGCCGGCCCGTTCGCCGCGCGCCCCGGTCTACCTCGCCCCCGGCCCGCACACCACCCGTTCGGAGCGCACGCCGGTGACCCCGGTCGGCAGCCGCCGCCCGCCGCACTCGGACCGCCTCCCGCGCGGCACGGCGGCCTCCGCGGCCCGCCCCCTCGCAGGCGGCTGACCTCCTCGAAAGCCTCCCCGGACGACGGGACCCCGGTACGCACGACCCCCGGTTCCGCGCACGAAGGCCCCGGTTCCCGACCACGGGAACCGGGGCCTTCGCCGTGCCCGCGCCCTCAGCCCTTCCAGGCGCGGACCACGCGTCCGTCGTCGATCTCGAGGTTGAGCCGCCCGAAGCGGTACTCCATGGTGACGAGGGTGCCGGGGGCCAGCGGGCGGACCGTCGTCCACCCCTGTTCACGCGCGAGGCGCTCGGCCCGGGCGCCCTCGAGGCCGACGTACCGGTCCGGATCGTCCTGGGGCTCCGGCGGCGGAGTGGGATTCGATGCCATACCGCCACGCTAGGCCGCGCGCACCGCCCCGGGAACCCCGGTCCGGCGATGCGGATCATCCGGGTCACACTTCTGTCACAGGATCACGACATACGTTTCGGCCGAACTCCGTCGCACGGACGGACGGTTACGTACGCCTTCCGCGGGTATTCGAACGCAATTACCGAGCGTCGTCCGGATGCCCCGCAAAACCCGGCGGAAAGCGGGCCGAGAACCGTCCCCGGACCGCACCCCATTGCGATTTCGGGCCGGGGCACCGCAGTCGTGCGCTCATAGGAAATGCACGTTTCCCACACATCCTGCGGACCGCGCGGGCCCGCTACGCGCCGCCGGGCGGGCCGGCCGCCGCGGCCCGGGACAGGGCGCCGTCGAGACGGTCGCGGGCCGTCCTGATCGCCTCGACGAGCTCGACGGGCTCCAGCACCTCGAACGCGAAGCCGGTCATCATCACGTGGATCACCATGACGTCGAGACTCGCCGCCCCGGTGCGCAGGAGGCAGGCCCGGTCGCCGTCCGCTTCCAGCGTCCCGGCCGAGGGCGAGATCCGTTCGGCGGCCTCGGCCAGCGGCACGAGGAGCCGGACGGTGGCGCTGGTGGCGTACGCGCGCGTGGAGACACCCCGGGAGACATAGGCGGCGAGGTCCTCGGCCGGTGGCTCGCGCGGGGTGAAGCGCGGCCCGTGCGGCGGCCTCGGCACGAGACGGTCCACGCGGAACGTCCGCCAGTCCGCGCGGTCGACATCCCAGGCGACCAGGTACCAGCGGCGCTCGGTGCACACCAGGCGGTGCGGTTCGACCGTGCGCCGGGATGCCGTGCCGTCGTGGCCCAGATAGTCGAAGCGCAGGCGTTCGGCGTCCCGGCACAGATGGGCGACCTCGGTCAGGACGGCCGGGTCGACGGCGGAGGAGCGCGGTCCGCGCAGCATCGGCACGGTGAACGCGGCCAGGGCGCCCACCCGGCGGCGCAGCCGGTGCGGCAGCACCTGTTCCAGCTTGGCCAGG
This sequence comes from Streptomyces asoensis, assembly GCF_016860545.1. Taxonomy (NCBI): domain Bacteria; kingdom Bacillati; phylum Actinomycetota; class Actinomycetes; order Kitasatosporales; family Streptomycetaceae; genus Streptomyces; species Streptomyces asoensis. The sequence goes on along the minus strand of NZ_BNEB01000002.1, from coordinate 318,046 downwards.
GCCCGCACGGAGGTCTCGCCGATGCCCTCGATGCCCTGTCCGGCGGCCGTGCGCAGTCCCACCGCGACGGCGACCGCTTCGTCGTCGTCCAGCAGCAGCGGCGGCAGCTCGGCGCCGGGGCCCAGCTGGTAGCCGCCCCCGGTGCCCGGACTGGCGTTGACCGGGTAGCCCAGCTCGCGCAGCCGGTCCACGTCCCGGCGGACCGTGCGGACCGTCACGCCCAGCCGGTCGGCGAGCTGCGCGCCGGACCACTCGCGGTGGGCCTGGAGCAGGGACAGCAGACGCAGCAGTCGGGCGGAGGTCTCCAGCATGCGCACAGTCTGTCCCACGGGGCGCGGCGGCCCCACCCGGCCGTCCCGCCGGGTGGGGCCGCCGCCGCGTACCCCGGAGGGACGGTCAGAGCGTGAGGCGCTGGCCGGGCACGATCAGGTCGGGGTCGGCCCCGACGACGTCCCTGTTGGCGGCCCAGACCCGCTGCCAGGTGAGCCCGTTGCGGGCCGCGATGGTGCTGAGGGTGTCGCCCGCGCGGACGGTGTAGTCGCCGCGGTCCGCGCCCCGGGACGCCGGGGTCGACGACCGCTCGGGCGGGTTCGACGAGGCCGACCGGGACGAACCGGAGTGCGCGGAGCTCGACTCCGCGGAGTGCTGCGAGGAGCCCGAGGAACGGGACGCCGACGAACCGGACTTCGAGGAACCCGACCGGGTGGAGGATCCTTCGGACGAGCCTACGGACGAGCCGCCCTGCGGTGCGCCGCCCGACGCTCCGGCGCGAGCGGAGCAGGTCGGCCACGCGCCCCACCCCTGGGCGTTCTGCACCTTCGTGGCGACCGAGATCTGCTGTGCCTTGCTGGCCTTGTCGGCGGTCGACGCGTACGCGGTGCCGCCGTACGCGCGCCAGGTACCGGCGGAGAACTGGAGCCCGCCGTAGTAGCCGTTGCCGGTGTTGATCGACCAGTTGCCGCCGCTCTCGCACTGGGCGATGCGGTCCCACACCCCGCTGTCGGCCGCCGAGGCGTGACCGGTCGCGGACAGCAGTCCGAGGGGGGCGAGCAGGATCGCCCCGGCTGCGACCGCCGTCCTGCGCGACGACTTGCGGGTGTGGATATCGGCACAATCGGACATGTGGATCCCTCTCTACGGACCCGGGACTCCCCCTGACCGGAGCGTGCCGCCGCGCAAGGACGCGGTCGGCGCGCTCCGCCCCCGTCCGCCGGCGGTCGTGCTGCGCGATGTCTTGCTCTGCGCGGCCGGCGGACGTACCCGGGCGGTGCTCGTTGCACACGGCGGAGCAATCTAGGCAGCTGACGGGGTGTTATCAACCAACCGCCCGTCCTCCCAGGCCAGTTGCCGGTTACCTTTGGTAGCGTCGATTTCCGGCCAGCCACTTCGTTCCCTCATTTCCGTATTTGTCGGATGGCCGGCCGTGCCACCTGTGAGTCAGCTCACCTAATCAACTTCCGTGACCTCCCCGTTACTTGACAGGGAGTGGCGGATTCCGTGCGGATCGTGACCGCGCGCACGGGACGGTTCGATTCCGTTCGCCTTCCGGCGTGACCCCGGCCACAGATCGCCCGTTGTCTCTTCATGAGCCGGGGACCGACCCGGGTCACGAGCCGGGAGCCACCCGCCTCGCCCACGCACCGCATCCGAGGGAGTCACCCGTGCCGCGCATGCTCGACGTCAGCGACGAGGTACGCGCCGAGATCGGCGACGAAGAAGCCGACCGGCTGCTCGCCGGAGACAACGCCCCGGGCAGTTACGACTGCACCTCCTGCCGCACTCCGGGCGACTCCGAGAACGAGCACACCAGCACCGTCCTGTTCATCGGGGACGAGACCGCCGTGCTCGCCTTCGCCCACTCCACCTGCCTGCCCTCCCAGGTCGTCCAGGTCACCGAGGAGCAGCTCCAGGGCGCGGTGCGTTCCATCAGCGGCGACACGGTCGACCTCGACCCCGGCAAGGTCGTGCCCGAGCAGGCGGTGCTCGGCGTCACCAGCGGACTCGTGCTGATCGCCGGGGAGTTGCACCCCGCCCTGGTCGTCGAGCCCACCGCGCCCATCGTGCGGCCCGGCACCACCGGCGCCGGTGACGACTTCCTGCCGCTCCTCATCGAGCAGGGCTTCATGCCGTTGTCCCAGCTGGCCGAGGTGCCGCCGGTGCAGCACGGGTGGTCCGTGCTGCTGGCGATGGGACAGCTGCACGCGGTGCTCCAGCCCTCGGCGAACGGCGGGCAGCCGGTCGCCTGGTGGCAGGCGCACCAGCCGTTGCAGGTGACGGAGGGGTGGCGGGCCGCCGCCAACAAGCACCAGCAGGTGCTGATGTTCGCCGCGCCGGTGGGCTCCATCGGTCGTCAGCCCCGCGAGGACCTGCTGCGGGACGCGCTGGACAAGGCCGCGGCCAACGGCCAGCTGGTCGGCGCGGCCCTGCCCCTCGCCGGAACCTGATCCCCCTCCGGACCGGCCGGCAACCGACGTCCGCAACCACCCGCCCCCGGCCAAGCCCGGGCCCACGGACAGCACACCTGAGCCGTCCACAGGCACCGACGGAGCCACGCGGGCAGCGACACGGACCGCCGCCCCGGTCCGTACCGGGGCCTCGGCCGTTGGCCATGCACGACCAACGGCACGGGCACCCCGGACCGACGCCCGGCGCCACACGCAGGCGGTCGGCGCCACACGCGGGCACCGGCGGAGTCACGCGGACAGCGGCACGGCCGCCCGGACAACCGACCCGGTCCGTCTCCGGGCCACGGCCGGGGCCGTGTACGCCCACTGGCACCGGCGGCCCGGACCGCGATCGGAGCCGCACGTAGGCGCCGGTACAGCCGAGCGGTCAGCGGCACGGGGGCGCAGACAACCGGTCAGAACCGTCCCCGGGCACCGACCGAGGACGTCCACGGCCCACGGCACGGGCGGCCCGGACCAGCGGCCGGCACCGCACACGGGCACCAGCACAACCGTGCGGGCAGCGACACGGCCGCCCGGACAACCGACCCGGTCCGTCTCCGGGCCTCGGCCCAGGCCCTGCCCGGCCAACGGCACGGACACCCCGGACCAGCGGCCGGCACCGCACACGGGCACCGGTACAACCGTGCTGGCGGCGACACGGCCTCCCGGACAGCCGGTCAGGACCGTGCGCGGGCGTCGGCACAGCCGTTGTGCGGACGAGGGCCGCGGCCCGGTCCGGGCCAAGGACCGCACGTGAGGCGCTCGGGGCGCCGACCGGACGCGAGGCGAGCCGGGGCACGGGCGGGCCGGACCGGGGCCAGGGGCGGCGCGGGCCGATGCCGGGCCAGACGCGGCGCGGGCCCGGCCGCGGACGGGCCGGGGTCGGAGGCCGGGCCGCATCTCTTCCAGTGCCGCGTCGTTTGGACATACGTGCACACCTACGACGTCCCCCGCCGCCCGTCCTTCCAGTCGATCCCGTCCGCGCGCCCCGCGCAGGACTCCCAGGGCGGCCCATCGGCCACGCCGATCTACGACGCGCTCTACGCCGAGTACGTCAAGACGTTCCGCTCGCTGCCGGGCGACCGCAGCGGCGAGGAAGACCTGGGGTTCACCGCCTTCGGGAACATCCCGGACCGCACGAGCTCCTATCCGGCGCCCCGCCCCGGGTCGTTCAGCAGCACGTACAGCGCCTACAGCGCGGGGGCGCAGAGCGCACGGCACGGAACGGGACAGCAGTCCCAGTGGCAGCGGGTGGGACAGCTCGGCCAGCAGCCCGCGCCCACCGCGATGCAGCACATCCCGGCGGCGCTGCCACCGGCCGCCCGCAGGACCTTCTGAGCGGCGGTCACGACAGGAGGGCGGCACCCGTGACGGGTGCCGCCCTCCTGTCGTGCCGCGTTACTTCTTCTTGCCCTTGGTGGCGCCGCGCTTCTCGCGCACCCGCACCGAGATGTGGATCGGGGTCCCCTCGAAGCCGAACTCCTCGCGCAGCCGGCGCTCGATGAACCGCCGGTAGCCCGCCTCGATGAAGCCGGAGGCGAACAGCACGAACCGCGGCGGCTTGGTACCGGCCTGCGTACCGAAGAGGATGCGCGGCTGCTTGCCGCCCCGGACCGGGTGCGGGTGGGCCGCGACCAGCTCGCCCAGGAAGGCGTTGAGACGGCCCGTCGGGACGCGGGTCTCCCAGCCGGCCAGGGCGGTCTCGATCGCCGGGACCAGCTTCTCCATGTGCCGGCCGGTGTACGCGGAGACGTTCACCCGGGGCGCCCACGCCACCTGGGCGAACTCGGTCTCGATCTCGCGCTCCAGGTAGTAGCGGCGCTCCTCGTCGAGGGTGTCCCACTTGTTGTAGGCGATGACGAGGGCGCGGCCCGCGTCGACGGCCATGGTGACGATGCGCTGGTCCTGGACCGAGATGGACTCGGAGGCGTCGATCAGGATGACCGCCACCTCGGCCTTCTCGACGGCGGCCGCGGTGCGCAGCGAGGCGTAGTAGTCGGCGCCCTGCTGGAGGTGGACGCGCTTGCGGATGCCCGCCGTGTCGACGAACTTCCAGGTCACCCCGCCGAGTTCGATCAGCTCGTCGACCGGGTCGCGGGTGGTGCCCGCGATCTCGTTGACGACGACGCGCTCCTCGCCCGCCACCTTGTTCAGCAGCGAGGACTTGCCGACGTTCGGCCGGCCGATGAGCGCGATCCGGCGGGGGCCGCCGACCGCGGTGCCGAAGGACTGCGCGGGCGCCTCCGGCAGCGCCTCCAGGACGGCGTCCAGCATGTCGCCGGTGCCGCGGCCGTGCAGCGCGGAGATGGGGTGCGGCTCGCCGAGGCCCAGGGACCACAGGTAGGCCGCGTCGGCCTCGCCGCTGGGGCCGTCGACCTTGTTGGCGGCCAGCACGACGGGCTTGCCCGCCTTGCGCAGCAGCCGCACGACCGCCTCGTCGGTGTCGGTGGCGCCGACCTTGGCGTCCACGACGAAGACGACGGCGTCGGCGGCCTCGATCGCGTACTCGGCCTGCGCGGCCACGGACGCGTCGATACCGAGGACGTCCTGCTCCCAGCCGCCGGTGTCGACGAGCTTGAAGCGGCGGCCCGCCCACTCGGCCTCGTAGGTGACCCGGTCGCGGGTGACGCCCGGCTTGTCCTCGACGACGGCCTCGCGGCGGCCGATGATCCGGTTCACCAGGGTGGACTTGCCGACGTTGGGGCGGCCGATGACGGCGAGCACGGGCAGCGGCCCGTGACCGGCCTCCTCGATCGCGCCCTCGACGTCCTCGATGTCGAAGCCCTCGACGGCGGCGAGCTCCATGAACTCCGCGTACTCGGCGTCGCCGAGCGCCCCGTGATCGTGCTCGAAGGCGTCCGAGCCGTCGGGCTGGATGTGGTCGTTCATGAAGTCCGTACCTCGTCGTTCATTCGTGGTGATCGGTGGAGCGGCCGTCGTGTGCGGACTGATCCACTACTCGGTATTCAGTGTCGCTCAGCGCCCGGTCAGGCGCCTGGCGTTTTCCAGGTGTGCGGCCAGGTGCTTCTGGATGCGTCCGGTGGCCTCGTCCAGGGCCTTGCGGGTACGCCGGCCGCTGCCGTCGCCCGCCTCGAACGGGTCGCCGAAGACGACGTCGACGCGGGAGCGCAGCGGGGGCAGCGCCTTTATCAACCGTCCCGGCCGTTCGGAACTTCCCAGCACGGCGACGGGCACGATGGGCGCCCCGCCGCGCACCGCGAAGTACGCGAGGCCGGCCCGCAGCGCGGCGAAGTCGCCCTCGCCGCGGGTGCCCTCGGGGAAGATCCCGAGGACCCCGCCGCTCTCCAGCACGCCCAGCGCGCGGGTGATCGCCGTCCGGTCGGTGGTGTCGCGGTCGACCTTCAGCTGGCCGATGGCGGTCAGGAACGGGTCGAGGGGGCCGACGAACGCTTCCTTCTTGATCAGGAAGTGCGTCGGCCGGGGCGCCACTCCCATCACCATCGGGCCGTCGACGTTGTGGGAGTGGTTGATCGCGAAGATCAGCGGGCCGCTCGCCGGCACCTTCCAGGCGCCCAGCACACGCGGCTTGAACAGCCCGTACATCAGGCCGACGCCGATGCGCCGCCCGACCTCGGCGCCCTTCGGGGAGGGCGCGGAACCGGAAGTCACCTCGTGGCCCGCTTCTCCTCGACGAGGGTGACGACGCACTCGATGACCTGGGTCAGCGTGAGCTCGGTGGTGTCCACCTCGACGGCGTCGTCGGCCTTGGCGAGCGGGGAGGTCTTGCGGGAGGAGTCGGCCGCGTCCCGCTTGATCAGCGCCTCACGGGTGACGTGGATGTCGGCGCCCTTGAGTTCGCCGCTGCGCCGGGCGGCGCGCGCCTCCGGGGACGCGGTGAGGAAGACCTTGAGGTCGGCGTCGGGCAGCACGGTCGTACCGATGTCCCGGCCCTCGACGACGATCCCGTGCTCGGCGGAGGCCGCGAGGGAGCGCTGGAGCTCGGTGATCCGGGTCCGCACCTCGGGGACGGCGCTCACCGCGCTGACCTTGGAGGTGACGTCCTGGGTGCGGATCGGGCCGGCCACGTCGGTGCCGTCGACCGTGATCGTGGGTGCGGACGGGTCGGTGCCCGAGACGATCTCCGGCTTGCCCGCGACGGCGGCGATCGCCGTGGGGTCCTCGATGTCGATCCCGTTGGTCACCATCCACCACGTGATCGCCCGGTACTGGGCGCCGGTGTCCAGGTAGCTCAGCCCGAGCCGGGCGGCCACGGCCTTGGACGTGCTCGACTTGCCCGTGCCCGAGGGGCCGTCGATGGCGACAATCACGGGCTGGGCGGCGCCGTTTTCCACGGAGGGACACCTTCCTGGTGCGAGGCGGTGGATGTGCGGGGCGCGACCGCGCCCCGCACAAGGTTACCGGGCACGGGTCACTCGTCCGGCCGCACGTCGGCTCCCCCGGGCCCGGGCCCCGGGTTCACTGCCGGATGGCCCAGCCCCTGTCCCGCAGCGCGGAGGACAGCACCGCGGCGGACTTGGGCTCCACCATCAGCTGGACGAGGCCCGCCTGCTGCCCGGTCGCGTGCTCGATGCGGACGTCCTCGATGTTGACGCCCGCCTGTCCCGCGTCGGCGAAGATACGGGCGAGCTGGCCCGGCTGGTCGTCGATGAGCACCGCGACCACCTCGTAGACCCGGGGGGCGGCTCCGTGCTTGCCGGGCACCCGGACCTGGCCCGCGTTGCCGCGGCGCAGCACGTCCTGGATGCCCCCGGCGCCCTCGCGCCGCTCGGCGTCGTCCGAGGACTGGAGGGAGCGCAGGGCCCCGACGGTCTCCTGGAGGTCGGCGGCGACGTCCGTGAGCAGGTCGGCCACCGGTCCCGGGTTCGCGGACAGGATGTCGATCCACATCCCGGGGTCGGACGCGGCGATCCGGGTGACGTCCCGGATGCCCTGGCCGCACAGCCGTACGGCGGCCTCCTCGGCGTGCTCCAGGCGCGCCGCGACCAGGCTGGAGACCAGGTGGGGCATGTGGGAGACCAGGGCCACCGCGCGGTCGTGGGCGTCGGCGTCCATGACCACCGGGACGGCCCGGCAGTGCGACACGAGTTCGAGGGCGAGGTTCAGCACCTCGGTGTCGGTGTCGCGGGTCGGCGTCAGTACCCAGGGACGGCCCTCGAACAGGTCGCCGGTCGCGGCCAGCGGGCCCGACTTCTCCCGGCCGGACATGGGGTGGGTGCCGATGTACGCGGACAGGTCGAGACCGAGCGCCTGGAGCTCCCGGCGCGGGCCGCCCTTCACGCTGGCCACGTCGAGGTAGCCGCGGGCGACCCCCCGGCGCATCGCGTCGGCGACGACGGCGGCGACATGGGCGGGCGGGGCCGCGATCACCGCGAGGTCGACCGGGCCCGCGGGCTCCTCGTCGGTGCCGGCGCCGAGCGCCGCCGCCGTACGGGCCTGACCGGGGTCGTGGTCGGCGAGGTGGACGACGACCCCCCGCTGGGCGAGGGCCAGCGCGGCGGACGTGCCGATCAGGCCGGTGCCGATGACGAGCGCCGTCCTCACTGGGCGATGTCCTTGCGCAGGGCGGCGGCGGCACCGAGGTAGACATGGCTGATGTCGGCGCGCGCCCGGTCGGACTCGACGTGCGCGAGGATGCGGACGACGCGCGGCATGGCGCCCGCGATGTCGAGTTCCTGGGCACAGATCAGCGGCACGTCGACGATGCCGAGCTTGCGGGCCGCGGCCGCCGGGAAGTCGCTGTGCAGGTCGGGGGTGGCGGTGAACCAGATGCTGATCAGGTCGTCCGCGCCGAGCGCGTTGCGCTCCAGGACGGCGGTGAGCAGGGCCCCGACCCGCTCGTCCATGTGACCCGCCTCGTCCCGGTCGAGTTGGACGGCTCCCCGGACCGCTCGTACCGCCACGGCGCTGCTCCTTGCTCACGTACCCACGTGCGCACTGCTCGCGCGCGCGTGCCGACTACGACTCCTGTCGCAGCCAGCCTAGTCAGCCCGCGCCACCGCGGTGCACGCCGCCCGCGTGCCGAGACGACCGCGCCCCCGCACGCCCTTTACGCGGGGTGCGGCCTGCGCTGTCATGGCAGTCGGACGGCAGTACACCCATCGGGGAAGGCCCGGCATGAAGCGTCCAGGACCCCTGCTCACCCTTCTCGCGGGACTGGTGCTCGGCCTGTCCCTGCTGACGCTCGACGCGACGACCGGGACGCGGACCGCCTCCTCCCCGTACGAGGAGGGGTCACCGGGCCCGGCTGCCGTCCGCAGCGCGGCCCCGGCGGCGCCCACCCGCTCCGTCTCCCCCGTCTCCCCCTCGCCGTCCCGGGTGCGGGCCGCCGACGCCGACTACGCCGGCCGTACCGACGACGGCACCGCGTCGGTCGCCGTCTCCGTGGACGACGGCAGGGCGATCGCCTACTACTGCGACGGCCGTGCCGAGGAGTCCTGGCTCAAGGGCGACGTCGAGGACGACGGCACGCTGCGGCTCACCGGCGGGGACGGCGCGAGACTCGACGGCACCCTGACGGACGGCGCGCGCGTCGACGGCACGGTGACGGTGGACGGCGGGCGGCACGCCTTCACGGCGGACCGGGCGAGAAAGCCGTCCGGACTGTGGCGGGCGACGGCCACCGTGCGCTCCGCGCGGATCGACGGCGGCTGGATCGTGCTGAAGGACGGCACGCAGGTGGGGATCGTCACCCGCGACGGCGAGCCCTCCCCCGCGCCCCGCATCGACCCGGCGACCGGCGCGGTGACGGTCGACGGAGAGCGGCTCACGGCCCGCCCCGCCACGCCCTGACGCCTCCCCCGACACCTGCCCCCGACCGCTGACCCCTGACCCCCTCGAGCAGGGAGCCACCACCATGACCGTCGACCCGAACGCCGCCACCCAGGGATTCCCCGGGCCCGTCCCGCGCGCCCCGCACCCGGCCCGCTATCTGGTCCCGGCGCTCGTCGCCGCCGCGGTGGCGCTCGCCCTGGGCGTCTACGGCAAGGTCCACGACCCGGCCGGGACGGCCTTCAGCCTGGCCGGCTTCAGCAGCACCGGCGCGGTCAAGTCGTGGCTGGCGACGACCGCGGTGTTCTTCGCCCTGGTCCAGCTCGTCTCGGCGCTGATGCTCTACGGACGGCTGCCGGGGCCCGCCTGGTCCGCCACCGTGCACCGCTGGTCCGGGCGGGCGGCCTTCCTGGTCGCGGTCCCCGTGGCGGTGCACTGCCTGTACGCGCTCGGATACCAGACATACGAAACGCGCGTAATGTGGCACTCCCTCCTGGGTTGTTTCTTCTTCGGCGCATTCAGTGCCAAGATGCTGCTGCTCCGTTCGGAGCGACTCCCGGGATGGCTGCTGCCGGTCGTCGGCGGACTCGTCTTCGCCGTGCTCACGGTGGTCTGGCTGACCTCGGCCCTCTGGTTCTTCCGCACCTTCGGAGTGACGACATGACCCACCCCGCGACACGGCGCACGGTCCTCCTGGCGACGGGCGGCGCGGCAGCGGCGCTCACCGCCGGATGCAGCCGGTACGGCGACAGCTCCACCTCCGACAAGTCCTCCGGGGCCACGGCCGGCCAGGAGCTGGCGAAGACGGCCGACATCCCGGTCGGCGGCGGCAAGATCTTCGCCGAGGAGAAGGTGGTCGTCACCCAGCCGACGCAGGGGGACTTCAAGGCGTTCTCGGCGGTCTGCACCCATCAGGGCTGCACCGTCGGTTCGGTCACCGACGGCATCATCCACTGCCCCTGCCACCGGAGCGAGTTCCGCATCGCCGACGGATCGGTGGCCGGCGGCCCGGCGCCGTCGCCCCTGCCCGCGGAACGGATCACGGTCGAGGGCGGCTCGATCAAGCTGGCCTGACCCGCCGGCGCGTCACCCGGGGCTCACTGGTCCCAGAGCGCCCCGAGCGTGACCAGCTCGCCCTGGTACTCGACCCGGTCCGCCCACGCCGTCGGCCAGGCGTCCGCCCCGGCGTGCGCGCCCGCGAACGCGCCCGTCAGACAGGCGATGGAGTCGGAGTCGCCGGAGGAGCAGGCCGCCCGGCGCAGCGCCGTCACCGGTTCGTCCGGGAAGAGCAGGAAGCACAGCAGACCGGTGGCCATGGCCTCCTCCGCGATCCACCCGGCGCCCGTGGCGAGGCACGGGTCGCTCTCGGGGTCGGAGGCGTGCAGGGCCTCCTCGAGGCGTTCCAGGATGTGCAGGCACTCGTCCCAGCCACGCTCGATGAAGTGCTCCGGGTCCGGGTCCTGGCTGCGGGTCCACAGATCACCCAGCCAGCGGTGGTGGTACCGGGAGCGGTTCTCCACGGCGTACGCCCGGAGCAGCCCGGTCAGGGCCGCCGGCTCGGCGCCCTGGGTGAGCAGCCGGACCGCGTGGGCGGTGAGGTCGGACGCGGCGAGCGCGGTGGGGTGCCCGTGGGTGAGGGCGGACTGGAGCTGCGCTGCACCGGCGCGCTGCTCGTCGCTGAGCCCGGGCGCGAGGCCCATGGGGGCGACCCGCATGTTGGCACCGCAGCCCTTGGAGCCGATTCGGCTGGCGTCCCGCCAGTCGCGCCTGTCGTCCTTCAGCAGCTCGCAGGCGGTCAGGCAGGTCCGTCCCGGGGCCCGGTTGTTGTCCGGGGACTGGTACCAGTCCACGAACTCCTCGCGCAGCGTGCGGGTGAGCGCCGTCGGCACGAGCAGCCCGCGGTCCATGGCGGTCCGCATGGCCCGGCCGACCGCGAGCGTCATCTGGGTGTCGTCGGAGACGAAGGCGCGCCCGGGCAGTTCCATGCCGCGCCACGGGCCGCACTTGGCGAGGATCGACGGGACGTCGTCGAACTCAGTGGGGTATCCGAGCGCGTCACCGAGCGCGAGGCCCAGCAGGGATCCGGTGGCGCGCTTGCGGACGGTGGTGGAGGTGGTCATGCGGATCGTCCTTCCCGGGGCGGTCGCAGCAGGGGCGGGTGCAACGCGGTGGCGGTGCCCGCGCGGTAGAGGGCGGCGGGCTTGCCGCGGCCGCCGGTCAGGCGTACGGCGCCGGGCACGGGTTCGACGAAGCCGGGGACGGCGAGCACCTTGCGGCGGAAGTTGGGACGGTCGAGCACCGTCCCCCACACGGTCTCGTAGACCTGCTGGAGCTCGCCGAGGGTGAACTCGGGCGGGCAGAAGGCCGTCGCGAGGCAGGTGTACTCGAACTTGGCGCCGACCCGGTCGTGGGCGTCGGCCAGGATCCGGTCGTGGTCGAAGGCGAGCGGTGCGGTGCCCCCGTGGGGCAGCCAGTCCGCGCGGGCCGCGTCGCCGCCGCCCCTCGGTTCGGGGGCGTCGGGCAGCAGCGCGGCGAAGGCGACGGACACGACCCGCATCCGGGGGTCGCGGCCGGGCTCGCTGTAGGTGCGCAGCTGTTCGAGGTGGAGCCCGGAGACGTCGTCGAGGCCGGTCTCCTCGGCGAGTTCGCGCCGGGCGGCCGTCTCGGCGGACTCGTCCGGCCGCACGAAGCCTCCGGGCAGCGCCCACCGGCCGGCGTACGGTTCCCGGCCGCGCTCGACGAGCAGCACGTGCAGGGCGCCCGCGCGCAGCGTGAGGACGGCGAGGTCGACGGTGACGGCGAAGGGTTCGTGGGCGTACTTGTCGTAACCCCGCACGCCGGACACCCCCTCTTAATAGTCACTACGACTATAAAAAGGGGGTGCGGTCGCGCACAAGGGCCTGAACCCCTAGAGGTCGACTTCCTTCATGAGCATGCCGACCTCGGTGTTGGACAGCCGCCGCAGCCAGCCGGACTTCTGGTCGCCCAGGGTGATCGGGCCGAAGGCGACGCGGACCAGCTTGTCGACCGGGAAGCCGGCCTCCGCCAGCATCCGGCGCACGATGTGCTTGCGGCCCTCGTGCAGGGTCACCTCGACCAGGTAGTTCTTGCCGGTCTGCTCGACGACCCGGAAGTGGTCCGCCTTCGCGTACCCGTCCTCCAGCTGGATGCCGTCCTTGAGCTGCTTGCCCAGGTCACGCGGGATCGGGCCCACGATGTGCGCGAGGTAGACCTTCTTCACGCCGTACTTGGGGTGGGTCAGCCGGTGCGCCAGCTCGCCGTGGTTGGTGAGCAGGATGACACCCTCGGTCTCGGTGTCGAGCCGCCCGACGTGGAACAGCCGGGTCTCACGGTTGGTGACGTAGTCGCCGAGGCACTGCCGGCCCTCGGTGTCCTCCATCGTGGAGACCACGCCGGCCGGCTTGTTCAGCGAGAAGAACTGGTACGACTGGGTGGCGACCGTCAGGCCGTCGACCTTGACCTCGTCCTTCTCCGGATCGACCCGCTTGCCCTGCTCCAGGACGATCTCGCCGTTGACCTCGACCCGCGCCTGCTCGATCAGCTCCTCGCAGGCCCGCCGGGAGCCGTAGCCCGCGCGCGCGAGGACCTTCTGGAGCCGCTCGCCCTCCTGCTCGGCGCCCGGGAAGGTCTTGGGCAGCCGGACTTCCTTCTTGCCCGCGTACCGGTCCCGGTTGCGCTCCTCGGCCCGCGTCTCGTACTCACGGGAGCGGGCGGGCTCGGTGCGGCCGCCCCGCTGCTGGCCCTGCTTGGGGCCGCCCTTGGCGCCCCCGCGGGCCGCGCCGCCGCGCCCGGCCTTCGGGCCCTCGTGGGTGGCGCCGGGGCCCACGTCGTAGCGGCGCTCCTCGGGGCGGGGCTTGCCGGGACGCTTGGGCCTGTCGTCGCGGCCTCCCGCGCCCTGGGGACGGTCGTCACGCCCTCCCGAGCCGCCCCTGGGCTGGGAACCGCCCCCACCGGCGCCCCGGGGCCTGCCGCGCCCGTTGTTCCTGCCACTGCCGCTGCCACTGCTTCGCATCAAAGTTCCGTCGTCGTCGTGTCGTCTGCGTCTGCATCCGGTGCGTCCGGATCGAACGACGGAACCGCTTCCAGCGTCTCGGCCTCGATCGCCTCCGCCTCGGGGAGAAACGGCGCGAGCTCCGGGAGCTCGTCCAGGCCTCGCAGGCCCATCCGCTCCAGAAAGTAGTTCGTCGTCACGTACAGGATCGCACCTGTTTCGGGTTCCGCGCCCGCCTCCTCGACCAGACCGCGCTGGAGCAGGGTGCGCATCACACCGTCGCAGTTCACTCCGCGCACCGCCGAGACCCTGCTGCGGCTGACCGGCTGGCGGTACGCGACGACCGCCAGGGTCTCCAGCGCCGCCTGGGTGAGGCGGGCCTGCTGCCCGTCCAGCACGAAGCCCTCGACGGCCGCCGCGTACTCGGGGCGGGAGTAGAACCGCCAGCCTCCGGCGACGACCCTGAGCTCGAAGCCGCGCCCCTGCACGGTGTACTCGTCGGCCAGCTCGCGCAGCGCGTCCGCGATCCTGCGCCGGGGCCGCTGGAGGATCTTCGCGAGGTGCTCCTCGGTGGCGGGCTCGCCGACGACCATCAGGACGGCCTCCAGGGCCGGCTTGAGGTCGAGTTCGGCGACGCTCTCCTCGCTCATGGCTTCGTCTCCTTGTCGGGCTCCTCGGGCGGCCGGTCGAACTCGTCCGTGACCACGGGCTCGGCGGCCCCCTCCCCGCCGGTCCAGCGCACCAGCAGCTCCCCGAGCGCGGTCTCCTGGTCGAGCGCCACGGCCTTCTCCCGGTACAGCTCCAGCAGCGCGAGGAAACGAGCGACGACGGTGAGGGTGTCGTCGGTGTCCTCCACCAGCGTCCGGAAGCTGGCCTCGCCGAGCTCCCTGAGCCGCGCGACGACGACCCCGGCCTGTTCCTGCACGCTCACCAGCGGGGCGTGGATGTGCTCCACGTACACCTGGGGCTTGGCCCGGGGCTGCATCGCCTTGACCGCGAGCCTGGCGAACCCCTCCGGGCCGATGCTGATGACGACCTCGGGCAGCAGCTCCGCGTGGTGCGGTTCGAGGCCGACGGTACGGGGGTAACGCCGGGCCTCGCTCTCCAGCCGCTGCGTGAAGATGTCGGCGACCCGTTTGTAGGCCCGGTACTGGAGGAGCCGGGCGAACAGCAGGTCACGGGCCTCCAGGAGAGCCAGGTCCGCCTCGTCCTCCACCTCGGCGGCGGGCAGCAGCCGGGCCGCCTTGAGGTCGAGCAGTGTCGCGGCCACGACCAGGAACTCGGTCGTCTGGTCCAGGTCCCAGTCGGGGCCCATCGCCCGGATGTGCGCCATGAACTCGTCGGTGACCTTGGACAGCGCGACCTCGGTGACGTCCAGCTTGTGCTTGGAGATCAGCTGGAGCAGCAGGTCGAAGGGCCCCTCGAAGTTGACCAGCCGAACCTTGAACACCCCGCCTGCCTCGACAGGAGCCCCGGCCTCGGCGGCCGGCGCGGCCACGGCGGGCGGCACGGCTTCGAGGGGCGGGGCGGGCCCGGCGGGCAGGCCGGATGCGGCGGGCCTCGCGGTGTCGGCGGGCGCCTCGGGTTCGGCAGGAGCCCCCGGCTCGGTGGGCGCCTCCGGCGCGGTGGGGGGCTCGGGTGGGGCGGCCGCGGCGGGTGGGCCGGGGGCCGTGGGCGGCTCGGGGGCCGGGGGTGACGCCGTCTCCGGTGCCGAGGGGGCCGGAGACGGCGGGGCCGAGCCCGGCCCGCGCCCCAGCGCACGCCTGCGACCGGCCGATCCGCCGGAAGCAGGTGGGGAAGCGTCGTTCGAGGTCATGGCCTCCGCAGGCTACCGCTAGCGTCCGCGAAGTCGTCGTACGAGGATGCTGGCGTCCCCGCGGCTCTCCAGATCGGCGAGGACCACGGCGACCGCCTCGCGGACGATGCGCCCCCGGTCCACGGCCAGACCGTGTTCGCCCCGGAGCACCAGACGGGCGTGCTCCAGGTCCATGAGCTCCTCGGCGGAGACGTAGACCGTGATCTTCTCGTCGTGCCGTTCCCGGCCGCTGGGCCTGCGGGCCGCCTGCCGACCGCGCTTGCGCGCCTGGGCGTCGGCGGAGGCAGAACCTTCCTGCTGGGCCGGCCGGCGTTCGGCGCCGTCCCCGGGCGCGCCCCGGGTGCGGGACTCCCCGGCGTCGGTCCGGCCCCCGTCGGCCGCCACGTGCTCGGCGCCCTCGCCGTCCCCGCCCTGCGCGGGCACCGCCGGCGGCGCGTCCTGCGCGCCGCCGCCCGCCACCGCGTCGCTCTCACCGGCCGGCGCCGGTACCCGGGCCTCGCCGTTGGCTGAGCGCCGGGGCGCGGACGGCTGAAGCGCCGTTCCCCCTGTCGTACGGAAGAGTTCGTCGGCCCCCGGCAGACTCACTCGGCGTGACACCGGGCGAGCACCTCCCTGGCGAGCTGACGGTAGGCGGCGGCGCCGACGGAGTTGGAGGCGTACGTGGTGATCGGCTCACCGGCGACCGTGGTCTCCGGGAAGCGGACCGTGCGCCCGATGACCGTGTGGTACACGTGGTCGTCGAAGGCCTCGACGACCCTCGCGAGCACCTCACGGCTGTGGACGGTGCGCGAGTCGTACATCGTCGCGAGGATGCCGTCGAGTTCCAGTTCCGGGTTGAGCCGTTCCTGGACCTTCTCGATGGTCTCGGTCAGCAGCGCCACACCCCGGAGGGCGAAGAACTCGCACTCCAGCGGCACTATCACCTTGTGGGCGGCGGTGAGGGCGTTCACGGTGAGCAGGCCGAGCGAGGGCTGGCAGTCGATGACGATGTAGTCGTAGTCGTCCATCAGCGGCTTGAGCGCACGCTGGAGCGTGGACTCGCGCGCGACCTCGGAGACGAGCTGCACCTCGGCGGCGGACAGGTCGATGTTGCTGGGCAGCAGGTCCATGTTGGGGACCGCCGTCTTCAGGAGCACCTCGTCCGCCGCCATGCCCCGCTCCATGAGCAGGTTGTAGACGGTGAGGTCGAGCTCCATCGGATTGACGCCGAGACCGACCGACAGCGCGCCCTGCGGGTCGAAGTCCACGAGCAGCACGCGCCGGCCGTACTCCGCGAGCGCGGCACCCAGGTTGATGGTCGACGTCGTCTTGCCCACGCCGCCCTTCTGGTTGCACATCGCGATGATCGTCGCGGGGCCGTGCTGGGTCAGCGGGCCCGGGATCGGGAAGTACGGCAGCGGGCGTCCGGTCGGTCCGACGCGCTCACGGCGCTGTCGGGCGGCGTCGGGCGCGAGCGTGGCCGCGTATTCCGGATCCGGCTCGTACTCGGCATCGGGGTCGTAGAAATGCCCTTCGGGCAGTTCGTCGTAGTCGGCGAAGTGGTTGCGGGGCGCGCCACTTCCGTCGCCGGCCATGGCGTTCACGTGATGGCCATCCATGCTCTGGTGTGCTGACAGAGCCACATGGGTGCTGCGCTGGCTCTGGTGGGCTGCGAAGGTTCGGACAGCGACGGAGCCGACAGCCTCGGGCCCCGCGGAGACCTGGGCCCGCGTCGGCATTCCTGGTTGACCACCCCCGGGAGCAAATGTCGACTCATTCACAAGTCGTCTTACCTCCTTGGTGACCAGGAAACTTCTAGACAAGGTCAGCGTGGCACCATGCCGACAGTCGGCGACTCTATGGCGTGTCGGGCGTCCGCAGCAACACAATCCGCCGGACCCGGCCCGATGTGTCGGCAATGAAACATCCCGCTGTCAAGGGCGTACGGCCGTCGCACGGCAGGTTTCGCCGGTGTACGAATCGGTCCAAGGGTTACGTTCGAGGCGAGTTGACCGAGAGCCGCAAAGTGACCATACACACATCCGGCCGGACCTTGTCGGGCAAGGTCCGGCCGGGTGTGCGGGGTTGACGACCTGTGTTGACGTATCGCCTTTTCCGCGGGGGTCACTTGGCCGATCCGCTCGGCCCGGCGGCTCAGCCGAGCAGCTGGTCGAGCTCCACGTGCTCCAGGCCGTGCGCCTCCGCGACCTCGCGGTAAACGACCTTGCCGTCATGGGTGTTGAGGCCCTTGGCCAGTGCGGCGTCGCGGCGCAGCGCCTCGACCCAGCCCTTGTCGGCGAGTTCGACGATGTAGGGCAGCGTGGCGTTGGTGAGCGCGTAGGTGGAGGTGTTGGGGACCGCGCCGGGCATGTTGGCGACGCAGTAGAACACCGAGTTGTGGACCGGGAAGGTCGGCTCCGCGTGGGTGGTGGGACGGGAGTCCTCGAAGCAGCCGCCCTGGTCGATCGCGATGTCGACAAGGACACTTCCGGGCTTCATCCGGGACACCAGTTCGTTGGTGACCAGCTTCGGGGCCTTGGCGCCCGGGATGAGGACCGCGCCGATGACGAGGTCGGCCTCGAGGCAGGCCTTCTCCAGCTCGAAGGCGTTGGAGACGACGGTCTGGATCTTCGTGCCGAAGACCTTGTCGGCTTCCTTGAGCTTGTTGATGTCCTTGTCGAGCAGGGTCACGTGGAAGCCCATGCCGATGGCGATCTGCGCGGCGTTCCAGCCGGAGACGCCGCCGCCGATGACGACGGCCTTGGCGGCCAGCACGCCCGGCACACCGCCGGGCAGCACACCGCGGCCGCCGTTGGCGCGCATCAGGTGGTAGGCGCCGACCTGGGGGGCCAGCCGGCCCGCGACCTCGGACATCGGGGCGAGCAGCGGCAGCGCGCGACCGGGCAGCTCCACGGTCTCGTAGGCGATCGCCGTGGTGCCGGACTCGACGAGGGCGTCGGTGCACTCCTTGGACGCGGCCAGGTGCAGGTAGGTGAAGAGCGTCTGGTCCTTGCGGAGGCGGTGGTACTCCTCGGCGATGGGCTCCTTGACCTTGAGCAGCAGGTCGGCCGTGGCCCACACCTCGTCGGCGGTCTCCAGGATCCGCGCGCCGGCGGCCAGGTACTCCTCGTCCGTGATGGACGAGCCGACACCGGCGCCTCGTTCGACGACGACCTGGTGGCCGTGGCGCACGAGCTCGTGCACTCCGGCGGGGGTGATGGCCACCCGGAACTCGTTGTTCTTGACCTCGCGGGGGATGCCGACCTTCACGTGGATCACGGTCCTTGGCTCAGAGGGTGGTGTGGGGGCACAGAAAGACATTCCCGGAGGTAATGCGCACACCGGGACGCACCGCAGGAGAACGTGCGGCAGAGCCAGTCTAATGAAGGTGTTCCCGCTGTCTAGCCTTTCATTGCATCAATCTTCAGCAGGTGTACTGCGGATTTCGCAGGTGTTAGCGCGATGTTCCAGGTGATCCGCCCGTTCTGGCTCGGCCTGCGGCCCCGAACTCGCCCCGGAATCGGGCTCCGGAGCCGCCTTCGGCGCCGGATCGGCCCGGGGCCCCGGATCCGCACCCGCGCGCGGGCCGGGTCGCGGGCCCTGTTCCTCCCGCGGTCGCGGACCCGGTCGCGGATGCGGTTCCGCGTCGCGGTCCGGGATCTCCTCTCCCAGGATGCGCTCGGCCGCGCTCCGGTGCAGTCCGGCCGCCGCCGGGTCGCCGAGGCGCTCCAGGGTGTCCGCCATCCTCAGCTGCACGGCCGCCTGCAACCGGGTGTCCTCGGCCCGCCGGGCCCACTCCACGGCCTCCTGGCAGGTGCGCAGCGACTCCTCGGGGCGCCCCGCGTACTCCTGGACCCGGGCCAGCTCGCTCGACGCGCGCGCGTATGCGCCGACGTCGCCGTTCTTGCGGTGTCCGGCGGCCGCGGCCCGCCAGGCCCGCTGGGCCTCGCCGTAGCGGCCCGCGTAGGTGTGCGCGGTGGCGATGCGCCCGTAGAGCCGGGCGGCCTCGGCGCGCTCGTCACGGGCCAGGCGCTGGGCCAGGGCGCGCCCGAACCAGTCGGCGGCCCGGTCGTAGTCCTCGAGCTCGAGATGCGCGCCGCCCACCGACTCCATCGCGCGCCCGATCGCGTACGGGTCGTTCGCCGCACGGCCGGCGTCCAGCGCGGCCCGGTAGCGTGCCAGCGCCTCCGCCGTACGGCCGGTCCTGGCGTCGACGTCCGCCAGGTTCAGCAGGGCAGCCGCCCTCTCGCGGGGCAGGTCGCGGCGCTCGGCGACGTCGAGGACGAGCTGGTGGACCCCGTACAGGTCGGGCGCCGCCGCCTGGGTGCCGAAGTGCGCCACCATCGCCCTGACCAGCTGGGACATCAGCCGCCTGGCCAGGGTGTCCAGCTCCCCGTCGGCGACCGCCAGCCGGGCCGAGGCGAGCAGGGCGGGCCGGCGCGCGCGCAGCCACTCGGCGGCCGCCCGGGGGGTGGGGAAGCGCAGGGCCGCCGGGGTGCCCTGGAGCTTCTCGCGGGCCTGGGGGTTGTCGGTCTCGGTGATGGCCCGGCAGGACTGGAGCAGCCGTACGGTGCGCTCGAGCATGCGGGCACGGGCCAGCCGGAGCTCGGCCGGGCGGTCGTGGGCCTCCGCGGCGGCGCGCAGCAGGGGGTGCAGGCATCCGGGGACCTCGTACTGCGGGAGCGGGGAGTCCACGGCCCGCAGGAGGCCCAGGGCGGTGAGGCCGTCCAGGGTGGTGCGGGCGGCGTCCACGGAGCACCCCGCGAGCGCGGAGGCGGTGTGCGGGTCCGCGAGGCCGGCCGGGGCGAGGCAGAGCAGGCGCAGCGTCCGGGCGGCGGGGGCGGGCAGCGCCGCGTGCACGAGCCGGAAGACCCGGCTGAGCGGGGTGCCCTCGTCGCTCTCCGCGTGGAGCTGTTTGGCGAGGTCGGCGACGGCCGCCTGGGGACGGGCGGCGAGCCAGCCGCCGGCCAGGTTCAGGGCGGCGGGCTGGCCCTGGCAGGCCTCCACGAGCCCCTCGGCGGAGAGGGGGTCGACGGTGATGCGGACCGAGCCGGTGTACCGGGTCAGCAGGTCGAGCCCGGACTTGGTGTCCAGGCCGCCCAGGGTGCAGGGGCGGACGTCGGCGATACCGGTGAGCGGTCCTGCGGACACGGCGACGAGCAGGCACTCGGGGGTGTCCGGGAGCAGCGCGTCGACCTGTTCGGCGCCCGCCGCGTCGTCGAGCAGGAGCAGCATGCGGCGCCCGGCGAGGGCCTGGCGCAGCAGGGCCGCGAGGTCGTCCTCGTCGGCGCCGGCCGGAGCGGGCACGTCGAGCGCGGCGAGCAGGTCACGGGCGGCGCGCTCGACCGGCACGGGTGTGCCGTCGGGTTCGGCGAGCCGGGCACGCAGCACGCCGTCGGGGTAGCGGGCGGCGACCTGCCGGACGAGTTCCTCGGCGAGCGCCGTCCGCCCGGAGCCGGGCCGGCCGGCGATGAGGAGCACGCGCGCGCGAGGTGCCTTGCGCCCGGAGATGGTGTCCAGCCCGGTGCGCTCGATGTCGGCGCGCAGTTCTTTCAACTCCCGGGTGCGGCCCAGGAAATGGCCCTCCGTCGCAGCGTGTCCCGACAGCTTCACGCCGTCTGTGTCCACTGCCTGGTCCGTCACGGGCCACACTCCCGTCCCACCGCGCGCGCAAGCCCGCCGGGACTCCGGATCGGGCGATTCCCGAGCCTAGTTCACGCTCTGCGACGTTCCGGGAGGAGCAGGGTGGCCCCGCCGGGAATCCCTCGATCGGATCAGCCGATCGTCACACCGGCGGGGGTGTGATGCGCGCACCAGGGTTCACGAACGGGTGTGGGGTGCGCGCACGGGTGCCGCCCGGGCGGCACCCGCGGACCAGGGGTGCGGGGCGGCGTCAGGCCTCGAACGGGCGCGCCGGCCAGGGCGCCTCGGCCGGGCGCAGCGCGTCCGGTCCGTCGCCGGTCCGCGCGGCGACCAGGGAGAGGACCCCCACGACGAGGCAGTTGCTGTGCACATCGCCCGCCAGCACCCGCCGCACGAGTTCACCGACCGGCACGCGCGCGTGCTCCATGTCGGCCTCCTCGTCCGCCACCTCGAAGCGCTCCCCGTCGGCCTCGGACAGACCGCGGGCCAGGAAGATGCGCACCGACTCGTCACAACCGCCGGCCGTCGGGTAGACGTCGGTCAGCACCCGCCAGTCCTCGGCCTTGACGTGCGCCTCCTCGTACAGCTCGCGCTGGGCGGCGTGCAGCGGGTTCTCGCCGGGCACGTCGAGCAGACCGGCCGGGATCTCCCACAGCTTGTGCCGCACCGGGTGGCGGTACTGCTTGATGAGCAGGACTCGGTCCTCGTCGTCGAGGGCCAGCACGGCCACGGACCCCGGGTGGACCTGGTAGTCCCGGCGGGCCACCGAGCCGTCGGGCATGACCACCTCGTCCGTGCGGACGGAGGTCTTGTTGCCGACGAAGGGCGTCTCGCTCGCCCGGATCTCCCACGCCTCGGCGGTGTCCTCGATCGTCATGCCATGCGTCCTTCCACGTGCGACGTGCGCAAACGAAAACCGGGGTGCCCACCTTTGAAGGTTTGCACCCCGGCCACCGTACAACTGGTGTGTTACTCGGAACTCTTCCCCGCCTCGACGGTCCGCCGCACCGCCGCCTTCACCAGACCGGCGAAGAGCGGGTGCGGACGCGTGGGCCGCGAACGCAGCTCGGGGTGCGCCTGGGTGGCGACCAGGTAGGGGTGGACGTCGCGCGGGTACTCCACGTACTCCACGAGCTTGCCGTCCGGCGAGGTGCCGGAGAACAGGATGCCCGCCTTCTTCTCCAGCTCGGCCCGGTAGGCGTTGTTCACCTCGTAACGGTGCCGGTGCCGCTCCTCGACGTACTCCTTGCCGTCGTACACCTCGCGCACGATGGAGCCCTCGGCCAGCTTGGCCGGGTACATCCCGAGCCGCATCGTGCCGCCCATGTCGCCCTCGCCGGCCACGATGTCGAGCTGCTCGGCCATCGTGGAGATGACCGGGTGGGCGGTGGCCGGGTCGAACTCGGTGGAGTTGGCGTCGCCGATGTCGGCCAGGTTGCGCGCGGCCTCGATCACGATGCACTGGAGGCCCAGGCACAGACCGAGCAGCGGGATGCGGTTCTCGCGGGCGTAGCGGATCGCGCCGACCTTGCCGAGCACACCGCGGTCGCCGAAGCCGCCCGGGATGCAGATGCCGTCCACGTCCTCGAGCTGCGCCTTGGCGCCGGCCGGGGTCTTGCAGTCGTCCGACGTGACCCACTTGATCTTCACGCGGGCCTTGTTGGCGAAGCCGCCGGCCCGCAGCGCCTCGGTGACCGAGAGGTAGGCGTCGGGCAGGTCGATGTACTTGCCGACCAGGGCCAGGGTGATCTCGTGGTCGGGGTTGTGGACGCGGTCGAGCAGGTCGTCCCAGGTCGTCCAGTCCACGTCGCGGAACGGCAGGTCCAGCTTGCGGACGACATAGGCGTCCAGACCCTCGCCGTGCACGGTCTTCGGAATGTCGTAGATCGACCGGGCGTCGGGGCAGGCCACCACCGCGTCCTCGTCGACGTCGCACATCAGCGAGATCTTGCGCTTGATCGCGGTCGGCACCTCGCGGTCGCAGCGCAGCACGATGGCGTCCGGCTGGATACCGATGTTGCGCAGCGCGGCGACGGAGTGCTGGGTGGGCTTGGTCTTCAGCTCGCCCGAGGGACCGATGTAGGGCAGGAGCGAGATGTGCACCACGAACACGTTGTCGCGGCCGACCTCGTGCCGGACCTGGCGGACCGTCTCCAGGAAGGGCAGCGACTCGATGTCGCCGACCGTACCGCCGACCTCGGTGATCACGACGTCGACCTCGTCGGTCGCCATACGCCGGATGCGGTGCTTGATCTCGTTGGTGATGTGCGGGATGACCTGCACGGTGTCGCCCAGGTACTCGCCGCGCCGCTCCTTGGCGATCACGGTGTTGTAGACCTGGCCTGTAGTGACATTGGCGGAGCCGTCCAAGTCGCGGTCGAGGAAGCGCTCGTAGTGTCCGATGTCGAGGTCGGTCTCGGCGCCGTCGTTGGTGACGAACACCTCACCGTGCTGGAAGGGGTTCATCGTGCCCGGATCGACGTTCAGGTACGGGTCGAGTTTCTGCATGACGACCCGCAGACCGCGCGCCTTCAGCAGCATGCCGAGGCTGGAGGCCGTCAGACCCTTGCCGAGCGAGGAGGCGACACCCCCGGTGACGAAGATGTGCTTGGTCGTCGTGGATTTGGGCGTCATGGCCAAGAGGGGGCTCCCGTGGTCGCGATTCGGAGGTGCGGTTCGGGGGCTTCGAGACCACCGGTCCACGGGCTACCAGGGTATCAGCGCCTCAGGGAGATGGCTTCCGGCCACGCTCCGCGCACGGGCCGACACGGGTGGCCCCCGAGCACCGGTTCGTCACCGCTTGCTCACCCGTTCGGCCCACCCGCGTTGTCGGGAGCGGCACGCAGATCATCTACGTGCGTCGTATCCTGCTCGGACACTCGCTGCCGAGCCCGGTCGGCAAGACGGCACACCCCCGCCCGTACCCCCACCGGAACAACGAGAGCTCGTCAGTTCGTTGAGCAGGAATCGGCGTTTTGCCTATACGGCTGAGCGGCTGCTTTGCTTCAGCGCTCAACGACGCATTACAAACGACCCCTTGACCGCACTAGCGACAGCCCCCGTTCCGCACGGGGGTGACGTGGCCGTTCG
This sequence comes from Streptomyces asoensis, assembly GCF_016860545.1. Taxonomy (NCBI): domain Bacteria; kingdom Bacillati; phylum Actinomycetota; class Actinomycetes; order Kitasatosporales; family Streptomycetaceae; genus Streptomyces; species Streptomyces asoensis. The sequence goes on along the minus strand of NZ_BNEB01000002.1, from coordinate 294,309 downwards.
ACTGGAGTTGCACGTGGCCGGGCGCATCGAAGACTACGCACTCATCGGAGACATGCAGACCGCCGCACTGGTCTGCCGGGACGGCACAGTCGACTGGCTGTGCCTGCCCCGCTTCGACTCGCACGCGATCTTCGCGGGTCTGCTCGGCACCGAGGAACACGGCTTCTGGCGCCTCGGCCCCGCGCACGCCTCCGACGCGCCCCCGCCGCGCGCGGCCCGGCGCGCCTACCGCGGCGACTCGCTCATCCTGGAGTCGGAGTGGGACACCCCGCGCGGCACGGTCCGGGTGACCGATTTCATGCCCCCGCGCGACGGGGCGCCCCAGCTCATCCGCATCGTCGAGGGCGTCTCGGGCCGGGTCCCGATGCGATCCACGCTGCGGATGCGGTTCTCCTACGGCCGGGTCGTGCCCTGGGTGCACAAGCACGAGGGCCGCACGGTCGCCGTCGCCGGCCCCGACTCCGTGTGGTTCGACACCGACTGCGAGACGTACGGCAAGTCGCTGACGACGTACGCCGACTTCACCGTGGCGCCCGGCGACCGGATCGCGTTCACGATCTCCTGGGAGCCCTCGCACAAGCAGCCGCCGCCGCTGCCGGAGCCCGAGCAGTCGCTCCAGGCGACCGAGGACTTCTGGCGCGAGTGGGTCGAGCACTGTACGTACCACGGCCCCTACCGTGAGGCGGTGATCCGCTCCCTGATCACCCTCAAGGCGCTGACGTACGCCCCCACCGGCGGCATCGTCGCGGCCCCCACCACCTCGCTGCCCGAGGACATCGGCGGCGTCCGCAACTGGGACTACCGCTACACCTGGCTGCGCGACGCGGCCATCACCCTGTCCTCGCTGCTGCGCACCGGCTACCGCGAGGAGGCCCGCGCCTGGCGCGAATGGCTGCTGCGGGCGGTCGCGGGCGACCCCGAGAACCTCCAGATCATGTACGGCATCGCGGGCGAGCGCGAGCTGGGCGAGGCCGAGCTGGACTGGCTGCCCGGCTACGAGAACTCCGCACCCGTGCGGGTCGGCAACGGCGCCGCGCACCAGCTCCAGCTGGACGTGTACGGCGAGGTCACCGAGGCCCTGCACCTGGGCCACATGACCGGCCTGGCCCGCAACGACTACGCCTCCATCCTCCAGCTCAAGCTGATCCGCTACCTGGAGGACCACTGGAACGAGCCGGACGAGGGCATCTGGGAGGTGCGCGGCCCGCGCCGCCACTTCGTGCACTCCAAGGTGATGGCCTGGGTCGCCGTGGACCGCACCATCAAGCTGATCGAGTCCGGCGACGCGGACGGCCCGCTGGAGAAGTGGCGCGAACTGCGCGACGACATCCACCGGGACGTGTGCGAGAAGGGCTACGACAAGGAGCGCAACACCTTCACGCAGTCCTACGGCTCCAAGGAGCTGGACGCCTCGCTGCTGCTCATCCCGCAGATGGGCTTCCTGCCCCCGGACGACAAGCGCGTCATCGGCACCATCGAGGCGATCCAGCGTGAACTGTCCACCACGGACGGCTTCATCCTGCGCTACCCGACCTCGGGCGGCGACGAGGGCGTCGACGGCCTGCCCGGTGACGAAGGCGCCTTCCTGGCCTGCTCGTTCTGGATGGCGGACGACCTCGCGATGATCGGCCGGGTCGACGAGGCCCGCAAGCTGTTCGAGAAGCTGCTCTCCCTGCGCAACGACCTCGGTCTGCTCGCCGAGGAGTGGGACCCGCGCCTCCAGCGCCAGGTGGGCAACTTCCCGCAGGCCTTCAGCCACGTCCCGCTGATCGACACGGCCCTGCGCCTGACGGCGTCGGGGGCGTACGGCGGCTGAACGCGCCCGACGCGGCCCGCCCGCCTAGGCTGGGAGCCGACAGCAGCCCCTTTCCGGAAGGGGGCGCCACATGGCCTCCCCATCGAAGGCGGGCGTGGCCCTTGCCGCGCTGCGCGAGGATCTGGTCGGCGACGTGTTCGCCCCGGGGGATCCCGGTTACGACGAGGCCCGGACGGTCTTCAACGCGATGATCGACCGCCGTCCGGCCGTGATCGCGCAGTGCGTGGACGAGTCCGACGTCGTGCGGACGGTGCGTTTCGCCCGTGAGCTGGACCTGCCCCTCGCGGTGCGCGGGGGCGGGCACAGCGTCGCGGGCATGGCCCTGGGCGACGGGGCCGTGGTGGTGGACCTGCGTCACATGCGCGCGGCCTTGGTGGATCCCGAGGCGCGGACCGTGCGGGTAGCCGGCGGGGCCACGATGAGCGATCTGGACCGCGCCTGCCAGCCCCACGCGCTGGCCACGACCGGCGGCCGGGCCTCCACCACCGGCGTCGGCGGCTTCGTCCTCGGCGGCGGCACCGGCTGGCTCGACCGCCGGTTCGGCCTGGCGGTGGACAACCTGCTCGGCGTCGAACTGGTCACCGCCGAGGGCCGGCTCGTGCACACGGACGCCGACGAGAACCCGGACCTGTTCTGGGCGCTGCACGGCGGCGGCGGCAACTTCGGCGTCGCCACCGCCCTCACCCTGAAGCTGCACGAACTGCCCGAGTTCTCCATCGCCCTCCTGCTCTTCCGGCCCGAGTTCGGCCCCGAGGTCACCCGCACCTACCGGGACGTGATCGCGGCCGGCCCGGACGAGGCGGGCGGCGCGGTGCTCTACCTGACCGGCCCGCCGGCCGAGTTCGTCCCTCCGCACCTGGTGGGCACCCTGCTGTGCGGGATGCTCCTGACGTACGCCGGCACCGAGGAGGACCTGCGCAAGCTCGCGCAGCCGCTGCTGGCGCTGCCGCACGAGGCGGAGGTCGTCGGGGCGATGCCCTACGCCGACGTCCAGTGCATGCTCGACGACCCGCCGGGCATGCGGAACTACTGGTCGGCGGAGTACCTGACGGGCGCCCCGGACGACTTCGTCGACGTGTACTGCGCCCGCGGTCTCGCCCTGCCCGTGCCCACCGGCACCATGCACGCGCTGTTCCCGCAGGGCGGCGCGATCGGCAGCGGCCCCCACGAGTTCCCCGTGCCGTACCGGGACGCTCCCTGGGGCGTGCACCCCTTCGGGCTCTGGGAGGACCCGGCGGACGACGAGCGGTGCGTGCGGTGGGTGCGCGACGTCCGGGCCGACGCACAGCCGTGGAGCACGGGAGCGGTGTACCTGAACTTCATCGGCGACGAGGGCGCCGACCGGGTCGTGGCGGGCGTCGGCGAGACGAACGCCCGGCGCCTCGCGGACGTGAAGCGCCGGTACGACCCCGACAACGTGTTCCGCTTCAACCACAACATCCGGCCCGCCTGAGACACGGCCCGCGGATGTCACCGCAGGGCCCGCGCGGGTAGCGTCCGCTGCATGGACAGCCGCCCCGACCACCGATTCGACAGCAGCAGCGCCGGTATCACCGTGCGACGCGCGCTGGAACTGCCCGGCCTGCGCAGCGGACTGCCCGAGATCCTCGCGGGCGCCGACCGGCTGGGCCGCACGGTGCGCTGGGTGCACGCGGGCGAGGTGCCGAACATCGCCTCGCTGCTCAAGGGCGGCGAACTGCTGCTGACCACCGGCTACGGCCTGGGGACGCGTCCGGCCGAGCAGCGGGTGTTCGTGCGGACCCTGGCCGAACGGGGCATCGCGGCCCTGGTGATCGAGCTGGGCCCGCGCTTCGCCCGGCTGCCCGCGGCCCTGGTCGAGACGGCCCGCGCGACCGGGCTGCCCCTGGTGCAGCTGCACCGCGAGGTGCCGTTCGTGACGGTCACCGAGGAGATCCACACCGAGATCGTCAACGGCCACTACGCGCTGCTCCAGCAGGCCGAGGAGGTGCACCGGCGCTGTACGCAGGCCCTCCTGGGCGGGGGCGGTACACCGCAGGTCCTGGGCATCCTGGCGGACTTCGGCGACAACCCCGTCTTCCTGGAGACGACCGAGGGCCAGCTGCTGTACGCAGCCGGGGCCGGTCCCGAGGGTACCGATCCGCTCCAGGTGTGGGAGGGGCTGCGCGGGCCGCACAAGGACGCGCCGCCGCCGGCCGGCTCGGTGCTGGTGGACGTGCCCGGGGGCGGGCCGGGGACGGGGTCGGTGCGCGCCCGGCTGGTGCTGCTGCCCGTGCGGGGGCCGCTGGCACCCGTGCACCGGATCGCCGCCGAGCGGGCGGCCGGGATCCTGGCCGTGGTGCTGATGCAGGCCCGCCAGGAGGAGGAGCTCGCGGCACGGGGCCGCGGCGACTTCCTCACGGACCTCGCCGAGGGCCGGATCGTCGCGGAGGACGCGCCGGCGCAGGCCCGGGTCCTCGGCTTCAAGCCGGGCACCGGCCCCTTGCTCCCGGTCGTCATGCGGCTGGGCGACGGCCTCGCCCCCGGCGGCGGCTGGGCGGTGCTCGCGCGGGCGGTCGCCGAGGAGCTGGCGTCGGTGGGTGTGCCCGCGCTGCTGGGCGTGCGGCCGGTGGAGGGCCGGGTGCCGCTGCTGCTGGGGCTGCGGTCGGAGCAGGAGCGGCCGGCGGTCGCGGACCGGGTCGCGGCGGCGCTGCGGGCCGGGGTGGAGCGGGCGGGGATGCAGCGGCCCGGCGCGCAGCCGCCCGTGGTGGTGGTCGGGATGGCGGGCGGCTGGGCGGCGGCCTCGGCGGGGCTGCGGCACGCGGCGGAGACGGCGACCGCCGCCCAGGGGCTGCCGGACCGTCCCTGGTTCGACGCCCGCCGGCTGGACATCGACCTCCTGCTGTGGCGGCTGCGCGACCACCCCGACCTGGCGGCCTTCGTGGACCGCGCGATCGGCCCGGTGCGCGACCACGACCACCGCTCCAAGCCGCCGCTGCTGCCCACCCTGGAGGTCTATCTGGCGCACGCGGGCCGCAAGGCCGAGACGGCCCGCGAACTGCACCTGAACCGCCAGACGCTGTACAACCGCCTCGCCCGCATCGGTGAGTTGCTGGGCACCGACCTCGACGACCCGCAGACGGTGCTGGCGTTGAGCCTGGCCCTGCGGGCCCGGCGGCACGTGCCGTGAGCCGTCAGATCATCGGCTGGGGCTGCGTCAGCTCGTCGTAGACGCTGAGCACCTGGGCGACGGTCTCGTCCTCGGTGGGCCAGCCGGCCGCCTGCCGGGTGCCGAGGTCACGCAGCTGCTCGGCCCGTCCCGGGTCGTCGAGGAGGCGGACGACGGCCGCGGCGAAGGCCGCCGGGTCGTGCGGCGGGACCAGTTCGGCGGCGTCGCCGACGAGTTCACGGATGCCGCCCGACACCACGGCGACCAGCGGCACGCGCGCGTGCAGCGCCTCCTGCGCCAGGACCGACCGCGACTCCCCGCGGCCGGGCAGCAGGGCCAGATCGGCGGCGGAGAGCAGCTCGCTCACGTCGTCCCGACGTCCGAGGAGGCGGACCGGCAGTTCCTCGTCCTCGATGCGGCGCTGGAGCTCGGCCCGCTGCGGCCCCTCCCCCGCGACCACGACCAGCGGCGACGGGTCCAGCTCGCGCCACACGCGGGCGGCGTCCAGCAGGAGCCCGTGGCCGCGACGGCGCTCCAGGGAGCCGACGGCCACGAACAACGGGCGTCCCGTCGCGCCGAGTTCGGCCCGCAGCTTGGCCGACCGCGGTCCTGCCGCCTCGGTGCCCTCGTGTGCGGTCCGGCGGGACCGGGGCAGCGCCACGGCGGCGAGCCGGGCGTCGCGCGCGCCCGTCCCGCGGGCCCGGTCGACGAGGTCGGAGCTGGTGCCCAGCAGCACGGTCGCGGCCCTCGCGACCCGCCGTTCCAGCAGCCTCAGCAGATGGGCGCGGGCGCCCTCGGCGTGCGCGCGGTCGTGCCAGGTGACGATGAGCGGGGTGCGTCGGCCGCTGAGCGCGAGGACGGCCCGGAAGGAGGCGTGCAGCCCGTGCGCGTGGACGAGGTCGGCGTCGGTGCAGGCCGCCCGGAGCACCGCGACGGAGCCCGGGTCGCTGCTGCGCGGCACGTGCACGTGTGCGGCGCCGGTACCCGTGAAGTCGTAGGCGTCGTCGGCCTCGAAGGGGGCGCACACCGTCACCCGCACGCCCCGTGCGACGAGCCCCGCGGCCAGGGAGCGCACGTGCGCGCTGCTGCCGGCGTTGCCGCCGCCCAGCACCTGCACGGTGCGCAGCGGCGACTGGCCGTGCGGTGAGTGGCTGCTCACGTGGCCGGGCTCCTGGTTCGGCGTCGGACGGTCACGAAGAAACGTACAGAAGGACCGGGCGGAGGGGTGGACCGCCGGAAGTCCTCCACGCACTACGCCCAAGGATGCCAGCACGCACGGGTGTTCCGTGCCGCCGAGCGCCCTGACACCCGGTCACAGCGCCTACGGCATCACCCGCACGGGTGAGCGAAGTCGGGGTTCCGTTCGATTACCCGAATACCGACCTCGCCGTTTCGCTCACCCGGTCCCCGAACACCCCCGCGGTCACCACGGCGACGGCGTGCGCGAGCGGATCCGCACGCCCGTTCCCGGCGGCCACCGCCGCCCCGGGCAGCGCGCCCCGCGCATGCGCCCCGCGCTACCCTGACGTCCCGCCGCCGCGACCGGCGCCGTCCACGGGCCGTCCCTCCGTCAGCGCGCCCGCCGAGACCCCGGACAGCTTCACCGCGCCGCGCATCACCGGCACCGGCACCGGCGACACCGTCCTAAGTCCCGCAGGCCCCGGCGGCGACCAAAGCGAACGCGGCGGCCGGGGCAATACGGGCCGCCGTGAGCGCGCCCGCCAAGGCGATGGGCGGGCCGGGGTGCGGCTCGGCCGTCCGGCCCGCGTGGTTCGTCCGCTTCCGGCGTGCGCGCCGCACGGGACGGCACCGCGCCCAGCACGGCAGTCGCCGTCCAGGTCGTCCCGGCCGGGCCGGGGCGGGGCGGCCGCCGCGGCCGGGGCCGCGTCGTGTGCCGCGCGCGTGGATCCGGCCTCCTCCTGCGGGAGGAGGCCGCAGGGCGTCCTCCTCAGCCGTCCGCGCGGGCCGCCGCCAGCAGCTCCTCCGCGTGCGCCCGGGCCGTCTCGGAGTCCTCCTGGCCCGCCAGCATCCGCGACAGCTCCCGGATGCGGTCCTCGCCCTCCAGGACCTTCACCCCGGACCGGGTCACCGAGCCGTCGTTGGTCTTCTCGACCAGCAGCTGCCGGTCGGCGAACGCGGCGACCTGCGGGAGGTGCGTCACGACCACGACCTGAGCGGTCCTGGCCAGCCGGGCGAGACGCCGCCCGATCTCGACGGCCGCCTTGCCGCCGACCCCCGCGTCGACCTCGTCGAAGAGGTACGTCGGCACCGGGTCCGTCCCCGCGAACACGACCTCCACCGCGAGCATCACACGCGAGAGCTCACCGCCCGAGGCGCCCTTCGCGATGGGCCGCGGCGGCGCCCCCGGGTGCGGCGCGAGCAGCAGCTCGACCTCGTCCACGCCGGCCGGCCCGTAGGCGACCGGCCGGCCGCCGACCTCGACGCCCTCCGGGTCCTCGCTCTGCCGGATCTCGAAGGACACACGCGCGTGCGGCATCGCCAGCGACGCCAGTTCGGCGGTCACCGCGGCGGCGAACCGCTCGGCGGCCTCCGTGCGCGCGTCGGTGAGCGCCTGGGCCAGGCCGCCGAGCTCGCCGCGCAGGGCGTCCCGCTCGGCGGTCAGCTCGTCGATGCGCTCGTCGTCGCCGTCCAGCTCGGTGAGCCGGGCGGCGCTGCGCTCGGCCCAGGCGAGCACCGCTCCCACGTCCTCGCCGTACTTGCGGGTGAGGGCGGTGAGCGCGGCCCGGCGCTCCTCCACGGCCGACAGCCGCAGCGGATCGGCGTCCAGGTCGTCGGCGTACCCGGCGAGCTCGCCCGCCACGTCGCCCAGCAGGATGCCGATCTCCCCGATCCGGTCGGCGAGCGCCGACAGCGCCGGGTCGTGCGAGCGGACGGCCTCCAGGGCCCGCTGCGCACCCGCCACGAGCGTGGTGGCCTCGATGCCCTCGGGGTCCTCCGGAACACCCGCGAGGGCCGCGTGGGCGGCCGTGGCGGCGGACGACAGGGCCTCGGCGTGCCCGAGCCGCTCCGCCTCCTCCGCCAGCTCCACGTCCTCGCCGGCCCGCGGTTCCACCGCGGCGATCTCGTCGAGCCCGAAGCGCAGCAGGTCGGCCTCCTGGGCCCGCTCGCGCGCGCGGGTGACGATCTCGTCCAGCTCGGCGGTCACGGCCCGCAGCCGCCGGTAGGCCCCGGTGTACTTGGCGAGCGGCACGGTCACCGCGTCGCCCGCGTACCGGTCGAGCGCCTGCCGCTGCCGGGACAGTTTCAGCAGCCCCTGCTGGTCGGTCTGCCCGTGGACGGCGACCAGCTCGTCGGCGAGCTCGGCCAGCACGCCCATCGGCACACTGCGCCCGCCCACGTGCGCCCGTGACCGCCCCTCGGCGGAAACGGTACGGCTGATGAGCAACGCCCCGTCGTCGAGCTCGGCCCCCGCCTCCTCGGCCCGCACCAGCACCGAGGCGTCCGCGGGCAGGGCGATCCGCCCCTCCACGACCGCCTTCTCGGCGCCGATCCGCACGAGCGCCGGGTCCGCGCGCCCGCCCAGCAGCAGCCCGAGGCTGGTGACCACCATGGTCTTGCCCGCGCCCGTCTCACCCGTGACGGCGGTGAAGCCTGGCGACAGCTCGACGACCGCGTCGTCGATGACTCCGAGCGACCGTATCCGCATCTCCTCCAACACGGACACGACCTTACGAGGTCGCGGGGAGGAAGTGCGACGCCCCCCGCCCCCGGAAGCGGAAGCCGCAGGTGGACGAAAGCGGAGAGGCCGCACTTATCACCCGGGCGGGTGGACGGCCTCCCCGGGCCGGGGCGCGCGGGCGGCTACTGCCGGGCGCCCCGCCATCCGGAGACGGGCAGGGCGAACTTCGCCACCAGCCGGTCCGTGAACGAGGCGTGGTGCAGTCGGGCGAGCCGCACCGGGACGGCGCCCCGCCGCACCTCGACCCGCGCCCCCGCGGGCAGCTCGACCGTGCGCCGCCCGTCGCACCACAGCACGCCCGGCGGGATGTGCGGCAGCACCTCCACCGCGAGCACGGAGTCGGGCGAGGTCACCAGGGGCTTGGCGAACAGCGCGTGCGCGCTGATCGGCACCATGAGCAGCGCCTCGACCTCGGGCCACACCACGGGACCGCCGGCCGAGAACGCGTACGCGGTGGACCCGGTCGGCGTGGACAGCACGATCCCGTCGCACCCGAACCCGGTGACCGGCCGCCCGTCGATCTCCAGGACGACCTCGAGCAGCTTCTCCGCGCCCGCCTTCTGCACGGCCGCCTCGTTGAGCGCCCAGTCGGTGTGCACGATGTCGCCGTTGCGGTGCACGACGACGTCGACGGTCATCCGTTCCTCGACCTCGTACGCCCGGGTCACCACCCGGTCGACGACCTTGTCGAGGTCGTCGCGCTCGGCCTCGGCGAGGAAGCCGACGCTCCCGAGGTTGACGCCGAGCATCGGCACCCCCGAGGCCCGCGCGAACTCCGCGCCGCGCAGCAGCGTGCCGTCGCCGCCGAGGACGATGAGCAGCTCACACCCTTCGAGGCACTGCGGAGTGGCCTCGGAGACCAGCTCCACCTCCTGGGGCAGGGGCAGGTCGGCGGCCTCGTACTCCAGGACGCGTACCCCGATGCCCTCGCGCAGCAGGCCCTTGACGACCAGCTCGGCGCTGCGGATGGCCGCGGGCCGCCCGGTGTGCGCGAGCAGGAAAACAGTACGAGCTCGGTTCTGAGTCAACGCGGCCCCTCCGCAACTGCACGGTCGACGTCGGCCGGGTCGAGGGCGGGCGCCCCCGCCCTGAGCCACAGAAAGTACTCGACGTTGCCCGACGGTCCGGGCAGCGGGCTGGCCGTGACACCCCGCACCCCCAGCCCCAGGTCCCACGCCTTGGCGGCCACACCCCGCACGGCCTCCGCCCGCAGCTGCGGGCTGCGTACGACGCCCCCGCTGCCGAGCCGTTCCTTGCCCACCTCGAACTGCGGCTTGACCATCATCACCAGATCCGCGTCCGGCCCGGCGCACCGTGCCAGAGCCGGCAGCACCAGCCCCAGCGGGATGAAGGACAAGTCCCCCACGACAAGATCCACAGGCTTCCCACCGATCGCTTCAAGCGTCAACTCGCGTACGTTCGTACGGTCCTTGACGGTGACGCGTTCATCGCTCTGAAGAGACCACGCGAGTTGTCCGTATCCGACGTCGACGGCGACCACGTGCGCGGCCCCGGCCCGCAGCAGCACATCGGTGAATCCGCCGGTCGACGCGCCGGCGTCCAGCGCCCGCCGCCCCTCCACGACGAGCCCCCGCGGCACGAAGGCGGCCAGCGCGCCGGCCAGCTTGTGGCCGCCCCGGGACACGTAGTCGGGGTCGTCGCCGTCGACGGCGACGACGATCGCGGCGGCCGTCTCGACCTGGGTGGCGGACTTGGTCGCGACGGTCTTCCCGACGGTGACCCGCCCGGCGGCGATCAGCTGGCCGGCGTGCTCACGCGAACGCGCGAGCTTGCGGCGGACCAGCTCCGCGTCCAGACGGCGTCGTGCGACTCCTGCCACGTTCGGTTCAGCTCCTGTGTCGGTACGGCACCGGGGGCGCCGGAGGTCCCGGGCGGGCGTCGAGCGCGGTGAGCGCGTCGCGCAGCCCCCGGTGTACATCCTCGTACACCTCGACGTGTCCGTCGGTGGCGAGGTGGTCGGCGTCGGCCAGCCGGTCCAGCAGGGCGTCCACCTCCGCGTCACCGGTGGGAACGCGGGGGACGGCCAGCGGGGCGGGCGCGGCGGGATCGTGCTCCGGTGGCTCCCGCCGCTCGAACGGCTCGTCGGGGCCGGTCTCCCGACCGGACTCCGGTACGGTCCCCGCCGCCGCCTGCGGCGCTGTGTCGCTCATGCCCAGACGGTACTCCGAACACCTGGGGTACCGTCGGTCGCCATGGCCACGACCGAAGAGTGCCGCGCCGCACTCGAGAAGCTCTCCGACTCCATGCGCAGCGCCGAGGGGGACGTCCGTACGGCCGCGGCCCTGGACCGGTCGGTGAGCTGCCGGATCACCGATCTCGACATCACGTTCGTCGGCCGGATGACGGACGGCCGGATCGTCGTGCAGGACACCCTCCAGGGGCCTCCCGTCGAGAAGGCGCAGATCAGGCTCGCCATGACCGGCGACGACCTGGTCGCGCTGGTCGACGGCGAGCTGAACTTCGCCAAGGCCTGGGGCTCGGGCCGGGTCAGGCTCGAGGCGGGCCTGCGCGACCTGTTCCAGCTCAGGAAGCTTCTGTAGCGACCGCCCGCCCGGCCCGCGCCCGGGCCTTGCGGGCCGCGGGCACCACCAGCGGCGTCCCCGTCTCCGGGTCGTCGACGACCTGGCAGCGCAGCCCGAACACCTCCTCCACCAGAGAGGCCGTCACGATGTCGTTCGGCGCGCCCTGCGCGATGATCTCGCCGCCCTTCAGCGCGATCAGATGGGTGGCGTACCGGGCCGCGTGGTTGAGGTCGTGCAGCACCGCGACGAGCGTGCGTCCCTGCTCCTCGTGCAGCTCCGCGCACAGGTCCAGCACGTCGATCTGGTGCTGGATGTCGAGGTACGTCGTCGGCTCGTCGAGCAGCAGCAGCGGCGTCTGCTGGGCGAGGGCCATCGCGATCCACACCCGCTGGCGCTGACCGCCGGACAGCTCGTCGACGTACCGGTCGGCGAGCTGGGCGACACCGGTCTGCGCCATGGACTCCCGCACGACCCGCTCGTCGTCGTCCGACCACTGGCGCAGGATGCCCTGGTGCGGATAGCGTCCGCGGCCCACGAGGTCGGCGACGGTGATCCCGTCCGGCGCGATCGACGACTGCGGCAGCAGCCCCAGCGTCCGGGCGACCTTCTTGGCGGGCATCGACTGGATCGCCTGCCCGTCGAGCAGCACGCGGCCCCGGCTCGGCTTCAGCATCCGCGACAGCGCCCGCAGCAGCGTCGACTTGCCGCAGGCGTTCGGGCCGACGATCACCGTGAAGGAGTTGTCCGGTATCTCCACCGACAGCTGTTCGGCGATGACCCGCTGGTCATAGGCGAGGGTGACGTTCTCGGCGGACAGGCGGTTCACGGTGCTCCTTCGGTTGTCCTGATCGGGCGGGCGGCCGCCGCTGACCGGCGCGCGCCCCTCATATCCGCCCCGCCCTGCGCTCGGTGACGAGGAGCCACAGCAGGTAGACGCCGCCCAGCACGCCGGTGACCACGCCCACGGGCAGCTGTCCGTCGCCGAAGAGGCGCTGGGAGGCCCAGTCGGCGGTGACCAGCAGGGCCGCGCCCATGCACAGGGACGGCACCAGGTTCGGGCCGGGCGAGCGGGTCAGCCGCCGGGCGAGCTGCGGCGCGGTGAGCGCCACGAAACTCACGGGGCCCGCGGCGGCGGTGGCGGCCGCCGTGAGCAGCACGGCGCAGACCATCAGCAGCAGCCGCACCCGCTCCACCCGCACCCCCAGCGCGTACGAGACGTCGTCGCCCATCTCCATCATCCGCAGCCCGCGCGCGTTGGCGAGGACCAGCGGCACGAGCACACCGGCCAGCGCGAGCAGCGGCCAGACCTGCTTCCAGTCGCGGCCGTCGAGCGTGCCGGTCATCCACACCAGCGCCCGCGCCGCGTCCACGAAGTCCGCCTTGGTCAGCAGATAGCCGTTGACCGCCGTGGCCATCGCCGAGACACCGATGCCGACGAGCACGAGCCGGTACCCGTGCACCCCCCGCCGCCAGGCCAGCAGGTAGATCAGCGCCCCGGTCACCAGGCCGCCCACCAGCGCGCCCAGGGTCACCTGGGCGGTGCTCCCGGAGAACAGCACGATCATCACGAGCGCGCCGGCCGTCGCCCCCTGCCCGAGCCCGAGCACGTCGGGGCTGCCCAGCGGGTTGCGCGACACGGCCTGGAAGAGCGCGCCGCCGAGCCCCAGCGAGGCGCCGACGAGCAGCCCCACGAGGACCCGCGGCAGCCGCAGCTCCTCGACGATGAACTCCTGGCCGGGGTCGCCGTCCCCGAGCAGCGTCCGCACGACGTCGCCGGCCGGGATCGGGTAGTCGCCGGTGCCGATCAGCACCACGCCCGCCACGAGCGCGGCGACCACCAGCAGCACGACGACGATCAGCGCCCGCGGCTCCAGCCGGAAGGAGAGCCCGCCGGGGGTCCGCAGCGCACGAGGACGGCCGTGCGGGGTCTTCTGCGCGCTCTTCACAGCTGGGCCGTCCTCCGCCGTCGTACGAGAAAGATGAAGACAGGGCCGCCGACGAGGGCGGTGATGATGCCGACCTGGACCTCCGAAGGGCGGGCGACGACCCGGCCGAGGACGTCGGACCCGAGCAGCAGCACGGGCGACAGGACGGCCGCGTACGGCATGATCCAGCGCAGGTCGGGGCCGGTGAACGAACGCACGACATGGGGGACCATCAGCCCGACGAACACGATCGGCCCGCAGGCGGCGGTCGCGGCCCCGCACAGCACGGTGGCGGCGAGCATCGACAGCGCCCGGGTGCGGTTCAGGTTCGCGCCGAGCGCCTTGGCGGTGTCGTCGCCCATCGCCACGGCGTTCAGCGGGCGGGCCAGGGCGAACGACAGCAGGGTGCCGACGACCAGGAAGGGCAGCACCTGCCGGATGGTCCCGTCGGTGGCCGAGGACAGCGACCCGACCGTCCAGAACCGCATCCTGGCGAGCGCCGCGTCATCCATGATCATCACGGCCTGGAGATAGCCGTAGAGCGCGGCGCTGATCGCCGTACCGGCGAGCGCGAGCCGCACCGGCGTGGCTCCCCGGCTGCCGCCCAGGAACCAGACGAGCGCGCCGACCGCGGCCGCCCCGAAGAAGGCGAACCACACGTATCCGTCGAGGCTCGTGACGCCGAGGAAGGTGATGGCGGTGACCACGGCCGCCGAGGCGCCCGCGTTGATGCCGAGCAGTCCGGGGTCGGCCAGCGGATTGCGCGTCAGGGCCTGGAGCACCGCGCCGGACAGACCCAGTGCGGCCCCGACGAGCAGCCCGAGCACGGTCCGCGACAGCCGCTCGTCGACCACGACGTCCGCGTAGGTGCCCGAGTCCTCGAACAGTCCGTGCAGGACCTGCGCGACGGACAGCTCCTTGGCGCCGACGGCGATGCTCGCCAGGGCGACCAGCAGCAGGAGCGCCGCCGAGGCGAGCAGCCCGACGGACCGCAGCGCAAGGCGTCTTGGAGGCGCGGGGGCGGTCTCCGCGCGCTGTTCGGGAACACTGTCGACCAACACGCAGTTAGGTTAGCCTACCCTGCCAACACCCTTCGCTCCCGGGCACCGACGGCGCCGCCCGTGGCCCGTGGTCACAGCCCCAGCCGCGCCAGCGCCTTTCCTCCGTCGAGCACACCACCGCGCTCGCCGGCCGCCGTCCAGGCCGCCGCGCACAACGCCCGCAGCCCGTCGAGGGGTTCGCCGTCCCCCGCCAGCTCCAGGCGTTCGGCGCCGGCGCTCGCGGTCCAGCCACCGCAGCGGAACCCGCCGCCTTCCTCGGTGACCTCCGGCTGGCCGGTGAGCATCCCCCGCAGATCGCTGTCCACGTACGTCGGCCGGTGCTGCGGCGGCGCGGCGAGCAACTGCGCCCCGTCCGTGACACCGGTGAGGACGAGCAGCGAGTCGACCTCGCCGTTGAACGCCCCCTCGATGTCCGTGTCCAGCCGGTCCCCGACGACCAACGGCCGCTCGGCGCCCGTGCGCAGGATCGTCTCCCGGTGCATCGGCGGCAACGGCTTGCCCGCGACCTGCGGCTCGGCGCCGGTCGCGATCCGCACGACCTCCACCGCCGCGCCGTTGCCCGGGGCGATGCCACGCCCGCTGGGGATCGTCAGGTCCGTGTTGGACGCGAACCACGGCACCCCGCGCGCCACGGCGTACGACGCCTCCGCGAACCGCCCCCACGGCAGATCGGGCCCGCCGAACCCCTGGACCACGGCCGCGGGATCGTCGTCCGCCGACTCCACCGGTTCGAGCCCGCGCTCGCGCAGCGCGACCCGCAGCCCCTCCCCGCCGATCACCAGCACCCGCGCGCCCGCCGGGACCTGCTCGCTGATCAGCCGCGCGACCGCCTGCGCCGACGTGATGACGTCGTCGGCGCCCGTCGGTATCCCCAACTCGGTGAGATGCCCGGCCACCGTGTCCGGCGTGCGCAGCGCGTTGTTGGTGACGTACGCGAGCCGCATCCCGTCCGCACGCGCGGTGGCCAGCGACTCGACGGCGTGCGCGATCGCGTTACCGCCCGCGTAGACCACCCCGTCCAGGTCGAGCAGCGCCGTGTCGTACGCCTCGCTCAGGGCCTGCCCACTGCCCTCGGGCCTCGTCCTGACGCTCCGGCTCATTCCACATCGCTCCTCGTTAGCTCCGCTTTCCCCCGATCATCCCGCATGCCGCCGACGGACGTACGATGCCGGGATGAACTCAGCAGGTCACTCGGAAGCGACGGCGCCCCGGGGCCTGGAACTCACCCCGTTCCGAGGCCTGCGCTACGACCCCGACCGGGTCGGCAGTCTCGCCGCCGTCACCTCCCCGCCGTACGACGTCGTGGTCCGCCCCGACGGCCTGCACCACCTCCAGGACGCGGACCCGTACAACATCGTCCGTCTGATCCTCCCCCAGGCCACCACCCCGGCCGCCCGCAACGAACAGGCCGCCGACACCCTGCGCCGCTGGCTGTCCGAGGGGGTCCTGACCACCGATCCCGAGCCCGCCCTGTACGTCTACGAACAGCGGCACGCGGACGGCATGCTCCAGCGCGGACTGATCGGCACCCTGCGCGTCTCGGACCCCTCGGAGGGCATCGTCCTGCCGCACGAGGACGTCATGCCGCACGTCGTCGCGGACCGCGCGGCCCTGATGCGCGCCACGCACGCGAACCTCGAACCCCTCCTGCTCACCTACCGCGGCAACGGCACGACGGCCGAGATCGTGGACCGCGCGGCGGAGCTCCCACCGCTCCTGTCCACCACCACCGAGGACGGCTACAGCCACCGGCTCTGGGCGATCACCGACCCCGCCGAGACGGCCCGTGTCCAGGCGGACCTCGCCGGCCACCAGGCCCTCATCGCCGACGGCCACCACCGCTGGGCGACCTACCTGCGGCTGCGCGCCGAGCAACCCTCCCCCAGCCCCTGGGACCACGGCCTGGTCCTCCTGGTGGACACCGCCCGCTATCCCCTGCGCGTCCGCGCCATCCACCGCCTCCTGCACGGCCTGCCGGTCGCCGAGGCCGTGGCAGCCCTCGACGGACGGTTCCGCGTCCGCCGCCTGGAGACCGACCTCCCGGAGGCCCTCGCGGCCCTCGCGGACGCGGCCTGCCCCGGCAACGCGTTCCTCCTCGCGGGCGACGGCGCCTTCCATCTCGTCGACCGGCCCGACCCGGCGCTCCTCGACCGGACGATCCCCACGGGGCTCCCCGAGGCCTGGCGCACCCTGGACGCGACGGTCCTGCACGCCACCCTCCTCGACCACGTCTGGCACATCCCCGAGGACGACCCCGCCCGCATCGCCTACATCCACGACACCGCCGCGACCGTGCGCAAGGCGGAACGCGACGGCGGTACGGCGGTCCTGCTGCACCCCGTCCGCGAGGAGGTCGTGCGCGATCTCGCCCGCCAGGGCGTCACGATGCCCCGCAAGTCGACGTCGTTCGGCCCCAAGCCCGCGTCGGGCCTGGTCCTGCGCGCCCTCGACCTCTGAGCCCGCGCGCCCTCACGACGCGCGAAAGGGCGGGACCCGGTGGCACCGGATCCCGCCCCTTCCCGTTGTCGCGACGCCGACGTACTGCGCCGGGACGTCAGTCCTAGTCGCGGTCGTCCGCGTCCCGCTCGCGCACGGCCCCGGCATCCGCCTCGGCCTCTGCTTCTACCGGCCCGTCGGCCTCGTCCGCCGCCTTCTCGACGACGGTCGCGTCGGTCCCGTCGGTCCCTTCCTCGTCCAGGGCGTCGACGAAGTCCACCCCGTCCAGTTCGGCGAGGCGGTCGGAGGCGTCCGTGCTGCCGTCGCGGTCGGCCTCGAGCGCCTTGGCGAACCACTCGCGCGCCTCCCCCTCACGCCCGGCCGCCAGCAGCGCGTCGGCGTACGCGTACCGCAGCCGCGCGGTCCACGGCTGCACGGAGCCGGCCGCCAGCTCGGGGCTCTGCAACGTCACGATGGCCGCGTCGAGCTGCCCCATGTCGCGCCGTGCGCCCGCCGCTACGAGCCGCATCTCCACCTGGCCGGCCTTGTCGAGCTTGTTCACCTCGGGAGCGCCGGCCATGTCGAGCGCCTTCTCCGGCCGCCCGAGCCCGCGCTCGCAGTCGGCCATGACGGGCCACAGCTCGACGCCACCGGTCATCCGCCGCGCGGCCCGGAACTCGGCGAGCGCCTCGCTGTACCGCTGGGTCGCGTACGCGGCGAATCCGCCCGCCTCCCGGACGGCGGCGACACGGGAGGCGAGCCGCAGGGCCACCTTCGAGTACCCGTAGGCGCCCTCGGGGTCCTCGTCGATCAGCCGCGCGACCATCACCAGGTTCTTGGCGACGTCCTCGGCGAGCGTCTTGGGCAGGCTCTGGAGCTCCTGCCGTACGTCCTTGTCGATCTCGTCGCCGGTGACGTCCTCCGGGATCGGCAGCCGCTTGATCGGCTCACGGTCCCGGTCCCGCTCGTCGCGGAATCGGGGTCCACCGCCCCGCCGGTCGTCCCTGCGGTCGTCCCGCCCGTCACGGCCCCGGTACCCGCCGGGCCGCCCACCACGGTCGTCCCTGCGGGGCCCGCGGTCGTCACGAGACCCACGGAAGCCACCGCCGCCACCGCTGCGGTTGTCGTCGCGGCGGCCGTAACCACGGTCGTCACCACGACGATCGTCACGGCGGTCGTCCCTGCGGTCGTCACGCCGGTCGTCCCGACGGAACGCGGGGCGCTCGCCGCCGCGGTCGTCGCGCCGGTCGTCGCGGCGGTCGTTGTCACGACGGAAGGGGGGACGCTCGCCGCGGTCGTCCCGGCGGTCGTTGTCGCGGCGGAAGGCGGGACGCTCGCTGCCGCGGTCGTCACGTCGGTCGTCGCGTCGGTCGTCACGGCGGAACGGGGGGCGCTCGCCGCGGTCGTCGCGGCGCGGGCCGCGGTCGTCACGCTGGAACGCCGGACGGGAGCCGCGGTCACCCTCACGACGGTCGTCGCGACGGCCACCGAACCCACCACCACGGCTGTCGTCACGCCGGAAGCCACCGCCGCCACCGCTGCGGTTGTCGTCGCGCCGGCCGTAACCACGGTCGTCACCACGACGATCGTCACGCCGGTCGTCCCTGCGGTCGTCACGACGGAACGCGGGACGATCTCCACGGTCGTCACGACGGAACGGCGGACGCTCACCACGGTCGTTGTCGCGACGGAAGGCGGGACGCTCGCTGCCGCGGTCGTCACGTCGGTCGTCGCGGCGGTCGTCGCGGCGGTCGTCACGGCGGAACGGGGGGCGCTCGCCGCGGTCGTCGCGGCGCGGGCCGCGGTCGTCACGCTGGAACGCCGGACGGGAGCCGCGGTCACCCTCACGACGGTCGTCGCGACGGCCACCGAACCCACCACCACGGCTGTCGTCACGCCGGAAGCCACCGCCGCCACCGCCACCGCGGTTGTCGTCGCGCCGGCCGTAACCACGGTCGTCACCACGACGATCGTCACGCCGGTCGTCCCTGCGGTCGTCACGACGGAACGCGGGACGATCGCCACGGTCGTCGCGACGGAACGGCGGACGCTCACCGCGGTCGTTGTCGCGACGGAAGCCGCCACGGTCACCGCGGTTGCCGCCGCGGTTGTCACGGTCCGCACCACTGTCCCGTCGCCGCTCCTCGCGCTCCGGTCGGTCGTCGGGAGAGTTGGTGGACATCGGTGACTCCTGTCTTCGGTACCGCAAACATTCTCGCGCACCCGGGTACCCGGCGCGCTCCGGAAAAACAAAAAAGGACCCCTGGTCCCAGCTGAACGCTGGGACCAGGGGTCCTTCCAAAGATTGTTCGGCGGTGTCCTACTCTCCCACAGGGTCCCCCCTGCAGTACCATCGGCGCTGTAAGGCTTAGCTTCCGGGTTCGGAATGTAACCGGGCGTTTCCCTCACGCTATGACCACCGAAACCCTAATGGTTTCGAGCGAACAAGCACACTTTTTACTTGTTTCTAGCTCTAGCCGGCAACAGTCGTTGCCTCAGAACTAACACAGTGGACGCGAGCAACTGAGGACAAGCCCTCGGCCTATTAGTACCGGTCAGCTTCACCCATTACTGGGCTTCCACATCCGGCCTATCAACCCAGTCGTCTACTGGGAGCCTTAACCCCTCAAAGGGGGTGGGAATACTCATCTCGAAGCAGGCTTCCCGCTTAGATGCTTTCAGCGGTTATCCCTCCCGAACGTAGCCAACCAGCCATGCCCTTGGCAGAACAACTGGCACACCAGAGGTTCGTCCGTCCCGGTCCTCTCGTACTAGGGACAGCCCTTCTCAATATTCCTGCGCGCGCAGCGGATAGGGACCGAACTGTCTCACGACGTTCTAAACCCAGCTCGCGTACCGCTTTAATGGGCGAACAGCCCAACCCTTGGGACCGACTCCAGCCCCAGGATGCGACGAGCCGACATCGAGGTGCCAAACCATCCCGTCGATATGGACTCTTGGGGAAGATCAGCCTGTTATCCCCGGGGTACCTTTTATCCGTTGAGCGACGGCGCTTCCACAAGCCACCGCCGGATCACTAGTCCCGACTTTCGTCCCTGCTCGACCCGTCGGTCTCACAGTCAAGCTCCCTTGTGCACTTACACTCAACACCTGATTGCCAACCAGGCTGAGGGAACCTTTGGGCGCCTCCGTTACTCTTTAGGAGGCAACCGCCCCAGTTAAACTACCCATCAGACACTGTCCCTGATCCGGATCACGGACCCAGGTTAGACATCCAGCACGACCAGAGTGGTATTTCAACGACGACTCCACAACCACTGGCGTGGCCGCTTCAAAGTCTCCCACCTATCCTACACAAGCCGAACCGAACACCAATATCAAACTGTAGTAAAGGTCCCGGGGTCTTTCCGTCCTGCTGCGCGAAACGAGCATCTTTACTCGTAGTGCAATTTCACCGGGCCTATGGTTGAGACAGTCGAGAAGTCGTTACGCCATTCGTGCAGGTCGGAACTTACCCGACAAGGAATTTCGCTACCTTAGGATGGTTATAGTTACCACCGCCGTTTACTGGCGCTTAAGTTCTCAGCTTCGCCACACCGAAATGTGACTAACCGGTCCCCTTAACGTTCCAGCACCGGGCAGGCGTCAGTCCGTATACATCGCCTTACGGCTTCGCACGGACCTGTGTTTTTAGTAAACAGTCGCTTCTCGCTGGTCTCTGCGGCCACCCCCAGCTCATGGAGTAAATCCAATCACCAGTGATGGCCCCCCTTCTCCCGAAGTTACGGGGGCATTTTGCCGAGTTCCTTAACCATAGTTCACCCGAACGCCTCGGTATTCTCTACCTGACCACCTGAGTCGGTTTAGGGTACGGGCCGCCATGAAACTCGCTAGAGGCTTTTCTCGACAGCATAGGATCATCCACTTCGCCACAATCGGCTCGGCATCAGGTCTCAGACACGTGAACGGCGGATTTGCCTACCGTTCGCCCTACACCCTTACCCCGGGACAACCACCGCCCGGGATGGACTACCTTCCTGCGTCACCCCATCACTCACCTACTGCAAGTCTGGTTCGTCGGCTCCACCACTTTCCTTTCCCCGAAGGGTCCGGAACGGCTTCACGGACTTAGCATCGCCTGGTTCGATGTTTGACGCTTCACAGCGGGTACCGGAATATCAACCGGTTATCCATCGACTACGCCTGTCGGCCTCGCCTTAGGTCCCGACTTACCCTGGGCAGATCAGCTTGACCCAGGAACCCTTAGTCAATCGGCGCACACGTTTCTCACGTGTGTATCGCTACTCATGCCTGCATTCTCACTCGTGAACCGTCCACAACTACCTTCCGGTGCTGCTTCACCCGGCACACGACGCTCCCCTACCCATCACAGCCGCCGTTGGGCGTATTGCTGCAATGACACGACTTCGGCGGTACGCTTGAGCCCCGCTACATTGTCGGCGCGGAATCACTAGACCAGTGAGCTATTACGCACTCTTTCAAGGGTGGCTGCTTCTAAGCCAACCTCCTGGTTGTCTCTGCGACTCCACATCCTTTCCCACTTAGCGTACGCTTAGGGGCCTTAGTCGATGCTCTGGGCTGTTTCCCTCTCGACCATGGAGCTTATCCCCCACAGTCTCACTGCCGCGCTCTCACTTACCGGCATTCGGAGTTTGGCTAAGGTCAGTAACCCGGTAGGGCCCATCGCCTATCCAGTGCTCTACCTCCGGCAAGAAACACACGACGCTGCACCTAAATGCATTTCGGGGAGAACCAGCTATCACGGAGTTTGATTGGCCTTTCACCCCTAACCACAGGTCATCCCCCAGGTTTTCAACCCTGGTGGGTTCGGTCCTCCACGAAGTCTTACCTCCGCTTCAACCTGCCCATGGCTAGATCACTCCGCTTCGGGTCTTGAGCGTGCTACTGAATCGCCCTGTTCGGACTCGCTTTCGCTACGGCTACCCCACTCGGGTTAACCTCGCAACACACCGCAAACTCGCAGGCTCATTCTTCAAAAGGCACGCAGTCACGAGACACCAAGCAAGCTTGATGTCCGACGCTCCCACGGCTTGTAGGCACACGGTTTCAGGTACTATTTCACTCCGCTCCCGCGGTACTTTTCACCATTCCCTCACGGTACTATCCGCTATCGGTCACCAGGGAATATTTAGGCTTAGCGGGTGGTCCCGCCAGATTCACACGGGATTTCTCGGGCCCCGTGCTACTTGGGTGTCTCTCAAACGAGCCGCTGACGTTTCGACTACGGGGGTCTTACCCTCTACGCCGGACCTTTCGCATGTCCTTCGTCTACATCAACGGTTTCTGACTCGTCTCACAGCCGGCAGACTGTGAAAGAGAGATCCCACAACCCCGTACACGCAACCCCTGCCGGGTCTCACACGTATACGGTTTGGCCTCATCCGGTTTCGCTCGCCACTACTCCCGGAATCACGGTTGTTTTCTCTTCCTGCGGGTACTGAGATGTTTCACTTCCCCGCGTTCCCTCCACACTGCCTATGTGTTCAGCAGCGGGTGACAGCCCATGACGACTGCCGGGTTTCCCCATTCGGAAACCCCCGGATCAAAGCCTGGTTGACGACTCCCCGGGGACTATCGTGGCCTCCCACGTCCTTCATCGGTTCCTGGTGCCAAGGCATCCACCGTGCGCCCTTAAAAACTTGGCCACAGATGCTCGCGTCCACTGTGCAGTTCTCAAACAACGACCAGCCACCCATCACCCCGAACCCTTACGGTCCGAGTGCACTGGGGCCGGCATCAGAAGGACGAGCAACGCTCGCACCCTCAGACACCCAACAGCGTGCCCGGCACCCTTGCCGCTTCCCTCATTCGTTCCACGCCCCGAAGAGCAGTACTGGAAGGAGAAGACAGTCAAGAGTGCCGAATAATCAACGTTCCACCCATGAGCAACCAGCATCGAACATTCGCCGATGTACTGGCCTCTGACCTCACCCTGAAGGGATCGGTAAGAAGTGCTCCTTAGAAAGGAGGTGATCCAGCCGCACCTTCCGGTACGGCTACCTTGTTACGACTTCGTCCCAATCGCCAGTCCCACCTTCGACAGCTCCCTCCCACAAGGGGTTGGGCCACCGGCTTCGGGTGTTAC
Organism: Streptomyces asoensis; assembly: GCF_016860545.1. NCBI lineage: Bacteria > Bacillati > Actinomycetota > Actinomycetes > Kitasatosporales > Streptomycetaceae > Streptomyces > Streptomyces asoensis. Next base: position 271,613 of record NZ_BNEB01000002.1, on the reverse strand, counting down.
CGACTTTCGTGACGTGACGGGCGGTGTGTACAAGGCCCGGGAACGTATTCACCGCAGCAATGCTGATCTGCGATTACTAGCAACTCCGACTTCATGGGGTCGAGTTGCAGACCCCAATCCGAACTGAGACCGGCTTTTTGAGATTCGCTCCACCTCACGGTTTCGCAGCTCTTTGTACCGGCCATTGTAGCACGTGTGCAGCCCAAGACATAAGGGGCATGATGACTTGACGTCGTCCCCACCTTCCTCCGAGTTGACCCCGGCAGTCTCCTGTGAGTCCCCATCACCCTGAAGGGCATGCTGGCAACACAGAACAAGGGTTGCGCTCGTTGCGGGACTTAACCCAACATCTCACGACACGAGCTGACGACAGCCATGCACCACCTGTACACCGACCACAAGGGGGGCACTATCTCTAATGCTTTCCGGTGTATGTCAAGCCTTGGTAAGGTTCTTCGCGTTGCGTCGAATTAAGCCACATGCTCCGCTGCTTGTGCGGGCCCCCGTCAATTCCTTTGAGTTTTAGCCTTGCGGCCGTACTCCCCAGGCGGGGAACTTAATGCGTTAGCTGCGGCACCGACGACGTGGAATGTCGCCAACACCTAGTTCCCACCGTTTACGGCGTGGACTACCAGGGTATCTAATCCTGTTCGCTCCCCACGCTTTCGCTCCTCAGCGTCAGTAATGGCCCAGAGATCCGCCTTCGCCACCGGTGTTCCTCCTGATATCTGCGCATTTCACCGCTACACCAGGAATTCCGATCTCCCCTACCACACTCTAGTCTGCCCGTATCGAATGCAGACCCGGGGTTAAGCCCCGGGCTTTCACATCCGACGCGACAGACCGCCTACGAGCTCTTTACGCCCAATAATTCCGGACAACGCTTGCGCCCTACGTATTACCGCGGCTGCTGGCACGTAGTTAGCCGGCGCTTCTTCTGCAGGTACCGTCACTTTCGCTTCTTCCCTGCTGAAAGAGGTTTACAACCCGAAGGCCGTCATCCCTCACGCGGCGTCGCTGCATCAGGCTTTCGCCCATTGTGCAATATTCCCCACTGCTGCCTCCCGTAGGAGTCTGGGCCGTGTCTCAGTCCCAGTGTGGCCGGTCGCCCTCTCAGGCCGGCTACCCGTCGTCGCCTTGGTGAGCCATTACCTCACCAACAAGCTGATAGGCCGCGGGCTCATCCTTCACCGCCGGAGCTTTCGACCCCCACCCATGCGAGTGGAAGTGATATCCGGTATTAGACCCCGTTTCCAGGGCTTGTCCCAGAGTGAAGGGCAGATTGCCCACGTGTTACTCACCCGTTCGCCACTAATCCCCACCGAAGTGGTTCATCGTTCGACTTGCATGTGTTAAGCACGCCGCCAGCGTTCGTCCTGAGCCAGGATCAAACTCTCCGTGAATGTTTACCGGTAATCCGGTGCACACACACGAGAGCGGAACAGCCAGGCGGAATAAGCCCGGCCGTTCACAGCGTCCTCGCTGTGTTTATTTCAAAGGAACCTCATCCTCGGCTATCACTGCCGGGGACGGGGTATCAACATATCTGGCGTTGATTTTTGGCACGCTGTTGAGTTCTCAAGGAACGGACGCTTCCTTTGTACTCACCCGAACTTCTTCGGGCTTTCCTCCGGGCGCTTCCCTTCGGTCTTGCGTTTCCGACTCTATCAGATCTTTTCTCGACCCGATTTCCTCGGTGCTTTTCAGGTTCCCGCTTTCGCGGTTTCCTTTCCGGCGGTTCCGACTCTATCAGATCCTTTCGGGCCTGATTCCCTGTCGGCGGGATTGTCTTGGGCTTGGGGCTTTCGCCTGTCGGCCTTTCGACATTCACTACGTTAGCCGATTCCCTCGGCAGCTCATAATCGAGTGACATCGGGTTGAATTCAGGCATGCGGGCATGCCGAATTTGCTCCCGCTGAGGGATGTCGTAGGTAGTGGGTTGGCCACTTCCGGCTGCAGGCGATCGCCGTACCCGGTTCAAGCGGCTCGGGCTACGTTACGCGCCGGCCAACACCGAGTCAACTTCGGCGGCGCCTCGGGACGTGGGCCCGATAGGGGCTCACCGTCGGGTCGTCGGCGACCCAGTAGCGCCACGGGTGAACGGCTCCGTCACCGGAGACTCCCGTGCGGGGGCCGTTGCGTACCAGGTCGGACGAGACCGGGGTCCCCGTCAGCATCCTCAGAGGGGCGTCGCCCGCGGCGCACGCGTCGGCGCCGTCGAGGGTGCGGTCCACGTCCAGGGCGGTGGCCAGGCGGGCGGGCCCTTTGGCCAGTTCTTTGTCGTTCCGGGCCGAGAGTCGACGTTTGCGAGCCCGATCGGCGCCCTCGACGATCTCCCCGGCGCGGAGCAGGACACCGCTCGCCGTGCCCCGCGGGCCGCAGACGAGGTTCATGCAGTGCCACATGCCGTAGGTGAAGTAGACGTACACGTGTCCGGGCGGACCGAACATCACTTCGTTGCGGGCCGTGGGACCACGGTAGGCGTGGGAGCCGGGGTCGTTCGGGCCGTCGTAGGCCTCGACCTCCGTGAGACGCAGGGTGATCGGACCGTCGGGGGTCGTACGGACGAGGAGACGGCCGAGCAGGTCCTGGGCCACCTCCAGCACAGGGCGGTCGAAGAAGGTCCTGGGCAGGGGCGTACGGTCGGGGGTCGCGATCATGCCCTCCGAGCGTAGTGCAGACGCGTAAGTGCGTCGGGGTGGTCAGCGGGCATCCGGCTTGCGAGGGTGTGCAGCGGAACCGGTCACGCCGGGATCGCGTATGTAGGGGTCGAGGGATCCCGTCAGTAGAAGGTCGTAGAGGGAGAGACATGGCGTTCAAGAAGCTGCTCGCGAGTCTGGGGGCCGGCGGGGCTTCGGTCGAGACGGTGCTGACCGAGGTCAACGTCGTCCCGGGTGGTGTCGTCCAGGGTGAGGTGCGGATCCAGGGCGGGTCCGTCAACCAGCAGATCGAGGGGCTGTCGGTCGGGCTTCAGGCCAAGGTCGAGGTCGAGAGCGGCGACCAGGAGTACAAGCAGGACATCGAGTTCACGAAGCTGCGGCTCGGGGGCGCCTTCGAGCTCCAGGCCGGTGCCGTGCACGCCGTGCCGTTCGGGCTCGAGATCCCCTGGGAGACGCCGGTCACGACGATCGACGGCCAGACGCTGCGCGGCATGCACATCGGTGTGACCACGGAGCTGGAGATCGCCCGCGCCGTCGACTCCGGTGACCTGGACCCCGTCAACGTGCACCCGCTGCCGGCGCAGAAGGCCATCCTGGACGCCTTCATCCAGCTGGGCTTCCGCTTCAAGAGCGCGGACCTGGAGCGCGGGCACATCCGCGGCACGCGGCAGAAGCTGCCCTTCTACCAGGAGATCGAGTTCTACCCGCCGTCGCAGTACCGGGGTCTGAACCAGGTCGAGCTGACCTTCGTGGCCGACGAGCACACGATGGACGTCGTCCTGGAGATGGACAAGAAGCCGGGCCTGTTCAGCGAGGGCAGCGACACCTTCCGCTCGTTCCAGGTGGGCCTGAACGACTACCGGGGAACCGACTGGGCGGCGTACCTCAACCAGTGGCTGTCCGAGGTCGGCAGCAAGCGCAACTGGTTCTGAGCCGCGGAGAGGGCCCGGAGTGCCGTACGGCGTTCCGGGCCCTCCGTGCTGTCTCGCGCCGGGCGTGAAGGTCGTAGGCTCCGAAGGGAGTGCCTTTCCGATCTAGCAGGAGGTGTCGAGGTGACCGAGCTGAAGAGGCGGCCGCTGCCCCACGATTTCCATCCGCCGGTGCCGTCGTTCACGGTCACGAGCCAGGACGTGCGGGAGGGGGCGACCCTCGGCGAGGCCCAGGTGCACGCCGCGGGGAACACCTCTCCGCAGCTGCGGTGGGAAGGATTCCCGTCCGGGACCAAGAGTTTCGCCGTGACCTGCTACGACCCCGACGCTCCGACGGGCAGCGGTTTCTGGCACTGGGTCCTGTTCGACATCCCGGCCTCGGTGACCGAGCTGCCGGCGGGGGCGGGCAGCGGCACGTTCGAGGGGCTGCCGGAGGGCGCCGTGCAGGCGCGCAACGACTACGGCGACAAGGAGTTCGGCGGGGCCGCTCCGCCGCCCGGGGACGGGCCGCACCGGTACGTCTTCACGGTGTACGCGGTGGACCAGGAGAAGCTCGGACCGGACTCCGACGCCTCCCCCGCGGTCGTCGGTTTCAACCTGCGGTTCCACACCGTCGGCCGTGCGCAGCTGATCGGTGAGTACGAAGTTCCGCAAGAAGGATGAGTCAGCTCATCGTTCATTGAACGTTTGCCCGCCTCTGGTCTTGGAAGTGATCAGAGGCGGGCATTTTTGTTGCCGGGGGTCGCGGGGGTCACCTCCCGTGGAGCAGCAGATATTGCGTTGTCCATCTCGGCGTGCCCGGCCAGAGTTGACCCCAGCCCGCCAGGGGGTGGGCCGGTGCACACAGGAGGTGGGCTGGTATGCGGGACACGCTGGTACTGAACGCGAGCTTCGAGCCGCTGTCGACGGTGACGTTGAACCGAGCCGTCGTTCTGGTGCTCCAGGACAAGGCCGTCGTCGAGCAGGCCCACCCCGAACTGCGGATGCGCGGAGCCGAGGTCGACATCCCGGCGCCCCGCGTGATCAGGCTGTGCAGGTACGTACGCGTACCGTTCCGAAGACAAGCTCCGTGGTCGAGGCGGGGTGTGCTGATCAGGGACCGTCACCGGTGCGCGTACTGCGGCCGCCGGGCGACGACCGTGGACCACGTGGTGCCGCGGGCGCAGGGAGGCCAGGACGTGTGGCTGAACACCGTCGCCTCGTGCGCCGAGGACAATCACCGCAAGGCGGACCGTACTCCGGAGCAGGCGCAGATGCCGTTGCTGCGGCAGCCGTTCGAGCCGACGCCCGCTGACGCGATGCTGCTGGCCCTGGGCCAGGACAACTTCGACGCCCTGCCGGACTGGCTGGCCGGAGAGGCCGCGTAGCGCTCCGCGCGTGCGGACCGGTTCTCCGTCCGCGTGAGGTCACGGCTTCCGGCCGCGGGTCCGCCGTGGTTGATCGCGCAGTTCCCCGCGCCCCTGGGTGGGTGCGGGGAACATGTGCGGAGCCGCCGGGTCAGTCGATCGACGGCTTCTCGCGGCGTTCGGTGCCGCCGCCGTTGCCGGAGTTCCCGGCGCCCGGACCTCCGCCGAACGAGCCGAAGTTGCCCATCGCGCCGGACAACCCCTTGAGGGCGTCGCCGATTTCGCTCGGGACGATCCAGAGCTTGTTGGCGTCGCCTTCGGCGATCTTGGGGAGCATCTGGAGGTACTGGTAGGACAGCAGTTTCTGGTCGGGGTCTCCGGCGTGGATGGCCTCGAAGACCGTGCGCACGGCCTGCGCCTCACCCTCGGCCCGCAGGGCGGCCGCCTTGGCCTCACCCTCGGCGCGCAGGATCTGGGACTGCTTCTCGCCCTCCGCGGTGAGGATGGCGGCCTGGCGCGTACCTTCGGCGGTGAGGATCGCGGCGCGCTTGTCACGGTCGGCGCGCATCTGCTTCTCCATCGAGTCCTGGATGGAGGTGGGCGGTTCGATGGCCTTCAGTTCCACGCGGTTGACGCGGATGCCCCACTTGCCGGTCGCCTCGTCGAGGACTCCGCGCAGCGCCGCGTTGATCTCCTCGCGGGAGGTCAGGGTCCGTTCGAGGTCCATGCCGCCGATGATGTTGCGCAGGGTGGTGACGGTGAGCTGCTCGATCGCCTGGATGTAGCTGGCGACTTCGTAGGTCGCGGCCCGGGCGTCGGTCACCTGGTAGTAGATGACCGTGTCGATGTTCACGACCAGGTTGTCCTGGGTGATCACCGGCTGCGGCGGGAACGGGACGACCTGTTCGCGCAGGTCGATGCGGTTGCGGATGGTGTCTATGAACGGGACGACGATGTTGAGGCCCGCGTTGAGCGTCCGCGTGTAGCGGCCGAAGCGCTCGACGATGGCGGCGCTCGCCTGCGGGATGACTTGGATCGTCTTGATCAGGGCGATGAAGACCAACACCACCAGAATGACCAGGACGATGATGACCGGTTCCATCGCGGCTCCCCGTACCTTTCTCCGCCTCGGCGCTTTCGGAAGATCTTATGTCTGTTGAAGATCTTGCTGGTCGAGTGTGACAGACCGTCGTGGGGCTCGGCAGGTGTTCTGTTCACTTGCGTGGTGCGGGAGTTGTACAAGGTCAGATGACGATCGCCGTGGCCCCCTCGATGTCCACGACGTCGACCTCCTGTCCGACGTCGTAGGCGCGGTCGGTGTCGAGGGCGCGTGCCGACCACACCTCTCCGGCGAGCTTGATGCGGCCGCCCGAGCCGTCGACGCGTTCCAGCACGACGGCCTGCTTGCCCTTCAAGGCGTCGATGCCGGTGGCGAGTCGGGGGCTCTGCTTGCCGTGCCGGTTCGCGATCGGGCGTACGACGGCGATCAGGGCGACGGAGACGACGATGAAGACGAGTACCTGGGCTACGGCTCCGACGCCGAAGCCGGCCGCGACGGCGGCGGCGACCGCGCCGGCCGCGAGCATGCCGAACTCGGGCATCGCGGTCACCACGAGTGGGATACCGAGCGCCGCGGCGCCGACGAGCCACCACACCCATGCGTCGATGTCGTTCACACCGTCATGGTAGGGCCGCGCCTGCTGCCGGGACAGGGCGCACGGGGAGCGGTCAGGACATCGGCAGGCCCTGTGCCGTCCAGCGGTCGCCGACCTGTTCCACGACGAGCGGGAGTCCGAAGCAGAGGGAGAGGTTGCGGGAGGTGAGTTCGAGTTCGACCGGGCCGGCGGCGAGGACCTTGCCCTGACGGATCATGAGGACGTGGGTGAAGCCGGGGGCGATCTCCTCGACATGGTGCGTCACCATGATCATGGAGGGGGCGATGGGGTCGCGGGCGAGACGGCCGAGGCGGCGGACGAGGTCCTCGCGGCCGCCGAGGTCGAGGCCGGCGGCGGGCTCGTCCAGGAGGAGGAGCTCGGGGTCGGTCATCAGGGCGCGCGCGATGAGGGTGCGCTTGCGCTCGCCCTCGGACAGGGTGCCGAACCTGCGGTCGAGGTAGTCGCTCATGCCGAGGCGGTCGAGGAAGGCGCGGGCGCGCTGCTCGTCGATGTCCTCGTACTCCTCCTGCCAGCCGGCCGTCATGCCGTAGGCGGCGGTCAGCACGGTCTGAAGGACGGTCTGGCGCTTGGGGAGCTTGTCCGCGAGGGCGATGCCGGCCATGCCGACGCGCGGGCGCAGCTCGAAGACGTCCGTGCCGGGGCTGCCGAGGGTCTCGCCGAGGATGGAGACGGTGCCCGAGCTGGGGAAGAGGTAGGTGGAGGCGATGTTCAGGAGGGTCGTCTTGCCGGCCCCGTTGGGACCGAGGATGACCCAGCGCTCGCCCTCCTTGACCGACCAGGAGACCTGGTCCACCAGAGCCCGGCCCTCGCGGACCACGGATACGTCCTGAAGCTCCAGAACATCGCTCATGAGCGCGTTGTCTCCCCTTGCAGTGTGGCCGGTCGGTGTCACGGGCGCCGGTGGCTCGGACCGCCGCGCGTGGGTGGGCGCGGCCTCTGCGGGAAAATCTACGCCACCGCTCGGGCGGCCCGTTCCATCGGTCCGGTCCTTAGGGTGGGGGCATGCTCTCGGAACCGCGCTCTGGTCGCCTCGCCGCTTGGGGAAATGCCCTGTTGGCCGGATTTGTCTCGCCGGACGACGCCGTGATCGCCATCGTCGGCGAGGACGCCGTCCACCGGGTGGAGGGGTTGCCCGGCGAGGCGGCGCCCGTCGGGCTCACCCTCGCGCTGGGCCGGCTGCGGACGCTCGGGGTGCGCGGGCTGAGGGTGGCGCTGCCCGCGCCGGGGCATCCGCTGGGGCTGAGCGGGCCGCCGGACTTCAACAAGCGGGCGCTGGAGGCGGAGGAGGCCGTGGTCTGTCACGGCGCCGGCTACGGGCTGGTGCCCGAGGTGTACGAGGCCGGGCCCGACGGCGACGTACACGTCGAGGTCGTGTGGCACTGCCTGCCGGTGCGCGAGGCGCCGCCGGCCGACGTGCCGTCGCTGGGCGAGGCGGAACGGGAGCTGGCGGAGGCGCTGCGGGACGCCACGGCGGTGCTGTCGCGGCTGGACCTGGCGGGTTCGGGGCCGGTGGCGGAGGCGGCGATCGACGCGTACCGGGCCCGTGCGGAGCGGGGGCGGGAGGTGCTGGCGCCGGGGTATCCGCCCCGGGCGGTGCGGGTGCTGGAGCTGGCGCAGCGGGTGGGGCTGCTGGTGTCGCTCGCCGAGGAGAACGGTCCCGGGGGTGCGGTGAGTTCCGCCGAGATGGCGGCGCGCGCGGAGGCGTTGCGGCCCGTGGAGCGGACGGGGCGGCGGGCGCTGGTCGCCGTGTACAACTCCGTGGTGGAGGAGCGGGAGAGCCGCTGAGCGCGGTGTCCGGCCGGCTCTTCGCCGGTCGCGCCGAGGGGCCCGCGCGTCGTCGTCGACGCGCGGGCCCCTCGGTGTGCCGCTGTGAACTCAGTCGTTGACGCAGGTGTTGCCGAACGCCGGGTTCAGCAGACCGATCACGTTGATCGTGTTGCCGCAGAGGTTGACCGGGACGTGCACCGGGATCTGGACGACGTTGCCCGAGACGACGCCCGGCGACTTCACGGCCGCGCCTTCCGCACCGGCGTCGGCGAAAGCGGCACCGGCCGAGGCGCCCGCGGCGATACCGGCGACACTGAGGGCCACGGCGGCCTTCTTGGCGATGTTCATGGGAAGTGTTCCTCCTGCTGTTGCGTGTCCGACCCGGCCGCGGGTCGTGCGCTGCCCAACGCGGCAGTGCCCGGGAACGGTGCGGGGGGTGCCGGGAAGACACCTCGTTCGGATCATTGGGGCGACAAACAGACCGGCCTCCCCGGTGGGGGCCGAGGGAGACCGGCGCTCATCGCGGGCGGGCACCGGACCTCAGTGGTTGAGGCCCAGGTTGCCGAAGGCCGGGTTCAGGACGCCGATGACGTTGACGCTGTTGCCGACGACGTTGACCGGGACGTCCACCGGGGCCTGGACGAGGTTGCCCGAGACGACGCCCGGGGAGCCCTTGGCCTCGCCGAGGGCGGTGGCACCGTCGGCGGCGGAGGCCATGCCGGCACCCGCCGCCATCAGCCCGCCGGCCACCATCGTCACGGCCGCGGCCTTCTTCAGGTTCTTCACTTCTGAGCCTCTCCTGGCGACTGCCGCGGCAGTCGCCGCGGCACGCACTGGAGAACGGTGCGCGGCCGGGAAGGATGCGCCATCCGGGGGACATTCCCACGACGGTATGAATCTCGGATCGGAAGTTAACCTTCCGCGTCCTCCCGGCGGAGCGCCCCCGGACGCCCCGGGGGGTGCGCCGGGGCGTGTCTCAGCGGGTCACTCCATGGCGCACGGCCCACAGGGCGGCCTGGGTGCGGTCCGCGAGGTCGAGCTTCATCAGGATGTTCGACACGTGCGTCTTGACGGTCTTCTCGGAGAGCACCAGGGCCCGGGCGATCTCGCGGTTGGAGCGGCCGTCCGCTATCAGGCCGAGCACCTCGCGCTCGCGTTCCGTGAGCGTGCCGCCCCTGCCCTGCCCCGTGCCGCCCTCCTCCTGGGAGAGCAGAGCGACGGCGACCTCCGGCTGGAGCAGGATGTGCCCGGCGTGGACCGAGCGGATGGCGCCGGCGAGGGCGTCGGGGTCCACGTCCTTGTAGACGTATCCGGCGGCGCCCGCGCGCAGGGCCGGGACGACCGTGCGCTGCTCGGTGAAGCTGGTGACGATCAGCACGCGCGCGGGGTTGTCCAGTTCCCGGAGCTTGCGCAGGGCCTCGACGCCGTCCATGCCGGGCATCTTGACGTCCATCAGGACGACGTCGGGCTTCAGCTCCTCGGCGAGGGCGACTCCCTCGGCGCCCTCCGCGGCCTCGCCGACGACCTCGATGTCGTCCTGCACCTCCAGGAAGGTGCGCAGGCCCCGGCGGACGACCTGGTGGTCGTCGACGAGCAGCACCTTGATTGCGTCAGCCACCGGGAGCCTCCATCTCGATCGTGGTGCCCTTGCCGGGCTCCGATTGCACCGTGAGCGTGCCGCCGACCCCGCTCGCCCGGTCCCGCATCGAGACCAGGCCGAGGTGCCGGCCGGCGCGGCGGACCGTCGTCGGGTCGAAGCCGCAGCCGTCGTCGGTGACCCGCAGGAACGCGCCCGGGCCGCGGCGGCCGAGGGTCACCTCGACGTGCTCCGCGCCGGAGTGGCGCAGCGCGTTGTGCAGGGCCTCCTGCGCGACCCGCAGCAGGGCCTCCTCCTGGGCGGCGGGCAGCGCGCGGACGCCCCTGCACGCGAAGGTCACGCGCGCGGTGTGGGCGCGGTCGAGGACCTGGACGTGGGTGCGCAGGGTGGCCACGAGGCCGTCCTCGTCGAGGGCGGCGGGGCGCAGCTCCACCACGGCGGCGCGCAGTTCGTCGGCGGCCTCGGCGGCGAGCGCGGCGACCTGCTGGAGTTCGTCCTTGGCGCGCGGCGGGTCGCGGTCGACGAGGGCGGCGGCTGCCTGGGCGGTCAGGCGCAGGGAGAACAGCTTCTGGCTGACCGCGTCGTGCAGTTCGTGGGCCAGCCGGGAGCGTTCCTCGGCGATCGTCAGTTCGCGGCTGCGCTCGTACAGGCGGGCGTTGGTGAGCGCGATCGCGGCATGCTGGGCGAGGATCGCGAGCAGTTCCTCGTCGTCCTCGGTGAAGCCGCAGTCCCCCCGGTGCCCGGTGTCCGGGGCGGGCGGGCGGTCTTCCCGCGCGGGACGCAGCTTGTTGGCCAGGAAGAGGGCCGCGATGACCTCGTCGCCGTCGCGTACGGGTACGCCGAGGAAGTCGGACATCTCGGGGTGGGCGGAGGGCCAGCCCTCGAAGCGGGGGTCCTCGCGCACGTCGGCGAGGCGCTCGAAGCGGGCCTCCTGGAGCATCGCCGCGAGGATCCCGTGCTGGCGGGGCAGGGGGCCGATCGCCTTCCACTGCTCGTCGCTGACGCCGTCGACGACGAACTGGGCGAAGCCGCCGTGGTCGTCGGGGACGCCGAGGGCGGCGTACTGGGCGTCGAGCAGCTCGCGGGCGGAGGCGACGATCGTCTTGAGGACGTCGCGGACCTCGAGGTGCCTGCTCATGGCCAGCAGCGCGGTGCTCACCGCGGCGAGGCCGGACCGGGGGCCTTGACTCATTCCCTCACGGTACCGGCGGGGTGTGACAGCGCGGATCGGACCTGTGACGGCCCCGGACCGGGTCGCAGGACCTAGGCCGGAGGTCCCCCGTACCGCGGCCTACGGCGAAGGGACCGGGTGCCGCGGTCTACGACGAAGGGCCCCGTCGGTCTGCGTCCCGCGTCCGAGGCGGGGGCCCGCGAGCCGTTCCTACGTTGGGATCACCGCCGGACGCAGGCGGACGGGACGAGGGGACGGTTGTCATGCCGGTAGCGATCATCACGGGGGCCTCGAAGGGGCTGGGCCGGGCCCTGGCCCGGGCACTCGCGGCACGGGGCTGGGATCTGGTGCTCGGCGCCAGGACCGAGGCGGTGCTGAAGGAGGCGGCGGTGGCCGCGGCGGCGTACGGGACCCGGGTGGAGACCCGGGCGGGGGACGTCGCGGACGCGGCGCACCGGGCGGCGCTGGTGGCGGCCGCCCAAGGACTCGGGGGCTGCGATCTGCTGGTGAACAACGCGAGCGCGCTGGGCGCGGAGCCGCTGGTGCGGCTGGCCGAGCTGCCCCTGGACGGGCTGCGGCGGGCGCTCGAGGTGAACGTCGTGGCGCCGCTGGGGCTGGTCCGGGAGGCGCTGCCGCTGCTGCGCGCGGCGCGGGCCGGGACGGTGATCACCGTCAGTTCGGACGCGGCGGCCGAGGCCTATGGGACGTGGGGCGGGTACGGCGCGTCCAAGGCGGCCCTGGACCATCTGGCGGCGGTGCTCGGCGTGGAGGAGCCCGGTCTGCGGGTGTGGGCCGTGGACCCGGGGGACATGGCCACGGACCTGTACGCGGCGGCCGTTCCGGACGACCGTGATCCGCGGCCCGATCCGGACGAGGTGGCGCCGGCGTTCCTGCGGCTGCTGGACGAGCGTCCGGCGAGCGGGCGGTACGCGGCTCCGGCGCTGCTGGAGGGACGGCGATGACGCTCACCGTGGGAGCGGCGCGGCACGGGTCCGGCCGAGGACGGCGCGAGGTGCCCGGGGAGCTGTCGGCGCGGGTGCCGGCCGAGCAGCGCGGGCCCGGGCGGGGCCGTGATGACGTGCGGCTGCTGGTGTCGCGGGGGACGGAGGCGGCGCATCACGCGTTCCGGGAGCTGCCGGGGCTGCTGCGGGCCGGGGACCTGCTCGTGGTCAACACCTCGCCGACGCTGGCGGCGGCCGTGGACGGGCGGATCGGGTCCACGCGCGTGGTGGTGCACTTCTCCACGCGCGGTGACGACGGGCGGTGGGCGGTGGAGCTGCGTGATCCGGACGGCAGGGGCACCACGCGCGCGCGTGCGGGCGGACCCGCGGGGACCGAGGTGCGGCTGGCGGGGGGTGCGCGGCTGACGGCGCAGGAGCCGCTGAGTCCCGGGAGCGGGCGGCTGTGGTGGGCGCGGGTCTCCCCCGCCGGCGCCGTGCCGGGTCTGCTGCGGGAGCACGGGCGGCCGATCCGTTACTCCTACACCGAGCGGGACCAGCCGCTGTCCGTCTATCAGACGGTGTTCGCGCTGCCGTCGCCCGACGGGTCGGGCAGTGCGGAGATGCCGAGTGCGGCGCGGCCCTTCACGGCGGGGCTCGTGGCGGAGCTGGCCGGCCGCGGGGTGCTGTTCGCACCGGTCATCCTGCACACCGGGGTGGCCTCGGCGGAGGTGCACGAGCCGCCGTATCCGGAACGGTTCGTGGTGCCGCGGGCGTCGGCCCGGCTGATCAACGACGTGCGGGGCGGTGCGGGGAGGCCGGCGGCCGGGCGGGTGATCGCGGTGGGGACGACCGCCGTGCGGGCCGTGGAGTCGGCCGCCGGGGCGGACGGGGTCGTACGCGCGCGTGCGGGCTGGACGGATCTCGTCGTCACTCCCGCGCGCGGGGTGCGGGTGGTGGACGGGCTGCTGACCGGGCTGCACGAGCCGGAGGCCTCGCATCTGCTGATGCTGGAGGCGGTGGCGGGGCGGGCCGCGGTCGACCGGGGTTACGAGGCGGCGCTGGACGGGCGTTACCTGTGGCACGAGTTCGGGGACGTGCACCTGCTCCTGCCGGAGGAGCGTGCTGACGCAGAGCATTGCTCGGGCAACCAGCAGTGAGAACGAAGCGGGCCCCGTGTGAGCCCGCACATAGGGCGCGGATCACGTACTACGGTCAATAGGAGATAAAGGGGACGCGATGAACGGGGCAGATGGCTCCATCTGTCCCGATTTGCCCTTCCCTGATCCACTACCCGGGATCGTACGTCACACCTTTGCCTGCCCTTTTTGCGGCCGCTAACAATGGCTCACGTCGCTCAGCGCCGCGGGTTCTCCTGCGGCGCTCGTGCCGAAAGCACCCGCTGTCCGCCGCCGGACGAAGAGAGCGACCTCCGCGCTATTCGAAGAGGTCCTTCCGCATGCCCAAGAACACTCACAAGATCGCGATCGCCGGTGCAGCCACGCTCGGTGCCGCCGCCCTCGCCTTCTCCGTGGTGCCGGCCGACGCGCAGACGACCACTACGGACGCCGTCTCCGCGGCCCCGGTCGCCTACAGCTCGACGCCGGTGCAGAACGTCAAGACCAGTGTGACCGACCAGCTGGCCGCGACGAGCGTGAAGGTCGACGCCATCGAGGCGAAGAAGAAGGCGGCAGCGGCCGCGGCGGCCAAGAAGAAGGCGGCCGCCGAGGCCGCCGCCAAGGCCGTCGCGAAGAAGAAGGCGGCCGCCGCGGCCGCCGCGAAGAAGGCGGCCGCCGAGCGCAAGGCCAAGGCCGCCGCGAGCCGCGCCGCCCACCGCGCCGCGATCAAGCAGGTCTCCGTCAAGAGCTACGCCGACAACCTCGACGGCTGGATCAAGCACTCCCTGGACATCATGAAGTCCAAGGGCATCCCGGGCTCCTACGACGGGCTGCACCGCAACATCATCCGCGAGTCCTCGGGCAACCCGAACGCGATCAACGACTGGGACATCAACGCCATCAACGGCATCCCGTCCAAGGGCCTGCTCCAGGTGATCCCGCCGACCTTCAAGGCGTACCACGTGGCCGGGACCTCCTGGAACATCTACGACCCGGTCGCCAACATCACCGCCGCCGCCAACTACGCGGCCGACAAGTACGGCACGATCGACAACGTCGACAGCGCGTACTGAGCGACCCGCTCCATGCCGATGGGCGGCACCCCGGACCAGGGGTGCCGCCCATCGGCGTACGGCGAGGCGCCTACTTGCGCATGACCTCGGGCTCGTGGCGGCGCAGGAAGCGGGCCACGAAGAAACCGCAGATCACACCGAGGACGACCAGCGCGACCATGTCCAGGCTCCAGGCGCCGAGCGTGTGCTCCCACAGCGGGTCCGTCCCACCGCCGTCCTTGGGCGGGCTGATCTTGTTGAAGTCCAGCGTGGCGCCGGCCGCCGCCACCGCCCAGCGCGAGGGCATCAGGTACGAGAACTCGTTGACACCCACCGCGCCGTTCAGGGTGAACAGGCAGCCGGTGAAGACGACCTGGATGATCGCGAACATCACCAGCAGCGGCATGGTCTTCTCGGCCGTCTTCACCAGCGACGAGATGACCAGGCCGAACATCATCGAGGTGAAGCCCAGCGCCATGATCGGGATGGACAGCTCGAACATGGTGGCGCTGCCGAGGACGAGGCCCTCCTTCGGGATCTCCCGGCTCGCGAAGCCGATGACGCCGACCATCAGGCCCTGGAGCACGGTGACCACACCGAGCACGAAGACCTTGGACATCAGATAGGCGGAACGCGACAGGCCGGTCGCGCGCTCCCGCTCGTAGATGACCCGTTCCTTGATCAGCTCACGGACCGAGTTGGCCGCGCCCGCGAAGCAGGCGCCCACCGCGAGGATCAGCAGGACGGTGGTGGCCGTGCCGTTGGGGATGATCCGGCCCGACTTCGGGTTGACCGGGTTCGGCAGCAGGCTGTTGCCGGAGTCGATGAGCAGGCTCACCGCGCCGAGGACGGCCGGCAGGATCACCGTCAGCGCCAGGAAGCCCTTGTCGGAGGCGATCACCGAGACGTAGCGGCGCACCAGGGTGACGAACTGCGACATCCAGCCCTGCGGCTTCGGCGGCTTCATCGCCTGCATCGGCGGCATCTGTACGGACTGCGGCGCGATGGCGTCGATGTCCGCGGCGTACATCTGGTAGTGCTGCGAGCCCTTCCAGCGGCCCGCCCAGTCGTAGTCGCGGTAGTTCTCGAAGGCGGAGAAGACATCGGCCCAGGTATCGTAGCCGAAGAAGTTCAGCGCCTCCTCGGGCGGGCCGAAGTACGCCACGGCGCCGCCCGGGGCCATCACGAGCAGCTTGTCGCAGATCGCGAGTTCGGCCACCGAGTGCGTGACGACCAGGACCGTGCGGCCGTCGTCGGCCAGTCCGCGCAGCAGCTGCATCACGTCGCGGTCCATGCCCGGGTCGAGGCCGGAGGTCGGCTCGTCCAGGAAGATCAGCGACGGCTTGGTAAGCAGCTCCAGGGCCACCGACACACGCTTGCGCTGGCCACCGGAGAGGGAGGTGACCTTCTTCTCCTTGTGGATGTCCAGCTTCAGCTCGCGCAGCACCTCGTCTATGCGGGCGTCACGTTCGGCGGCCGTGGTGTCGGCCGGGAAGCGGAGCTTGGCCGCGTACTTCAGGGCCTTCTTGACGGTCAGTTCCTTGTGCAGGATGTCGTCCTGCGGGACCAGACCGATGCGCTGGCGCAGCTCGGCGAACTGCTTGTACAGGTTCCGGTTGTCGTAGAGGACGTCGCCCTGGTTGGCGGGCCGGTATCCGGTGAGCGCCTTGAGCAGCGTCGACTTGCCGGAGCCGGACGGTCCGATGACCGCGATCAGCGACTTCTCCGGGACGCCGAAGGAGACGTCCTTGAGGATCTGCTTGCCGCCGTCGACGGTGACGGTCAGGTGGCGCGCCGAGAAGGACACCTCACCGGTGTCGACGAACTCCTCGAGCCGGTCGCCGACGATCCGGAACGTCGAGTGGCCGACGCCGACGATGTCGGCGGGGCCCAGCTGGACCGAGCCGCCCTTGGGGATCGGCTGGCCGTTGACGTAGGTGCCGTTGTGCGAACCGAGGTCGCGGATCTCCATGCGCCCGTCGGGCGTCGAGTGGAACTCGGCGTGGTGACGCGAGACCTGGAGGTCGGAGACGACCAGCTCGTTCTCCAGGGCACGGCCGATGCGCATCACCCGGCCGAGGGAGAACTGGTGGAACGTGGTCGGGCTGCGGTCACCGTAGACCGGCGGCGCCCCCGCGCCTCCGCCGGGCACCTGCTGCGCGTACGGCTCGCCCGGCCCCTGCTGCTGCGGGACGTGCGGCGCGCCCTGCTGCGGAGCCTGCCAGCCGCCCTGCGGAGCCTGCGGCTGCGGTGCCTGCTGGGCGGCCCAGCCCGGGTTCGCGGCCTGCGCGGCGTACGGCTGCTGCTGGGGCTGCGCGGCGGGCGCCTGCGACCCCGACACGTTCACGCGCGGTCCGTCGGTCGCGTTGCCCAGGTGCAGCGCCGTGCCGGGACCGATGTCCAGCTGATGGACGCGCTGCCCCTGCGCGAACGTGCCGTTGGTGCTCCCGTGGTCCTCGACGACCCAACTGCGCCCGTTGAAGCTGACGGTGGCGTGACGCCAGGAGACCCTGGCGTCGTCGAAGACGATGTCCCCCTGCGGATCACGTCCGAGGGTGTATTGCCTGGACGGATCGAGCGTCCAGGTGCGTCCGTTCAATTCCAGTACGAGTTCCGGCACTCCAGCCCCACTGAGTTGTCCCCCGAGTTAGCCCCATCAACGGGGAGTCTAGGGATGTCGAACATCGGGGGGAACTATTTCAGTAGCGGCCCCCTGACCGAAAGTCGGGCCTTGTGAAGAGCGTGCGCGAGCGTATCGGCCGTTCCCGTTGACGGGGTTGAAACCGGCCCGGAGAGTGGTAAAGCACGCGAGGGGGACGGAAGCGGCGATCTTCGCCGCCGCGCGCCGCGGATCGGGGGGTCTGCATGAGTGCCGGTACGGGTGTCGAGGGCAGTGGGAACGCGGTGCGCGCCAGGGGTGTGCCGTGGACGGACGTGGTGCTCGCCGCGATCGCCGCGGTGAGCTGGGCGTTGATCGGGATGGCGGGGACGGCGGCACTGGGACTGCACCTGCTGGGGGCGGACTCGGCCGGTTCGCTGGGTCCGATGACGGCCGCGGTGGTGGCCCTGGCGGCCGGCGGCTCGGTGACCCCGTCGGGCGACGTCTCCGCGTTCGGTCTGACGGGCGCGGAGACGGCCACCGCCATCGAGATCACGCCACTGGGGGTGAGCCTGGTCGGTGCGCTGCTGCTGGCCTGGTTCTTCCTGCGGTCCCTGCGCACGGCCGCAGTTGTCGTCGCCCCGGCCGAACTCCTGGCGCGCGTGGGCGCGGTGGTGGCGCTGTACGCGGCGATGCTGGGCGGACTGGCCTGGGCGGGGCACGACGTCATCACGCTCGACGGGAGCAAGCTGGGCCTGGACGACCTGCCCGGCACGGGGGGCGGGAGCGGCGGCGGGGGGCTGGACATCCCCGGGCTCGGGAGCGTCGGGGACATCGGCGGACTGCTGCCCGACCGGCTCGGCGACCTCGTCGACGCGAAGGCGGCGGTCGGTTTCACCGTCGACACGGCGCCCACCCTGCTGGGGGGCCTCGGCTGGTCGCTCGGCATCCTGCTGATCGCCCTGCTCGCCTCGCGCCGCACACCGCTGCCGCCCGGCTGGGAGGCCGTCCACCGCGTGGTGCGGCCGGCGGTGTCCGCCGTGGTGACCGTGCTGCTGGTGGCCGTGGCGGCCGGGTGCGCCGCGGCGGCGTACGCGGCCATCGGCGACGACCATCCGAAGCGGATCGCGGGAGCGGCGCTGCTCGGGGCGCCCAACGGGGTCTGGCTGGGCATCCCGATCGGCCTGTTCGTCCCCTGGGACGGCGAGGCCACGGGCGCGCTGACGAGCGTCCTGCCGGACCCGCTGGACGATCTGCTCGACGGCGGCACCGGACAGCCGGTGACCCTCGGCCGTCTCGCCGAGCTGGACGGACGGGTGTGGCTGCTCGGCGTGGCGGCGGCGCTGATGATGCTGCTGGCCGGGGTGCTGACGGCCGTGCGGACCCCCGTGGGGCCCGCGGTGCCGGGGGCGGGCGAGGGACACGGCGGCCGGGGCGGACGCGGGGCCGGGGCGGGCGGGTTCGCGGTGCACTGTGCGGTGCGGCTCGGGTCGGCGACGGCGGCGGCGCTGCCGCTGATCGCCTGGCTGACGAACGTCTCGGTGGACGCGTCGCTGTCCGTGCTGGGGTTCGACGCCTTCGGTGCCGGGATCGACCTGCGGGGGCACCTCGGGGCGGCCTTGCTGCTCGGCGCGGCCTGGGGCGCAGGGGCCGGCGCCGCGGGGGCGCTGCTGGCCCGTGCGACGGGAGCCGCCGGGCGGTTTGCGGCGCCCCTGGCACGGGGTGACGCGGGCGGCGGCGGGTCCGGCGCGGGCGGCGGGCGCTCGGCGTCCACGTCGGAGCGGGCGGGGCCGTACTCGGCGGACGGGCCCTCGTACCGGCCGCCGAACCCGGACACCAATCCCTACCTGAGGATCCCCGAGGAGGTGCGGCGGCCGCGGGACGCCCGGCCGCGGCGGGCGCCGGGCGAGGGGCCCGGCCCGTCCGGGCCCCGTGAGGGCGCACGGGGGGACGAGCCGTCGCCGGACGCCCGGCGCGGCGGGTGGCCGCCCGCCGCGGCGCCGGGGGCGGACGACGTCTACGGGGCGCCGACCGTGGTCCGGCCGGCCGGGCAGGGTCCGCGGCCACCGCGTCGCCCTCCCGGGCAGCGCCCCGGCGAGCGCCCGCGACCCGACTCGGACGAGGGCCCGCCCCCGCCTCCTCCCCCACCACCTCCCCGGACCCCCGGGCCCCCGGGAGGCCGAAGGTGAGCACGGGCGCCGCCCGGCGGGTGCGCGGGGTCCGGGGGCCGGGCGAGTAGTGGCGCAAGGCACGGGGTGGGGTGCGGGGTGCGGGGGTCTTCCGCCCCCGGAGCCGAGTGCTGCGGATGCCGTGGATCGAGAAGGCCCGGGCGCCCTGGGCGGCGAGTCCGGGGCGGCGCGAGCAAACCGGTACGGGCGCCGGGGGGGGCGGGCCCGGGTGGGGGTGGCTCCGAGGGTCCGAGGAGAGGACGCGGCGCCGTGGTCATGGCCGGGCGCGGGGCACCGCCGCCGGTCCGCCCGCGGCGGCCGGGCCGGACACGGGAGCCGCGGTGGGCAGGGCGTGGGGGCGGCCGGGCAAGGCGTGAGGGCTGTGGACGGCAAGGCGCCGGGGACGGCCGAGCAAGGCACGGGGACTCCGGACGGGCAAAGCACCGAGGGCGGCCGAGCAAGGCACGGGGGCTACGGACGGCAAAGCGCCGGGGACGGCCGGGCAAGGCACGGGGGCGGGTGGGCCCGCGGGTCCGGGTGGGCCGCGGGTCAGGTGAGGCTGCGGGTGAGGGCCAGGGAGTGCAGGAAGGGCATGAGCGTCATCGGGACGTCGCGGCTGGACGCGCGGTGGCGGACGGGCAAAGCACCGAGGGCGGAGGGACAAGACGCGAGGGCCGCGGACGGGCGAGGGGGCCGCGGACGGGGACGGTGTGGGGGCCGCTTGCGAGGGGCCGGGCTTTCGTCCAGGTGGGCGCCATCTCGTCGACATCCACTGTTACCCGTCCGTCAGGCGGACCTGAGCGGCGGGCGGCACTGGGTGCCGGATACGGTGGGTACACCATGAGCGCTTTGCAGACTTCGTCCTCCGACGTCCCCACGCTCCTTGTCAAGATCTTCGGCAAGGACAGGCCGGGCATCACGGCCGGCCTCTTCGACACCCTCGCCGCCTTCTCCGTCGACGTGGTCGACATCGAGCAGGTCGTGACCCGAGGCCGGATGGTGCTGTGCGCGCTCGTGACCGAGCCGCCGACCGGTATGGAGGGCGAGCTGCGCTCGACGGTCCACAGCTGGGCCGAGTCGATGAAGATGCAGGCCGAGATCATCTCAGGCATCGGCGACAACCGGCCGCGCGGCCTCGGCAGGTCGCTGGTCACCGTGCTCGGGCACCCGCTGACCGCGGAGGCCACGGCGGCGGTCGCCGCGAAGATCACGAAGGCCGGCGGCAACATCGACCGCATCTTCCGGCTCGCCAAGTACCCGGTCACCGCCGTGGAGTTCGCGGTGTCCGGCGTGGAGACCGAACCGCTGCGCACGGCGCTGGTCACGGACGCGGCGGCGCTGGGAGTGGACGTCGCGGTGGTCGACGCGGGCCTGTACCGGCGGGCCCAGCGGCTCGTCGTCATGGACGTCGACTCCACCCTGATCCAGGACGAGGTGATCGAGCTCTTCGCCGCGCACGCCGGCTGCGAGGCCGAGGTCGCCGAGGTGACGGCGTCCGCGATGCGCGGCGAGCTCGACTTCGAGCAGTCGCTGCACGCGCGGGTGGCGCTGCTGGCGGGACTGGACGCCTCGGTCGTGGAGAAGGTGCGCACCGAGGTGCGGCTGACGCCGGGTGCGCGCACGCTGATCAGGACGCTGAAGCGGCTCGGGTACCAGGTGGGCGTCGTCTCCGGCGGGTTCACCCAGGTCACCGACGATCTCCAGGAGCGACTGGGGCTGGACTTCGCCCAGGCCAACACCTTGGAGATCGTCGACGGAAGGCTGACCGGCCGGGTGACCGGCGAGATCGTGGACCGGGCGGGCAAGGCCCGGCTGCTGCGCCGGTTCGCCGCCGAGGCGGGGGTGCCGCTCTCGCAGACCGTGGCGATCGGCGACGGCGCGAACGACCTCGACATGCTCAACGCGGCCGGCCTCGGGGTCGCCTTCAACGCCAAGCCGGTGGTGCGCGAGGCGGCGCACACGGCGGTGAACGTGCCGTTCCTGGACACCGTGCTGTATCTGCTCGGCATCACCCGCGAAGAGGTCGAGGCCGCCGAGACCCACGACGAGCACTAGGGAAGCGGAGCGCGACGAGCGGGGCCCGGCACCGATGCGGTGCCGGGCCCCGTACGCGTGCGCGGTGGGTTACTCGGCGGGTGCCCAGTAGTCGAGCAGGGTGGCCACGCCCGGCTCCAGGGACTTCCAGGAGCCGTCGAAGGAGAGGACGGCGAAGGCGGCGGCCGGGAACCCGCGGCCGCGCATCCGCTCGCCGGCGTCGCCCTCGGCTTGGCCGGACAGGATGTCGGCGAGTCCCTGGATGCCCGGGTTGTGGCCGATCAGGACGACGTCACGCGCGTCGTCCGGTGTTTCGTTGAGCAGGGCGATCAGCTCACCCGGTGAGGCCTCGTAGATCCGCTCCTCGTAGACGGTTTTCGGCCGCTGCGGGAACTCGTGGACGGCGATCTTCCATGTCTCGCGGGTGCGGACCGCGGTGGAGCAGAGGGCCAGGTCGATGGGGACACCGATGTCGACCAGTCTGCGTCCGGCGACGGCGGCGTCCATACGCCCCCGCTCGGCGAGCGGACGCTCATGGTCGGTCACCTGTGGCCAGTCGGCCTTCGCATGGCGGAAGAGGACGATCCTGCGGGGTTCTGCGACGCTCATGAGTCCCAGCTTCGCATGAAACAGGCCATGGGGCGCAGGGAGTTGACATGCGGCTTCACCAGCGGTCCTCAGGTGCGCGCTAGTGGGCGACCAGCTGCTGTACCCGCTCGACGAGATGCGTGATCGCCGGGTCGCCCGTGGCCGCGTGGGCGTCGGCCGGGTTCAGTATCAGCACGAACAGGGTGATGAAGGCGAGCGTGGGGAGGGCGAGGGCCCACCAGGGCAGCCGCGAGTCGACGCCGCCCGTGGCGGCCGGGTGGGGCCGGGTGTGCGTAGGGGCCGACATGGGTGCCTCCGCTGTCTTCGAGTGGTCCGTGGACCCTTGGCAGGTGCTCCGCGTCCTCGCGGTCACACTCTCGAAGTTACGGAACCGGCGGCCCCCGGCCCATCCGGTGATCCACCCACTCGACCCTGACCCTCGCCCCCTAGGGGACGGGGGGTTAACCCCACCCCGGGCCGGGTCGTCAGGGCGAGGCGATGGTCGCGATGACGGCGATGACGACGAAGATGGCGAGGAACGAGCCGAAGACGAGCAGCATCTTCTTCTGGCCGTTGCGCGGGTTCGGATCGAGCACTGGCATGGGGCAAGTCTCGCACTCCGCGTCCGTGCCGGTCGCCGCGGGGTGACCGCGCCCGTTCAGCGGGCGCGCCCGCGGGCGGCCTCCTCCTCCACCGTGCGGTCGCGGCCCGCGAGGAAGCCCACGACCGTCTGCGGGACCATCAGGGCCGCCATGAGCGCCAGAGGCAGGCCCCAGCCGCCGCTGTGCTGGTAGAGGACGCCCACCAGCAGCGGGCCGGGAATGGAGATCAGGTAGCCGGTGCTCTGCGCGAACGCCGAGAGCTGGGCCACGCCCGCGCCGGTCCTGGCGCGCATGCCGACCATCGTGAGGGCGAGCGGGAAGGCGCAGTTGGCGATGCCGAGCAGCACGGCCCAGAGCCAGGCGCCGCCGGCCGGGGCGAGGTAGAGGCCCGTGTACCCGACGAGCCCGCAGGCGCCGAGCGCGAGGACGATCGGCCCCTGGTGCGGCAGCCGGGTGGCGACGCGCGGTATGACGAAGGCCAGGGGCACGCCCATCGCCATGGTCACGGCGAGCAGCAGTCCGGCGGTGCCGGCGGACACACCCGCGTCCCGGAAGATCTGCGGCATCCATCCCATGGTGATGTAGGCGGCGGTGGCCTGTAGGCCGAAGAAGACGGCGAGCGCCCACGCGGTGCGGCTGCGGGTGATGCGCAGCGGGGCGGTCGGCGGCTGCGGCACGCGCGCGTGGGCCCGCGGCAGGCGGCCGTCGGTCTGCGGCACGCGCGCCTGGGCGGCCGGTACGGCGGTGTCGGCCTGCGGTGCGGGCGTCTGCGTCCGCGGGGCGGCGGGCCGGGGGGCGCGTCTCCGCCGCTCGCCCGTCCTGCCCGTGCCTCCCGCGGACGTCCCGTGCTCGCGGGCGAGGGGCAGCCAGGGCAGGACGGCGGCCGCCGCCAGGGCCGCCCACAGGACGAGCCCGGTCCGCCAGCTGCCGCCGACCGCCTGCGTCATCGGCACGGTGGTCGCGGCGGCGGCGGAGGTGCCGAGGGCGAGGGCCATGGAGTACAGGCCGGTCATGGGCCCGACCCGGTCGGGGAAGTGGCGCTTGACGATGACCGGCATCAGGACGTTGCTGACGGCGATGCCCATGAGGGCGAGCGCGCTGGCGGCGAGGAATCCCGCCGTGCCGCCCGCGTAGGGCCGCAGCAGCAGTCCCGCCGCGATGGCGGCCATTCCGGCACACACGACGGCGCCGGCGCCGAAGCGCCGTGCCAGCCTGGGCGCCATGACCCCGAAGACGGCGAAGCAGAGCGGGGGCACCGAGGTCAGCAGCCCGGCCACGGTGCCGCTCATGCCGAGTCCGTCGCGCACCTCCTCCAGCAGGGCGCCGAGGCTGGTGATGGCGGGCCGCAGGTTCAGCGCGGCCAGCACGATCCCGGCCACGAGCAGGCGCGTACGCCACTTCCCCGCGCGCGTGGGGGCGTGCGGGGGCTCGCCCTCCGCGGGATCACGCGAAGTCAGGGGTGTCGTCGTACGGATCTG
This sequence comes from Streptomyces asoensis, assembly GCF_016860545.1. NCBI lineage: Bacteria > Bacillati > Actinomycetota > Actinomycetes > Kitasatosporales > Streptomycetaceae > Streptomyces > Streptomyces asoensis. The sequence goes on along the minus strand of NZ_BNEB01000002.1, from coordinate 247,890 downwards.
CTCGCTCGCCATGCCGTCCATCATAGAATCATGGGATGATTGGCTGTCCATCCCCGGGTGCCATGCGGCCGCCCCGCACGTGCGAAGGTGTGCCATGCCCCTGAGCCATCCCCACCGCTCGGCGCTGTCCGAGCAGGTCATCGCCGCGCTGCGCACCCAGATCACCTCGGGCGAGTGGCCGGTCGGCTCGCGCATCCCCACGGAGCCCGAGCTGGTCGAGCAGCTGGGCGTCGCCCGCAACACGGTCCGCGAGGCGGTCCGCGCCCTCGCGCACAACGGGCTGCTGGACATCCGGCAGGGCTCGGGCACGTACGTGGCGGCGACCAGCGAACTCGCGGGCGTGATGCACCGCCGCTTCGCCGACGCCGATCCGGGCCACATCGCCGAACTGCGCGCCACGCTGGAGTCCAGCGCGGCACGGCTGGCGGCCGGTCGGCGCACGGAGAAGGACCTCAAGCAGCTGGACGCCCTCCTCCTGCGGCGTGAGCGGGCCTGGGAGTCGGGCGACGCCGAGGCGTTCGTGACGGCGGACGCGACCTTCCACCTGGCGGTCGTCGCGGCCTCCCACAACGACGTCATGACCGCGATGTACGCGGACCTCGGCGAGGTGCTGCGGGACTGGCTGCGCGAGGACGTCGGCGAGGAGCTGACGCCGGAGACCTACATGGACCACACGCGGCTGGTGGACGCGATCCGCGCGGGCGACGCGGAGACCGCCGCCGCGGAGGCGGCCGGCTATCCGCTGCTGTGCCGGCCCGGCCGGTTCACCGCTTCCGGTGGCTGACCCAGACCGAGCGGACCTCCTTCCAGCAGCGGCCGGTGAGCCGCACGGTCTGCGCGGGACCCACGTCGACGGGGGCGCCGTCGGTGTCGAGATCCCACCAGCGGTCGCACTCGATGTGCAGACGGACGCTGTCGGTGTCGGCGTAGGGGTTGTGGCAGTGGACGACGACGCGGGAGCCCTGGACGTCGGTGCGGCACTCCGCGCCGAACGGCTCCTCGGGGGCGACGGGGGCGGCCCGCGGCGCCGCCACGCGTGCGTGCGGCATCGCGTCGTACGGCAGCGACAGGACGAGACAGACGGCGACGGTCACTGGGGCCAGGCTGCGAGACAGGCGCACAAGGGGACCTCCTCGGCCGTGCTGGGGAGGAAAGCGCGGTGACGTACCCGCACCTCAGAGTGGCTCGCGGGAGGGCTCCCGCGCCTGGCCAAAGGGGCCGAACGGGTGACGCCCCGCTCTCCGCGCGGGCGGGGAGAGCGGGGCGTCGGCAAGGCTTCGGGGATCAGGCTCCTACGGCGTGCAGACCGCCGTCCACGTGGACGATCTCGCCCGTGGTCTTCGGGAACCAGTCGCTCAGCAGGGCGACGACACCGCGGCCGGCCGGCTCGGGGTCCTTGAGGTCCCACTCCAGCGGGGCCCGGTTGTCCCACACGGACGCCAGCTCGGCGAAGCCCGGGATGGACTTGGCGGCCATGGAGCCGATCGGGCCCGCCGAGACGAGGTTGCAGCGGATGTTCTGCTTGCCCAGGTCCCGGGCCATGTAGCGGCTGGTGGCCTCCAGGGCCGCCTTGGCGGGGCCCATCCAGTCGTACTGCGGCCAGGCGAACGAGGCGTCGAAGGTGAGGCCGACGACCGAGCCGCCGTTCTGCATCAGCGGCAGGCAGGCCATGGTGAGCGACTTCAGGGAGAACGCCGAGACGTGCATGGCCGTGGCGACCGACTCGAACGGCGTGTTCAGGAAGTTGCCGCCGAGCGCGTCCTGCGGCGCGAAACCGATGGAGTGCACGACGCCGTCGAGGCCGCCGAGCTCCTCGCCGACGACGTCGGCCAGCCGGGCGAGGTGCTCGTCGTTGGTCACGTCGAGCTCGATGACCTTGGTGGGCTTGGGCAGCTTCCGGGCGATGCGCTCGGTCAGCGTGGGCCGCGGGAAGGCCGTCAGGATGATCTCGGCACCCTGCTCCTGGGCCAGCTTGGCGGTGTGGAAGGCGATGGAGGACTCCATCAGCACACCGGTGATCAGGACGCGCTTGCCCTCGAGGATTCCGCTCATGGTGATCAGTGACCCATTCCCAGTCCGCCGTCAACGGGAATGACGGCTCCAGTGATGTACGAGGCGTCGTCCGAGGTGAGGAACCGCACCGTCGCGGCGATCTCCTCCGGCTGCGCGTACCGGCCGAGCGGGACCTGCGAGACGATGTTCTCGCGCTGCTCGTCGGTGAGCGCCTTGGTCATGTCGGTGTCGACGAAGCCGGGCGCGACGACGTTGAAGGTGATGTTGCGTGATCCCAGCTCACGGGCGAGGGAACGCGCGAAGCCGACGAGGGCGGCCTTGGACGCGGCGTAGTTCGCCTGGCCGGGCGAGCCGTACAGGCCCACGACCGACGAGATCAGCACGACGCGGCCCTTCTTGGCGCGCAGCATGCCCCGGTTGGCACGCTTGACGACGCGGAAGGTGCCGGTGAGGTTGGTGTCGATGACCGAGGTGAAGTCCTCCTCGGACATGCGCATCAGGAGCTGGTCCTTGGTGACGCCGGCGTTGGCGACGAGGATCTCCACGGGGCCGTGCTCGGCCTCGATCTCCTTGTAGGCCTGCTCCACCTGCTCGGAATCGGTGATGTCGCACTTGACCGCCAGGAAGCCGGCCGGTGGCTCGCCCGAGCGGTACGTGATCGCGACCTTGTCGCCGGCGTCGGCGAACGCGCGGGCGATGGCGAGGCCGATGCCCCGGTTTCCTCCGGTGACGAGAACCGAGCGGCTCAACGGATCACCCTTTCGATAGTGATCTGACGCACCTGACCGCACACGGGACGGCAGGTGGCTTCACTCGAAACCTATCGGTCCCCTCCCGTCCGCGGACATTCGGGCACCGACAGTGGCTCACCGGGCTGGCTGTGGGGTCCCTACAGAAAGTTTGCGGAAGCGGGGCGGAAAGGTGTGGTCCGGCGGCCGCCGGGCGCGACATGATCGGAGCCTTCACACGTGACGACACCAGGGAGACACGTAGGTGCCCCATAGCATCGATGAGAGTTTCACGGCCCTGCCCCTGCGCGCCCTCGCCGACGCCGCGCTCGCACGCGCGCGTGCGCTCGGGGCGGAGCACGCGGACTTCCGGTTCGAGCGGGTGCGCAGCGCGTCCTGGCGGCTGCGGGACGCCAAGCCCGCCGGTTCGTCCGACACGACCGACCTCGGGTACGCGGTGCGGGTCGTGCACGGCGGTACCTGGGGATTCGCCTCCGGGGTGGATCTGACTATGGACGCGGCCGCGCGGGTCGCCTCGCAGGCCGTGGCGATGGCCAAGCTGTCCGCGCAGGTGATCAAGGCCGCCGGATCGGACGAGAGGGTGGAGCTGGCCGACGAGCCGGTGCACGCCGACCGGACGTGGATCTCGTCCTACGAGATCGACCCGTTCACCGTCCCGGACGAGGAGAAGGCGGCGCTGCTCGCCGACTGGAGCGCGCGGCTGCTGGCGGCCAACGGGATCAACCACGTGGACGCCTCGCTGCTCACCGTCCACGAGAACAAGTTCTACGCCGACACGGCCGGCACGGCGACCACACAGCAGCGGGTCCGGCTGCACCCTTCGCTGAACGCGGTGTCGGTCGACGAGTCGAGCGGCGAGTTCGACTCCATGCGCACCATCGCGCCGCCGGTCGGACGCGGCTGGGAGTACCTCACGGGCACCGGCTGGGACTGGGACGAGGAACTCGACCGGATCCCGGAACTGCTCGCCGAGAAGATGCGGGCACCGAGCGTCGAGCCCGGCCTGTACGACCTGGTCGTCGACCCGTCCAACCTGTGGCTGACCATCCACGAGTCCATCGGGCACGCCACGGAGCTGGACCGGGCCCTCGGCTACGAGGCCGCCTACGCGGGCACCTCCTTCGCCACCTTCGACCAGCTCGGAAAGCTGCGCTACGGCTCGGACCTGATGAACGTCACGGGCGACCGCACCGCCGAGCACGGCCTGGCGACCGTCGGCTACGACGACGAGGGCGTCGAGGGCCAGTCCTGGGACCTCGTCAAGGACGGCACGCTCGTCGGCTACCAGCTGGACCGGCGGATCGCGAAGCTGACCGGGTTCGAGCGCTCCAACGGCTGCGCCTTCGCCGACTCCCCCGGCCATGTGCCGGTGCAGCGCATGGCCAACGTGTCGCTGCGCCCGGACCCGGCCGGCATGTCGACCGAGGGGCTCATCGGCAGCGTCGACCGGGGCATCTACGTCGTCGGGGACCGGTCCTGGTCCATCGACATGCAGCGCTACAACTTCCAGTTCACCGGCCAGCGGTTCTTCCGTATCGAGAACGGGCGGATCACCGGGCAGCTGCGGGACGTGGCCTACCAGGCGACGACCACCGACTTCTGGGGTTCGATGGCCGCGGTGGGCGGTCCGCAGACCTACGTCCTCGGCGGCGCCTTCAACTGCGGCAAGGCCCAGCCGGGCCAGGTGGCGGCGGTGTCGCACGGCTGCCCCTCCGCCCTCTTCAAGGGAGTCAACATCCTCAACACCACGCAGGAGGCCGGTCGATGAGCGCGGGCAGCAACAAGGCGCAGAAGCCGCACGAGGTCGTCGAGCGCGCCCTCGAGCTGTCGCGGGCCGACGGCTGTGTCGTCATCGCGGACGAGCAGTCGACGGCCAACCTGCGCTGGGCGGGGAACGCGCTCACGACCAACGGCGTCACGCGCGGGCGCACGCTCACCGTCATCGCCACGGTCGACGGCAGGGAGGGCACCGCCTCCGGCGTCGTCTCGCGGGCCGCCGTCACCGCGGACGAGCTGGAGCCCCTCGTACGGGCCGCCGAGGCGGCCGCGCGCGGCGCTGGTCCCGCGGAGGACGCGCAGCCGCTGGTCACCGGCGTGGCCCCGTCCCCCGAGTTCACGGAGGCGCCGGCGGAGACCTCGTCGGCGGTGTTCGCGGACTTCGCGCCCGCGCTGGGCGAGGCGTTCGCCCGCGCGCGCGCCGGCGGTCGCGAGCTGTACGGGTTCGCCAACCACGAGCTCGTCTCGACGTACCTGGGGACCTCGACCGGGCTGCGGCTGCGGCACGACCAGCCGAACGGGACGCTGGAGCTCAACGCCAAGTCCCCGGACCGGACGCGTTCGGCGTGGGCGGGCCGCTCGACCCGGGACTTCAAGGACGTCGACCCGGCCGCGCTCGACGCCGAGCTGGCCGTACGGCTGGGCTGGGCGCAGCGGCGGATCGAGCTGCCCGCCGGGCGCTACGAGACGCTGCTGCCGCCGACCGCCGTGGCGGACCTGATGATCTACCAGCTGTGGTCGGCGTCCGGCCGGGACGCGACCGAGGGCCGGACGGTGTTCTCCAAGCCCGGCGGCGGCACCCGGCTCGGGGAGAAGCTCTCCGAGCTTCCGCTGACCCTGCGCAGCGACCCGCACGAGCCGGGTCTGGAGTCGCCGCCGTTCGTCATCGCGCACTCCTCCGGCGGCGATCAGTCGGTCTTCGACAACGGCCTGCCCGTGCGGCCCACCGAGTGGATCTCGGCGGGCGAGCTGAAGCACCTGACGACCACCCGGCACAGCGCGGCCCTGACCGGTCTGCCGGCGTCGCCCGGGGCCGACAACCTGATCCTGGACGGCGGCGAGGACCGCTCCCTGGAGGAGATGGTCGCGGGCACCGGACGCGGGCTGCTGCTCACCTGCCTGTGGTACATCCGGGAGGTCGATCCGGCGACGCTGCTCCTCACCGGTCTGACCCGGGACGGCGTCTACCTGGTGGAGGACGGCGAGGTCGTGGGCGAGGTGAACAACTTCCGGTTCAACGAGTCGCCGGTGGGCCTGCTGGGGCGGGCGACTCAGGCGGGGCGCACCGAGAAGACGCTGCCGCGGGAGTGGAGCGACTGGTTCACCAGGGCCGCGATGCCCGCGCTGCGGGTGCCGGACTTCAATATGAGCTCTGTCAGTCAGGGCGTATAACCTCGTAGCCGGTGGTCGTACGACCGCCCCGCGAGTGCCCGAAGATCATCAAGGAGATATGAGAACCGTGACGGACATCGTCGACGAACTGCAGTGGCGCGGGCTGATCGCCCTCTCCACTGACGAGGACGCACTGCGCAAGGCGTTCGCGGACGGTCCCGTCACGTTCTATTGCGGCTTCGACCCGACCGCGCCCAGCCTGCACCTCGGCAACCTCGTGCAGATCCTGACGATGCGCAGGATCCAGCAGGCGGGCAACCGTCCGCTGGGCCTGGTCGGGGGCGCCACCGGTCTGATCGGCGACCCTAAACCCACCGCGGAGCGGACGCTGAACTCCCCGGAGGTCGTCGCCCAGTGGGTCGAGCGGCTGCGCGCGCAGATCGCGCCGCTGCTCGACTTCGAGGGCCCGCACGCGGCGGTCATGGTCAACAACCTGGACTGGACGCAGGGCATGTCGGCCATCGAGTTCCTGCGGGACGTCGGCAAGCACTTCCGCGTCAACAAGATGATCGCCAAGGAGGCCGTCTCCCGGCGGCTCAACTCCGACGCGGGCATCGGCTACACCGAGTTCAGCTACCAGATCCTCCAGGGCATGGACTTCCTGGAGCTGTACCGCCGGCACGGCTGCGTGCTCCAGACCGGCGGCAGCGACCAGTGGGGCAACCTGACCTCGGGCACCGACCTGATCCACCGGGTGGAGCCCGACGCGGTGGTGCACGCGCTGGCGACTCCGCTGATCACCAAGGCGGACGGCACCAAGTTCGGCAAGACGGAGTCCGGCACGGTCTGGCTCGACCCCGAGATGACGACGCCGTACGCCTTCTACCAGTTCTGGCTGAACGCGGACGACCGGGACGTCTCGAAGTTCCTGCGCATCTTCAGCTTCCGCTCCCACGCGGAGATCGAGGAGCTGGAGCGGCAGACCGAGGAGCGTCCGCAGGCCAGGGCCGCGCAGCGCGCGCTGGCCGAGGAGCTGACGACGCTGGTGCACGGCGCCGACCAGACGGCGGCCGTGATCGCCGCGTCCAAGGCCCTCTTCGGTCAGGGCGAGCTCGCCGAGCTCGACGACCGGACGCTGGCGGCGGCCCTCTCCGAGGTGCCGCACGTCGAGGTCGCCGAGCTCGGTCCGGTCGTGGACCTGTTCGCCGAGGTCGGCCTGGTGGCCAGCAAGTCGGCCGCGCGGCGGACCGTGAAGGAGGGCGGGGCCTACGTGAACAACGTCAAGGTCACCGCGGAGGACGCCGTCCCGTCGAAGGAAGAGCTCATCCACGGGCGGTGGCTGGTGCTGCGGCGCGGCAAGCGCAACCTGGCCGCCGTCGAGGTCACCGGCGCCTGAGCCCTGCGCCTGAGCCCTGCCGCCACGGCCCGCCCCCCGAGGGGGTGGGCCGTGGCGGTGGGCGAGGTCGCCCGGGTCAGGCGTGGTACTTCCGCTTGCCCAGCGTCGCCATGTAGAGCATGTCGCCGAGGGCGACGATGATGATGGCGGCGATCAGCTGGAAGAGATGGCGGCTCCAGTCGATGCCGGCGGTCTCCTCGACCCCGAACGCGCGGGCGATCGAGTTGCCCACGACGGCGCCCAGCATGCCGAAGATGGTCGTCAGCCAGAGCGGGCTGTGCTGCTTTCCCGGGATGATCGCCTTGGCGATCAGGCCCAGCACGAAACCCACGATGATCGCCCACAACCAGCCCATGGCTGCCTCCTCGTACGCTCTGCCTGAGCATTGCCCCAAGTCTCGATCCGCTCGCCGTACGACGCATGTCGGGTACCGCCGTACGTGCGACGGCGCAGGTCCTTCGCCGGGACGGGAGCCGACCCGGTCTCGAAGGCGGCGCAGTCGCGGCGTACCGTGGAACGCGTCCGGGGGTCGTTCCCCGATCGGGAGCGGACCGGACAGGGGCCGAGGCGAGGGCGATGCGGGCGGACGGTGGAATGTGATGCGGAAGCAGGCCGGCAGCGGGAACGTTCAGGTGTTCCGGATCACCGGTGCGCGTCAGGGTCTCCAGGAAGACGTGCGCGGCCGGCAGCGGCGTTACGTCATCTCGATGTCGATCCGCACGGTGTCGGTGATCCTCGCGGCGACGCTGTGGAACGTGGAACGGCACGTGGCTCTCGTGGCGTTGGTCCTGGGGGTGGTACTCCCCTACATCTCGGTGGTGATCGCCAACGCGGGCCGCGAGAACGTGCCTTCACTGCCCTCGACCTTCCTGAGCGCGCCGGTGCGGCCCATGATCGATCCCTCCCGCCCGGAGGACGAACGGGCCGGCTCCCTGCATCAAGAGGAGGGCTTCACGGAATCCGTGCGGCGGGAATCGGCGCCCGATCCGGCCGAGCGAAAGCCATGAACCGGCCGTGAGGCGGCCGTGGCCGAGCTGTGCGGCAAGCTCAGGAAAAGCTCAGATCAATCATGTTGTTCCAGTCCCGTGGGAGAGGGGGGCCGTGACATACTTCGTACGCGCTCCGCATCCCCCGTCGGAGCGACGGACCGACGCCGGGCAGCTCCCCCCGTGGCTGCTCGGCGTCGCCTTTGTGTGCGTGTGGTGAGACAAGTCTGTGAGTGACGAGACCCCGATCTGTTCTGCCAAGGGCTGCCGTGCCGACGCGGTGTGGGTCCTGGCGTGGAACAATCCGAAGATCCATGCGCCGGAGCGGCGCAAGACATGGCTGGCGTGCGAGGAGCACCGCGAGCATCTGTCGCAGTTCCTCGGCGTCCGCGGCTTCCTCAAGGACGTCGTCCCGCTGACCGAGTGGACGTCCCGGGAGGACTCCGGGGGCCTGTCCGGCGGCCAGGTCTAGCCGCCGATCGCCGACATCGGGCGGTCCGGCTGGACGAACGACGGGTCGTCCAGACCCGCGCCCGCCTTCTTGCCCCACATGGCCAGACGCCAGATACGGGCTATCTCCTCGTCGGGGGCGCCGGACCGCAGGGCCGCTCGCAGGTCCGTCTCCTCACGGGCGAAGAGACAGGTGCGGACCTGGCCGTCGGCCGTGAGGCGGGTGCGGTCGCAGGCGGCGCAGAACGGGCGGGTGACGGAGGCGATGACGCCGACCCGGTGCGGGCCGCCGTCCACCAGCCAGCGTTCCGCCGGGGCCGAGCCGCGCTCGCCCTCGCCCTCGGCGGTGAGGTCGAAGCGGGTGCGCAGGGAGGCCAGGATGTCCCCGGCCGTGACCATGCCCTCGCGCTTCCAGCCGTGCTGGGCGTCCAGCGGCATCTGCTCGATGAAGCGCAGCTCGTAGTCGTTCTCGACGGCCCAGGCGAGGAGGTCCGGGGCCTCGTCGTCGTTCAGGCCGGGCATCAGGACCGAGTTGACCTTGACCGGGGTCAGGCCGGCCTCGCGGGCGGCTTCGAGGCCTTCGAGGACGTCCTTGTGGCGGTCGCGGCGGGTGAGGGTCTTGAAGACGTCGGGACGCAGGGTGTCGAGGGAGACGTTGACCCGGTCCAGGCCCGCTGCCCTGAGGGCCTCGGCGGTGCGGCGCAGTCCGATGCCGTTGGTCGTGAGAGACATCTGGGGGCGGGGGGCCAGCGCGGCGACCCGCTCCACGATGCCGACGAGGCCCGGGCGCAGCAGGGGTTCGCCGCCGGTGAAGCGGACCTCCTCGATGCCGAGCCCGGTGACCGCGATGTCGATCAGGCGGACGATCTCGTCGTCCGTGAGGAGGTCCGGCTTGGCCAGCCATTGCAGGCCCTCCTCGGGCATGCAGTAGGTGCAGCGCAGATTGCACCGGTCGGTCAGCGAGACCCTCAGGTCGGTGGCCACCCGGCCATAGGTGTCGATGAGCACGTGGGCCCCCTCCCTCGTAGCGATCGCGGTCGTCTTGCGTCACTTGCGAGCCTACGTGACGCCGCTGACAACGACAGGGCCCGATCCCACCAGATCAGGTGCGGCAAGGCGCGGCCGCGTCGTAGGGATCTACGACGCGGCCGCGTGGAGGGGGCGTGGCCGGTGGTCGTTCAGTGGGCTCCGGTGCCGGTCAGGGAGCGGACCTCCAGCTCGGCGTACTTGGCCTTGTCGGGCTCCTCCTTCGACAGCAGGGTGCCCACGACGCCCAGCAGGAAGCCGACCGGGATGGAGATGATGCCCGGGTTCTCCAGCGGGAACCAGTGGAAGTCGACGTCCGGGAACATCGAGGTGGCCTTGCCGGAGACGACCGGCGAGAACAGCACCAGGCCGACCGCGGTGACCAGGCCGCCGTAGATCGACCACAGGGCTCCGGCGGTGGTGAACCGCTTCCAGAACAGGCTGTAGAGGATCGTCGGGAGGTTGGCGGAGGCGGCGACCGCGAAGGCGAGGGCGACCAGGCCGGCGACGTTCAGGTCACGGGCGAGGGCGCCCAGCAGGATGGAGACGGCGCCGATGCCCACGGTGGCGTAGCGGGCCGCGTTGATCTCCTGCTTCTCGCTGGCGGTGCCCTTCTTGATGACGTTGGCGTAGATGTCGTGGGCGAAGGAGGAGGACGAGGCGAGGGTGAGGCCCGCGACGACGGCGAGGATGGTGGCGAAGGCGACCGCCGAGATGGTGGCCAGCAGGATCGCGCCCCAGTTGGAGTCGACGCCGCCGAGATGGAGGGCGAGCAGGGGCGCCGCGGTGTTGCCGGCCTTGTTGGAGGCGGTGATCTCGTCCGGCTTGATCAGCGCGGCGGCGCCGAAGCCGAGGGCGAGGGTCATCAGGTAGAAGGCGCCGATCAGGCCGATGGCCCACAGGACGGACTTGCGGGCGGCCTTGGCGGTGGGCACGGTGTAGAAGCGGATCAGGATGTGCGGCAGGCCGGCGGTGCCCAGGACGAGGGCGATGCCGAGGGAGATGAAGTCCAGCTTGGTGGTGCCGGTGGCGCCGTACTTCAGTCCGGGCTCCAGGAAGGCCGCGCCCTTGCCGCTGTTGTCGGCGGCCGAGCCCAGCAGCTCGGAGAGGTTGAAGTCGAACTTCAGCAGGACCAGGAAGGTCAGCAGGAGGGCGCCCGCGATGAGCAGGACGGCCTTGACCATCTGGACCCAGGTGGTGCCCTTCATGCCGCCGATCGTGACGTAGACGATCATCAGTACGCCGACCAGGGCGACGATGCCGATCTTGCCGCCGTCGCTGGTGATGCCCAGCAGCAGCGAGACCAGGACGCCCGCGCCCGCCATCTGGGCGAGCAGGTAGAAGATCGACACGACGATGGTCGAGGTGCCGGCGGCGGTGCGGACGGGGCGCTGGCGCATGCGGTACGCCAGGACGTCGCCCATCGTGTAGCGGCCGGAGTTGCGCAGCGGCTCGGCGACCAGGAGGAGGGCGACCAGCCAGGCGACCAGGAAGCCGATGGAGTACAGGAAGCCGTCGTAGCCGAAGAGGGCGATGGCGCCCGCGATGCCGAGGAAGGACGCGGCGGACATGTAGTCGCCGGAGACGGCGAGGCCGTTCTGGAATCCGGTGAACTGGCGGCCGCCCGCGTAGAAGTCGGCGGCGTCCTTGGTCTGGCGGCCGGCCCACACGGTGATGACGAGGGTCGCGGCGACGAACACGGAGAACAGGACGATGATCAGCGTGCGGTGCTCACCGGCCTCGCCGGCGGCGATCAGGGTCTGCTGTGCGGGGCTCATGCGCCGCCCTCCATCCGGGACTTGATGGCGTCGGCCTTGGGGTCGAAGCGCGCGGCGGCCGTGCGGGCGTACCACCAGGCGATGAGGAACGTGGTCAGGAACTGGCCGAGGCCGAGGGTCATGGCCACGTTGAAGTTGCCGAAGAGCTTGGTGCCCATGAAGTCGCCCGCGTAGTTGGACAGCAGGACGTACAGCAGGTACCAGACGATGAAGGCGAAGGTCAGGGGGAAGGCGAAGTTGCGGTAGGAGCGGCGCAGTTCACCGAACTCCGCGCTCTCCTGCACCGCGACGAACTCCTCGGTGGTGGGGAGTTGGGCTGGGGATTTCGAGGGGGGCGGTGTCTCGGTGGCCACGAAGTCTCCTCGTTGCGGATGCGGGTGGGACGGCGAAAGGAGGCGAGTGTCCTCTCGCTCCCTGCCCAAGGTCACGGCGCCGCACGAGGACGGGTTCAACGCGTCGGACGGGTTTGTCGAAGTGGCCTCCCACCGGTTCCTGACCAACGAGCGGGGCCCGCGTCAGGTCATGGGTCGGCAAACTCGCCGCCTGGAAGTCATTGCTGGCCGGTGAGTCGGAGAGATAGCTTCGGGCGAGCACCACCCGTCATGTACCTGCCCAGCAGTACCTGTGCTCGGGCCAGGTCCCTTATCCGGATGATGTGGAGACCCCATGGCTCATCTGCCTTCCAGACGCCGCCTCGCCCTCGCGGTGCCCGTCGTGCTGTCGCTGACCGCCTCCCTCGGCTTCCTGCCGACGGCGGCCTCCGCGGCCCCTGTCAAGGCCTCCGCCACCCGGGCGGCCGACGCCGGAACCCTGGCGTACGTGGTCAACACGAAGGCCAACCACAGCACGATCCGGAAGGTGAAGCAGGCGGTCGCCGAGGCCGGTGGCACCGTCGTCGCGACGTACGACAAGATCGGCGTGCTCGTCGTCCACTCGGCGAACCCGGACTTCGGTCCGCAGATACGCGCCGTACGCGGCGTGCAGTCGGCCGGTGCGACCCGTACCGCGCCGCTGAGCGCCGCGGGCACCACCGACGAGGGGGCCGCCCAGGTCCTGACCAAGGCGGAGGCCGCGAAGATCGAGAAGGCCTCCGACGCGGCGGGCCAGAGCGAGCCGCTCGAGGCCGACCAGTGGGACCTGCGGGCGATCGGCGCCGACAAGGCCGCCGCGATCAACCCCGGCAGCAAGAAGGTGACGGTCGCCGTCATCGACACCGGTGTCGACGACACCCACCCGGACCTCGCGCCGAACTTCTCCGCCTCCCAGTCGGCCAACTGCGTCGGCGGCGTCGCGGACACCACCCCCGGCGCCTGGCGCCCGTACAACCCGACCGAGGACTACCACGGCACCCATGTGGCCGGTGAGATCGCCGCCGCCCGCAACGGCATCGGCGTGGCGGGTGTCGCGCCCGACGTGAAGGTCGCGGGCATCAAGGTGAGCGACCCCAAGGACGGCCTGTTCTACCCGGAGAACGTCGTCTGCGCCTTCGTCTTCGCCGCCGACCACGGCGTCGAGGTCACGAACAACAGCTATTACGTCGACCCGTGGCTGTACAACTGCATGGACGACCCCGACCAGAAGGCGATCGTCGACGCGGTCAACAGGGCCCAGCTGTACGCCCAGAAGAAGGGCACGATCAACGTCGCCTCGGCGGGCAACTCCAACCACGACCTGGACTCCGACGCCCTGGTCGACGCCTCCAGCCCGGACGACGCCACGCCGGTCGAGCGGACCATCGACCCGCACGAGTGCTTCGACGTCCCGACCCAGCTGCCGGGTGTCGTCACCGTGAGCGCGACGGGCGTCAAGGGCACCAAGTCGTACTACTCCAGCTACGGTCTGGGTGTGGTCGACGTGGCGGCCCCGGGCGGCGACAAGTACCAGATCCCGGACACCCCGTCCGCCAACGGCCGCGTCCTGTCGACGCTGCCGAACAACGCGTACGGGTTCCTCCAGGGCACCTCGATGGCGTCCCCGCACGTGGCCGGTGTGGCCGCGCTGCTGAAGTCGACCCACCCGCACGCGAGCCCGGCCGAGCTCCAGGCGCTGCTGAAGCTCCAGGCCGACAGCACGGCGTGCCCGACGGAGCCGTACGACGGTGACGGCAACGGCGTCGTGGACGCTACCTGCGTGGGCGGCAAGCGTCTCAACGGCTTCTTCGGCCACGGCGTCGTGAACGCGCTGCGCGCCGTGAAGTAGCGAGGACGGTCCCGTCGACGGGGCCGAAGCGGCACGAGGGCCGGGCGGATCATCCGCCCGGCCCTTCCTCTTGCGCCGTGGGCTCCCCGTGCCGCCGACCGCCCCGGCCGACACATATTGATTCGATCAATAATGCATCATGGAGTCATGACATACATCACGTCCGCCTGGGCGGAACTGGGTGGCGATCCCGCCCTCCTCGCGCGCGTGTCGACCGTGGTCCGCGCGGACGCGCTGCCCGCACGGCTTCCCGTACGGGAGCTCGCCCGGGCCTGTGTCGGCGTGTGCGCGCTGGCCGGCGCGGAGCTGGGGGCTCGGCGGGCCGCCCTCGCGCGGGTGCCCCGGGTCCGGGTGGACGACGGCGCGGTCGCCGTCTCGTTCACCAGTGAGCGCCGGCTGCTCGTCGACGGGCGCGCACCGGTCGCCTTCGCCCCGCTGTCACGGTTCTGGCGGACGGCCGACGGCTGGGTGCGCACCCACGCCAACTACCCGCACCACCGCGTACGCCTGCTGCGCGCCCTCGGCCTGCCCGGGGACGCCGCTCCCACGGCCGTGGCGCGGGCGCTCGCGGGGCGGGCCGCCCTGGAGGTGGAGGACACGGTCCACGCGGCCGGCGGTCTCGCCGTCGCGCTGCGCACGCCCCGGCAGTGGACGGCCCACCCGCAGGCGGACGCGGTCGCCGCACGTCCCCTGGTCGAGCGCGGCCGGCTCGACGGATCACGCGCGCGCGGGTTCGCGCCGTTCGACGGCGGACCGCTGCTGCCCGCCGCCGGACTGCGGGTGCTGGATCTGACCCGGGTGCTGGCCGGGCCCGTCGCCACCCGCACCCTCGCGCTCCTGGGCGCCGACGTGCTGCGCGTCGACGCACCCCACCTGCCCGAACTGCCCGACCAGCACGCGGACACGGGCTTCGGCAAACGGTCGGCGCTGCTCGACCTGTCGAGCGACCGGCGCACCTTCGAGGAGCTGCTCGCGGCGGCCGACGTCGTGGTCACCGGCTACCGGCCGGGCGCCCTGGACCGGTTCGGGCTCTCCCCCGAGGCCCTGGCCGAACGCCGGCCCGGGCTGGTCGTGGCCCAGGTGTCGGCCTGGGGGGCGTACGGGCCGTGGGGCGCCCGACGCGGCTTCGACAGCCTGGTCCAGGCGGCCACCGGCATCGCGGTGCTGGAGGGCGGCACGGAGCGGCCCGGGGCGCTGCCCGCCCAGGCCCTGGACCACGGCACCGGTCATCTCCTGGCGGCGGCCGTGCTGCGGGCGCTGACGGAGCAGTCGTACGACGGCGGCAGCCGGTCCGTGCGGCTGGCGCTGGCCCGGACCGCGGCCTGGCTCACCGGGGGAACGGAGGCGGCCGGGGACGCGGAAGCGGCCGGGGACGCAGGCCGGCCCGCGGGGAGCGAGCCGGGCGAGGGCGTCCGGATGGACGAAGGGGACGGCAAAGGGATGACCAAGAAGGAGGAGCCCACGGCGGACGCGGGCGGACTGCGCGACGCCGGGCCCTGGCTCGCCGGGACGGACAGCCCGCTCGGACGGCTGCGGTACGCCCTCGCGCCGGTGTCGTTCGACGGCGGCCCCCGCGACTGGACCCGGCCGCCGGGGGCCTGGGGGGCCGATCCGGCGCGCTGGCTCTGAGCCGCGGTGAGGCCCGCTCCCGCCCGGGCCTCACCGCTTCCGGCACAGCCATGGACGATTTGCCCGGCTTTGTGGGATATGGCGAGGATTCCTGCCATGGCCCTCATACGACCGCCCGACGCACCCGAATCCCTCCGCCGCCCCGGCCACGGCCGGGCGGTGGCGCTGCTCGCCCTGGTGGCGCTCGCCGCCCTGGTCCCGCTGCTCGGGCCGTCCGTCGCCGCGCACGGCACCACACAGGCCCTGAGCCCCGACTCCGGCATGGTCGCACTGCTGCGGACCCTGCTGTTCGCCGCGCTGTGCGTGCAGATGGGAGAGCTGTTCGCGGCCTTCCTCGTGCGCAGGTCCCCCGGGGCCCCGGCGGACCGGCCGGTCAGCTGGGCGCCTTACGCGGCGGTCGTGGGGTTCGGCGCCGCCGCGGCGGCCGGGGAGCTCGCGCCGCACGGCCACGGCTCGCGAAGCGGCGTCCTGGCGCTGCTGGAGGCGATCGCGTTCGCCGTGGCCGGGCTGTGCGCGCTCACACGCCGGCCCGACCGGCAGGCGTGGCCGCTCGCCGCGGTGATCCTGGCCGAAGCGCTGCGCGCGCATCCGCCGACCGAGCCCACCGCGCTGATCGGGTCCGGGCTGACGGTGGTCCATCTGACGTGCTCCGCGCTGTGGGCCGGCGGACTGCTGAACGTGCTGCGCCTGCTGCGCCGGTGGAACGGCAGCGGGGCAGGAACCGCACTGCTCGGGCTCTACGCGCGCGTGGCGGCCGTCCTGTTCGCCGCGGTCACCGCGACCGGCCTGTGCAGCTCCCTGCGCAGGCTGCCGTCGGAGTCGGTGCTCGACGGGCTCACGGCGACGGCGTACGGGCGCGTGCTGCTCGCCAAGGTGCTCCTCGTGGGCGCGGTCGCGGTGCTCGCCCTGTGGGCCCGGACCCGGCTGCGCCGGGCCCCCGACCCGCTGGCCGCGTGCTCCCCCGCGCGCGTGGAGATCGCCGCGCTGGCCGTGGTGGTCGCGGTGTCGGGACTGCTGACGGCGCTGCCGCTGCCCGGCGCGGGGTGAGGACCGGTGCGGTCGCGCGCGATCAGCACGCGATCAGCAGGGGACGCCCGAGGTCGTCCGCTCCCGCTCCCGTCCCCCCTCCGCGTTCCGGTGGATCGTCGCGCCCCGGGCCAGCAGGAACTGCGCGGCGATGTAGGTGAGCATGATCCACAGGTCGGGGCGCGGCGGCTGCGGCCACTCGGCGACGCCGGTCGCGATGAGGGTGTCGGAGAGCAGGAACAGCGCACCGCCCACGCCCGCGACCGGGCCGAGCCGGGCCGACGCGCCGTACGCCATGGCCGTGAGCAGGGTGCTGTAGACGGCCACGGGGACGCGCAGACCGGCGGGGAGGTCGGACCACAGCAGGGCGACGGTGGCGATCAGGGCGACGGCGTAGCAGGGGGCGAGCAGCGCGGCATGCGCGCGTGGCCGGCCGGTGCGGGCGAACAGCGCCAGGTAGCAGACGTGTCCGGCGGCGAAGGACGCCATGCCCGCGAGGAACGCCGGGTCGGCGTCGGACAGCAGCAGGACGTCGCCGCCCCAGCCGCACAGCAGGGCCACGACGAGCAGCCGGGGCGCGCCGCGCAGGGCCGCCCAGGCGGCCAGGAGGGGCATCAGCAGCGGCTTGGCGACCAGGTGCCCCGCGGGGAAGCCGGACGCGAGGGCGAGCAGGTCGCCGGCCGCGGCGAGGGCGAAGAGGGCGAGGAGGACGCGCGAGCGGGTCACGCGGCCGTGCTCTCCCCGACGGAGGCGCCGGTGGCCCCGGCGGCCTTCACGTCACCGGCGCCGCCGGTCTCGGCGGCCGTGATGCCGACGGTCTCCGCGGGCGTGCCGGTTCCGGTGGTCCCCGCGGGCGTGCCGGCGCCTGCTCCGGTGTTCGGCACGGGCGTGGCGGCGGCCGACGCCGGCTGCCAGCCCGGGCCGCGGAAGACCCGCCCCGCGCGCTCGCGCCAGCCGCTCGCCGCCCGCACGTCCCTGGCGATGGCGACGTACTCGTGGGTGGCCACCTTGATCGGGTTGAACGTGTTGATGTTCTTCGTCAACCCGTAGACGGGCCGGTCCACCTCGGGCACGAACGACCCGAAGAGCCGGTCCCAGACGATGAGGATGCCGCCGAAGTTGCGGTCCAGGTAGCCGCCCTGCGAGGCGTGGTGGACGCGGTGGTGGGAGGGCGTGTTGAACACGAACTCGAACCACCGGGGCATCCTGTCGATCCGCTCGGTGTGGATCCAGAACTGGTAGACGAGGTTCGCCGAGGAGCAGAACGCGAGCGCGGCCGGGTGGACGCCCAGGGCGACGAGCGGGACGTAGAACGGCCAGACGGTCAACGAGGTCCAGGGCTGGCGCAGGGCGGTGGTGAGGTTGAACTTCTCGCTGGAGTGGTGGACGACGTGGCAGGCCCACAGCACACGGATGACGTGGTGGCCGCGGTGGGACCAGTAGTAGAAGAAGTCCTGCGCGAGCAGCATCAGCGGGACCGTCCACCACAGGACCGGCACGCGCAGCGGGGTCAGCTCGTAGACCGCCGTGTAGATCGCGAGGATCGGGATCTTCCAGAAGAAGTCGAACACGAGACTGCCGAGCCCCATGCCGACGCTCGTGGCGGCGTCCTTCGTCTCGTACCCGGCCGCGTCCTCGTCAGGATGCAGCCGGACGCTGATCACCTCGATCACGGTGAGCAGCACGAAGGCGGGTATCGACCACAGCACGACATCGGGCAGGTTCGGCATGCAGGCACCGTAGAACCGCTTCCGGGCTGCGGCTAGACGTTGTTACCGACAAGTATTACCGACGGTATGCGCTTGCTTGTTGTGACCTTCCCTCAGACGCCCCCGGACGACGCCCTCAGACTCCCGCCGCTCCGAGCAGCGATCCGACCAGATACGTCGCGCCCATCGCCAGCGCCCCGCCCGCGACATTGCGCAGGACGGCCGGCCGCGGCGCCGCGGCCCCGAGGCGGGCGCTGCTCCACCCCGTGCAGACCAGCGCGACCAGGACCGAGGCGACGGTGACGGCGAGACGCGCGTCGGCCGGGGGCAGCACGATGGCGAGCAGGGGCAGCAGGGCACCGACCGTGAAGGCGAGGAAGCTCGCCCAGGCCGCGTGCCAGGGGTTGGTGAGGTCGTCGGGATCGATGCCGAGCTCCACGCGCGCGTGCGCCTTGAGGGCGTCCCGTTCCGTGAGCTGGACGGCGGCCTCCCTCGCGACGTCCCGGGACAGCCCGCGTTCCTCCAGCAGCTCGGTCAGCTCCTCCAGCTCGGCCTCCGGCTGCTCGCGCAGCTCCCGGCGCTCCAGCGCGAGGGCGGCCCGTTCGGAGTCGCGCTGGGTCGACACGGAGACGTACTCCCCCGCCGCCATGGACATCGATCCGGCGAGCAGACCGGCGAGGCCCGCCGTCAGCAGGGCCGAGCGGTCGTCCGTGGCGCCGGCCACGCCGACGACGAGACCGGCGGTGGAGACGATGCCGTCGTTCGCGCCGAGGACCGCCGCGCGAAGCCAGTTGAGCCGGGATCCGAGCGAGCCGCCGTGGGCCTCGGCGTGGGTGGGTTCCGTCACAGGACGGAGGATGGCACCCCGGCGCACACGGGCGCAGTACCGACGCTCGGCGGAGGGGGACGGGCACGGGAACGGCACGGTCACGGAAGCGGCGGCCGGCCACGGGAGGGAACCACGGGCCGTGACGACCCCGACGACGACCAGGGGGACGTAACAGGTCAATCAGGGGCACAGTATGCGCGCACGCCCTCAGGACGACGTCCCGGACGGCGGGGACGGCCGGAGCGTGAATTCCGGCCCGGCGCAACGCGGTTGGCGGCCGGTGGCCGCGGGAGAGCGGCACGCGCGCGTGCGGGGCACGAACTCCCGTACGGCCCCGAGGGCTTCGCGCGCCCCTGACGCGGGGCGGGTGCGGTGGGGTGTCGGTGGGGGCCCGTATCCTCAGTGACCATGCTCGAAGACCACACGACGACAGCGTCCTCCCCCACGGAGTGGCCGACCGCGTATCCCGGGGGATACGCGGTCGTTGACGTGGAGACCACCGGCCTGGCCCGGGACGACCGGATCATCTCCGCCGCCGTCTACCGGCTGGACGCGCGCGGGGAGGTGGAGGACCACTGGTACACGCTGGTCAACCCGGAGCGCGACCCGGGCCCGGTGTGGATCCACGGTCTGACGAGCGACGTCCTCGAGGGCGCGCCCCTCTTCCGGGACGTGGCGGAGGAGTTCGCCGCCCGGCTCGACGGACGGGTGCTCGTCGCGCACAACGCGGTCTTCGACTGGCAGATGATCGCGCGGGAGTACGCGCGCGCCGAGCGTGAGGCGCCCGTGCGGCAGCGGCTGTGCACCATCGCGCTCTCCAAGGAGCTGGGGCTGCCGCTGCCCAACCACAAGCTGGAGTCGCTGGCGGCGCACTACGGCGTCGTCCAGCAGCGGGCGCACCACGCGCTCGACGACGCGCGCGTGCTGGCGGAGGCGTTCCGGCCCAGCCTGCGGGCCGCGGCCGCGGGCGGTGTCCGGCTGCCCCTGCTGGAGTGCCGGCCGCTGACGGAGTGGGCCGACCGCCCGTCGCCGCTGATCGGCCGCCAGGCCGGTGGTTCCGGCGGCGGCTACGGCAGCTACCGGCCGGGCAGTTGGCGGCCGTCGCGCAAAAGGCCCGCATGCCCCCATCCCAACCCCGGCCGGTACGAAGACGGCAAAAGGCTCAAGCAGGGCATGCGGGTCGCCTTCTCGGGTGACACGTCGGTCGAGCGCGAACTGCTGGAGGACCGGGCCGCCGAGGCGGGACTGCACGTGGCCACGAGCCTGTCCCGGCTGACCAGCCTGCTGGTCACCAACGACCCCGACTCGGGCACGTCGAAGGTGGTGAAGGCCCGCCAGTTCGGGACCCCCGTCGTCGACGAGGCCGCCTTCGGGCAGCTCCTGCGGGATGTCGAACCGGCCGACGGGTGAGCCCTGCGTACGGGTGATTGACACGCGACTCGCCCACCGGCCGCTCGCCCGCGCGCGGGCGACGGCTCACCCTGTGGCGCATGGCGAGATGCGAAGTCTGCGGCAATGACTACGGAATGACCTTCGAAGTGCACGCGCAGGGCGCGATCCATGTCTTCGACTGCTTCTCCTGTGCGATCCACCGCATGGCCCCGATCTGCGAGCACTGCCGGGTGCAGATCATCGGCCAGGGCGTCGAGGTGGAGGGGCACTGGTACTGCGGTGCGCACTGTGCCCGGGCGGAGGGCAGGGCGGGCATCGTCGACAAGGTGTGAGCCGGCCGGGGCGGCCCCGGGACCCGACACCGGGACGCCCCGTCCGGTACCCGCGCGCGGGAACCCCACGACCGAGTTGTACGGTCGTGGGGTGTACCGCTTCCTGTTGTCCCGGCAGTGGGTGATCCTCACGCTGGTCTCCCTCCTCCTCATCCCCACGATGATCAGGCTGGGCTTCTGGCAGATGCATCGCTACGACGAGCGCACCGCGCGCAACCAGCTGGTCTCCGACGCGCTGACCGCCGCGGCGGTGCCCGTCGAACGGCTCACCACCCCCGGGCACACGGTCACCCGCGACGAGCGGTACCGCAGCGTCACCGCCACCGGCTCCTTCGACACCGCCCGTGAGGTCGTCGTCAGGCGCCGGGTCAACGCCGACGAGACGGTCGGCTTCCACGTCCTCACCCCGTTCGTGCTGACGGACGGCACGGTGCTGCTGGTCGACCGGGGCTGGATCCCCGCGGACGCCGCGAGCCAGACCGCGTTCCCGAAGGTCCCCGCGCCGCCCGGCGGCCGGCTCACCGTCACCGGGCGGCTGATGCCCGACGAGACGACCGCGGCGAGCGGCATCAAGGACCTCAAGGGCCTCCCGGACCGCCAGGTCATGCTGATCAACAGCGAGCAGGAGGCCCGGCGGCTGGGCGCGCGGGTGCTCGGCGGCTACATCGCCCAGACGGCGCCCGAGCCGAAGGGCGACACCCCCGAGCTGGTCGGCCGGCCCGGCAGCGAGGACGCGGCCCTGAACTACGCGTACGCCATACAGTGGTGGCTGTTCTCCGCCGGGGTCCCGATCGGCTGGGTCGTCCTGGTGCGCCGTGAGGCCCGGGACCGGTCGCAGGCCGCCGCCCGGGAGACGGAGCAGGCCGAGCCCGCGACGGTCTGAACCCCGCCCGGCCGCCGTCACGCCGGTGAGGCCCGCGTCACCCGCCCGGCCGCAGCCCTGATTGTGCTCAGGGCGCGCCGGGAACCCGGAACTGCGTGCACCCCCGCATCGAGAACTACGCGCTCATCGGCGACGAGCAGACCGCCGCCCTGGTCGGCACGGACGGTTCCGTCGACTGGCTCTGTCTGCCCCGCTTCGACTCCGGGGCCTGCTTCGCGCGCCTCCTCGGCGACGAGGACAACGGCCACTGGCGCATCGCCCCCAAGGGCGTGGAGGGTCCCTGCACCCGGCGCGCCTACCGGCCCGACACCCTGGTCCTGGACACCGAGTGGGAGACCGCCGAGGGCGCGATCCGGGTCACCGACCTGATGCCCCAGCGGGACCGGGCCCCCGACGTCGTACGGATCGTGGAGGGCCTGCGGGGCCGGGTCACCGTCCGCAGCACGCTGCGGCTGCGCTTCGACTACGGGTGGATCATCCCGTGGATGCGCCGGTCCGACGGTCACCGCGTGGCGATCGGCGGACCGGACGCGGTCTGGTTCCGCAGCGAGCCGCCCGTGCCGACCTGGGGCGAGGACTTCGGCACCCACTCGCAGTTCACGGTCTCCGAGGGCGAGTCGGTGGCGTTCGTGCTGACCTGGCATCCCTCGCACGAGTCACGGCCGCCGCTCGTCGACCCCTGGGAGGCGCTGCGCGTCAGCGTGGACGACTGGCGGGCCTGGGCCGCCCGCTGCCGCTACGACGGGCCGCACCGGGACGCGGTCGTCCGCTCCCTGATCACCCTCAAGGCCCTCACCTACGTGCCCACGGGCGGCATCGTGGCGGCGCTCACCACGTCGCTGCCCGAGGAGCTGGGCGGGGTCCGCAACTGGGACTACCGCTACTGCTGGCTGCGCGACTCCACCCTCACCCTGGGCGCCCTCCTGGCCGCCGGGTACGAGGACGAGGCGGAGGCCTGGCGCAACTGGCTGCTGCGGGCCGTGGCGGGCGATCCGGCGGACCTCCAGA
Organism: Streptomyces asoensis; assembly: GCF_016860545.1. Classification (NCBI taxonomy): domain Bacteria; kingdom Bacillati; phylum Actinomycetota; class Actinomycetes; order Kitasatosporales; family Streptomycetaceae; genus Streptomyces; species Streptomyces asoensis. The sequence goes on along the minus strand of NZ_BNEB01000002.1, from coordinate 225,377 downwards.
TCATGTACGGGCTCGCGGGCGAGCGCCGGCTGCCCGAGTGCGAGCTGCCCTGGCTGTCCGGTTACGCGGACTCCAAGCCCGTACGGATCGGCAACGGGGCCGTGGACCAGCTGCAACTGGACGTCTACGGCGAGGTCATGGACTCGCTGTCGCTGGCCAGGACCGCGGGCATGTCGCCGAGACCGCACATGTGGTCGTTGCAGTGCGCGCTGATGCAGTGGCTCTGCGAGAACTGGCGGCAGCCCGACGAGGGGCTGTGGGAGGTGCGCGGCGGCCGGCGCCAGTTCGTGCACTCCAAGGTGATGGTGTGGGTGGCCGCCGACCGGGCGGTGCGGGCGCTGGAGGAGTACCCCGACCTGCGCGGCGATCTGGCGGGCTGGCGGGCGATGCGCGACGAGATCCACCGCGAGGTGTGCGAGCAGGGGTACGACCCGGTGCGCAACACGTTCACCCAGTACTACGGTTCGCGCGACCTCGACGCCTCGCTGCTGCTCATCCCGCGGGTCGGCTTCCTGCCGCCGGACGACCCGCGGGTGGTCGGGACCGTGGACGCGGTCCGCGAGGAACTCGGCCACGGCGGTCTGCTGCGCCGCTACAGCACGGACGGCGCGGCCGTCGACGGGCTGCCGGGCGACGAGGGCACCTTCCTGGCCTGCTCGTTCTGGCTCGCGGACGCGCTGCACATGACGGGCCGTACGAAGGAGGCCAGGGAGCTGTTCGAGCACCTGGTGGGCCTGGCCAACGACGTGGGGCTGCTGGCCGAGGAGTACGACCCGACGACCGGCCGGCATCTCGGCAACTTCCCGCAGGCGTTCAGCCACATCGGCCTGGTGAACACCGCCCTCGCCCTGTTCGGGGACGAGCGGGCAGGATAGGGGCCATGGATCTTGGACTGAAGGACCGGGTGTACGTCGTCACCGGGGCCACGCGGGGCCTCGGCAACGCCACCGCGCGCGAACTCGTCGCGGACGGCGCGAAGGTCGTCCTCACCGGGCGCGACGAGCAGCGCGTCGCCGCCGCGGCGGCCGAACTGGGACCGGCGGCGATCGGTGTCGCCGTCGACAACGCCGACCCCGGGGCGGCGGAGCGGCTGATCGCGGCGGCCCGCGAGGCCTTCGGCGGTTTCGACGGCGTGCTGGTGAGCGTGGGCGGTCCGCCGCCCGGGTTCGTCGCGGACAACACGGACGAGCAGTGGCAGGCCGCGTTCGAGTCGGTGTTCCTCGGGGCGGTCCGGCTGGCGCGGGCGGCCGCCGCCGAACTGGAGGCGGGCGGGGTCATCGGGTTCGTGCTCTCGGGGTCGGTGCACGAGCCGATCCCCGGCCTGACGATCTCCAACGGTCTGCGGCCGGGGCTCGCCGGGTTCGCGAAGTCGCTCTCCGACGAGCTGGGCCCGCGGGGGATCCGGGTGGTGGGCCTGCTGCCGGCCCGTATCGACACCGACCGGGTGCGCGAGCTGGACGGGCTGTCGGCCGACCCGGAGGCCACCCGGGCCGCGAACGAGTCCCGGATCCCGCTGCGGCGCTACGGCACCCCGGCGGAGTTCGGCCGGACGGCCGCGTTCCTGCTCTCCCCGGCGGCCTCCTACCTCACGGGCCTCATGGTGCCGGTGGACGGCGGGATGCGGCACGGCTTCTGACCGTCCCCGGGGCAAGAGGCCGGCCGCGGACCCTGCGTCCGCGGCCGGCCCTTCCCGTGCCCGTCTGTGCGTGCCTGCCTAACTGACCCGTTCCGCCTTGTGCCTGACGCCCCGCATCCGGACCTCCGCGGGCAGGGCTTCCAGCGCCGCCGACTCCCGCGCGTGGGTCAGGGCCCTCGCCGTGAGCTGGTCCAGGGTCGTCGCCGGGTCCACGTGCGGCTCCAGTTGCAGGCGTACCCGCGCCGCGGGTGCCTCCCTGCGGCCGGTCAGCGCCACGTGCGCGTGGGCGACGCCGTCCAGCCGCGCCGCATCGGCGGTGAGGACGCCCTCCAGGGCGCGGCCGCGCAGCAGGGCTCCCGCTCCGTCGCCCGTGTCCACGAGGAGCTCCCCGAGCCGACGGCGGCGCAGGACCGCGGTGAGCCACCACAGGGCCAGCAGGACGAGGAGGGCGAGGGCGCCGATCACCGTCGGCCACCACCAGCCGTCACCGCGCCAGCGGGTGCGTTCGGCGGTGGTGAGCAGGACGTCGTGAGGGCCCTGGTGCAGCCACCAGGAGGGCGGCGGGGCGCCGAACCCCACGGCCAGCACCGCGCCGCCGACGGCGAGCAGCACCGCTCCGACGACGGCGAGGAGCACGCGGTTGACGGTGGCGAGCATCGCGCTCACCTCTTCTTCCCGGGTCGCCGTACATGGACCGACAGGGTGAGCGGCCGGACCAGTCCGAGGCCGCGGACCGCGTCGGCGAGAACGGCGTCCAGGTCGGCGTGCACGTCGTCCAGGTCGCGGAAGTGGCACAGGGCCCGGACGTCCGCCCTGCGCCGGCCCGCGCGCACCCGTACCGACTGCACGCCGGCCACCTCCATGGCCCGGTCGCGCAGCACCAGGGCGGCCGCGTCGCGGTCCAGTCCCGCCCGGACGTCCGGGTGGGTGCGGCGCATCGGCAGGACGTCCCGGAGCCCGGGGGTCACGGCCAGCAGGATCAGCCACAGACCGAGGGCCGCCGCGACACCGGCCCCGACCCGTACCCAGATGTCGTCCAGGGGGCGTTCGGCCAGCTGGTGGGCCAGTCCGCTGCGCCAGGCCATGGCGGAGCGATGCGCGCGCACGGCCGCCACGTCGTACAGGAAGGCCCCGGCGACGACGAGCAGCACGACCGCGACGACGGCGGCCGGGACCCGGCGCGCCGACCAGAAGCGGTGCTCGGCGGCGCCCGTCGTGCCGGGTCCTTCGTCGCGCGTGGGTTTGTCCAGAACGGGCACTGTGCCCTGCAAGCCTGTGGGCTCGCTCATCGCGTCCTCCCGTGCGCCGGGCCGGCGGCCGATGCCAGGTGCAGCCGTTCCACCTGGACGGCGACCTCCGGGACCTCCATTCCCACCAACGCGCCTACCCGCTCGGCGACATGCCGACGCACCCGGTGGCAGCGCGCGCCGATGTCGGTCGGATAGTCGAGTTCGAGGTGGACCCGGACGTGCGCCGCCTCGTGGTGGACGACGACGGTGGCGTGCGGGCGCCCGGCGTCGTCCGGCAGCGGGCCGACCGCCTCACGCGCGGCCTGCGAGGCGATCTTCGCCACGACCCGGTCGGCGATGCGGGTCGCACCGCGCTCGCCCGGGGGAACGGCGGACGGGCGCCCGCCCGCGGCGCCGCCTCCCTCCTCCACGGGTCTCACCGGCGCCGGTCGCCGCGGGTGCGGAACAGGTCGCCGAGCTCCAGGTCCCCCTCGAGGAACCGGCCGACGACGAACCCGATGGCGCCAAGTGCCGCCACCAGCAGGAAGGCTCCGAACCCGCCGAAGTATCCGGCGAAGCCCAGCGCCATGCCGGCGATCATGCCGACCACGGCCATGCTCAAGGTGCTCTCCCCTCGGCGGTCCGGTCACCCGGCCGTCTGCGGTGTCACTGGATCCGGGGTTCCGGCTCCTCGTCCTCTTCGTCGGGCAGCTTGACGTCGCTGACCGCGATGTTGACCTCGACGACCTGGAGTCCGGTCATCCGCTCCACGGCCGCGATCACGTTCTCCCGCACGGCCTGCGCGACATCGGCGATGGCCACGCCGTAGTCGACGACGATCTCCAGGTCGAGGGCGGTCTGCACCTCGCCGACCTCGGCCTTGACTCCTCGGGTCACCGACTTCGAGCCGCCGGGCACCCGGTCCCGCACTGCTCCGAAGGTGCGGCTGAGGCCGCTGCCCATCGCGTGGACGCCCAGGACGTCCCGTGCCGCGAGGCCCGCGATCTTCTCCACGACCCCGTCGGCGATGGTGGTGCGCCCCCGGGTCGACGGGTCCCCGCCGCCGCGTCTGGTCGTCTTGCGGGTCCCCAGCGGCTCGGTTCCTGAGTCGGAGACCTGGGTGCGGTGCTGCTCCGTTGGCTCGGTCATCGCCGTACGTCCTTACGTCCGGTTCGTTCCTCGTTCCTGTGACCACCGTAAGCGCGGTTGCGCCGCCGCGCCCCGGGGATGCGGCAGGCTGGAGCAATGACGGCGGACGGATGGACGAGCGCGGTACGGCAGCAGCTGGCCCTCGGCCGGCTGCTCCCCCTGGGCGGGCCGCGGGACGGTGCGTGGATCACGGAGACCGCGGCCGTGGCGGTGCTGCGGCGGGCGGTGCGGCAGGTGGAGGGCGTCCGGCCGGGCGTGCTGCGGATCGCCGCGGCCGATCCGGCCGGGGTGTACGAACCCGCGGTGCCGCCCCCGCCCGGCGCCCTGCCGCCCGGCCCGCTGCGGGTGACGGCGGACATCGCCGTGTTCGCGTCCGAGCCGTTGCCGGCGGCCGCGGCCCGGCTGCGGGCGGCGCTGGCGGCGGCCGCGACGGAGCGTCTGGGCCTGCCGGTGTCGGACGTGGATCTACGGGTGACCGCCCTGCTGGAGGAGGCCCCGGAACCGGCGGCGGTACGGCCCGCTTCCGAACCGCCCCCGGTGGGGACGGCGCAGCACGGCGACGAGGCACGCGCGGCCGTCGCCGCGCTGTCCGTGCCGGGGGTGACGCGGCTGACCGACGTCGCCGGCGGGGCGGTGCGCATCGAGGAGCGGGAGCGGGCGGCGGCCCTGCCGCGCCGCCACGCACGCGTGGAGATCGCGGTGAGCGCGCACCACCGGGCCCTGGACGTGGCCCGGCAGGTGCGCCGGGTGGTGCCGGAGGCGCTAGGGGATCACCCGACGGTGACCGTGCTGGTCACGGCGGTGGAGTGAGCGGGGTCCGGGAGGAGGCGGCTCATTCGCCGATCCCGGCCAGGTCCCGCAGCCGGCGGCCCTGGGCGGCCCGCTCGGCGGCGCGCTGCTCGTCGTAGGTGCGGTCGGCGGCGCCCCGCAGCAGGGCCTTGGTCTCGATGACGGCCTCCCGGGGTGCGGCGAGGACCGCGGCGGCGAGCTCGCGGGCCGCCGCGTCGAGTTCCGCCGCGGGCACGGCGAGGTTGGCGAGGCCCGAGGCGACCGCCTCCTGCGCGCCGACGAACCGGCCGGTCAGGCAGATCTCGGCGGCGCGGCCGTAGCCGACCAGCGAGACGAGGGGGTGGGTGCCCGTCAGGTCGGGTACGAGGCCGAGGCCGGTCTCCCGCATGGCGAACTGCACGTCGTCGGCGACGACCCGCAGATCACAGGCGAGGGCCAGCTGGAAGCCGGCACCGATGGCATGGCCCTGGACGGCGGCGATGGACACGAGGTCGTTGCGCCGCCACCAGGTGAAGCCCTCCTGGAACCCGGCGATGGCGGCGTCGAGTTCGGCGTCGCCGCTGCGCGCGAGATCGATGAAGGACGGCTCGCCCTCGATCCCCTCGGGCGTGAACATCTGCCGGTCGAGCCCCGCGGAGAAGGACTTGCCCTCGCCGCGCAGCACGACCACGCGGACGGAGCCCGGCACCAGCTGCCCGGCCTCCGCGAACGCCCGCCACATGGCGGGGCTCTGCGCGTTGCGCTTGGCCGGGTTGGCCAGCGTCACCGTGGCGAGCGCGTCGTCGACGGTGAGGCGTACGCCGTCCTTGTCGAGCAGGGGAACGAGTTCCTGGTCGGGCGTGGCCATGTCGTGCCTCCGATGGGTGCGGTCAGCTAGCGGTCAGCTAAGTGACTGCACAGTAACCACCCGGCCGATCCGGAATCCCGCCGGGCCCCTTCAGGGTCCGGAGGGGCACCGGCCGGGTGGTCACCGAAGGCGGTGGGCCGGCCCGCGTCAGGACGAGGCGGCCTTCTTGCCCCGGGTCGCCCCGCCGCGCCCGCGCAGCGTGACGCCCGACTCGCTGAGCATCCGGTGGACAAAGCCATACGAGCGACCGGTTTCCTCGGCCAGCGCCCGGATGCTCGCCCCGGAGTCGTACTTCTTCTTCAGGTCTGCCGCGAGCTTGTCGCGCGCGGCGCCGGTCACCCGGCTGCCCTTCTTCAGAGTCTCGGCCACCCGTGCCTCCTCATGGGAAGTGCGCTCTGGTCATCCTCATGATCACCCCTCCGGCGCGTGATGGCCACCCATTCGGCAAGGTCCGTGCGACAGGGTTTTGACGACAGGAGCGCGTCCCCACGAACGGAATGCCGGATTCCAGCTGTCGGCGTTCGTGGGGCCGAACGGGTTGTCCCGTGAAAGGGCAGGTCAGAGACGCGCGACGGCCGACCCCTTGTCGACAAAGGGATCGGCCGTGAAATCGATGTAGGACACACCTCGATACGAGGAGATCTCACACAGATGATGGATCACCGGTAGGCCGAATGATCCAGACGAATGATCCAACGCCGTGGATCACCCGTCGGAGCGCGCGGCGGACGGCCCGTGGCCGCGGCCCGCCGGGCCGGTCAGGCCAGGGCGACCAGATCCGCGTAGTCGGCACCCCACAGGTCCTCGACGCCGTCCGGCAGCAGGATGATCCGCTCCGGCTGGAGCGCCTCCACCGCGCCCTCGTCGTGGGTGACGAGGACGACCGCGCCCTTGTACGTCCGCAGCGCGCCGAGGATCTCCTCGCGGCTGGCCGGGTCGAGGTTGTTGGTGGGCTCGTCGAGCAGCAGCACGTTGGCCGAGGAGACCACGAGCGTGGCCAGGGCCAGCCGGGTCTTCTCCCCGCCGGACAGGACACCGGCGGGCTTGTCGACGTCGTCGCCGGAGAACAGGAAGGAACCGAGCGTCTTGCGGACCTCGACCAGATCCAGGTCGGGGGCGGCGGACCGCATGTTCTCCAGGACCGTGCGCTCGGGGTCGAGGGTCTCGTGCTCCTGCGCGTAGTAGCCGAGCTTGAGCCCGTGGCCGGCGACGACCTCTCCGGTGTCGGGCTTCTCCGCCCCGCCGAGCAGCCGCAGCAGGGTCGTCTTGCCGGCGCCGTTCAGTCCGAGGATCACGACGCGCGAGCCCTTGTCGATGGCCAGGTCGACGTCGGTGAAGATCTCCAGCGAGCCGTAGGACTTGGACAGGCCCTCGGCCATCAGGGGCGTCTTGCCGCAGGGCGCGGGCTCGGGGAAGCGGAGCTTGGCGACCTTGTCGGACTGGCGGACCGCTTCCAGGCCGGAGAGCAGCTTGTCGGCACGGCGCGCCATGTTCTGCGCGGCGACCGTCTTGGTGGCCTTGGCGCGCATCTTGTCGGCCTGCGAGTGCAGCGCGGCGGCCTTCTTCTCGGCGTTCTGCCGCTCCCGCTTGCGGCGCTTCTCGTCGGACTCGCGCTGCTGCTGGTAGAGCCGCCAGCCCATGTTGTAGACGTCGATCTGGGAGCGGTTGGCGTCGAGGTAGAACACCTTGTTGACGACCGTCTCGACCAGGTCGACGTCGTGGCTGATGACGATGAAGCCGCCGCGGTACGTCTTGAGGTAGTCGCGCAGCCAGACGATCGAGTCGGCGTCGAGGTGGTTGGTCGGCTCGTCGAGCAGCAGTGTGTCCGCGTCGGAGAACAGGATGCGGGCCAGCTCGACCCGGCGTCGCTGACCGCCGGAGAGCGTGTGCAGGGGCTGGCCGAGCACCCGGTCGGGCAGGTTGAGCGCGGCGGCGATGGTGGCGGCCTCGGCCTCGGCGGCGTAGCCGCCCTTGGTGAGGAACTCCGTCTCCTGGCGCTCGTACTGGCGCATCGCCTTGTCGCGGGTGGCGCCGCTGCCGTTGGCGATCCGCTGCTCGTTCTCGCGCATCTTGCGGATCAGCACGTCCAGACCGCGCGCGGACAGGATGCGGTCGCGGGCCAGCACGTCGAGGTCGCCGGTGCGGGGGTCCTGCGGGAGGTAGCCGACCTCGCCGGAGCGGGTGACCTGTCCCGCGGCGGGGATGCCCTCCCCCGCCAGGACCTTGGTCAGCGTGGTCTTGCCGGCGCCGTTGCGCCCGACGAGACCGATGCGGTCGCCCTTGGCCACACGGAAGGAGGCGTTCTCGATGAGGATGCGGGCACCGGCGCGCAGCTCGATGCCGGAGGCGGAGATCACGGACAGACTCCAGTGCGGGGGTCGTTGGCGGGATGGGCGGCTGAGGACGTTCCCGCCGTCTAATGCGCGAGGAGAATGGCCATGAGGCCAGTCTAACGGGCCGATGCAAGCACTTTTTCTGGCTTCAGGTGTTCGATCTTCGCCCGCGCCCGGTGCGCCGGTGTCGCGGGGCGTTGTCGGTGGCGGGTGCCAGACTGGGCGACGGCGGACGAATCCGGCACCGGCATCGATCCCAGGGGAGTGATCCGCATGGCAGGCACGAGCGCGCGGCCCGGCATCTGCCCGGCACTGCTGTACGCCGACGCGAAGGCGGCGATCCGGCAGCTCACACAGGCGCTGGGCTTCACCGAACTGTCCGTGTACGAGGGAGAGGACGGCGCGGTCGTACACGCCGAGCTGGCGCAGGGCAACGGCGTGGTGATGCTCGGTTCCAAGGGGCGCGGCGGTGTCTTCGACACGGCGATGAAGGACGGGGGTCCGGCCGGGGTGTACGTGGTGGTGGACGACGTGGACGCACACCACCGGCGGGCCGTGGAACACGGCGTGGAGGTCCTGACGCCCCCGACGGACCAGGACTACGGCTCCCGCGACTACCTGGCCCGCGACCTCGAGGGCAACCTCTGGAGCTTCGGCACCTACGCGCCCGAGCTACAGGGCTGAGGGCGCCCCGCCCCCTCGCAGGACCCGCCGGGGCCTGCCCGGGCCGGGCGCGGAGCTCCCCGGGGAGCTCCGCGCGGGGGCCGGTCAGCTGCCCCCGGTGTGCACCTGGAACGCGGCCCGGCGGACGGCCTTGGCGAGCGCCGGGTCGGGATGCGCGGCGGCGAGCGCCACGAGCACCTGCACGGTGCGCGGATGCCCGACCGCCCGCACCTCGGTCAGCAGCGCGGGGACGGTCGGCTGAAGGGCGGACTCCAGATGGCGCACGAGCATCGGCGCCTCCCCGTGGTCGGCCACGGCCGCGGCGGTGTCGACCCACAGCCAGGTGGCCTCCTGCCGGGTGAGCACCTCGTGGGCGTCCTCCGGGTCGACGCCGTCGTGTTCGGCGAGCCACAGCAGCGCGTACGGCCGCAGCGCCGGCTCGTCGACGACCGCGCGGACGTCGGGCTCGGCGGGGGCGCCGACGACGCGCAGCGCCTCGAAGGCGAGGCCGCGCAGCAGGGCGTCGTCGCCCCGGGCGGCGAGGAGCAGTTCGGCGACGGCGCTGCCGACGGTCCGGGCGGCCAGCCAGGCGCGGTACTCCGCGCGGGCCGCGTTGGGGCGCAGCTGGGCGCAGCCGCGCAGCATGGCCTCGGCCGACTGCTCGATGTTGCCGGCCGGGCTCTGCGCGGCGACGCAGATCTGCTCCAGCTTGACCCACACCGCCCAGCTGCCCAGCGGTGTCAGCGTGGCCTGGCCCGAGCCGCAGGTGAGGGCGCCCACGGCGGCGAGGGCGTGCAGCGCCCAGTCGAGCAGCGGGGCGAGTTCGGCGTTGTGCGCGGGCTCCGCCGGGTCGGCGTCGGCGGAGAGGACCGGGGCGAGGGGGGTCGCGGGTTCCGAACCGGCGCCGTAGGGCACCTCGCAGCGTTCGGTGCGCAGTTCGGTGACGCGCTGGCGCAGCAGGTCCAGCAGCTGCTCCACGGGGACGGGCCCGGCGGAGAGCTGGAGGAAGGAGAGCACCTGGGGCATGGCCGAGACGACCTCGGCCACCGCGCCGGGCTCCTGGTCCCCGGGTTCCGGGGAGGCCAGCGACCAGGCGTCGAACAGGGCGACCCAGCCGCGCAGGACGGCGCTGTCGTCGCGGTTCCAGGCGCGCAGGCGCCAGCCGGGGCGGGCGCTGTCGCCGTGCACCTCGACGAGACCGGCGAGGCGGGCGGTGTCCCAGTCGGCACGGACCCGGTCCGTGGTCAGGCCCAGATCGGCGGCCGCGCGTTCGGCGGTCGCGTCGGAGAGGGTGGCCTTGCCGTCGGCCGTGGCGGCGTCTCGGCCGGGGCCGAGGGCGTTGTCGGCCCAGCGGGCGACGCGGGCCGCGGCGGCCAGTCCGGAGCGCGCCATTCTGGCCAGCTCCGCGGGGGCCGGGGTGCCCTCCGGCGGGCGGGGTGCGGGGCGGCGCGGGCGCCGCTCGTTCACAGCTGAGGGTGCGGCGGCCAGGGGTCGCGGGCGGACGAGTCGAAGCCTGGAGTCGCGCGGGATACGGGACGTCACGGGTGCAGTCTTCCGGTTGACGGTCCGAAAACCCAAACGGAATGTCACGGCGGGCTACGGGACTGGCCAAGGCACCGGGTTCCGCGCGGGGTCGGCGGGTGCGTTCAGGCCAGTGGTACGGGCTTGAACGGAACCGGCGGGACCGGTCCGGGAGCCCGCGTCCGCGCGGGCCGGGAGCGGACCCGCGCGGTGGGCGGCCGGGATCTGCGGCGGGTCACATCAGCGGGGTCAGGAAGCGGCGCAGGGCCTCCTCGTAGGCGGCCGGGTCGGGGTTCCACATGGCGCCGTGCGGCGCGTGCGGGACGGTGTGCAGGGTGACCAGCTCGGGGCGGCGGCCGGCGAGGCGGCGGGAGGGGCCCCAGGGGGCGACGGTGTCGTCGGGGCCGTGCAGGACGAGCGTCGGGACCCTCAGCCGGTCCGGGTCGGCCACCGCGTCGCCGTGGCCGCCGGGGCCCGAGTGCAGGCCGGTGCGGCCCTCGGCGGCGCGGACCGCGAGCGGCAGCAGCGCGCCGGGGGTGTGCCGCGCGGCGGCGAGGGCGCGCACGGTGGTCCGCCAGTCGAGGACCGGGGAGTCCAGGACGAGCCCGGAGACGAGGTCGCGCAGCCCCGAGTCGGCGGCGGCGCGCAGGGCCATGGTGGCGCCGGTGGACCAGCCGAACAGCACGAGGCGTTCGGCGCCGTAGCGCACCGCGTACCGCATGGCCGCGTCCAGGTCGCGCCACTCGGTGGCGCCGAGGTGGTTCAGGCCGTCCGGGGAGCGGGGCGCGCCGAGGTCGCCGCGGTGGGCGAGGGCCAGCACGGGGAAGTGCCTGCGGTGCAGGAAGCCCATGACGTTCAGGGCGTGTTCCCGGGTGGTGCCCAGGCCGTGCACGGCGATCACCCAGGTGCGGCGCGCCGCGGGGACGAACCAGGCGGGCAGGTTGCCCAGCTCGCCGGGGACGTCGATGTCGGCGTGGTCGAGGCCGAGGGCGCTGCCGGGGTTGCCGACATGGAGGTTGGGGGTGAGCCAGACGGCGTCGCCGGGGTCCAGGGTGCCGTGGGTGACCCGCTCCAGGCGGCGCACGACGGTGTCGGCGGAGGCCGCGGCGGTGGGCAGGACCGGGCCCACGACGGCGTGGGAGCCGTTGCCGGCGAGGCCGTAGGTGCCGGGGCGCAGGGCGGCCAGGTCCCGGGTGAGCGTGATCCGGCCGGCGGCCGTGCCGTGCACGGTGAGCCGCGGTTCGGTGGGCAGCGGGCGGCCGGGAGACGCCTTCAGCGCGGCGTCGCTGGCCAGCCGGCCGGCGGCGACACTGACGGCGGAGGCGGCCAGGGCGGCGGTGACGGCGGCGGCCGTCGCTTTGACAGTGCGCACGCGTCCAGTGTCCTGGCCCGTCCACCTCCCGGCCAGTGGTGAGGGTGGCCGGGGGACGGCGACGGGAGGCGGGCGGGGCCGGGCACGGCGGGGTGCGGGCGGTGCGCCGGGCGGGCGCGGCGGCGGGGCGGGCGGGTCAGTCGCGCTGGCCGTACCCGCGCAGCCGTTCGCCCGCCTCGGCGATCTGTTCCTCCGTCAGCAGCGAGGGTTCCAGGCCGGGTACCGAGGCGGCGGTCAGCCACAGGCGGCACATCCACTCCAGTTGGGCCGTGCGGTCGTAGGCCTGGTCGAGGGTGGTGCCGTAGGTGAGGGTGCCGTGGTTGCGCAGCAGGCAGCCGCTGCGGCCGGCGAGGGCCGTGAGCATGTGGTCGGCCAACTCCTGGGTGCCGTAGGCCGCGTAGGGGGCGACCCGGACGGGGCCGCCGAGCGCGCCCGCCATGTAGTGGACGCGGGGCAGCTCGGTGACGAGGGTCGAGACGGCGGTCGCGTGCACGGCGTGGGTGTGGACGATCGCCTCGGCGTCCGTGGTGCGGTAGACGGCCAGGTGCATGGGCAGCTCGCTGGTCGGGCGCAGGGTGCCGAGGACCTGCCGGCCGGTGAGGTCGACGCCCGTGACGTCGTCCGGGGTGAGCCGGTCGTAGGGCACACCCGAAGGGGTGACGAGCACGGTGTCGCCGACGCGTACGGAGACGTTGCCGGAGGTGCCGACGACCAGCTGGTCGGCCACCGTGCGGCGGGCCGTCGTGACGAGGGCCTCCCAGGCCCGTGCCTCCTCGAGCACCGCGTGCCGGCCCGGTCGTTCCCGGTCCGGTGCGCCTCGGCGCTCCCGGGCGTCCACCTGCTCGTGCCGCTGCTCAGCCATGCCGCGATCCTGCCAGCCGCGGCGGGCCGCCGCCGGAGAACCCGCCCGTCACGCACCGGCGGGGTCCGGGCCGAGGTCGCGGTGGGCGTTTCGTACACGATGACCGCCGGCGAGGGCCGGACCGGCGGGGCCGCGCCGGCCGGGGGCGGGGGGCGGTACGGGCCCGGCGGTGAGTTCCGGCATCGAGGGCTCGGGGGCGGGCAGGGGGGTTCCGGCACGGGGTCCCGCGGTGGCGCGGGGCCGGGTGGACGGGTTCGTTCCGGCTCCCCTCGCCGACGGGCTCCGAGGGGTCCCGGGCACCCGTGGGCAGGGGCGTTCCGGGGCCGGCGATCACCCCTCGTGAGTCGACCGTCACGGCGTGACGAGGATCTCGTCCGGCGTCCTGGAACGGCCCGTCGGGCAGGGCCGGCGCCGGGCGGCCGTACGGCGCCCGGCCGGGCGGCGGAGGGGCTCTCCCGACCCCCGTACACAGACACCCGGATGCCCTTCTCAGTTCATCTTCCGTTCACCCGGATTGCTTACGGTCAACCAGCCAATGACTTCGAACGATTGCCTGGGTAAATGGAAAACTTCTCGCTGATCCTCGCGATTGTGGTCGTTACCGCACTCGCGTTCGATTTCACGAACGGTTTTCACGACACCGCCAACGCGATGGCCACCACCATCTCGACCGGTGCACTCAAGCCCAAGGTCGCGGTGGCCATGTCCGCCGTGCTCAACCTTGTGGGCGCTTTCCTCTCGGTGGAGGTCGCCAACACGATCTCCAAGGGTCTCGTCGACGAGACCGGCATCCGTCCCGAGGTCATCTTCGCCGCCCTGGTCGGCGCGATCCTCTGGAACCTGCTGACCTGGCTGGTGGGTCTGCCCTCCAGTTCCTCGCACGCCCTGATGGGCGGTCTGATCGGCGCCACCATCGCCTCGGCCGGTACCGGCGCGGTGCACGGTGACGCCCTGGTCACCAAGGTGCTGATCCCCGCGATCGCGGCACCGATCGTCGCGGGCGTCGCGGCGATGCTCGCGACCCGGCTGTCCTACACCCTCGGCAAGAAGGCCGACGGCAAGGCCGCGGCCAAGGGGTACCGCACGGGCCAGATCGCCTCGGCCGGTCTGGTCTCCCTCGCGCACGGCACCAACGACGCGCAGAAGACGATGGGCATCATCACCCTGGCCCTGGTGGCCGGCGGCGCGGTGGCCCCCGACTCCGACCCGCCCACCTGGGTCATCCTCTCCGCAGGCCTGGCCATCGCGCTCGGCACCTACCTCGGCGGCTGGCGCATCATCCGCACCATGGGCAAGGGCCTGACCGACCTCCAGCCGCAGCAGGGCTTCGCCGCCCAGACCAGCGCGGCCACGGTCATCCTGGCCTCCTCCCACCTCGGCTTCTCCCTCTCCACCACCCACTCGGTCTCCGGTTCGGTGATGGGCGCGGGCCTCGGCCGCAAGGGGGGCGTGGTCCGCTGGTCGACCGCGACCCGCATGTTCGTCGCGTGGGGCCTGACGCTCCCGGCCGCGGCCCTGGTGGGCGCGCTCGCCGAGTCCGTCACCGACCTGGGCGACTGGGGAACGGCCGTGGTCGCGGTCTTCCTGATCGCCTCCAGCGCGGCCATCTGGAAGATCTCCCGCCGCGAGGTCGTCGACGCCTCGAATGTCAACGCGACCGAGGAGCCGGCGGGTGTCATCACCACCGCGATCGCCGTCGTCACCCCGCCGCCCACCGGCACGCTCCCCGAGGAGCAGGAGACGGATCTGACGGCCACGATCCCCGGCCCGGCCGTAGAGCCGGTGGCCCCCGCCGCTCCCCCGGCCGCGGCCGTCTGAGCCCGCGCACCCGGTACGAAGGAAGAGAAGCAGCATGACAATCGACTGGGCAGCCCTGGGCTCCGTCTTCGGCGTCAGCCTCGTGGTCACCGTGGGCCTCGTGGCCCTGTTCACCCTCGGCGTCATGGGCCTGTCGCGGCAGGAACGGGCCGCGGCGGAAGGCGGCTCGGCCACCCTCGCGGTGACCGGCGCGTACGCCTGCTTCGCGGCCTGCGCCGCGGCGGTGGCCTACGGGATCTCACTGATCGTCGCCTGACGCACCATCCGACACCCGAGGGGTGCGGGACGGACCACCGTCCCGCACCCCTCGGTCGTCGTGACCGGCGCCGACCGGTCCGTGTGGGGTTCTGCACACTCTCCTCTCGCAGGTCAACAGCAAGTTGACGGCCCTTCCGGGCCCGTGGTGGACTTCCCGGGCCATGTACGGAGGCAGAAGAGGAAGCCGGTGCGAATCCGGCGCGGTCCCGCCACTGTCACCGGGGTAGTAACCCCCGGGAGCCAGGAACTCTCGCCGCCGGTCTCGTCGAACCAGGGCGTGGACACCCTGAGTGAGGACATATCGCCATGCCTGCTCGGCCGTCGAGGTACCGCACCGGATCGCTGTCCGACCGCACGGCCGGCTGAGCCGATGCGTGCCGATCGCCTCTACGCGTACGGCGCCGCCACCGGCCTCCTGGGCGACCTGCTCCTCGGCGATCCGCGCCGCGGGCACCCCGTCGCCGTGTTCGGACGGGCCGCCGGCGCCGTGGAACGGGTGCTGTGGCGGGACCACCGGGGATGGGGCGCCCTCCACACCGCCGTCTGCGCCGGTGCCGCCGTGGGCCTGGGAGCCGCCGCCGAGAAGGCCGTACGCCGGTCCCCCGCCGCCTCCGTAGCGCTCGTGGCCGCCGCCGCCTGGGCCGTCGTGGGGGGCAGTTCACTGGTCCGCGAGGCGCGGGCCGTCGGACGCGCCCTGGAGGCCGGCGACATCGACACCGCCCGCGAGCGGCTGCCCCACCTGTGCGGCCGCGACCCGCAGGCGCTCGACGCCGACGGGATCGCCCGGGCGGTCGTGGAGTCCGTCGCCGAGAACACCTCCGACGCCGTCGTGGGCGCCCTGGTGTGGGGGGCCGCGGGGGGCGTGCCGGGGCTGCTCGGGTTCCGGGCCGTCAACACCCTGGA
This sequence comes from Streptomyces asoensis, assembly GCF_016860545.1. Taxonomy (NCBI): domain Bacteria; kingdom Bacillati; phylum Actinomycetota; class Actinomycetes; order Kitasatosporales; family Streptomycetaceae; genus Streptomyces; species Streptomyces asoensis. The sequence goes on along the minus strand of NZ_BNEB01000002.1, from coordinate 209,997 downwards.
CGCCATGGTCGGACACCGGTCGCCGAAATACCTGCGCTACGGCTGGGCCGCCGCCCGCCTCGACGACGTCGCCGGCTGGCCGGGGGCGCGGCTGACCGCCGCGCTCGCCGCCGTCGCGGGCGACGAACCGCGGGGCGCGGTGCGGGCCTGGCGCGCCGACGCGCACAGGCATCCGAGCCCCAACGCCGGGCCCGTGGAGGCGTCCTTCGCGGGCGCCCTCGGGGTGCGGCTGGGCGGGACCCTGTCGTACGCGGGGCGGGTGGAGCACCGGCCGGTGCTCAACGCGGCGGCCGGGCGGCCCGTAGCCGTCCGGGACATCGAACGCGCCGCACGGCTCTCGCGCCGCGTCGGCCTGCTCGCGCTCGGCGTCACCGTCGCCGCGCGCACCGCCGCACACGTCGCCGCCACGCGTTTCGCCGCCACCGGCCGCACGAAGGGACGTACGTCATGAACGGGGGCCTCCTCGTCGCCGGCACCACCTCCGACGCCGGCAAGAGCGTCGTCACCGCCGGGATCTGCCGGTGGCTGGTACGGCAGGGGGTGAAGGTCGCGCCCTTCAAGGCGCAGAACATGTCGCTCAACTCGTTCGTCACCCGGGAGGGCGCGGAGATCGGCCGGGCCCAGGCCATGCAGGCGCAGGCCTGCCGGGTGGAGCCGACCGCGCTGATGAACCCCGTGCTCCTCAAGCCGGGCGGCGAGCGCAGCAGTCAGGTCGTGCTGCTCGGCAAGCCGGTCGGCGAGATGAGCGCCCGCGGGTACCACGGGGGGCGGCAGCGCGAACTCCTCGGAACCGTCCTCGACTGCCTCGCCGAACTGCGGGGCACGTACGACGCGGTGATCTGTGAGGGCGCGGGCAGTCCGGCCGAGATCAACCTGCGGCGGACCGACATCGTGAACATGGGGATCGCGCGGGGCGCGCGGCTGCCCGTGCTCGTGGTCGGGGACATCGACCGCGGGGGTGTCTTCGCCTCCTTCTTCGGCACCGTCGCCCTGCTCTCCCCCGAGGACCAGGAACTCGTCGCCGGGTTCCTCGTCAACAAGTTCCGCGGGGACGTCTCCCTGCTGGAACCGGGCCTGGACATGCTCCACGGGCTGACCGGGCGCCGGACGTACGGTGTGCTGCCGTTCCGGCACGGGCTCGGCATCGACGAGGAGGACGGCCTGAGGGTCTCGCTGCGCGGGACCGTGCGGGAGTCCTCCACGGCCCCGCCCGTCGGCGAGGACGTGCTGCGCGTCGCCGTCTGCGCGATCCCCCTCATGTCGAACTTCACGGACGTGGACGCACTGGCCGCCGAACCCGGCGTCGTCGTGCGGTTCGTGGACCGGCCGGAGGAACTGGCCGACGCCGACCTGGTGGTGATCCCGGGGACCCGGGGCACCGTGCGCGCCCTCCAGTGGCTGCGCGAGCGGGGGCTGGCCGACGCCATCGTGCGCAGGGCGGCCGCGCAGCGGCCCGTCCTCGGCGTCTGCGGGGGCTTCCAGCTCCTCGGCGAGCACATCGAGGACGACGTCGAGAGCCGGCTCGGGCACGTGGCGGGCCTCGGCGTCCTTCCGGTCCGGGTGCGGTTCGCCCGGGAGAAGACCCTCACCCGGCCCGTCGGGGAAGCCCTCGGCGAGCGGGTCGAGGGCTACGAGATCCATCACGGGGTCGCCGACGTGACCGGCGGGGAGCCGTTCCTCACCGACGGCGGGGGGCGTCCCCTCGACGGCTGCCGGGTCGGACAGACCTGGGGCACGCACTGGCACGGCTCGCTGGAGTCGGACGGCTTCCGGCGGGCCTTCCTGCGCGAGGTGGCGGCCGCCGCGGGCCGCCGTTTCGTGCCAGCCGCCGACACCTCGTTCGCCGCGCTGCGCGAGGAGCAGCTCGACCGGCTCGGCGACCTGATCGAACAGCACGCGGACACCGACGCGCTCCGGCGGCTCATCGAGTCGGGCGCGCCGCAAGGACTGCCCTTCATTCCACCGGGAGCGCCCGCATGAGCACAGTGTTGTTGTTGTCGACCGCCGACACGGACCTGCTGGCGGCCCGGGCCGCCTCCGGCGCCGCGTACCGGATCGGCAACCCGACCCGGGTGGACGTCGCCGCGGAACTCCCCGCGCTGCTCGACGGCGCCGACATCGCCGTCGTCCGGCTGCTCGGCGGCAAGCGGGCCTGGGAGGACGGGCTCGCCGCGCTGCGGGCGTCCGGGGTGCCGACCGTGCTGCTGGGCGGCGAGGCCGTGCCGGACGCGGAGCTGATGGCCGAGTCGTCGGTGCCCGCCGGTGTGGTGGCGGAGGCGCTGCGCTATCTCGTCGAGGGCGGCCCGGCCAACCTGACCGAGCTGGCGCGCTTCCTCTCCGACACCGTGCTGCTGACGGGCGAGGGGTTCGTCGAGCCGCGGAAGATGCCTGAGTACGGCGTCCACGGCGAGCGTCCCCTCGTCGAGGGGCGGCCGACCGTGGGGGTGCTGTTCTACCGGGCGCACGAACTGAGCGGCAACACCGCCTTCGTGGACACGCTGTGCGACGCGGTGGAGGCGCACGGCGCCAACGCCCTTCCCGTGTACTGCGGTTCGCTGCGCGGCGCGGACCCGGGGCTGTACGAGATCCTCGGACGCGCCGACACCCTGGTCGCCACGGTCCTCGCGGCCGGCGGCACGCACGCCTCGCAGGCCTCGGCGGGCGGCGACGAGGAGGCCTGGGACGTCGGCGCGCTCGCCGACCTCGACGTGCCCGTGCTCCAAGGGCTCTGCCTCACCTCGTCGAAGAGCGCCTGGGAGGCGTCCGACGCGGCCCTGTCCCCCATGGACGCGGCGATGCAGGTCGCCATCCCGGAGTTCGACGGGCGGATCGTCACCGTCCCCTTCTCCTTCAAGGAACAGGGCCCGGACGACGTCCCGGTGTACATCGCCGACCCCGAGCGGGCCGGCCGCGTCGCCGGGATCGCCGTGCGGCACGCCCGGCTGCGGCACAAGCCGAACGCCGAGAAGAAACTCGCGCTCGTCTTCACCGCCTACCCGACCAAGCACTCGCGGGTCGGCAACGCGGTCGGTCTCGACACGCCCGCCTCGGCCGTGCGGGTCCTGGACGCGCTGCGGGACGCCGGGTACGTCGTCGAAGGACACCCCGACAACGGTGACGAGCTGATCCACCGGCTGATCGACGCCGGCGGCCACGACGTCGAGTGGCTGACCGAGGAGCAGCTGGCCGCCGCGCCCGCGCGGGTGCCGCTGGCCGACTACCGGGCGTGGTTCGACAAGCTGGACCCGCGGCTGCGGGACGGGATGCTGGAGGCGTGGGGCGAGCCGCCGGGCTCGCTGTACGTCGACGGGGACGACGTCGTGCTGGCCTCGCTGAGTTTCGGGAACGTCGTGGTGATGATCCAGCCGCCGCGCGGCTTCGGCGAGAACCCGATCGCGATCTACCACGACCCCGACATGCCGCCGTCGCACCACTACATGGCGGCCTACCGCTGGCTGGAGAACTCCTTCGGCGCCGACGCGATCGTGCACATGGGCAAGCACGGCACGATGGAGTGGCTGCCGGGCAAGGGCCTCGGGCTGAGCGGCGGGTGCGCGCCGGACGCCGTCCTCGGTGACCTGCCGCTCGTCTACCCCTTCATCGTCAACGACCCCGGGGAGGGCACCCAGGCCAAGCGGCGCGGGCACGCCACCGTCGTCGACCACCTCGTCCCGCCGATGGCGCGCGCCGACACCTACGGCGACCTGGCCAAGCTGGAGCAGCTCCTCGACGAGTACGCGCTCGTCTCCGACCTGGACCCGGCGAAGGCGCCGGCCGTGCGCGCGCAGATCTGGACGCTGGTCAAGGCGGCGGAGCTCCACCACGACCTGCACGTCGACGACCAGCCCGACGACGACGCCTTCGACGAGTTCGTCATGCACATCGACGGCTATCTGTGCGAGATCAAGGACGTGCAGATCAGGGACGGGCTGCACATCCTCGGCGGCGGTCCGGTCGGCGAGGCGCGGGTGAACCTCGTGCTGGCCGTGCTGCGCGCCTCACAGGTGTGGGGCGGGCGGGCCAACGCGCTGCCGGGGCTGCGGGCCGCGCTGGCCGCCCATTTCGGGCTGGTCGAGAAGGAGCTGCTCGCCGAGCCGGGCGCGCCGGTGAAGGTGCCCGTCGAGCTGACGGACCTCGTCCGGGGCCCCGCCCGGACCGGTGCCGACGCCGTCGACCTGCTGGAGCAGCTGTGCCGGCGGATCGCGGAGGGCGCCGAGGAGCGCGGCTGGGACCCGGCGGGCGGCCGGGCCCTCGTCCGTGAGGTCCTCGGCACCGAACTCCCGGACGCCGTCGCGGTGCTGGAGTTCGCGTGCACGGAGGTCGTGCCGCGGCTGGCGAGGACCACCGACGAGATCGGGCACATCCTCAAGGCCCTGGACGGCGGTTACGTCCCGGCCGGCCCCTCGGGCTCGCCGACCCGCGGTCTGGTCAACGTGCTGCCGACCGGGCGCAACTTCTACTCGGTCGACCCCAAGGCCATCCCGTCCAGGCTGAGCTGGGAGGTCGGGCAGTCGCTCGCCGACTCGCTCGTGCAGCGGTACCTCCAGGACACCGGCGCCTACCCCAAGTCCGTCGGCCTGACGGTCTGGGGCACGTCCGCGATGCGCACCCAGGGCGACGACATCGCCGAGATCCTGGCGCTGCTGGGCTGCCGTCCGGTGTGGGACGACGCCTCCCGCCGGGTGACGGGATTCGAGATCGTGCCGCTCGCCGAGCTGGGCAGGCCGCGCATCGACGTCACGGTGCGCATCTCCGGGTTCTTCCGGGACGCGTTCCCGCACGTGGTGGGGCTGATCGACGACGCGGTGCGAGCGGTGGCCGAGCTGGACGAGCCCGCCGACCGGAACTTCGTGAAGGCCCACGTGGACGAGGACGCCGCCGCGCACGGCGACCGGCGGCGCGCGACGGCCCGGGTCTTCGGCTCCAAGCCGGGGGCCTACGGAGCCGGGCTGCTGCCGCTGATCGACGCCCGCAACTGGCGTTCGGACGCCGACCTCGCCGAGGTGTACGCCGTCTGGGGCGGTTACGCCTACGGGCGCGGACTCGACGGGCGGGCGGCGCGCGGGGACATGGAGACGGCGTTCCGGCGGATCGCCGTCGCCGCGAAGAACGTGGACACGCGGGAGCACGATCTCGTCGACGCCGACGACTACTTCCAGTACCACGGCGGCATGGTCGCCATGGTGCGGCATCTGACGGGCGCCAACCCCGAGGCCTACGTGGGCGATTCGGCGACGCCGGACCAGGTCAGGACCCGCACGCTGGGCGAGGAGACGCACCGGGTCTTCCGGGCCCGGGTGGTCAACCCGCGCTGGATGGCGGCGATGCGCCGGCACGGCTACAAGGGCGCCTTCGAGATGGCGGCGACCGTCGACTACCTCTTCGGCTACGACGCCACCGCGGGCGTCGTCGACGACTGGATGTACGAGAAGCTCAGTGCCGAGTACGTCTTCGACGCGGAGAACCGGGACTTCATGAAGAAGTCCAACCCGTGGGCTCTGCGGGGCATCACCGAGCGGCTCCTCGAAGCCGCCGACCGCGGGCTGTGGGCCGAGCCGGACGCCGACACGATCGAGCGGCTGCGCGGCACCTATCTGGAGCTCGAAGGCGACTTGGAGGGCGACGAGAAGTGAGTACCCCGTTCCCGTTCACGGCCGTCGTCGGCCAGGACGACCTGCGGCTCGCGCTGCTGCTGAACGCCGTCTCTCCCGCGGTGGGCGGTGTGCTGGTCCGCGGGGAGAAGGGCACCGCCAAGTCCACGGCCGTGCGCGCCCTGTCGGCGCTCATGCCGGCGCTGGACGTCGTCACCGGCTGCCGGTTCTCCTGCGACCCCGGCTCCCCCGACCCCGCCTGCCCGGACGGGCCGCACGAGCCGGGGGCGTTCGAGACCCGGCCGGCCCGGATGGTCGAACTGCCCGTCGGCGCCTCCGAGGACCGGCTGGTCGGCGCCCTCGACATCGAACGGGCGCTCGCCGAGGGCGTGAAGGCCTTCGAGCCGGGGCTCCTCGCCGACGCGCACCGCGGGATCCTCTACGTCGACGAGGTCAACCTGCTGCACGACCACCTCGTCGACCTGCTGCTCGACGCGGCCGCGATGGGCGCCTCGTACGTGGAGCGCGAGGGCGTCTCGGTGCGGCACGCCGCACGGTTCCTGCTCGTGGGCACGATGAACCCCGAGGAGGGCGAGCTGCGGCCGCAGCTGCTCGACCGGTTCGGGCTGACGGTCGAGGTGACCGCCTCGCGCGAGCCCGACCAGCGGGTGGAGGTCGTACGGCGGCGGCTCGCGTACGACGACGACCCGGACGCGTTCGCCGCGCGGTGGGCCGACGAGGAGGGCGCCGTGCGCCGGCGGATCGTGGCCGCGCGCGAGCTGCTGCCCTCGGTGCGGCTGGGCGACGGCGCGCTGCGGCAGATCGCGGCGACCTGTGCCGCCTTCGAGGTGGACGGCATGCGTGCCGACATCGTGATGGCGCGGACCGCGGTGGCGCTGGCCGCGTGGGCCGGGCGCACCGACGTGCTCGCCGAGGACGTGCGGCAGGCGGCGCTGCTCGCGCTGCCGCACCGCAGGCGCCGCAACCCCTTCGACGCGCCGGGGCTGGACGAGGACAAGCTCGACGAGACGCTGGAGCAGTTCGGCGGCCAGGACGACGAGGACCCCGACCCCGACCCCGACGGGCCGGGCGGCGGGGACGGCGGCGAGCCGCCGCGCTCCGACGGCGACGGGCCGCGGGGCGAGGACGACGCCCGGTCCGAGCCCGGCGAGGGCGCCGAGGGCGCCGAAGGCCCCGGGAACGCGGCGGACGGCACGCCGCAGGAGGGCGGGTCCGGTGCCGGGGAGCGGTCCGCCGCCCCGGCCGCCGAGCCGTTCCGTACGAAGGTGCTGAGCGTCCCCGGGATCGGGGAGGGCGCCACCGGCCGGCGCTCACGGGCCCGGACCGAGCACGGGCGGACGACGGGTGCGCGCCGGCCCCGGGGGACGCTGACCAAGCTGCACCTGGCCGCCACGGTGACGGCCGCCGCCCCGCACCAGCGCGAGCGGGGCCGCACCGGGCGCGGGTTGGTGGTGCGCCGGGACGATCTCCGCCAGGCGACCCGGGAGGGGCGCGAGGGGAACCTCGTGCTGTTCGTCGTGGACGCGTCGGGGTCGATGGCGGCCCGGCAGCGGATGGGCGCGGTGAAGGGCGCCGTGCTGTCGCTGCTGCTCGACGCCTACCAGCGGCGCGACAAGGTCGGGCTGGTCACCTTCCGGGGGACGTCCGCGGACGTCGCGCTGCCGCCCACCTCGTCGGTGGACGCGGCCGCCGTCCGGCTGGAGTCGCTGCCGACCGGCGGGCGGACGCCGCTCGCCGCGGGACTGCTCAGGGCGCACGACGTGCTGCGGGTGGAGCGGCTGCGGGACCCGGCCCGGCGGGCGCTGGTCGTCGTCGTGACGGACGGACGGGCCACCGGCGGTCCCGAGCCGGTCGCGCTCGCCGGGCGGGCGGCCCGGCTGTTCGCCGCCGAGGGGATCGCGTCGGTGGTCGTCGACTGCGAGTCGGGGCCCGTGCGCCTCGGGCTCGCGGGACGGCTCGCGGGCGAACTGGGAGGGACGGCCGTGACGCTGGAGGAACTGCGGGCGGACTCCATCGCCGGGCTGGTCAGGGATGTGCAGGGGACTTCGAGGAGGACCGCGTAATGCCTCAGGGGCAGCCGAGTGTGGTGCCGGACGACGGGCTGACCACACGTCAGCGACGGAACCGGCCGCTGGTGATCGTGCACACGGGGATCGGCAAGGGCAAGTCCACCGCCGCCTTCGGGCTCGCGCTGCGGGCCTGGAACCAGGGGTGGCCCATCGGGGTGTTCCAGTTCGTCAAGTCGGCGAAGTGGAAGGTCGGCGAGGAGAACGCGCTGCGCGTGCTGGGCGCCTCGGGCGAGGGCGGCACCGTCGACTGGCACAAGATGGGCGAGGGGTGGTCCTGGGTCCAGCGGGATTCCCAGATGGACAACGAGGAGAAGGCCCGGGAGGGCTGGGAGCAGGTCAAGCGGGATCTCGCCGCCGAGACGTACAAGCTGTACGTGCTCGACGAGTTCGCGTACCCGATGCACTGGGGGTGGGTCGACACCGACGAGGTCGTCTCCGTGCTGCGGGACCGGCCCGGCACCCAGCATGTCGTGATCACGGGGCGGAACGCGCCGGAGAAGCTCGTCGGGTACGCCGATCTCGTCACCGACATGTCCAAGTTCAAGCATCCGATGGACGCGGGCCAGAAGGGGCAGCGGGGTATCGAGTGGTGACACCGTGCTGACCTCCCCGTCCTCCCCGTCCCCCGCCCCGGCGCGTTCCGTGCCCCGGCTGGTGATCGCCGCGCCCTCCTCGGGCAGCGGCAAGACCACCGTCGCCACCGGGCTGATGGCCGCGCTCACCGCGCGGGGGCTCGCCGTGTCCCCGCACAAGGTCGGGCCGGACTACATCGACCCCGGCTACCACGCGCTCGCGACCGGGCGCACGGGCCGCAACCTCGACGCCTATCTGTGCGGCCCCGAGCTGGTGGGGCCGCTGTTCGCGCACGGGGCGCACGGGTGCGACATCGCCGTGGTCGAGGGCGTGATGGGGATGTTCGACGGGGCCGCGGGCGAGGGCGAACTCGCCTCGACCGCGCAGGTGGCGAAGCTGCTGCGGGCGCCGGTCGTCCTGGTGGTCGACGCCTCGTCGCAGTCGCGGTCCGTGGCCGCGCTGGTGCACGGGTTCGCCTCCTGGGACCCCGAGGTGCGGATCGGGGGCGTGATCCTGAACAAGGTCGCCTCCGACCGGCACGAGGAGCTGCTGCGGGAGGCGCTGGAGTCGGCCGGGGTGCCGGTGCTGGGTGTGCTGCGGCGGGCGGCCCAGGTGGAGACGCCCGCGCGGCATCTGGGGCTGGTGCCGGTCGCCGAGCGGCAGGCCGCGGCGGTCGACGCCGTCGCGGCCATGGCGGCGCAGGTTTCCCGGGGGTGCGATCTGGAGGCGTTGGTCGCGCTGGCGCGGTCCGCGGGAGTGTTGTCGGGTGCGGCCTGGGACGCGGCCGAGGCGCTGGCCTCCTCGCCCCCGCCGCCCCTTCCCGTCCCGACCCCGGAGGGGGGACTCCCGGACGGGCTGGTTATCGCCGTGGCGGGCGGGGCCGCGTTCACCTTCTCCTACGCCGAGCACGCCGAGCTGCTCGGTGCCGCCGGGGCCGAGGTCGTCGTCTTCGATCCGCTTCGGGACGAGCGGCTCCCGGAAGGGACGGCCGGGCTGGTCGTCGGAGGCGGGTTCCCCGAGGTGTACGCCGCCGAGCTGTCCGCGAACGAGGCACTGCGCGAGGAGGTCGCCGCCCTCGCCGGGTCCGGGGCGCCGGTCGCCGCCGAGTGCGCCGGGCTGCTGTACCTGTGCCGGGAGCTGGACGGGCGGCCGATGTGCGGGGTGCTCGACGCCACCGCGCGGATGAGCGAGCGGCTCACGCTCGGGTACCGCGACGCCGTGGCCGTGAGCGACAGCGTGCTGGCCGTGGCCGGGACCCGGATGCGCGGACACGAGTTCCACCGGACCGTCGTCGAGCCCGGCGCGGGGACCGCTCCCGCCTGGGGCGTACGGGCCCCGCGGCGGGTCGAAGGCTTTGTGCAACGCGGTGTGCACGCGAGTTATCTGCACACGCACTGGGCGTCCGAGCCCGGTGTGGCCCGTCGGTTCGTGGAGAGGTGCCGGACGTCATGAGCGACAGCAGACTGGTCGGAGTCGGGGTCGGGCCCGGCGACCCCGAGCTGGTGACCGTCAAGGGGGTCAACGCGCTGCGGGCCGCCGAGGTCGTCGTGGTCCCCGTGATGGACAGCGGTGAGCGGGGCCGGGCCGAGGCCACCGTGCTGCACTACGTGCCGCAGGAGAAGATCGTCCGGGTCGTGTTCGCGCTCAACGAGCGGACCGACCGCTCGCGCCGCGAGGCCGCCTGGGACGCGGCCGGGGAACGCGTCGCCGAGCTGCTGCGCCGGCACGGCAGCCTGGCGTTCGCCACCATCGGGGACCCGAACGTGTACTCCACCTTCACCTACCTCGCGCAGACGATCGTGGAGTCGGTGCCGGGCGTGGTCGTCGAGACCGTGCCGGGGATCACCGCCATGCAGGACCTGGCGGCACGGTCGGGCGCCGTGCTGACCGAGGGCACCGAGCCGCTGACCCTGGTGCCGGTGACCGCGGGGGCGGCCGTGCTGAAGGACGCCCTCGCCGGGCCCGGCACCGTCGTCGCGTACAAGTTCGGGCGGCAGGCCGCCGAGGTCGCCGAGGCGCTGCGGGAGACCGGGCGGATCGGGGACGCCGTGTGGGGGTCGGCGCTCGGTCTGGAGCAGGAGTCGATCCGGTCGGCCGACGAGCTGGACGGCGAGCCGCTCCCCTACCTCTCCACGCTCATCGCGCCCGCGCGGCGCGAGGGCGGCCGGGGCGGCAAGCTGTGAGTCCGTCCGCGCTCCGGCCCCGGGGCCCCCGCTCACGAGGCCAGGCCCACCACCAGCCAGATGAAGGCCGCGCCCGCGACCGTGCACAGCAGGGTCGACCGGGCGGGGTGTTCGTGGTGGGCCTCGGGCAGGATCTCGGCCGCCGCCAGATACAGCAGCGCGCCGCCGAAGAAGCCCAGATAGCCGCCGAGCAGCTGCTCGGGAATGGTGACGAACGTCGTCGAGGCCGCGCCCACGACCGGCGCCGCCGCGTCGGCGAACAGCATGGCCAGGGCCTTGCGCCGGTCGTTCCCGTACAGGCTGGTGAGCGTGTAGGTGTTGAAGCCGTCCGCGAAGTCGTGGGCGACGACCGCGAGGGCCACGGCGAGTCCCATGCCGCCGCCCACCTGGAAGGCCGCGCCGATCGCCACGCCGTCCATGGCGCTGTGGAAGACCATCGCCGCGGCCGCCGTCAGGCCGACCTCCGGGGCCCTGCCGTCGGTGATCCTGCCGTCGGCGCTCCGGTGGGCGGGGTGTCCGTGGCCGTGGTGCTCCGGCGGCCCGGCCGGGGGCACGTGCTCCTCGGCGCCGTGCGCGGCCCGGCGCGCCGCGAGCAGGCGTTCGACCAGATGGGCCAGCAGGAAGCCCGCGACGAACAGCAGCAGCGCCGCCGGGACGCCGAAGACCTCGGCGCCGGCCGCCTCCAGGGCCTCCGGCAGCAGGTCCAGGCCGACCACGCCGAGCATCAGCCCGCCGGCCAGGCCCAGCACCAGATGGCGGCGGTCGGTCACGTGCTGTGCCGTCCAGCCGCCGGCCAGCGTCATGAGGAACGCGCCGAGCGCGACGAAGACCGCCATAGGCCCTTGCTATCCGATCGACCCCCTGTCGCGCACATCCGCGCCGTCCGCTGACGCCGCGAAAACCGTACGAATCCCGCTATGAGAGGACCCGAACCCATGGCCGATGCCCCCGCCGGCAAGGTGACCTTCGTCGGTGCCGGCCCCGGCGCCGCCGACCTGCTGACGTTCCGTGCCGCGCGCGCCATCGCCGACGCCGACGTCGTGATCTGGGCCGCGAGCCTGGTCCAGGCGGAGGTCCTCGAGCACGCGCGCGAGGGCGCGGAGATCCTCGACTCGGCGACCATGTCGCTGGAGGACGTCGTCGCCGTGTACGAGCGGGCCCACCGGGAGGGGCTGAAGGTGGCCCGGATCCACTCCGGCGACCCCGCGCTCTGGGGCGGTACGCAGGAGCAGCTCGACCGGTGCGACGCGATCGGCGTCGCGACCGAGATCGTGCCCGGGGTGTCCTCGTTCTCGGCGGTCGCGGCGCTGGCCCGGCGCGAGCTGACGATCCCCGAGGTCGCCCAGTCCGTCGTCCTGACCCGGCTCGGCGGCGGCAAGACGCCCATGCCGCCCGGCGAGGAGGTACGGGAGTTCGCCCGGCACGGGACGACCATGGCGGTCTTCCTGTCGGCGGCCCGCAGCGGTCAGCTGGTGCGCGAGCTGCTGGAGGGCGGCTACCCCACGGCCACCCCGGTGGTCGTCGCGTACCAGGCGACCTGGCCGGAGGAACTGGTCGTGAAGTGCACCATCGGGACGCTGGAGGAGACGGTGAAGGAGCACAAGCTCTGGAAGCACACCCTCTTCCTGGTCGGCCCGGCCCTCGACGCGCACGGCACCCGCTCGCACCTGTACCACCCCGGTCACTTCCACGGCTACCGCAAGGCCGACCCGGAGGCCCGCCGCGCGCTGCGGACGCGGGGTGCCGGTACGTGACCGGACAGATCACCGTCGTCGGCACCGGCACCGGGGCGGCGGCGCCCGCGGCGGAGGTCCTCGCCGGCGCCGACCTCGTGGTGGGCGGGCGGCGGCACCTGGACGCGGCGGAGCTGCCCGCGTCCGCCGAGCGGATCGTGCTCGGTCCGCTGGCCCCGGCCCTCGACGCCGTCGGGGAGTACGCCGACCGGGGCCGGCGGGTGGTCGTGCTGGCCTCCGGCGATCCCGGGTTCTTCGGGATCGTGCGGGCGCTGGCCGAGCGCTTCGGGCCGGACCGGCTGGACGTGCGGCCCGGCGTGTCCTCCGTGGCCGCCGCCTTCGCCCGGATCGGACTGACCTGGGACGACGCCGTCGTCGTCAGCGCGCACGGGCGGGATCCGCGGACGGCGGTCAACGTGTGCCGGGCACATCCGAAGACCGCCGTCCTGACCGGCCCGGGCGCCGGGCCCGCCGAGCTGGGCGCCGCGCTCGCGCGCAGCGCGTCCGGGCGGGTGCTCGTCGTCGCCTCCGCACTGGGCGACCCGGTCCACGAGCGCGTGGAGCGCGTCTCCCCCGCCGAGGCGGCCGCGCGCGACTGGGGCACGGCGGTGAGCGTCGTCCTGTGCCTGGACGAGTCGCGGGCGGCCGGTCCCGTACGGACCCTGGCGGGGCCGGCCGTCCGGCCGGCCGGATGGGCGCTGGACGAGGGCGGCTTCACCCACCGGGACTCGATGATCACCAAGTTCGAGGTGCGGGCGCTGGCCCTGGCCCGGCTCGGTCCGCGCCCCGGCGACCTCGTCTGGGACGTGGGCTCGGGGTCCGGGTCGGTGGCCGTGGAGTGCGCCCGGCTCGGCGCCGCGGTGAGCGCCGTCGAGCGGACGGCGGACGGCGTCGGGCGGATCCGCGCCAACGCCGTCGCGCACGGCGTCGACGTGCACGTGGTGCACGGCGACGCGCCGGACGCGCTGGACGGGCTCGACGCACCCGACGCCGTGTTCGTCGGCGGCGGGGGGCGCGAACTGCCCGCGATCGTCGGCGTGTGCGCGCGACGGGCCCGGCGGACCGTGGTCGTCGCGCTGGCCGCGCTCGACCGGGTCCCCGCGGTGCGCGCCGCGCTGACGGACGCCGGGTACGGCACCGACGGGGTGCTGTTGCAGTCCGCCCGGCTCGCGCCGCTGCCCGGTGACGTGACCCGGCTCGCGGCGACCAACCCGGTTTTCCTGCTGTGGGGGACCAGAACCCCCCTCTTCGAAGAAGGAGTTGCTCAGTGATCGGCCTCATTTCCGCCACCGCGGCGGGAGCGGCGGCGCGCGACCGGCTGGCCGCGGCCTGGCCGGACCGCACGCGCGTGTACGACGGACCCGTCGGGGACGCCGTACGGCGGGCGTTCGCGGAGTGCGGGCAACTGGTGTGCTTCCTCGCGACGGGCGCGGTCGTCCGGCTCGTCGCGCCGCTGCTCGGCGACAAGGCGTCCGACCCCGGGGTGGTGTGCGTCGACGAGGGCGGCCGGTTCGCCGTGTCCCTGGTCGGCGGGCACGGCGGCGGGGCCAACGAGCTCGCCGTGGCCGTCGCGGAGGTGCTGGGCGCCCGTCCGGTGGTGACCACGGCCACCGACGCCGTCGGCATCCCCGGGCTCGACACCCTCGGCCTGCCCGTGGAGGGCGACGTGCCCGGGGTGACGCGGGCCCTGCTGGACGGGGAACCGGTCGCGCTGGACGCCGAGGTGGCCTGGCCGCTGCCGCCGGTGCCGTTCGCGCCGGGTGGGGCCCACATCGTGCGCCTGACGGACCGGGCCGTCGCACCCGGCGAGCGGGAGGTCCTGCTGCGCCCGCCGACCGTCGTCGTCGGCGTCGGCGCGTCCAGGGGCGCCCCGGCCGACGTGGTGCTCGCGCTGGTGGAGGACGCGCTGCGGGAGGCGGGGCTGTCCGCCCTCAGCCTCGCCGAGCTCGCCACCGTCGACGCCAAGCGGGACGAGCCGGGCCTCGTCGAGGCCGCCCGGCGGCTCGGCGTGCCCCTGGTGACGCACTCCGCCGGGGAGCTGGCGGACGTCGAGGTGCCCAACCCGTCCGACGCCCCGCTCGCCGCCGTCGGCACGCCCTCGGTGGCGGAGGCGGCGGCGCTGATCGGCGGGGGCGAACTCCTCGTCCCCAAGCGGAAGTCGGCCGACGTGCCCGCGACCGCGACCTGCGCGGTCGTACGGCGGCCGGGGCGGGGGCGGCTCGCGGTGGTCGGGCTCGGTCCCGGCGCGCGCGACCTGCTGACACCGCGGGCGAAGGCGGAGCTGGCGCGGGCCTCGGTGCTCGTCGGCCTCGACCAGTACGTGGACCAGATCCGCGACCTGCTGCGGCCCGGCACCCGGATCCTGGAGTCGGGGCTCGGGGCCGAGGAGGAGCGGGCCAGGACCGCCGTCGAGGAGGCCCGGCGCGGACAGTCAGTCGCGCTGATCGGCAGCGGGGACGCGGGCGTGTACGCGATGGCCTCGCCGGCACTGGCCGAGGCGTCCGACGACATCGACGTCGTCGGGGTGCCGGGGGTGACCGCCGCGCTCGCCGCCGGGGCGATCCTCGGCGCGCCGCTGGGCCACGACCACGTGTCGATCAGCCTGTCCGACCTGCACACCCCGTGGGAGGTCATCGAGCGGCGGGTGCGCGCGGCCGCCGAGGCGGACATCGTCGTCACCTTCTACAACCCCCGTTCCCGGGGCCGCGACTGGCAGCTGCCCAAGGCGCTGTCGATCCTCGCCGGGCACCGGGAGCCGGGCACCCCGGTGGGCGTCGTGCGCAACGCCTCGCGCCCGGACGGGACCGCGCGGCTGACGACCCTCGGCGAACTCGACCCGGCCTGGGTCGACATGATGACGGTCGTCACGGTCGGCAACACGGCGACCCGGAACATCGCGGGACGCATGGTGACGCCCCGCGGCTACCGCTGGCAGGAGAACTCCCCGCAGCCAGAGCCCCAGGAGGGTGCCCGGTGAACCGTGTGGTCCACCCCATCGAGCAGGAGTCCTTCCGGCGGCTGCGCGCCCGCCTGGACACCTCGTACCTCGCACCGCTGAGCCGGGCGGTGGTGGAGCGGGTCATCCACTCCGCGGCCGACCTGGAGTACGCGGACGACCTCGTCCTGGACGAGGGCGAGCTGGTGGCCGCGCACCGCGCGCTGCACGCCGGGGCGCCCGTCGTCGTCGACGTGGAGATGGTGGCGGCGGGCATCACCCGGCGCGAGACCGTCTGCCGTCTCAAGGACGCCCGGTCCGGTCCCGGGCTGACCCGGTCGGCCCACGCCGTCCGGCTGGCGTACGAGGAGGTCGGGCCCGGCGCCCTCTGGGTGATCGGCTGCGCGCCGACCGCCCTGGAGGAGCTGCTCACGCTCGACGCCTCCCCCGCGCTGGTCATCGGCCTGCCCGTCGGTTTCGTCGGGGCGGCCGAGTCCAAGGCCGCGCTGCGCGCGAGCGGTCTGCCCGCCGTGAGCAACGTCTCCGAGAAGGGCGGGTCGGCGGTCGCCGCCGCCGCGCTCAACGCCCTGCTCTACACCCCGCATCCGTCCCCCGCTTCACCCTCCGAGGAGAAACAGTGACCACCCCGCCGCCCGCCCTGCTCATCGCCGGCCACGGCACCCGGGACGAAGCCGGAGCCGAGGCGTTCCGCGACTTCGTGCGGGAGCTGGGCCGCCGCCACCCCGAACTGCCCGTCGCGGGCGGCTTCATCGAGCTGTCCCCGCCGCCGCTCGGCGAGGCCGTGACGGAACTGGTGGAGCGGGGCGTACGGCGGTTCGCCGCCGTACCGCTGATGCTGGTGTCCGCCGGGCACGCCAAGGGCGACATCCCCGCGGCCCTGTCCCGGGAGAAGGAGCGCCACCCGGGGATCTCGTACACCTACGGGCGTCCGCTGGGCCCGCACCCGGCCCTGCTGAACGTGCTGGAGCGGCGGCTGGCACAGGCGCTGGGCGACAGCGGTGATCCGTCCGAGGTGACCGTGCTGCTGGTCGGGCGCGGGTCGTCGGACCCGGACGCCAACGCGGAGGTGTTCAAGGCGGCGCGGCTGCTGTGGGAGGGGCGCGGCTACGCGGGCGTGGAGACCGCGTTCGTGTCGCTGGCCGCGCCGGACGTGCCGAGCGGACTCGACCGGTGCCTGCGGCTGGGGGCGCGGCGGATCGTCGTCCTGCCGTACTTCCTGTTCACCGGGATCCTGCCGGACCGGGTGCGGCACCAGACCGAGGACTGGGCGGCCGCGCACCCGGAGGTCGAGGTGCGGTCGGCGGACGTCATCGGTCCCGAGCCCGAGCTGCTCGACCTGGTGATGGAGCGCTACGAGGAGGCCGTCAAGGGCGACCTGCGGATGAACTGCGACTCGTGCGTCTACCGGATCGCGCTGCCGGGCTTCGAGGACAAGGTGGGCCGGCCGCAGCAGCCGCACTTCCACCCGGACGACGAGGGTCACCACCACCACGACGGCCACCACCACGGCCACGCGCACTCCCATGCGCACTGACGGGTCCGCCGCGAGCCACCTACCCGGCGGCGCCGGGGGTGCCGACGGTCACGACCTGCGTCATCACGGGGACGCGGAGGTGCGCGACGACGGCTCGGCCCTCGTCGACCTGGCGGTGAACGTCCGCGCGGACACGCCGCCGCGCTGGCTGCGGGAGCGCGTCGCGGCGTCCCTCGGCGGCCTCGCGGCCTACCCGGACGGGCGGGCCGCGCGGGCCGCCGTCGCCGCGCGGCACGGGCTGCCCGTCGAGCGGGTCCTGCTGACGGCGGGCGCGGCGGAGGCGTTCGTCCTGCTCGCACGGGCCCTGGAGGTCCGGCGGCCCGTCGTGGTGCACCCGCAGTTCACGGAGCCGGAGGCCGCGCTGCGGGACGCCGGGCACGAGGTGGAGCGGGTGGTGCTGCGCCCGCAGGACGGTTTCCGACTGGACCCGGCGGCCGTGCCCGAGGCGGCCGACCTGGTCGTGATCGGCAATCCGACCAACCCCACGTCGGTGCTGCACCCGGCCGGGACGATCGCCCGGCTGGCCCGGCCCGGGCGCACCCTGGTGGTCGACGAGGCGTTCATGGACGCGGTGCCGGGCGAGCGGGAGGCCCTGGCCGGGCGGACGGACGTGCCCGGCCTGGTGGTGCTGCGCAGCCTGACGAAGACCTGGGGTCTCGCGGGGCTGCGCATCGGCTATGTGCTCGCCTCCCCGCGGACCGTGGCCGGGCTGGAGCGGGCGCAGCCGCTGTGGCCGGTGTCCACGCCCGCGCTGGTGGCGGCGCAGGCGTGCATGGGCCCGCAGGCGCTGGCGGAGGCGGCGCACGCGGCACACCGTGTCGCCGCCGACCGCGCGCATCTCGTGGCCGGGCTCGAGGAGTTCGGTGCCGACGGGGTGCGGGTGGTGGGACCCGCCGAGGGACCCTTCGTCCTCGTGCGGCTGCCCCGGGCCGACGCGGTCCGCCGGCAGCTGCGCACCCTGGGCTTCGCGGTGCGGCGCGGGGACACCTTCCCGGGGCTGGACGAGGAGTGGCTGCGGCTGGCGGTACGCGACCGCCCCACGGTCAACCGCTTCCTCCAGGCCCTGGACCAGTCCCTCTCCCTGACCCGCCCCTGACGACCCCCGGGCCGACCCCACCCCGCGACACCCCGCCGCCCCACCCCGGTCGGGGTCAGGGGCGGCGGCGGGCCAGGGTGACCGTTCCTGCGCCTACGGCCAGCAGGGCGATCGCGCCGCCCGCGATGTACGGGGTCAGGGAACCGCCGCCGGTCTGCGCCAGGTCGGCCCGGGCGGGGGCGCCCTGTGCCCTGACGTCCCCGGACGGGGACGCGTCGGCGCCCGCCGGCCGCTCCTGCTCCTGCTCCTGCTCCTGCTCCTGCTCCGGCTCCGGCTCCGGCTTCTGGGGCGACGGCGGGGCCTGGGCCTCCCCGTCCGCCGCCGGTGGCGTCTCGCAGGTCGCCTTCGCGAGGGTCATCGTGCCCGTCACCCGGGCCACCCCGAGTTTCGACGGGTCGACGGAGACGGTGAGTTCGAGGGCCGTGGCGGCGGCCGTGCGGGAGGTGGTCGCCCGCTTCGACAGGTCCAGGCGGACCTCGCCCACGCCCGGGACCCTCACGTCCGTCGGGCCGCCGGTGCTCACCGACACCCTCTTGCCCAGGACCGTCACCGCACCGGGCAGGTCGGAGACCGCGACCGGGGTCCGGCCCGCCTCGCAGGTCGCCCGCGAGGTGACCGTGCCGACCTCGACGAGGGAGAGCAGCGGCAGGCCCGGGACGTGCAGCCTGGCGCGGACCAGGCGGACGGAGGCCTCGGCCCGGCCGTCCTCGACGGTCGCCTTCGCCTCGGCGACGTCCGCGCGCAGGACGTCGAACGGTCTTCCCCCGTGGACGCCGTGCAGCCGGGCGGTGAGCGCGGTCTTCTCGGCGCTGCGCGGCGCCTCCACCTCGTTCAGGGAGACGGCGAGCGGGACGTCGGCCGCCTCGCCGAGCAGCGCCACGTCGAGACCGGTGCGCAGGACGGACGCACCGGCCCGGCCCTGGCCGGAGGTCGCGTGCGCGGTGTCCGCGCCGGCCAGGAGCGCGGGGCCGGCGGCCAGGGCCGTGACCGCGCAGACGGTGGCCGCGCGACGGGCGCGCGCGGGCAGCGGGAAGTTGTTGCCGTTCAAGGGTGGGACCCCCAGAAGAGAAATGCCTCGGGACCCCGCAAGAATTGCGTACGAGGGGTGAACGGTCAGCGGGGTGACGCCGGTTCACTCCAACGTGGAATCTCCGCGCGTTTCTTCGAATCCGGCGGCACGCACGTTCCCCCCGGCCGCGCACGCCGCACCGTCCTCAGCTCACCACCGCGCCGTTCAGGACCACCCGTCGAGGGGCCGCGAGCACGCGTACGTCGGCGCGCGGGTCCGTCTCGTAGACCACCAGATCCGCCGGAGCGCCCTCGTCCAGACCGGGGCGTCCGAGCCAGGCGCGCGCGCCCCATGTGGTCGCCGAGAGCGCCTCCACCGCCGGGATGCCCGCCGTCACCAGTTCCGCCACCTCGGCGGCCACCAGGCCGTGCGGCAGCGTGCCGCCGGCGTCCGTGCCGACGAAGACGGGGATGCCTGCGTCGTAGGCGGCGCGGACGGTGTCGTAACGGCGTTCGTGCAGGCGGCGCAGATGGGCGGCCCAGCGCGGGAACTTGGCTTCGCCGCCGGCCGCGAGCTTCGGGAACGTGGCGATGTTGACGAGGGTCGGCACGATCGCCACCCCGCGGGAGGCGAACAGCGGGACGAGGTCCTCGGTCAGGCCCGTCGCGTGCTCGACGCAGTCGATGCCGGACTCGACGAGGTCGCGGAGCGAGTTCTCCGCGAAGCAGTGCGCCGTGACCCGGGCGCCCAGCCGGTGGGCCTCCGCGATGGCCGCCGCGGCCGCCTCCCGGGGCCAGCTGGGAGCCAGGTCACCGACCTCGCGGTCGATCCAGTCGCCGACGAGCTTGACCCAGCCGTCACCGCGCCGGGCCTCCCGGGCGACGTACGCGACCAGGTCGTCGGGTTCGATCTCGTGCGCGTAGCCGCGCAGGTAGCGCCGGGTGCGGGCGATGTGCCGGCCCGCCCGGATGATCTTCGGGAGGTCCTCGCGGGCGTCGGTCCACCGGGTGTCCGAGGGCGAGCCGGCGTCGCGGATCAGCAGGGTGCCGGCATCGCGGTCGGCCAGCGCCTGCTCCTCGGCGACGTCCCGGTCGACGGGGCCGTGCGCGCCCAGGCCCACGTGGCAGTGCGCGTCGACCAGCCCCGGCAGGGCCCAGCCCTCGACGGTGCGGACGTCGCGGGCGCCGACGGGACGGTCGTAGGTGATCCGGCCGTCGACGACCCACAGTCCGTCGCGGACTTCGTCGGACCCCGTCAGGATCCGGCCCTTCACGTGCAGCACCGCGCGATCGCTCATGCGGTGCACCCTAACTACTGCTCGGGCGCGCCCACCTGGCCGGAGGTGCCTTCCTCCACCTGGGCCATCGCCGGGTCGAGGAGCCGGGACAGGAAGTGCCGGGTGCGTTCGTGGCGGGGGCGGCCGATGACCTCGGCCGGGACGCCGTCCTCCACGATCACCCCGCCGTCCATGAAGACGACCCGGTCGGCCACCTCACGGGCGAAGCTCATCTCGTGCGTGACGACCATCATCGTCATGCCCTCGTCGGCGAGCATGCGCATGACCGCGAGGACGTCCCCGACCAGTTCCGGGTCGAGCGCCGAGGTGGGCTCGTCGAAGAGCATCACCTCGGGGCCCATGGCCAGCGCGCGGGCGATCGCCACCCGCTGCTGCTGACCACCGGAGAGCGAGGCGGGGTAGGCGCTCGCCTTCTCCGACAGTCCCACCCGCTCCAGGTTCTCGGCGGCCACCTTCGCCGCCTCCGCCTTGCCGCGCCCGAGGACCCGGCGCTGCGGCAGCGTGAGGTTCTCGGTGACCGACAGGTGCGGGAACAGGTTGAACTGCTGGAAGACCATGCCGATGCGGCGGCGTACGGCGTCGATGTCGACGTCGGGGTCGGTGAGCTCGGTGCCGCCCACGAACACCCGGCCCCCGGTGGGCTCCTCCAGCAGGTTCACGCAGCGCAGCAGCGTCGACTTGCCCGACCCGGACGGGCCGATCACACAGACGACCTCGCCCCGGCCGATCTCCAGGTCGATGCCGCGCAGCACCTCGTTGGCGCCGAACGACTTGTGCAGGTCGCGGACCTCGATCTCCGGTCGGCTCATTTCACGGCCTCCTGGGCCTTCGCCTCCATGCGGCGCACGACGAAGCCGAGCGGGATGGTCACCAGCAGGTAGCACAGGCCGGCGACCAGGATCGGCGTGGAGTTGGCTGTCGTACTGGCCAGGTCGCGGCCGTACTTGGACAGTTCGCGCTCCTCCAGTGTCACCCCGAGCAGCAGGACCAGGGAGGAGTCCTTGAAGAGCATGATCAGCTCGTTGGTGAGCGGCGGGAGGATGATCCGGAACGCCTGCGGGATGATCACCGAGACCATCGCGCGGGCGGGCGAGAAGCCCAGCGACCGCGCGGCCTCCAGCTGGCCCTTGGGCACGGCCTGGATCCCCGCGCGGAACGTCTCCGCCATGTAGGCGGCCCCGATCAGGCCGAGTCCGAGCGCCGCCTTGCCGTACGTGCCGCCGACGATCTCGGTGCCGGGGAAGGCCAGCGGCACGGCCACGCCGATGAACACGAAGATCAGCAGGGCGGGCAGGCCGCGGAAGATCTCGATGTAGACCCCGGCCACCCAGCGGTACGGGCCCACGGAGGACAGCCGCATCAGCGCGATGACCAGGCCCAGCAGCAGTCCGAGGACGAAGCCGGACACCGTGTACAGGACGGTGTTCTTCAGCGCCAGGGTGAGGACGTCCGGGAACATCTGCCGGGCGATGTCCCACTGGGCGAACTGGTTCTTCAGCCGGCCCCAGTCCGCCGTGGTCGCGAAGACGATCACGGCGGCCACGAAGACGACATACTGCGCGCCGCGCGAGAGACGGCGCTTCTGCCGTCGGGTGAGGCCCTTTTTCTTCGGCTGGAGCCGTACGTCGGTATCGGCCATGGGGTCAGGAGGCCGAGGCGGCGGCCGACGGGGAGGCGGCCGCGGCGTCGTAGGGGCCGATCCACTTCTCGTACAGCTTCTTGTAGGTGCCGTCGGCCCTGGCGTCGGCGAGCGCCTTGTTGATCGCGGCGACCAGCTTCGTGTTGCCCTTCTTCACCGTGAAGCCGTACTGCTCGCCGGTGTTGAGGTTGTCGACGACCTTGAAGGCGTCGGCGTTGGCCTTGGTCTTCAGCCAGCCCTGGACGACCGGGTAGTCGATGATGACGGCCTTGACCTGGCCGGTGCGCAGGCCGTTGAGGACGGCGTCGGAGGACTCGAAGGAGACGGGGTCGAAGCCCTGCTTCTTCGCGTAGTCCTCGCCGGTGGTCTGCGCCTGTGCGCCGAGCTTGACGCCCTTGGCCTTCACGTCGGCGAGCGAGGTGACGCCCGCGCCCTTGTCGACCAGGACGGCCTGGGTCGCGTCGAAGTAGGGGTCGGAGAAGTCGACGTTCTTCTTGCGCTCGTCGGTGATGGTCATGCCGGCCGCGGCCAGGTCGCACTGCCCGGAGTTGAGGAAGGCGCCGGTCTTGAAGTTCTCGAACGGCGTGTCGGTGATCACCTGCTTGACGCCCAGGTCCTCGGCCACCAGGTCGATCAGGGACACGTCGAAGCCCTGCACCTTGCCGTCGATCTCCGACTGGAACGGAGGGTAGGGCAGGTGGGTGCAGGTGGTGAGCTGGCCCGCCTTGACGAGCTCGACCCCGCCGGCGGCGGTCTTGGAGCCGCTGGCGCCGTCATCGGTGGAGGTGCAGGCGGCGACGAGCATGAGCCCGGCCGCCACGGTGGTGGCGGCCAGGACGCGGTTCCGGCGGCCGGGG
The DNA here is from genome assembly GCF_016860545.1 of Streptomyces asoensis. Classification (NCBI taxonomy): domain Bacteria; kingdom Bacillati; phylum Actinomycetota; class Actinomycetes; order Kitasatosporales; family Streptomycetaceae; genus Streptomyces; species Streptomyces asoensis. Next base: position 187,439 of record NZ_BNEB01000002.1, on the reverse strand, counting down.
AGGGTGTTCACGGCGGGCCTTCCTGTAAGGGAACTATGGGTTCCGATTATAAGGAGATGTTTGGGGCTCTCAAACCAAACCGATGGTCACAGGGCTCTCGGGCCTGGGATGTCACCGGCCGGGAGGGCGCGGGTCGTCGATGGGGAGGGCGGGGAGGGTGGGGCGCGTGTTGGCTAGTCTCGTCACCTCTACCCCGTGAGTGAAGAGAGCACCGCCGTGACACACCCGTTCCTGGACCTCGCCCCGCTGAGTGCCGCACACTTCGCCTCGATCGAGGACCGGGTGGCGCGGCTGCTGGACACCCGGCAGGACGTCGTGATCATGCAGGGCGAGGCGCTGCTGCCGCTGGAGGGCGCGATCCGCGGCACGGCCGGTCCGGACACGACCGCGCTGAACGTGATCACCGGCCCGTACGGCAAGACCTTCGGGGACTGGCTGCGCGACTGCGGCGCCACGGTGATCGACCTGGCGGTGCCCTTCCACACGGCGGTGACGGCCGCACAGGTCCGGCAGGCCTTCATGGAGCACCCGGAGATCGACTTCGTGTCGCTGGTGCACGCGGAGGCCGCGACCGGCAACACCAACCCGGTCGCGGAGATCGGCGAGGTGGTGCGGGAGCACGGCGCGCTGTTCTACCTGGACGCGGTGGCCTCGATCGGCGCGGAGCCCGTGCTGCCGGACGCGTGGGGGGTGGACCTGTGCGTGATCGGCGCCCAGAAGGCGATGGGCGGACCCGCGGGCGTGTCGGCCGTGTCGGTGAGTGAGCGCGCCTGGGCCAGGATGGCGGCGAACCCCGGGGCCCCGCGCCGCTCGTACCTGTCGCTGCTGGACTGGAAGGAGCGGTGGGTCGACGGCGGCCGCAAGGCGCTGCTGCACGCACCGGCGCAGCTGGAGATGCTGGCCCTGGAGGCGTGCGTCGAGCGGATCGAGGCCGTGGGGCCCGGGACGGTGATGGCCCGCCACGCGTCCGCGGCCGCCGCGACCCGCGCGGGGGCGGTCGCCCTGGGCGGCGGTCTGGAGCCGTACGTGCACGACGCGGCAGAGGCGGCGCCCGTCGCCACGACGCTGCGGACGCCGTCCGGGGTGGTGGCCTCGGACCTGGTCGCCCGGGCCCTGGCGGGCGACCCCGCGCTGCCGCTGGCCGCGGGCGGGGGCGCGCTGGCCGCGGAGATGATCCGGGTCAACCACTACGGGGCCGACGCCACGGTGGGGGCGGTGCAGGGCTGCCTGGCGGCGCTCGGCGCGGCGCTGGCGGAGCAGGGGCGCGACGTGGACCTGGAGGCGGCCCGGCGCGGCGCCGAGGACGCCTGGCGCTGACGGCACGGACAACCGGCCGGACCGGCGGCGCGACGACGGCGACCGGGGAACCATTTCCCGGAAACGAACGGACGGCCGCCGGAATCCGAATTCAGGAAAACAGTGAATTCCCTCTCCGATTTCCCACCGATAGCTTGCCCTGGCTCTTCTGCCCGGATTTCCCGCCTCTAAACGCGGAGAATTTCGAGCGACCTCCCCGTGCGTGACGCATTGCACAAGCAGGAAGATATGCACCTTTTGCGCGGTGCAAAAAGGGATGAAACGGCATCCCGCCCCTTCGGTATCACGGAATCACCACGGCCTCTCCATGCGTTTTTGAATTTCGCTGGGTAAGTTCAAGCCGCATGACCGCCGCACAAGCAGACCTGCGTATCGACCGCCCGTCAGTGGAGGACGGAGCAGCACTCTGGCGTCTCGCGAAGGAATCCGGAACGCTCGACCTGAACTCCTCCTACAGCTATCTGCTGTGGTGCCGCGACTTCGCGGACACCTCAGTGGTGGCACGCGCCGAGGACGGCGAACCGGTCGGCTTCGTCACCGGGTACGTCCGGCCGCAGGACCCGCACACGCTGCTGGTCTGGCAGGTGGCCGTCGACGCCGCGCACCGCGGTCGCGGTCTCGCCGCCGCGCTGCTGGACGGGCTGACCGCCCGGCTCGCCGCCGTACACCCGCTCACCGCCGTGGAGACCACGATCACGCCGGGCAACACCGCCTCCGAGCGGCTGTTCACCTCGTATGCCGAGCGGCACGGGGCGACCGTCACCCGCGAGGTGCTGTTCGGCACCGGGCTGTTCCCCGACGGTCCGCACGACCCCGAGGTGCTGTACCGCATCGGGCCGCTCTCCTTCTGACGCCCGCGCCCGCCGGCCGGCCCTCCCCCGCGCTTCCCCCCGGCATCCGGCTGCCCCACCGCGCCGCCCCCACCCGCTCTCCTTCCGACCCCACACCGAGGAGTGTTTTCGTCGTGACCATCACCCAGCCCGACCTCAGCGTCTTCGAGACCCTCGAGTCCGAGGTACGCAGCTACTGCCGCGGCTGGCCCGCCGTCTTCGACCGCGCGCAGGGCAGCCGCATGTACGACGAGGACGGTCACCGCTACCTGGACTTCTTCGCCGGGGCCGGTTCGCTCAACTACGGCCACAACAACCCCGTGCTGAAACGGGCGCTGATCGACTACCTGCTGCGGGACGGCGTCACGCACGGACTCGACATGTCGACCGTCGCCAAGCGGTCCTTCCTCCAGACCTTCCAGGATCTGGTGCTGCGCCCGCGCGACCTGCCGTACAAGGTCATGTTCCCGGGCCCGACCGGCACCAACGCCGTGGAGGCCGCGCTGAAACTGGCCCGGAAGGTGAAGGGGCGCGAGGCCATCGTGTCGTTCACCAACGCCTTCCACGGGATGTCCCTCGGGTCGCTCGCCGTGACGGGCAACGCGTTCAAGCGGGCCGGTGCCGGCGTACCGCTGGTGCACGGCACGCCCATGCCGTTCGACAACTACTTCGACGGCCAGGTGCCCGACTTCCTGTGGTTCGAGCGGCTGCTCGAGGACCAGGGTTCCGGGCTCAACAAGCCCGCCGCGGTGATCGTCGAGACGGTCCAGGGCGAGGGCGGCATCAACGTGGCGCGGCCCGAGTGGCTGCGGGCGCTCAAGGAGCTGTGCGAGCGGCAGGACATGCTGCTGATCGTCGACGACATCCAGATGGGTTGCGGGCGCACCGGCGCCTTCTTCTCCTTCGAGGAGGCCGGGATCGTCCCGGACATCGTGACGGTCTCCAAGTCGATCAGCGGGTACGGACTGCCCATGTCCCTCTGCCTGTTCCGGCCCGAGCTGGACGTGTGGGAGCCGGGCGAGCACAACGGCACCTTCCGCGGCAACAACCCGGCGTTCGTCACCGCCACCGCCGCCCTGGAGGCGTACTGGGCCGACGGCTCCGCCATGGAGAAGCAGACCCGGGCACGCGGCGAGCAGATCGAGCAGGGGCTCATCTCGATCACCGAGGAGAACCTCGCCGACATCAAGGAGTACCGCGGGCGCGGTCTGGTGTGGGGCCTGGAGTTCCACGAGAAGGAGCGGGCCGGCCGGATCGCCCGGCGCGCCTTCGAACTGGGCCTGCTGATCGAGACGTCGGGCCCGGAGAGCGAGGTCGTCAAACTGCTGCCGGCCCTGACCGTGACCCCCGAGGAGCTGGACGAGGGCCTCAGCATCCTCGCCCGCGCCGTACGCGAGACCCTCTGACGCCCTCGCGCCCGTTCCCCCTTACCCCTTCCCCTATCTAGGAGGCATCGCAGCACCGTGATCGTCCGTTCGTTCAAGGACATCGAAGGCACCGACCGGCATGTGCGGGCGGCGTCCGGCACCTGGGAGAGCAAGCGCATCGTGCTCGCCCAGGAACGGGTCGGATTCTCGCTGCACGAAACGATTCTGTACGCCGGCACCGAGACGTCGATGTGGTACGCGAACCACATCGAGGCCGTCGTCTGCGTCGAGGGCGACGCCGAGCTGACCGACCACGAGTCCGGGCTCACGCACCGCATCACGCCCGGGACCATGTACCTCCTCGACGGGCACGAGCGGCACACGCTCCGCGTCAAGGAGGACTTCCGCTGCATCTGCGTGTTCAACCCGCCCGTCACGGGCCGGGAGGACCACGACGAGAACGGCGTGTACCCCCTGCTGACCGAGCCCGAGGAGGTGTGAGCGTCATGACCGCACTCACCGATCTCTACCCCACCCGCGGCACCACCGAGGTGTCCGTGCCCCGCAAGGACCCCGTCGTCTGGGGCTCCCCGGACACACCGGGCCCGATCCCGACGGCCGCGCTCCAGGAGTACGAGCGCGACGGCTTCCTCGCCGTCGACCAGCTGATCGGCGACGACGAGGTGGCGATCTACCGGCGTGAGCTGGAGCGGCTCGTCGCCGACCCGGAGATCCGGGCGGACGAGCGGGCGATCGTCGAACCGCGTTCCAAGGAGATCAGGTCCGTCTTCGAGGTGCACAAGCTCAGCCAGGTGTTCGCCGCGCTGGTCCGTGACGAGCGGGTCGTCGGGCGGGCCCGGCAGATCCTGGGCTCGGACGTGTACGTCCACCAGTCGCGGATCAACGTCAAGCCGGGCTTCGGGGCCGGGGGCTTCTACTGGCACTCCGACTTCGAGACCTGGCACGCCGAGGACGGGCTGCCGAACATGCGGACGGTGTCCGTGTCGATCGCGCTGACCGAGAACCTGGACACCAACGGCGGGCTCATGATCATGCCGGGCTCGCACCGGACGTTCCTCGGCTGCGCCGGGGCCACGCCCGAGGACAACTACAAGCAGTCGTTGCAGATGCAGGACGCGGGCACCCCGTCGGACGAGGCGCTGACCGCGATGGCGGGCGACTACGGCATCAGGCTGTTCACGGGCAGGGCCGGTTCGGCGACCTGGTTCGACTGCAACTGCATGCACGGCTCAGGGGACAACATCACGCCGTTCCCGCGCAGCAACGTGTTCATCGTGTTCAACAGCGTGGAGAACACGGCCGTGGAACCGTTCGCGGCACCGATCCGCCGGCCGGAGTTCATCGGCGCACGGGATTTCACCCCCGTGCGGTGAGCCCGGCCGCTCGCTTCCCCGGCGCGTGCCGCCGGGCCAGGACGCCCCCGCCCCGGGTCAGGGGCGGGGGCGTCCTGGCGCCGGTCAGGCCGACAGGGCGGTCAGCAGACGGTCGACGTCGGCTGCCGTGTTGTACAGGTGGAAGGAGGCGCGCAGGTTGCCGGCGCGGTCGGAGACCTGGATGCCGGCGTCGGCGAGAGCGGGCTGCCGGGAGCCGAGTCCGGGCACCGACACGATCGCGGAACCGGGGGCCGGGACGGGCCGGTGGCCGAGCGCGGCGAGTCCGGCGCGGAAGCGGTCCGCGAGGGCCAGGTCGTGGGCGGCGATCGCCGGCACGCCGATCTCCTCCACCAGTTCCAGGGAGCGGCGCAGTCCCGCGTAGGTGAACAGGGCGTGCGTGAGGTCGAACCGCCGTGCCGAGCGGGCGAGTTCGGCCACCGGACCGTAACAGCTGTCCCAGGGGCGCTCGCCCGCGACCCATCCGGAGAGCACCGGTGACAGCCCGCCGAAGTCCTCGGGGACCACGAGGAAGGCCGCCCCGTGCGGGCCGAGCAGCCACTTGAAGGAGACGGCGGCGGAGAAGTCGTCGGCGCCGGCGTCCGTGGGGAGCCAGCCCGCGGACTGCGAGTGGTCGACGTAGGTGCGGGCGCCGTGCGCGCGGGCCGCCTCCCGCAGCGCGGCCAGGTCGGCGACGCGGCCGTCGGCGGACTGGGCGGCGCTCACCGCGACCAGCGCGGTGCCCGGCCGGACGGACTCGGCGAGCCGTTCCAGCGGGACGGCCCGCACCTTGAGGTCGCCGCGGACGTGGAACGGGTTCAGCACCGAGGTGAAGTCGTCCTCGGCGGTGAGCACTTCGGCGCCCGCGGGCAGCGAGGCCGCGATCACTCCGGTGTGCGCGGCCACCGAGGCGCCCAGCGCCACTCGGGTGACCGGGACCCCGGCCAGCCGGGCGTAGGCGGCGCGGCAGGCCTCGGTGTCCTCGTGCAGCGGGGTCAGCGGCCTGCCCTCGGCACGCAGCACCGCCGCCTCGTGCAGGGCGGCGACGGTGCGGGCCGGCAGCAGGCCGTTGCTCGCCGTGTTCAGGTACGTGGTCTTCGGGGTGAACTCGGCGCGGACGAGGCTCTCGAAGGTCTCCATGGGTCCACTGTGGGACCCCTGGAACTCCCCGTCCATTGCCGATTTTTACGTGATTCCGCCAAGGACCGCTTATGGATCGGCCCTGACCTGCGGTTCCTCAGTGCTGCGGCACCGCGCACCCGTCCGGTCCGCAGGCCTCGGCACCGCCGTCGTCGATCAGCTTCAGCGGGGAGCGGTCGCCCCACGCCTGGGTGAGGGCCTGGGTGAAGACCTCTGCGGGCTGGGCGCCGGAGACGCCGTAGGCGCGGTCGAGGACGAAGAAGGGCACGCCGTTGGCGCCGAGCTCGGCGGCCTCGCGCTCGTCGGCGCGGACCTCGTCGGCGTAGCGGGCCGGGTCGGCGAGGACCTCGCGGGCGGCCCCGGCGTCGAGACCGGCCTCGGCGGCCAGCTCCACGAGCCGCTCGTCGCCCTCGGCGAAGACGGACCTCTCCTCGGCGAAGTTGGCGCGGTAGAGGATCTGGATCAGCTCGTCCTGCCGGCCGTGCTCCTTGGCGAAGTGCAGCAGGCGGTGCATGTCGAAGGTGTTGCCGTGGTCGCGGTCCCGGGTGCGGTAGTCGAGGCCCTCGGCGGCGGCCTGGGCGCCCAGGTTGTCCTCGCCGGACTGCGCCTGCGCCTGGCTCATCCCGTACTTCTTGGTGAGCATGGCCAGCACCGGCTGGACGTCGCCCTTGGCGCGGCCCGGGTCCAGCTCGAAGGAGCGGTGCACCACCTCGACCTGGTCACGGTACGGGAAGGCCTCGAGCGCCTTCTCGAAGCGGGCCTTGCCCACGTAGCACCAGGGGCAGGCGATGTCGCTCCAGATCTCGACGCGCATGTCTCGGCTTTCTCCAGGTCGTGCGTGCGGTACGGGGCTCACGGCCGGAGACCCGCACGGAGGTTTCCTCCGCCGGGTGGATGAACGTTCAAGCAGACGGTTTCATTCCCCGGGGACCGCGTACCGCAGCCAGAGGTGGTGGTCGTCGGGGGCGGGCGGGTTCTCCTCGTCCGGCCGCCAGCCCTGGCGGGCGTAGAAGGCCCGGGCCCGCAGGTTGTCGACGTGCACGTCGAGGACGGCCGTGCGCCGCCCCTCCGCCCGCCACTGCTCGACACAGGCCGTGTGCAGGGCCGTACCGATCCCGGCCCGCCAGTGGTCGGGATCGACGTGGAACTGGAACAGCTTGACGGTGTGCGCGGGCGCGTCCTGCGGCGGGCGGAAGGACGCGAGGGCGACGATCCGTCCCCGCTCGACGGCGCACAGCACCTGGCCGTCGGGCCGCTCGACGGCCAACCGCCAGTTCGCGAGCCAGTCCGTGCCGTCCTGGGGCGTCCCGTCCGGGTAATAGGTGGCGCGGGCGCGCGCGTGCAGCGCGGCGATCGCCTCCGCCTCGGCGGGTACGGCGGTACGGATCACCCGGTCGCCGGTGAAGCGTTCTCCGATCATGCAGAGGAGGACGTGGCCACGCGCTCCCCGGTTCCGGGCACGGGCGCCGCCCGGCGGGCCGCGTTCAGCTCCCGTCCCGCAGGTCGTCCGGCCACTCGGTCCTGAACTCGAGGTGGTCGTAGGTCACCACGCATCCCTCGCCCATCGGGGACTGGGTCATGAAGCCGACCAGGGCGGCGCCGGTCTCCTTCTCCTCCCCCAGCGTGAACAGCCGGACGAAGGTCCAGCGCCTGCCGTCGCGGGAGGCGTGGAAGGCGAAGGCGCGGCCGGTCCTGCTCAGCCGGAGCCAGACCGAACTTCCCTCCACGGTGAAGGAGTTGGCGTCGTCGGAGTGGCCCCGGGTGACCACCGTGCAGACGGTGGCCACGTCCGGGGAGTACTCCAGGCACAGCTTGGCCCAGGCCCGCTCGCCGACGTGGACGTACAACGCCCCCGCGTCGAAGGCCCAGTTGAAGCCGACGGTGACGCGGGCGATGAGCTGGAAGTCGCCTTCCGGCGCTCCCAGCAGCCGGGGCGCGTCGGCGGCGGGGTCCACCCCGTCCCCGGTGGGCGGCACGAACCGGTCCTGCCGCGCACCGGCCCACCCGGTGAGCACCCCGTGCTCGTGGGACCAGTGCCCGTCGGGCCCATAGGTACGAAGGGGAAAAGGCAGTTCGGGAAGCGAGACATCCATGACGTCATCACATCACCCCACCCCGGCCGCACGACAAACCCCGGACGAGTCACCCCCCCAGGGTCGCGGGAAACTGCGCGCCGGGCCCCCGGGCACCCCTCGAACCCCGGGCGAGCCAACCCCCAGGGGCGCGGGGAACTGCGCGCCGAGCCCCAACGGACCCGCACGCACCCCCCACCGCACCCCGGACGCCGTCCGAACACACCCCGGACGGCGTCCCGAAGTCCCCATCCGCACCCCAGCGGAGCGCTACCGCTCCAACCGCCCGTTGAACCGCCGCGGCAGCCCCAGCTCGTTCTCGTCGCGCAGCTCCACCGGCAGCAGCGCCGCGGGGGCGTTCTGGTAGGCGACCGGCCGCAGCCACCGCTCGATGGCGGTCCCGCCGACCGAGGTGGACGTCGAGGTGGTGGCCGGGTACGGCCCCCCGTGGTGCTGGGCCGGCGCGACGGCGACACCCGTGGGCCAGCCGTTCACCAGCACGCGCCCGGCAAGCGGGGTCAGTTCGGCGAGGATCTCGCCGCCCCGGCCCTCGCCCGCGGCCTCCTCCTCGGACAGCTGGACGGTCGCGGTGAGGTTGCCGGGCAGACGCGACAGCACCGCCTTGACCTCGCCCTCGTCGTCGTAGCGCGCCACGACGGTGACCGGGCCGAAGCACTCCTCGAGCAGCAGGTCGTGCGCGCCCTCGGCGGCCAGCCGGGAGGCCGGCACGGTCAGGAAGCCCGCGCTGACCGTGTGCTCGCCGCCCGCGCCGGGCGTCACCGGCGACTCCACGTCGGGCAGCCCGGCCCGCTCGGCGACGCCGGCGATGAAGTTGTCGCGCATCCGGTGGTCGAGCAGCACGCCCGCGTCGGTGTCGCTCACCGCGTCGGTGAGCGACTTGACCAGTCCGTCGCCCGCCGCGCCGGACGGCACCAGGACCAGCCCGGGCTTCACGCAGAACTGGCCGACGCCCAGCGTCATGGACCCGGCGAGGCCGCTGCCGATGGTCTCGGCCCGTTCGGCGGCGGCCGCCTCGGTCACCACGACCGGGTTCAGGGAACCCAGCTCGCCGTGGAACGGGATCGGCACCGGCCGGGCCGCCGCCGCGTCGAACAGCGCGCGCCCGCCCCGGATCGAGCCGGTGAAACCGGCCGCGGCGACCAGCGGGTGCTTGATCAGCTCGACGCCGGCCTCGAAGCCGTGCACCAGACCCAGCACCCCCGCCGGGATGCCGTGCTCGGCGGCGGCGTTGCGCACCACCTTGGCGACCAGCTCGGACAGCCCCGGGTGGTCGGGGTGGGACTTGACGACGACCGGGTTGCCCGCCGCGAGCGCGCTCGCGGTGTCCCCGCCGGCGACGGAGAACGCGAAGGGGAAGTTGGACGCCGAGTACACGGCCACCACCCCGAGCGGCACCTTGTAGCGGCGCAGGTCGGGGATGGGCGGGGTCGCGGTGTCGTCGGGGTGGCTGATGACGACGTCGAGGAAGGCGCCCTCGTCGACGATGTCGGCGAACGCGCGCAGCTGGTAGCAGGTGCGGGCGAGCTCGCCGGTCAGCCGGACCGGGCCGAGCGCCGTCTCGGCGTCGGCCACCTCCACGAGCGTGTCCTTGGCCGCCTGGAGCCGGTCGGCGGCGGAACGCAGGAAGGCGGCGCGCACGGTGCGGTCGGCGAGGAAGCCGCGCGCTTCGTGGGCGGCGCGGACGACGGCGTCGACCTCCTGGGCCGTGGCCTCCACCGCAACCTGTTCACGCTGCTTCCCGGTTCGGGGGTCGACACTCCAGACTGGTGCTGCTGCCACCGCGGGTCCCTCCACGCTTGGTTCTTGACCACGTTTGGTACTGGCTCATTCACCAGGGTCGTTCGATATACTGAACGCTGTCTCTGATGATGAATATGCTGTCGGAGCGTATTTCCCGTCGAACGAAGGGGTCAAGGGCGATGTCGGCTGTCGAGACGGGGGGCGGAGCGCAGGTCAAGTCCGCGGTGCGGACGGTTGAGCTGCTGGAATACTTCGCCGGCCGCCCCGGAATGCACTCCCTCGCGTCCGTCCAGGAGGCGGTGGGATACCCCAAGTCGAGTCTCTACATGCTGCTGCGCACCCTGGTGGAGCTGGGGTGGGTGGAGACCGACGCGACGGGCACGCGGTACGGGATCGGGGTGCGGGCGCTGCTCGTCGGCACGTCGTACATCGACGGCGACGAGGTGGTCGCGGCCGCCCGGCCGACCCTGGACCGCCTGTCGGACGACACCACCGAGACCATCCACCTCGCCCGGCTCGACGGCACGAACGTGGTGTACCTCGCCACCCGCCAGTCGCAGCACTACCTGCGCCCCTTCACGCGCGTCGGACGCCGCCTCCCCGCCCACTCCACCTCCCTGGGCAAGGCGCTGCTGAGCACGTACACCGACGAGCAGGTCCGCAAGCTGCTGCCGGAGACGCTGTCCGCGCTGACCGAGCACACGATCACGGACCGCGAGAAGCTCATCGAGGAGCTGCACCAGATCCGTGAGCAGGGCTTCTCCGTGGACCGCGAGGAGAACACGCTGGGCCTGCGCTGCTTCGGGGTCGCGATCCCCTACCGCACCCCGGCCCGCGACGCGATCAGCTGCTCGGTGCCGGTGGCCCGGCTCACCCCCGCGCACGAGCAGCTGGTCAAGGACGCGCTGTTCGACGCACGCGACCGGCTCACCCTGGCCACCCGTAGGCTCTGAGGCATGCTGATCACCCTGCGCCAGGTCCACGACAGCGATCTGCCCGTGTTCTTCCGGCAGATGAACGACCCCGAGTCCCTGCGGATGGCCGCGTTCACCGCGAAGGACCCGGCCGACCGGGACGCCTTCGACGCCCACTGGGCCCGGATCCGCGCCTCCTCCGCCGTGCCGCGCACGATCCTGGCCGACGGGGACGTCGTCGGCAGCGCGGCGGTGTACGGGGAGCCGGGCGAGCGCGAGGTGACGTACTGGGTGGACCGGGCCTACTGGGGCCGGGGCATCGCCACGGGGGCGTTGCGGGGGCTGGTGGCCGAGGTCGCGGAGCGGCCGCTGTTCGCCCGGGCGGCGGCCGACAACGCCGCCTCCCTGCGGGTCCTGGAGAAGTGCGGCTTCCGGTCCACCGCCCGGGCCACCGGATACGCGCACGCGCGCGGCGCGGAGATCGAGGAGATCGTGCTGCGCCTGGAGCCCTGAGCGGCCCCGGGCGGACGGCCCGCCGGCCGGGCCGGCAGATGAACGGACGATGAGAAAACGGGCGGACGGGAACGAACCCCGCCGCCTCGTTCGTCTTTCCGGTCGCCATGAACAAGACGATCAGGCGCGCCTCGGTCTTCGCGCTGCTGCTCGTGTTCGCCCTGCTGCTGCGGGCGACCTGGGTGCAGTTCTACGAGGGCCGGGCGCTCGCGGACGACAAGAGCAACCGGCGCAACGCGATCTCCACGTACGCGGAGCCGCTCGGGAACATCATCGTGGGCGGAAAGGCGGTCACCGGTTCGGCCGTCACCACCGGCGGCGACCTCAGATACAAGCGCACCTACACGGACGGCGAGCTGTACGCGGCGGTGACGGGCTACGCCTCCCAGAGCTACGCCCCGACGCAGCTGGAGGGCATCTACGCGGACCTCCTCAACGGCACGGACATCCGGTTGAAGACCGCGCTGGACACGGTCACCGGAAAGCGGGCCGACCCGGGCAACGTGATCACCACGATCGACCCGGCCGTGCAGAAGGCCGCGTACGACGCGCTCGGCGACAAGAAGGGCGCGGCGGTCGCGATCGACCCGAAGACCGGCCGGATCCTGGCGGTGGTGTCGACCCCGTCGTACGACCCGTCGACGCTGACCGACGCCAACACCGCCGGGACGGCCTGGAAGGAGCTGAACGCGGACCCCGCCAAGCCGCTCACCAACCGGGCGCTGCGCCAGCCGCTGGCGCCGGGCTCGACGTTCAAGCTGGTGGTGGCCGCGGCCGCGCTGGAGGACAAGCTGTACACGTCGGTGGACGAGAAGACCGACAGCCAGGACCCCTACCGGCTGCCGGGCACGCGCACGGACCTGAGCAACGAGAACCCGTCCGCGCCCTGCGAGAACGCCTCGATCCGGGTCGCGTTGCAGTACTCGTGCAACAACGTGTTCGCGCACATGGCCGTCCAGCTCGGACAGGACAAGCTGAAGGCGATGGCCGACCGGTTCGGCTTCGACGACAACAGCCAGGACGTGCCGGTACGGGCGTACCCGAGCGTCTACCCCTCCGGCATGGACGCCTCGTCGACGGCCCTGACCGGCATCGGCCAGTTCGACGTGACGGCGACGCCGCTCCAGATGGCCATGGTGTCGGCCGCCATCGCAGGCGGCGGCGAGCTCGTCTCGCCGCACATGGTCTCGCAGATCACCGACGGCGGCGGTGACGTGCTGAAGGACTACGACGACGACGCGTCGAGCACGCGGGTCGTCAGCTCCTCCACCGCCGAGCAGTTGCAGTCGGCGATGCGGACCGTCGTCGAGAAGGGCACCGGCACGAACGCGCTCATCGACGGCGTCACCGTGGGCGGCAAGACGGGCACGGCGCAGAACGGCGAGAACAACAGCAAGGCGCCGTACGCCTGGTTCACCTCGTACGGGAAGTCCGACTCCTCCGGCGAGGAGGTCGCCGTGGCGGTCGTCGTGGAGCAGTCCGACGCGGCGCGCTCCGAGGTCAGCGGCAACGGGCTGGCCGCTCCGGTGGCCCGGGCGATGATGCGGGCGGCACTGAAGTGAGCGCGGGGCGGGACCGCGCCGGCCGCGGTCCCGCCCTCGTGCCGTGCCGTCACCGCACGCCGAGCACCTGCTCGATCGGGTCGATGGCGAAGTACACGACGAACAGCGCCGAAGCCCCCCACAGCAGCCAGTGCACGTCCTTCGCCTTGCCGAGCACCGTCTTGATGACGACGTAGGCGACGAAGCCCGCGCCGATCCCGTTGGTGATCGAGTAGGTGAACGGCATCACGGCGATGGTGAGGAACGCCGGGACGGCGATCTCGTACCGGTCCCAGTCGATGTGCTTGACCTGGGTCATCATCAGGAAGCCGACGGCCACCAGGGCGGGGGCGGCCGCCTGGAGCGGAACGATGGTGAGCAGCGGGGTCAGGAACAGGGCGAGCGCGAACAGGCCGCCGGTGACCAGGTTGGAGAATCCGGTGCGCGCCCCTTCGCCGACGCCCGCGGCGGACTCGATGTAGGAGGTCGCGGAGGACGCCGAGGCGGCGCCGCCCGCGACCGCCGCCGCGCCGTCGATGAGCAGCACCCGGCCGAGGTGCGGCACATCGCCCTTGTCGTCCAGCAGTCCGGCCTCCGCGCTGATGCCCACGACGGTGCCCATGGTGTCGAAGAAGTCGGACAGGACCAGGGTGAAGACCAGCAGGACGACGGTGACGACGCCGGTCGCGCCGAACGCGCCGAACAGGCTGAAGTGGCCGATCAGCCCGAAGTCGGGGGTGCCGACGACCTTGTCGGGCCAGGACGGTGTGGTCAGCCCCCAGGACTTGATGTCCGCGAGCGAGTCGATGAGGATCGCGAGGACGGTCATCGCGACGATGCTGATCAGGATCGCGCCCTTGACCTTGCGGGCCAGCAGTCCGACCGTCAGCAGCACGCCGAGGCAGAAGACGAGCACCGGCCAGCCGGCGAGCGTCCCCGTGCCGCCGAGCTGCACGGGGACGGTCGTGTGGGCGATGTCGGGGACCCGGCTGACGAAGCCGGCGTCGACGAAGCCGATGAAGGCGATGAACAGGCCGATGCCGACACTGATCGCCTGCTTCAGCGGCTGCGGGATGGCGTGCATGACGGCCTCGCGCAGACCGGTCACCACCAGGACGCAGATGAGCAGGCCTTCGAGGACGACGAGGCCCATCGCGTCGTCCCAGCTCATCAGCGGGGCGATCTGGAATGCGACGACCGCGTTGAGGCCGAGGCCCGCGGCGAGCGCGAGGGGCAGGTTGCCGCCGACGCCCATCACGATCGTCATCACGGCGGCCACCAGGGCGGTGGCGGTGGTGAGCTGGACGGTGTCGAGGTGGTGCCCGTACTTGTCCTCGGCGCTGCCCAGGATGATGGGATTCAGGACAAGGATGTAGGCCATGGTGAAGAACGTGGCGAAGCCGCCGCGTATCTCCCGGCCGAAGGTGGATCCCCGCTCGGAGATCTTGAAGAACCGGTCGACGCTGCTCGTCGCGGGTGGCTCGGCGCTCGGCCGGTCGGCCGCCGTCTTCGTCTCGGACATGGCTGGTGCTCCCTGGTGGCTGAACGATCCGGGTGCGGATGCTGGCTGGATTGTGGCCGCGTTGAACCGTCTTCGGGTTTTCGCCGTGTTACGGAATCGGACTCCGCAGACGTTCGGCCCGCCACATGATGTTCGAACCCCCGTACCGATCGGGGCGGTCGCGCACTGCTACGCTTCCCGATCTCGCCTCGACCACCTCCTCGGGGCATCCCCATGTCATTCACATGACACACACAGGCACAGCAGTCGTTTCCGAGAAGAGGTCACCCGTGGGCACAGTCGTCGACGACGCCGCCTCGGTGGAATTCCACGCCTTCTTCGACCGCCACTACGCCGAACTCGCCCGTCTCGCGCACCTGCTGACGGGTGAGGCCGACGCCGCCGACGATCTCGCCGCCGACGCGCTGCTCGCCCTGTGGAACCGCTGGGACCGGGTCCGCGCGGCCGACCATCCGGTGGCGTACGCCCGCGGCGTCGTCGCCAACCTCGCCCGCACGCGCATCCGCAGCGCCGTCCGGGAGCGCCGCAGGGTCGCGCTGTTCTGGTCGCAGCGCGAGGAGAAGACGGAGAACCCCGACATCGCGGGCGCGGTGGACGTCCAGTCGGCGCTGCGTAGACTTCCGTTCCGCAAACGGGCCTGTGTGGTGCTGCGGCACGCCTTCGACCTCTCGGAGAAGGACACCGCGCTCGCCCTGGGGGTCTCGGTGGGTACCGTGAAGAGCCAGACCTCGAAGGGGATGGCCGAGCTTCAGAAACTGCTCGGCGCCAAGGGGGCTCCGCTCAAGATGCCCGCCATGGTGCGCACCGGTGAGGCCTCGGCCTCAGGAAGGGACCGATGACGATGCGGCGGGACGTGCACGACGATCTGCGCGCCCGGCTGCACGAGGCGGCCGAGGCGCACGAACCCGACCGGGCGCGCATCCTGGCCCGCGTCGAGCGCGGTATGGCGGGCGAGGTCCGGGTACCGGAGCGGTCCGCGCACCGGGCGAGCCGCCCGGTGCTGTGGGGCTGGGCCCGGATCGTGGGGGCCACGGCCGCGGTCGCCGGCATGCTCGCGGCCGGCGGTTACGCGGTGGCGTCCGCGGTGAAGGACGACACCCCCGCGCAGCAGACGGTCTCCGTCTCCTCGCCGCCGGTGCGGTCACCGGACGCGACGAGCCGCCCGCCGGCCTCCCCGAAGGCCACGCCGGGTTCCGGCGACGGCTCGAAGGAGCCCGTGGAGCCGAGCACCTCCCCGCCGCGGAGCCCCGCGGCGCAGCCCTCCGCGTCCGCGGCCGCCCTGCTGCCCGTGACGGGCGACGAGGAGGACGGCCCGCTGTGGTCGGACGGTTCGGTCGACCCGCACAGCAACGACTTCTGGGCGCAGAGCAACGTGACGCTGAAGACGTCCGCGGTGCTCACGGAGCTGACGGTGCAGCTGAAGGTGGCGCAGACCGGCGGCGTCTCGTCGGCGGGGGCCTGGCGCTCACTGCCCGAGGACGACTTCACCTTCTCGGTCGCCGAGCGGGACGGCTTCCTGGTCTACACCTGGGTGCTCAGGGCGGGGCGTACGGTCCCCGAGGGCGAGTGGGTGTTCGCCGGGCAGTACGACCACGACCGCGGCGGCCGTGACGCCAAGGACGACACCTACGCCGCCACCGGTGGCGCGAAGGGACAGCGGGGTGCCGTCGGGGGCGACTTCGCCGCCCACGACAAGGACGACGACTCCTGAGCGACACAGGGCGCGGGCCGGCGGGGGCGACCCCCGCCGGCCCGCGCCCTCGCGTACGCCGGTTCAGCCCACGAAGTAGGTGGGGTTCGGCAGCTTGTACGTCCGGTCGGCAAAGCCGCCGTCGAGGTCGGAGTACTGGTCGCCGAAGTTGGCGATGATCTCGTACCCGAGGTCCTGCTCGATGTGCTTGCGGGTGCCGGACTTGTACTGGACGGTCGTGCAGGTCCAGGCCCCCGGGGTGGCGCAGGCGCCGAGGTAGGCCGGCGGGGCGGCCGCGTTCTTGAGGAACATGTGGTCGGCGTCGAGGTCGACGTCGGCGCCGACCTTCTTCAGGTTCTCCACGGCCGCGGAGCGCTGCGCCTCGGCGAGGCCCGAGTTGTAGAAGACCTCGACACCGTGCGCCTGGGCGTACCGCACCAGTTCGGGGGTGCCGAACACCGCCGGACGGTCGGCCTTGTTCACGTAGGCCGCCCAGCTGGCGGAGTTGTACGTGTAGTTGTACCGCTTCTCGTAGTCGAGGCTGAGCAGCAGCGTGTCGTCGATGTCGAAGACGACCGCGGGCTTCTCGCCCTTCCTGACCGCCTTGCGGGCGGCCTTGTCGATGTACTTCCGGGCGGCCTTGTCGATGCTCGCAAGGTCCTTGGCGTACGGGCTCGTGGGCGACGCCTGGTACACGCCGCCGGCGTCCGGCGTGGTGCCGTAGTAGGTGTCGATGTCCTTCACCAGGAGCCCGATGTTGTAGGGCTCGTGGGTGGAGTTGGCCGTGGACTGGCCGGCCGTCGCCGCGCCGGCGCCGTACAGGGCGGCGCCGGCGACGGCGCAGGCAGCGGCGACGGCCGCGATACGCAGTGGCTTATGCATGACACGTTTTCTACGCGCGTCACACCGGTGAGCGCGAGACCCGTTGCCCGATCGAGACCCGTTCGACGGGCAAAAACCTTGCCAAGCGCCCGGGCGGGCGGGGTGTTCGCCCGCCCCGGGCGGCCTGACGGGCCATCAGTCCATGGTCGCTCCGATGGTCGTCGACCCGGTGGTCAGGAAGGTGGTCGCGGGCAGCGTGCCGCTCGACGAGCGGGCGTTGTACGTGGAGCTCGCGTCCGTCGAGCGGAAGGCGGGCGTGGCGATCCCGGAGTCCCAGTTGTTGCCGGCCGAGGTGACCTTCGAGCCCTTGCTGACCGAGCCGCCGCCGTTGCCGACGGCCAGGTTCTTGCCCAGCCTGGCGGCGCTGGTGGCGAAGTAGTAGCCCCACTTGCTGTTGGCGTAGGCGGTGGTGCGGTTGAGGACCAGGGCACCGGTGTTGGAGTTCTCGGTGAACCCGTTGCCCGCGTTGCCCCAGGCGGCCGAGTTGTTCACGACATGGGCGACGACCTCGCCGTCGCCGCCCAGCTTGTAGCCGTTGCCGTCGCCCGCGAAGGCCGAGTCGGACCAGCGGTTGACCCCGTTGCCGAAGGACCAGGTGTGCTCGACGGTGACGGGCGAGGAGAAGGACCAGAAGTCGATGCCGTCGTCGGAGTTGTTGTAGAGGCGGGCGCCGGTGATGAGGTTGCCGGTGCCCGAGCCGAACTTCACGGCGACGCCGTCGGCGTTCTCACCGTGGCCCGCGGCGTCGTAGTTGCCGTAACTGTCGATGTTGCGCACGGTGTTGTTGACGGTCGCGTCGCCGGTGAGGGTGAAGCCGGAGTCGCCGCCGTTGATGGTCTTGATGTTGTTCCAGTTGGTGCCGGTGCAGGACTGGCAGACGACCGCGCTGTCCGGTGAGTTCTGGAAGGTGAGGTTGGAGACGTTCCAGTAGTCGGCGGTCAGCTTGAAGATCCAGTCGCCGTCGGGCAGCGACGAGCCGTCGATCTTCACCGTCTCCGAGCCGTACGCCGTGAGGGTGACGGGCGAGGAGGAGGTGCCGTTGGCCGTGGACTGGAGGGTGGCCGTCGGGTAGTAGGTGCCGCCGCGGACCTGGATGACGGTGCCGGCCGTGGCGTTCTTGATGGCGTTGGACAGGTCGGTGGAGTTGGCGACCACCACGGTGGCGGCCTGTGCCGGGGTGGGCAGGGAGGCGAGTCCGGCGCCCAGGGCGAGGGCGGCGACGGCCGCGGGAGCGATACGACGAGACATGGAGTGCGGGTCCTTTCCGTCGTGCGGGGAGACGGGCGCCGTTCAGGGGGACGGGCGCCCTTCGGGGAGGGGGAACGGTTCAGGGGACGGTGTCGAGCCGGGTGAGGACTCGCGTGAAGGCCCCTCGTCGCGAGGCCGGTTCACGGGCGTCCATACGGCCTCCAGTCACCGAGGTAGGTCTGGCGGGTGTGCGTCGCGGCCTCCTCGGCGGTGAGCTGCGGCCGGTTCTCCGGCACGGTGACGACCGCTCCCGGACCGGTGTTGCGGTATTCGCGGAACCGCATGGTCTGCCAGGGGTAGGCGTCGCGCATGTTGGTGTACGGGCCGGCCGCGTCGATACCGGGGCCGATCCAGGTGTCCCGGACGACGAGCGAGGGCCAGGCGGTCGTCTCGTACGACGGCACCCACGGCCGGGCGATCTTGTAGGCCCCGTCCTCGGCGCCGGAGGTGATCCGGCCGCGCAGCGCGAGGAATCCGTAGGGGTCGGCCCGGGCGGTGGCGGGGGCGAACACCATGCCCTTGGGGGTGAAGTCCACGTCGCGCCGGAGCGTGTGGAAGTGGCAGGCGTCGAAGACGCTCCGGCCGCGGCCGAAGACGAAGTCGACGTCGCCCTCGATGTAGCAGCGGTGGAAGTACTGCCGGTCGAAGGCGTCCAGCGCGGTGGTGTCGGCGAAGAGGGTGTCCTGGTGCGCCAGGAGGCGGACGTTCTCGAAATGGGTGCGGTCGCCGGTGACGTAGGCCGCCACGGCCTGGGTCCCGGTGATGTCGGGGTGGTCGGCGCGCAGCCAGTCGTTGGCGAGGGTGAGGTCGCGGACGGTGAGGCCGGGGGCGGCCGAGGTGAAGGTCGCCGAGCCGGCGGTGCCGTAGGTGCCGGACCCGTCGGGCTTCGGCGTGCCGTTCGCGCGGTCGAGGACGAGGACGGCGGCGCGCGGGTCGCGGCAGGCGCCGCGGATCGTCAGCTCCGCCTTGTCCGGG
Source organism: Streptomyces asoensis (assembly GCF_016860545.1). Taxonomy (NCBI): domain Bacteria; kingdom Bacillati; phylum Actinomycetota; class Actinomycetes; order Kitasatosporales; family Streptomycetaceae; genus Streptomyces; species Streptomyces asoensis. Next base: position 168,276 of record NZ_BNEB01000002.1, on the reverse strand, counting down.
GGCACGACGACGGCCTCCCGGTACGTGCCCGGGTGCACGACGACGGTCCGGCCGGGGCCGTCGACGGCGTCCACGGCGGCCTGGAGGGAGTCGCCGGGGCGGACGTGCAGGGTGGCGTGGGAGCGGGCGTGAGCGGGGGACGTGACGGCCGACGCGAGGCCGGTGAGCCCCGCGAGGAGTGTGCGCCGGCGCAGCATGTCAGCACTCCCCCTTCCAGGGTTGCCAGTCGCCCAGGTAGGCCTCGCGGGTGGCCGAGCGGGCCTGTTCGGCGGTGAGCTGGGGGCGGTTGGCGGGGACGGTGATCCGGGCTCCCGGTCCGCTGTTGCGGTACTCGGCGAACCGCTGGTCCTGCCACGGGAAGGAGGCCGACATGTCGGTGTAGGGCGCGACCGCGTCGATCCCGGCGTCCAGCCGGGTGTCCCGGACGACGAGGCTCGGGCGGGCGGTGGTGTCGGAGCTGGGGACCCAGGGACGGGCGAGTTTGTAGAAGGCGTCCGGCGCCCCGCTGCTGATCCGGCTCCGGGTGACGAGGTGGCCGAGCGGGTTGGCGCCCGCCGTCGAGGGGGCGAAGACGAAGCCGTAGGGCGCGGCGGCCAGGTCGGTGCGGTCCAGGGTGCGGAAGTGGCAGTGTTCGTGGACGGCCGTGGCCCGGCCGAAGACGAAGTCGACGTCTCCCTCGGCGTAGCAGTGCGCGTAGTACTGGCGGGCGAAGGCGGTCAGGGCGATCGAGTCGGCGTACAGGGTGTCCTGGTGGCCGAGGAAACGGCAGTGATGGAAGGCGGACCGGTCGCCCTGCACCTTGACGGCGACGGCCTGGGTGCCGGTGGTCCCGGGGTGGTCGGCGCGCAGCCAGTCGTTGGCGAAGGTGATCCAGCGGGCGGTGAAGCCGTCGGCCTGGAGGGTGGTGGTGGCCGACCCGGTGGTGCCGTAGGTGCCGCCTCCGGGCTTGGGGGTGCCGGCCGCGTTGTCGTAGACGATCACGACGTCACGGGGGTCCTCGGAGGCGCCGATCCAGGTGGCGTCGGTGCGGGTGGCGTCGAGCACGACCGTCTCCCGGTAGGTGCCGGGGGCGAGGACCAGGGTCCAGCCGCTGCCCGTGGTGGCGGCGACGGCGTCCCGGACGCCGGTGAAGTCGCCCCGGCCGAGCGGGTCGACGTACAGGGTGCGGTCGGTGCGGCGGGCGGCGGGGGACCCGAAGCGGCCGAACGGCCGCCGCCCGGAGCCGGCCGCCCGCGCGGGGGCGCAGGCGAGGGCGAGTGCGGCGGCCGTGCCGGCGCCGGCGGCGAGCAGTCCCCTTCGGGAGAGGGGGCGTCGGTGCGGTGGGGAGGAGGGCATGCGGGTGCTCCTTGGCGGTGCGGCTCCGCGGAGGGGGCCGGGGTGGTGACACGGGCCGGGGCCGCGGCGGGTGCCACCGCCCCGGCCGGTGTCCGGGGGTCAGCCCAGGCGTCCGGCGCCCGCGCCGCAGTCGACGATCCGCGGGACCGCCCGCGCCGGGTCGACCTTGGTGCGCAGGGTCGGGGTCCAGCCCGCGCCGGGCTGGAGGACCTCGGCCGGGATCTCCGCGTTGTGCACGGCGATCAGGTCGGTGAGCCTGCCGTTGACGTAGTTGTCGTCGGCGGTCACCGGCGACACGTTCCACCGCTTCAGGACCTTGGCCGCGCTGACCCCCTCGGGCAGCGTGAACGCGTTGTGCTGGGCGACGAGCTGGGACTCCTTGCCGACGCCGAAGCTGTAGGAGTAGGAGTCGTCGCCGACGAAGTGGTTGTTGTAGGAGTCGACCTGTCCGAAGCGCACCCGGGGGGCCCGCTCGACCAGCTTGGAGAACAGGTTGTGGTGGAAGGTCACCTTCAGGTGCCCCCGGTCGCCGGCCGCCGTGGACTCGCTGTCGCTGTTGCCGATGAGGATCGTCTTGTCGTGTTCGGTGAAGACGTTCCAGGAGGCGGTGACGTAGTCGGCGCCCCGCACGATGTCCAGCTCGCCGTCGTGCTGCTGGTACAGCATCCCGAAATAGGTCGGCGCGGCGCTGTCCGGGTGCGAGCCGTCGGTGAAGGTGTTGTGGTCCAGCCAGACATGGGTCGAGCCGTAGACGACGGCCGTGTCGTACTCGGAGTTCCAGTTGCCGTTCGCGCCGTCGGTGGGGTCCCACTGCGGGAAGCAGTCGATGGGCGACTCGAAGGCCAGGTTGCGGACGATGACGTTGTCGACGGCCTTGATCTGGAGGCTGACGCCCTTGAACCCGGCGTTCTTCCCGATGCCGACAATGGTGGTGTTGGCGGGGACGTTCGCCTTGATGGCCTGGTCCTGGGCGGCGGCGGAGGCGCGCCGCAGTCCCTCCGGGCTGTCGTCGGGCTCGGCGCTCAGGTCGGTGTCCAGGCCCCAGGTTCCGGGCGCGTACTTGGCGAGATAGGCGTCGAGGTCGTATCCGGGGGCGGCGAAGGAGTCGCATCCCTCGGCGACCGCGTCGATGACGCCCTTCACCTTGATGATCTTCGGTGCGCTGCCGCCGGCGGCGAGGGCCGCCTTGAAGCCGGCCCAGGTGGTGACGGTGTACACGTGGTCGGCGTCGGCGGCCGCGCCGCCCGTGGTCCCGGTTCCGTAGGAGGCCCAGCCGTCGTTCGCGCCCAGGACCTGCCGGCCGAGGTCGCGGGGGGCGGGGCCGGACGCGGGACGGGCGGAGGCCGTCGCGGTGGCGGTGAGCACCAGGGCGGTGCACCCCACCAGGGCAGCCATGACGCGTCCATGACATATCTGTGTACGCACTGTGCGGTTCTCCTCTTGTCGCGAACGGCGGTGCGGGTGCGCCTGCCCGGGGCGGGCGCCCTAGGCGAGCGGTGGGGGCCAGGTGATCCAGGACGTGGGGATCTCGTCGTGCAGCCGCACGACGTCACGCGGCGCGAGCACCCGCGTGCGCAGCAGTTCCCGCACGACGAGCCGCGCCACGGCGATCGCGCCCGGCGGGTTGAAGTGCGTGTTGTCCTGTTCGGTGTCGGTCCAGTTGAAGTAGGTCTTCGTCTCCTCGACGCCCAGTTCCTGCCACAGCGCGAGCGACAGCGCCTGGATGTCGAGCAGCGCCACCCGCTCCTGCACGGCCAGTGCGCGCATGGCGGCCGGGTACTCCCCGTGCGTGGGCAGGGCGGTGCCCGCGGCGTCGAACCTGCGCCGCTCGACGGGCGTGGCGAGCACGGGACGCGCGCCCTTGGCACGGGCGCCGGCGATGTACTGGCGCAGGTGGTCCTGGTACGTCGTCCAGGGCTCGGTGTACCGGGTCGGATCGGTGGTCTTCTCGTCGTTGTGCGCGAACTGGACCAGCAGGAAGTCCCCCGGCCGGATCGCGGCGAGGACCGCGTCCAGCCGGCCTTCGTCGATGAAGCTCTTCGAACTGCGCCCGTTGACCGCGTGGTTGGCGACCGGCCGGTCCTTGCGCAGGAAGAACGGGAGCGCCATCCCCCACCCGGTCTCGGGGGCGGCGTCGGAGTACTTCTGGGCGGCGGTGGAGTCACCGGCGACGAAGAGCGTGCGAGGCCGGCGGGCGGTCCCGGCCCGGGCGGGCCCGGCCGCCGCCGCGCCCAGCGGGACGGCGGCGAGCGCCGCGGACGTGACCTGTCTGCGGGTAAGGGACACGAGGTGCACCTCTCAACAGGGGTGTGTGGATGTCTTCCCGGGGCGCGGGGAACCGCGCGAGCGGCCCCGCAGGGGCCCGCGGTTCCCCGCCACCACGAGCGCTCGGACTACGCGTGGTTCTTCTTCCAGTCGGCCTGCGCGGTGTTCAGCTGCTCGGCCAGCGTGTCCAGGAAGTCCTTCGGGCTCAGCTTCCCGAGCAGCACCTTCTGGAAGTTGGGCTCGTTGTCCGCCTTGGAGATGGTGTTCCAGTCGGGCAGGTAGTAGGGCAGCTGCACGATCTTCGTGCTGGTGCCCGCCAGCGCCTCGGCGGCCAGCTTCGTCGGCTCCGACTCCTGCACCCAGCTGTCCTGCGCGGCCTCGGAGTTCGCCGGCACCTGCCCGGCCGTCTTGTTCCACTTGCTGTTGGACTCGTGCGACGCGGCGAACTCGATGAACTTCCAGGCGGCGGTCTTGTTCTTGCTGGCCTTGAACAGACCGAGCCCGTCCACCGGATTGGACACCTGCACCCGCGTGCCGTCGTCCTGCGTCGGGGCCGGGATGCCCTTGAACTTGCCCGCCAGCGCCTTCTGGTGGTCGCCGTAGGAGCCCAGGTTGTGGCTCAGCATGCCGATCGTGCCCGAGTCCCACTGGGCGACCATCTTGGTGAAGTCGTTGTTGACGTCGGCGGACGGGGTGTCCTTCTTGAACAGGCCGACGTACTTGGTGAGCGCGGCCACGTTCTTCGGGTCGTTGACCGTGGTCTTGTCACCGCTCCAGAACTCGGTGATGCCGCTCTGTCCGTAGGTGGCGTCCAGGGCCTGGGCGATGGACCCCGCGCCGCCGCGGATGGTGTAGCCGAACGCGTTCTTCTTCTTGTCCGTGAGCTTGCCGGCGGCCTCGTAGAACTTCGTCCAGGTCGTCGGGGCGTCGAGGCCGGCCTGCTGGAAGAGGTCGGTCCGGTACCAGAGGGTGCCGTTGTTCGCCGAGGTCGGCACCGAGTACGTCTTCCCGTCGATGCCCGCGGCCTTGACGCCGTCCAGGAACTTCTGGTTGAGCTTGCCGTTCAGCGTGCTCTTGGAGATCCGGCCGTCCAGCGGTTCGAGGGCGCCCTGCGCGGCGACCTCGGCGAGCATCGCGGTGCCCACGCCTCCGACGTCGGGCAGCCCGCCGCCCTGGATGGCGGTGTCGTACTTCGACTGGACGCTGTCGGCCGGTACGCCGACGTAGTTGACCTTGATGTCGGGGTTCGCCTTCTCGAAGTCGGCGATGATCTCCTTCCAGACGTCGGTACGCACACCGCCGTTGTTGTCCCAGAAGGTGATCTCCCCCTTGCCGGAGCCCTCGCCCCCCTTGTCCCCCGCGCCGCCGCTGCCGTCGTCGCCGCAGGCGGTGGCGGTCAGCGCGAGCACGGAGCCCAGGGCGACGGCCAGTGCGGCGCGCCTGCTTCTGCGGATGCTGCTCTTCATGTGTTCGGCTCTCTTCTTCTGGATCCCGACGGTGAAAGGAAGGTGTGGGGGGTCGGTTGGCGGTGCCGGCCCGGGCGTACGGTTCCCGGCGGACACCCGGGGGGCAAGCGCTTGCTACAGGGGTGCGTCATGGCGGCTCCCAACGGGCTGAGGACACGGCAGGGTCAGAGCGGTGCGATCCGGAACTCGCCGAACGTGGCCGCTCCCGCGTGGCCCGTCCCGGTGGGCGCGAGGGCGAAGAGGCCGAGCAGGGCGCCGACCCAGCGCCAGGGGGTGGCGGTGAACACGGGGCCCGACCGGCGCAGGCCGTCGCCGATGTCGTACGCGAAACGGCAGCGGGCCCCGGCGCCGATCTCGATCCGCAGACGCGCCCGGCCGCTGGGGGCGAGCCTGGCGTGGGCCGCGTCCCGCTCCCGCTCCCCCGCTCCGCAGGGTGCGGGAGGCGCCCCCGCGGCGACCGGTTCGGCGAAGCGGTGCACCAGGTGGACGGTCCGGTCGGCACCCCGCTGGAGCCCGATCCAGCCGTAGGCGTCACCGAGGACCGTGAGCCCGGCCCGGGCGCCCGGCTCCTCGCTGTGCAGTTCGAGCTCCACCTCCACGGCGCACGGGTCGCCGGGAAGCCGCTGCGTGAGGATGTTCGGCAGGGCACGCAGATCGTGCGCGTCGGCGGTCCGCAGGCAGGTCAGGCGCAGTCCGTCGGCGGAGTGCTGGGTCGCCCAGCCGGCCTCGGGGTTGGCCGTCCACGACCACTGGCGGCCGAAGCGTCCTCCGGGGAAGTCGTCGTCGGTGGCGGGCGCGGCCGGGGGCCCCGCCGGCAGGGCGGGCCGCCGGTGCTCCCGGACGGGTGCGCCCTCGTCGCCGATCACCGGCCAGCCGCCCGCCGCGTCCCAGCGCATCGGCTGGAGGTGGACGACCCGCCCGTAGGCGCCCTTCTGCTGGAAGTGCAGGAACCAGTCCTCGCCCGAAGGGGTGCGCACCCAGCCGCCCTGGTGGGGGCCGTTGACGTCGGTGTCCTTCTGTTCGAGGACGATCCGCTCCTCGTAGGGACCGAAGAAGTCCCGGGCGCGGAAGGCGCCCTGCCAGCCGCTCTCCACGCCCCCGGCGGGCGCGAGGATCCAGAACCAGCCGTCGTGCCGGTAGAGCTTCGGTCCCTCGAGCGTGAACCAGCCGGGGATCCGGTCCCCCTCGACGATCACCTTGCCCTCGTCGAGGACGGCCGTCCCCTCCGGGTGCATCCGGTGACCGGTGAGCCGGTTCTTCACGCCCGCCCGAGACCTGGCCCAGGCGTGCACCAGATACGCCTCGCCCGTCTCCTCGTCCCACAGGGGGCACGGGTCGATCAGGCCCTTGCCCTCCTTCACCAGGAGCGGGCGGGACCACGGCCCCCTGATCTCCCGGGCGTTGATCTGGAAGATGCCCCGGTCGGGGTCGCCCCAGAAGATCCAGAACCGGTCGTCGTGGTGGCGCAGGGAAGGCGCCCACACCCCGCAGTCGTGCCGCGGGGTCCTGAACTCCGCGGCGGGCTCCAGGCGTTCGAGGGCGTGCCCGATGAGTGTCCAGTCGACCAGGTCGCGCGAGTGCAGCAGCGGCAGGCCGGGGGCGCGGCCGAAGCTGGAGGCCGTGAGGTAGAAGTCGTCGCCCACCCGCACGACGTCCGGGTCGGACCAGTCGGCGTTCAGGACGGGGTTGGTGTACGTCTCGTGCGTCACTGGCTGACCGCCTTCCGTACCAGTGCCGCCGCCTCGTCCCGGTCCGGGCGGCCGTCGGCGACGACGGTGACGATCCGGCGTACGGCCGTCTCCCCGGGCGGTAAGGGCAGTCGCTCCGCGCAGGCCAGCGAGGAGCCGACGCCCGGGTACTCGCCGGTGCGCACGAACCAGGGGTCGCGCCGGGTGACGCTCGTGGCCCCGGCGAAGACGAGCGTCCAGTCGGCGCCGGCCAGGGCCATCCAGTCGGCGCGGGCTCCGTGGACCGCCGGTTCGCCCCGCGTGCCGGCGGTGAAGACCTCGGGAGGGACGTCCTCCTTGCGGGCCCGCCAGAAGAAGCCGCCGTAGGCCGCCCCGGGGCGGCCGTTCGTCGCCGGACTGCCGATGGACAGCGGGCCGGAGGTGACGTTGGTGAGGGAGAAGGTGAAGTCCAGCGCCCAGGCGGAGGAGGTGAGCTCGGTGGCCGCCACCGTCCGCCGCTCCCGCAGCAGTTCGGTGCCCGAGGCGACCCAGCGCAGTTCCTCCACGAAGCCGTCCGGGTCGCGGAGCTGGAAGGAACTGTGCCGCTGGGCGCCGTGGTTGTCGAGCTCGGTCGGGCCGCGGTCGCGGACGTAGGTGCGTCCGCCCCAGAAGTTGTGCCCCCCGACGTCGGGTACGGCTACACCGACGCCGAGGTGGTGTGTGTGGTCGGCCGGGCTCAGCTCGGTGACCGCGGTACCGGCCAGGGTGGTGACCGGATGCAGATAGGGGCGCGGCGAGAGCCGGGCGGGCAGCTCGGGCCGGATGACGTAGCGGGCGACCGGGCGGCCGGCGACACGCAGCACGACCGGGGCGTCGGATGGCTGTGAGGCCATCAGGGGCTCACCTCTTTCGGGTGCGCGGTCGGGAACGCCCAGGGGGCGCCCAGTTCGGAGAAGAGCGCGAGGGTGTCGGCGGCGGCGGCGACCAGCCCGTCGACGCCCGGGACGACGCGCCGCCGTTCGTCGGGCAGCAGATGCCAGGCGTCGTCGGGCAGCCGCACCGGGTCGGGGGCCACCCGGATCGCCTCGACGACCCGCATGAACGACTCGGTCACGGCGGGCGGGACCAGCAGCGGCGTCCCGTCGCGGAGGTGGTCGACGAGGTTCTCCAGCAGGTCGGTGCGGCCGTACTCGGACTCCTCGGGGCCGTGCCCGGCCCGCTGGAGCAGGACGCGGTCCTGCTTGTACCAGTAGGTGATCCGGCCGCGGCTGCCGTGCACGACGACGTACGGGTCGTCCGGGTCCTCGGCGCACAGAGTCGCCGCGACGACGATCTCGCGGCCGCCGGCCGTGCGGACCCGAACGCAGGAGGTGTCGTCGGACTCGATCGCGTTGGCGTGCGCCAGCTCGGTCTCGATGCCGGTGACGTCGTCGGCGCGGGTGGCCCCGGCCAGCGCGAGGGCGGTGGCGACGGCGTGCGCCAGGGGGTTGGTGAGCGCCCCGTCGATCACGTCGACGCCGTTCAGCCGCCGCCTGCCCGCCCAGGGCGCCCGCCGGTAGTAGTCCTCGGCGCGGGCCCAGGCGCCGGCGCCGCCGACCCCGGCGATCTCGCCGATCACCCCGTCGGCGATGAGGTCGCGGATCGCGGGCACGGCGTGCGAGCCCAGCGACTGGAAGCCGATCTGGCAGGCCACGCCCGCCTCGGCGACCCCGTCGGCCATCCGGCGGAACTCGGCGTAGGACGGCGCGGGCGGCTTCTCCAGCAGCAGGTGCACCCCCTTGCGCGCCGCGGTCAGGGCCAGGTCGGTGTGGGTGGGGATCGGAGTGCAGACGACGGCGATCCGGGCGCCGGTGGACTCCAGCAGCGCGCCGAAGTCGGCGGACTGCTCGGGTGCGCCGAGGCCCTCGGGGATCTCCCGCGGGCTCAGCGGGGTCAGTTCGCAGATGCCCGCCAGGCGCACGATGCCCTTGTCCTGGAGCCGGCGGATGTTGTCCAGGTGCCAGTGGCCGTGGCCACGCGCACCCGCGAGGACGACGGGTACGGCGATGCTCATGGGTTCCTCCCTGCGCCCGCGCCGCGTGCCGCCTCACGGTCGGCCGGCGCGGCGCTGCCGGTCTTTCGGTGCAGGGTAGGCGCCCGGCCGGCGTCCGCCGGGAGAGCGCGCGCGGTGCCGCGGACGTCCCCGGAACCGGCCCGCGCGGGGGCGCGCAGCGGACCCGGCGCGGCCGCCGTCCCCGTGATCCGGTGCGGCCTCATCCCTTCACCGCCCCCGCGCTGAACCCGGTGATCAGCCACTTCTGGATGAAGGCGAAGACGATCACCACGGGGACCGCGGCGATGATGCCGCCCGCCGCGAGCGCGCCCAGGTCGACGCTGTCCGCGCTCATCAGGGTGTTGAGGCCGACGGGGATCGTCTGCTTGGTCTGGTCGGACAGGAACATCAGGGCGAACAGGAAGTGGTTCCAGGCGTGCACGAAGGCGAAGGACCCGACGGCGATCAGTCCGGGCCGCAGCAGCGGCAGGACGACGATCCGGAAGGCGGTGAGCCGGTTGCAGCCGTCGACCCAGGCGGCCTCCTCCAGGGAGTACGGCACGTTCCGGATGAAGCCGCTGATCAGGATCATCGACAGGGGCAGCTGGAAGACCGTCTCGGCGATGATGACGCTGCCCAGCGAGTTGATCATCTTGAGTTCGGCGAAGATCTGGAAGAGCGGGACGAGCAGCAGCGCGCCCGGCACGAACTGGGTGCACAGCAGGGCGAGCATGAAGCCGCGCTTGATCCTGAAGTCGAAGCGGGCGAGGGCGTAGCCGCCGGCCAGGGCGACGCCGGTGGTGAGCAGCAGGGTGGCCACGCCCGTGATCACGCTGTTCTGGAAGTAGACCGCGAAGTCCCGCTCGTTCCAGACCTTCTCGAAGTGCTCGAAGGTCATCGGCCAGGGCACCAGCGAGGTCGAGCCCGCCGGGCGCAGCGCGAACAGGAGGATCCAGTAGAAGGGGACCAGGGTGAAGACCAGATAGATCCCCAGGGGGAGGTAGATCTGCCAGCGGGGGGCCTCGTCCCAGGCGCGCCGGTGCCGGGTCGGGCGCCGGTCGGGCGCGCCGGGGACGCGCACGGGGACGGGTGTGACCTCGGTGGCCTCCTTGGTGATCACTTGTCGCCCCCTCCGAACTTGCTGAGCCGCAGATAGACCATCGAGCAGAAGAGCAGGATCACGAACGCGACCGTGGTGAGGGCGGACGCGTAACCGAAGTTGTGGGCGTCGACACTGGTGTTGGCGATGTACAGCGGCAAGGTGGTGGTCTCCCCCGCCGGACCGCCGCCGGTGAGCGTGTAGAGCAGGTCCACGTTGTTGAACTCCCACACCGCGCGCAGCAGCGTGGACAGCACGATCGCGTCCTTCAGGTGCGGCAGGGTGATGTGCCAGAACTGCTTGATCCGGCTCGCGCCGTCGACCTCGGCGGCCTCGTACAGGTCCTTGGAGACGGACTGGAGGTCGGCGAGGATGAGGATCGCGAAGAAGGGGACACCGCGCCACAGGTCGGCGACGATCGCCGCGGGGAAGACGGTGGAGGTGTCCGACAGCCAGCTGGTGCCGTACTCGCCGATGCCGGCGTCGGCGAGGTAACGCGTGATGCCGGTCTGGGAGTTGTAGAGGAGGACCCAGATCGCGGAGGTCAGCACGCCGGAGACGGCCCACGGCGAGAACACCAGGGCCCGGCCGAGCGAGCGCCCCACGAAGGTCTGGTTGACGATCAGGGCCAGCGCCAGACCGAACAGCAGCTGGAGCCCGACCTCGACGAACACCCACTTGGCGCTGAAGGTCAGGGTGTCCCAGAACTGCGGGTCGTCGGTGAAGGCGTGGACGAAGTTGTCGAAGCCCGCGAAGCCGTTGCGCCACGGTTTGGTGGGGTTGTAGTTCTGAAGGCTGTAGTAGAAGACGCTGATGACCGGGTAGGCGATGAAACCCAGCATCAGCAGGGCCGCCGGCGCTATCAGCAGGTACGGCAGCCTGCGGGGCGTGGCGGAGGCACGGCGCCGCCGGGGTGGCGCGGGCGGTTTCGCCACGGCTGCGGCTTGGGCCATGACTGTTCTCCGTTCTCAGTACGTCTCTCGGTGCGTCGTGCGTCTGTCGCGGGCGCTCGGGTCGGGTGAAGCGCTTTCTTCGTGCGCAGGCGTGGGCCGGGACGTGCTCGGGCGGGTCAGCCCGCGTACGGGTCCGCGACCTTGCCCGCGCGGGCCAGGAACTCGAAGTCGCAGCCGGTGTCGGCCTGGGTGATCTGTTCGTTGTAGAGCGCGCCGTAGCCACGCTCGTAGCGCACGGGCGGGGGCGTCCACTGCGCCCTGCGCCGTTCCAGCTCCTCGTCGTCGACGTCGAGCCGGAGGATGCGGGCCTCCACGTCGAGGGTGATCGAGTCCCCGGTGCGCACCAGGGCGAGGGGACCGCCGACGTGCGACTCGGGTGCCACGTGCAGGACGCACGTGCCGTAACTCGTCCCGCTCATCCGGGCGTCGGAGATCCGCACCATGTCCCGCACGCCCTGCTTGAGCAGGTGGTCGGGGATGGGCAGCATGCCGTACTCCGGCATGCCCGGACCGCCCTTGGGACCGGAGCCGCGCAGCACCAGGACGGTGTCGGCGGTGATCCCCAGCCCGGGGTCGTTGATGGTGCGCTGCATGGTCCGGTAGTCGTCGAAGACGACCGCGGGCCCGGTGTGCTTGAGCAGGTGCGGCTCGGCCGCGATGTGCTTGATGACCGCCCCGTCCGGGCAGAGGTTCCCGCGCAGTACGGCGACCCCGCCCTCGGCCGCCACCGGGTCGTCCCGGCGCCTGATGACGTGGTCGTCGTGCACCCGGGCGCCGGCGAGCTGCTCGCGCAGGGTGTCGTGGGAGACGGTCGGGCGGTCGAGGTGGAGCAGGTCGGGGATGCGGGAGAGGAACCCGGGCAGGCCGCCCGCGAAGTGGAAGTCCTCCATCAGGTACTTCTGGCCGCCGGGCCGCACGTCGGCGAGGACCGGGACGGTCCGGGCGACGCGGTCGAAGTCGTCGAGGGTGAGCGTGACGCCCGCCCGGCCCGCCATGGCGATCAGGTGGATCACCGCGTTGGTCGAACCGCCGAGGCCGAGGACGGTCGTCACCGCGTCCTCGAAGGCGTCCCGGGTGAGGATCTCGCTCAGCCTGCGGTCCAGGTGGACCAGTTCGACGATGCGCAGACCCGCGGCGGCCGCCATCCGGTCGTGCCCGGAGTCCACGGCCGGGATGCTCGACGCGCCCGGCACCGTCACGCCCAGCGCCTCCGCGGCGGCCGTCAGCGTGGAGGCCGTGCCCATCGTCATGCAGTGGCCCGGCGAGCGCGCGAGGCCGCTCTCCAGCTCGGCCAGCTCGCAGTCGCCGATGAGGCCGGCCCGCTTGTCGTCCCAGTACTTCCACATGTCGGTGCCCGAGCCGAGGACCTCGTTGCGCCAGTGACCGGGCAGCATGGGTCCGGCCGGGACGAAGACCGTCGGCAGGTCGACGCTGGCCGCGCCCATGAGCAGCGCGGGTGTCGTCTTGTCGCAGCCGCCCATCAGCACCGCCCCGTCGACCGGGTAGGAGCGCAGCAGCTCCTCCGTCTCCATCGCGAGGAGGTTGCGGTAGAGCATCGGGGTGGGCTTCTGGAAGGTCTCGCTGAGCGTGGAGACCGGGAACTCCAGCGGGAATCCGCCCGCCTGCCAGACGCCCCGCTTCACGGCCTGCGCGCGTTCGCGCAGGTGGACGTGGCAGGGGTTGATGTCGGACCAGGTGTTGAGGATCGCGACGACCGGCTTGCCGAGGTGCTCCTCGGGCAGGTAGCCGAGCTGGCGGGTGCGGGCCCGGTGGCTGAAGGAGCGCAGGCCGTCGGTGCCGTACCACTGGTGGCTTCTGAGGTCCTCGGGCCGTTTGCGGGGTTGATCGTCGAAGCGCTTCACAGGGACCATCCGGCGGCTATGGCGGCGACCTCGGCGCGATCGGCCTCGGGCAGCGTCCGGCTCGGGGGGCGCACCTCGCGGCGGCACAGGCCGAGGGACGCGAGGGCTTCCTTGACGACGGTGACGTTGTTCGCGGAGCCGTTGGCGGCGCGCAGCTCCTCGAAGCGTCTGATCTGTTCCCACACCTTCATCGCGGCCGGGTAGTCGCCGGATCGAAGCGCTTCGATCATGTTCAGCGAGACGGCCGGGGCGACGTTGACGAGCCCGGAGGTGAATCCGCTGGCGCCCGCGGAGAAGTAGGAGGGGGCGTAGGGCTCGGCCAGGCCCGCGACCCAGACGAAGCGCTCCAGGCCCGCGTCCCGGGCGAAGGCCGCGAACCGGGAGGCGTCCGGGACGGCGTACTTGACGCCGATGACGTTCGGACAGGCGTCGGCCAGTTCGGCGAGCCGCTCGCCGTGCAGCTGGGCGTTGCGGATGTACGGGACGACGCCCAGCTCGGGCACGGCCAGCGCGATCTCGCGGTGGTAGTCGACCCAGCCGCGCTGCGAGACGTAGGGGTGGACGGGCTGGTGGACCATCACCATCCGGGCGCCCAGTTCACGGGCGTGGCGGGCGGAGGCGACGGCCGTCGGCACGTCGTGGCCGACACCGGCCAGGATCACCGCCCGCCCGCCGGCCACCTCGGCGGTCAGCTCCATGACCAGCCGGCGCTCGTCGGGCGTCAGGGCGTAGAACTCGCCGGTGTTGCCGTTCGGGGTGAGGGTGGTGATGCCGCCGTCGAGCAGCCGGCGCAGCAGGGCCCGGTGGGCGTCACCGTCGACGGAGCCGTCCTCGGCGAACGGGGTCACCGGGATGGCCACCACGTCGGCCAGGGCCGCTCGCTCGGTCTCGAACGCCACGCTGCTCATTCCTGGCCTTTCTCTGCCTGGGCCCGCACGGGGGCCTCCTGGGCGGTCTCGGGGAACGCCCGGTGGACGAAGGACGCGATGTGGGCGTGCAGGGCGGCGCCCGCCGCCTCGGCGTCGCCGGCCAGGGCGAGCCGCAGGATCTCGCGGTGCTCGCCCGCCTCCCGGTCCCAGGAGGGGGAGGCGGCCCAGGCGACGGCGGAGACGAGGGCGGCCTGGTCGCGCACCTCGTCGAGCATGCGGCCGAGCAGCGGGTTGCCGCACGGCAGGTACAGGGCGCGGTGGAACTCCCGGTTGGCCAGGGACCGTTCGGCGGTGTCGGTCGCCTCGTCGGCCCGGGTCAGCGCCTCGCGCGCGGCGTCCAGGGAGGCGCCGCGCCGCACGGCCCGCTTGAGCGCCTCGGGTTCGAGGAGCAGGCGTACGTCGTAGACCTCGCGCGCCATGTCCGCGTCCACCATGCGCACCGTGACGCCCTTGTACTGGCTCATGACGACCAGTCCGGTGCCGGCCAGGGTCTTGAGCGCCTCGCGGACCGGGGTCTTGGAGACCCCGAACTGCGCGGCGAGCTCGGTCTCCACCAGGGCCTGACCGGGCGTCAGCCGCCCGGTGAGGATGCGGCGTTTGATCTCCTCCAGCACGTACTGCGTGCGGGAGGGGATCGGCGTGGGCACAGAGGTCATGCGCGCCTCTCGGGTGTCGCGGGTCCGGTCTCGGATCTCGCGTATCGCGTCTCATATATGACGTACGAAGTACGACGCGTTGAAGGTAGGAGCGGCCCCGTGTTTCGTCAATGCTTCCGGCAAAGGAAGTTGAGGTTGCCGGGGCGCAAGCGCCCCAAGGGGGGTCAGAAGGGGATGGTCTCGCCCTCGCGTGCCGTGCGGGCGGGCCCGCCGAAGGTGACGGCGGCCCGGGTGGTGGCGTCCTCGCGGGTGAGGGTGGGTCCGACGTGGGTGATGTAGAGCTCGCGCGCTCCCGCCCTGCGGGCGGCCTCGCCCGCCTCCTCCGGCGTGAGGTGGACCCGCTGGTCGTGTTCGCCTTCGCGATGCCGGTCGATGTCGGCCTCGCACAGGAACAGGTCGGCCCCGAAGGCCAGTTCACCGAGGGCGTCACACGGCCCGCTGTCCCCCGAGTAGGCGAGGACGCTCCCCTGGCACTCGGCGCGCAGTCCGTACGCCTCGGTGTCGTGTGCCACGGCGCGCGAGGTGAGGCGCAGGTTCCAGTGCCGCACCGTGTGGCCGTCGAACAGGGCCCTGAAGTCGAACACCTCGCTGAGGAACCGTACGTCGGGCCGTCCGAGGAACCCCGCCAGGCGCCGGGCGCAGTCGAGCGGCGCGTAGACCGGGATCGGGGCCGGAGGGGTCATCCCGCCGTACGCGAGGGCGTAGGCGGCGGCGAGGAGGTCGGCGCTGTGGTCGGCGTGCAGGTGCGAGATCCAGATCGCCGTGAGCCGGTCCGGATCCGTGTGCCGCTGCAACTCCGCGAACGTGCCGGGTCCGGCGTCCACCCATACCTCCGCCCCAGCGCCGCGCAGCAGGTAGCCGGAGCAGGGGCGGCCGGGACCCGGGTGCGGTGAGGCGGTACCGAGGACGGTGAGGCTGAGGGGCATGCCGGTGAGCGTACGTTTCGGGCCCGCCGGGTGTGCCGTGATTGCCCCGTCTACGGCAACCGGCGGGGGCCGTCCACGTCCGGCCGTCCGGGCCGGCCGGACACGGGCTCAGGTCTTCACGGTGTCAGGCCTCACGGCCTCACGGCCTCACGACTTCATGGCTTCAGGGCTTCCACCCGGGGTCGCGGCCGCTGAGTCCGAGCGCGCGGTCGAGCAGCGGGGCGTCGTCCGGGACGGGGACCAAGGGGCCGAACACACCGCTGCCGGGTTCACCCTCGGCGGCGGCCGCTGCGAGGAACCCGTGCGCCGCGGTCAGCGCGGCCGGGTCGGGCGCGTACTCCTGGCCGGTGGCCCGGGCCAGGTCCCAGCCGTGGATCACCAGTTCGTCGGCGACGACGGCGCCCGCGACCGCGCCGGGCAGGTCCACGCCGCCCGCGCGGGTCATGCCGGTCCAGGCGGCCGGGTCGCGCCAGGCGTCGGCGAGCCCGTCGAGCGCCTTGGACAGCTCCGCGCGCCAGCCGGGGCCGATGTCGGGAGCGGCGGCGTCCGGAGCCGTGTCGGTGGTGGGCCCCAGGTCCTTGCGGGCGGCGTCCCGGAAGGCGACGGAGAGGCCGGTGAGGTGCCCGAGCATGTTGCGGACGGCGCAGCCGGGGCAGGGCGTGCCGTGCGCGAGCTGCTCGTCGCGGACGCCCTCCGCGAGGCGCGCCACGATCAGGGTCTGCGGGCCGAGGTCGAGGGT
This sequence comes from Streptomyces asoensis, assembly GCF_016860545.1. Taxonomy (NCBI): domain Bacteria; kingdom Bacillati; phylum Actinomycetota; class Actinomycetes; order Kitasatosporales; family Streptomycetaceae; genus Streptomyces; species Streptomyces asoensis. Next base: position 152,347 of record NZ_BNEB01000002.1, on the reverse strand, counting down.
GGGTAGGGCTGTCGTGTCGGTGGTCATACAGGGGTGGACCGCCGTAGGCACGAGAACTCATCGGTGTCCGGCCGGGCGGCACGTACGGGGCAACTTCCCGATGCCGGGCCAGGGGCCTTAGCTCCACGATGACCTGGCATGACGAAGAACTGGTCCGTGGCGCGGGTCCTGCGGGACCGCGACGCGGCGCTGTATCTGGCCGCGTCCTCGGTCTCCGGTTTCGGCACCTCGGCGCTCTGGCTGGCCTCCGGTGTGTGGGTCAAGGACCTCACCGGCTCGAACGGGCTCGCGGCGCTGTCCGTGCTCGCCCTGTGGCTGCCCACGCTGCTCGGCCCGCCGCTGGGCACCCTCGCCGACAGGGGGCGCCGCAAACCGCTGCTCGTCGCGCTCAACCTGGGTCCCGCGGCCCTGCTGCCCACCGTCCTGGCCGTCGGCTCCCCCGGCCGGCTGTGGCTGCTGTGGACGGTGCTGCTGCTGTACGGCGCCGCCGCGGTGGTCGCCGACGCGGCGGAGTCCGCGCTCGTCGCCGCCGCCGTCGCGCCGGAACTGCTGGGCGATTTCAACGGGCTGCGCATGACGTCCGACGAGGGCATGAAGCTGCTCGCCCCGCTGGCCGGCGCGGGCGTCTACGCGGCCTGGGGCGGCCCGGCCGTGGCACTCCTGGACGCGGCCACCTTCGGCTGCGCTGCGGGGCTGTACGCGTGCGTGCGGGTGCGCGAGGAGCCGCCGCGGCAGGCCGGCCTGCCCTGGCGCGCGCAGACCGCCGAGGGCGCCCGCTTCCTGTGGGGCCACCCCGCACTGCGCCCGCTGGTGCTGGCGGGCGGCGCGGCCCTGCTGCTCTCGGGTCTCGGCGGTCCGCTCGTCCACGCCGTGGTCGAGGGCCTCGGCCACTCCCCCGCGTACACGGGCACGTTCTACGCCGCCCAGGGCGCCGGTTCGATCGTGGTCGGACTGCTGGCGGGGCCCGCGCTGCGGCGGCTCGGGGAACGCCGGTTCGCCGCGTACGGGATCGTCCTGACGGCCGTCGCCGTGGCCGCGCAGTCCGTCGCCTCGGATCCCGTGACCCTGGTGAGCGCGGCGGCGATCGGGGTGGGGCTGCCCTGTGTGCTGATCGCCGCGCTGACGGCGGTGCAGCGGGAGACCCCGGACGCGCTGCTCGGCCGGGTCACCGCGACGGCCGGCACCCTGATGTACGCGCCGACCGCCGTCGGTCTCGCGGCGGGCGCGGGCCTGGTCGGGTTCGTGCCGTACCGGGCGCTGCTGGTGCTGCTGGCGCTGGCCCGGCTGGCGGTGCTGCCGCTGCTGCGCCGCCCTCAGCGGCCGGCGAGCGCCGCGCGGACCGCCGAGAGGTCGCCGTCCGACGCCAGTCCCGCGTGATACAGCCGCAGTTCGGTCGCCCCGAGGTCGCGTGCCCGCCCGAGGTCGGCGGCGAGCGTGTCGGGGCTGCCGCCCATGCCGGAGACGATGCCGAGGTTGGCGGCGACGACCGTGCCCTCGCGGCGCCGGGCGGCGAACGGGGCGAGCAGAGCGGGACCGCCCGCGCAGGGCACGACCACTCCGTCCGCGACGGACAGGACGTGCTCGGGGTCGACCCCCGGGTTGGCGCCGACGTGGTACGTCACCGGATCGGCGTGCAGCAGCACCTGGAAGCCGTCGGGCGCGGCGGCCCGTACCGCCCGTACCGCCGTCTCCTGGAGCGTGCGCGCCCTGTCGTCGCGCCACGCGCGCGTGGCCGCCGCCGTCTCCTGCCCGAGGAGTTTCTCGATCTCCGTCCAGCCTCCCCCGCCGTCCGGCGCGCCCCGCCACAGCGGTTCCAGCGCCGCCCGTACGGCGGCGGCCAGTTCATCGGCGTCCAGGCCCTGTCCGTCGTAGCCGACCCGGCACGTGGGGCAGAAGCAGAGCGCCATCAGGTACTGGCCGGCGTCCCCGAGGCCGACGCCGCCGGTCTTGTCGTGGGCGTGCAGGTGCTGGAACCCGTACCAGCCGAGGGACTCCAGTTCGGTGCCGGCCGCGCCGGGCCGTACCGCGGCCTCGGCGGCGAGGTCGACGAGGTACGCGCGCGTGGCGGGCTGGGCGATGCAGGGGGCCCACGGGTAGCGGTCGCCGTAGGCGTTGACCACCGAGGTGTCCGGGTGCTCGGCGCCCAGCCGGGAGTTGTGCGCGAGGACCACCCAGCTGTGCACGCCGAGCCCGGCCGCCGCGAGTGCCTCGGCGGCCTCTCCGTAGGCGTCGCCGGGGGCCCAGTCACCGGCCGCGTAGGGGCGCAGCGCGCGGCCCTTCCAGCGGTCGCCGGCCGGATCCGCCGGGTACAGCACGGCCGCGTGCTCGGCGGTGACCACGCGGTGACGCGGGTGGCGGGGGGTGAGGGCGCGCGTGGAGTGGTAGGCGGCGGCGAGCGTCACCTGCTCCACGCCGAGCGCGGCGATCCGGGCCGGCGCCCCCGGGTCGCCGGTGACGTCCCAGGGGTAGACGAATGTCGACGCCTTCACTTAACGGTCCTCCTCCAGCAGCGCGTGGCCGCGCTCGATCACCTGGGCGAGCTGTTTGACGTGATCCTCGCTCGGTTCGTGCAGCGGCGGGCGCACTTCGCCCACGTCGAGGCCGCGCATCCGGACCCCGGCCTTGACCAGGGAGACGGCGTAACCGCGGCCCTGGGCCCGCAGTTCGACGAAGGGCCGGTAGAAGCCGTCGAGGAGGCGGTGGGCGGTGGTGTCGTCGCCGGTGGTGAGGGCCCGGTGGAAGGCGAGGGCGATCTCGGGGGCGAAGCAGAACACGGCCGAGGAGTAGAGGGTGACGCCGAGGGCCCGGTAGGCGAGCTGGGTCTGTTCGGCGGTCGGCAGGCCGTTGAAGTAGAGGAAGTCGCCGGGGACCTCGGTGCGCACGGCGCTGACGGTGCGCTGCATCAGGTCCAGGTCGCCGAGGCCGTCCTTGAGGCCGATGATCCCCTCGGTGCGCGCGAGTTCCACGACGGTGGCCGGGGTGAGGACGGCGTTGTCGCGCTGGTAGACGATCACCGGCAGGGCGGTCGCGGCCGCCACCTCCCGGTAGTGCCTCAGGAGGCCCTCCTGGGGGGCGACGACGAGGTAGGGCGGCAGCGCGAGCAGGCCGTCCGCCCCGGCCGACGCGGCCAGCCGCGCGTAGCGCACGGCGAGCGCGGTCCCGTAGCCCGCGCCCGCGACGACCGGCACCCGCCCGGCCGTCTCGGTCACGGCGGCCCGCACGCAGGCCTCGAACTCCTCCGGGTCGAGGGCGTGGAACTCCCCGGTCCCGCAGGCCGCGAAGACGGCCGCGGCGCCCGCCTCGACGCCGGCGCGGACGTGCGCGCGGTAGGTGTCGAGATCGAGGGAGCCGTCGGGGCCGTAGGCGGTGACGGGGAAGAACAGCGGTCCGCTGGGGACGCGGAGGCGATCGGCGAGCGGGGCTGACGTCACGGGCTCTCCCGGGTCCATAACGGGTCCATATTCTTGAGCAGCGTCCATATTCCTGAACAAGCTCACGCTAGGGCGCCCCGGCGAGCCGGGTCAAGCGGGCAATCTCCCGAGACACCAGCAGTTTTGCCCTGTGCACGGGACACTTGACGGGTACGGCCGCCGCTCCCTAGCGTGTCCATGAATGTGAACCGCGGCCATACATGCGTCCTTTTGGTCAGCGCTCCCGCCTTCCGCGATCCGAGGAGTCCCGAGAATGCCCGCTCCGCGTACCGTCCTGCTCACCGGCGCAGCCGGCGGCCTCGGCACCCTGATGCGGGACCTGCTGCCCGCCTACGGTCACGAGCTGCGGCTGCTCGACCTGCGCCCGGTCGAGGGCGCGCCGGACGCGATCGTCGCCGACCTCGCCGACCGGGACGCGGTCCGCGAGGCGGTACGGGGCGTGGACGCGATCGTCCACCTCGCGGGCATCTCGCTGGAGGCTCCCTTCGAGAAGATCCTCGCCGCCAACATCGCGGGGACGTACAACCTCTACGAGGCGGCCCGCGAGGAGGGGGTGCGGCGCGTCGTCTTCGCCTCCTCCAACCACGCGGTCGGCTTCACCCCGCGCCCCGGCGAGGGCGACCCCCTGATCCCGGTCGACACCCCGCACCGCCCGGACACCTTCTACGGCCTGTCCAAGTCCTTCGGCGAGGACCTCGCCCAGCTGTACTGGGACAAGCACGGCCTGGAGAGCGTGTCGGTCCGCATCGGCTCCTGCTTCGCGGAACCGACAAGCGTGCGCATGCTGTCGGTGTGGATGAGCCCGGCCGACGGCGCCCGCCTCTTCCACGCGGCCCTGACCGCCGAGGACGTCGGCCACACCGTCGTCTACGGCTCGTCCGCCAACACCCGGCTGTGGTGGGACCTGAGCACCGCGCGGGCACTCGGCTACGACCCGCAGGACGACTCCGAGCCGTACGCCGAGAAGCTGATCGCCGAGCAGGGGGACTTGGACCCGGAGAACATCGCCCACGCCTGCCTGGGCGGCCACTTCGTCAGCGACCCGCCGATCTGGCCGTACTGACCGCGGGGCGGACCGTGCGGACGGCGGGCGGGCACCGAACGGGCCCGCCCGCCGGCACATACGGGCAGCCGCCCTGCCCGATCCCACCCGGCACCCGGCTGCCCCGCAGGTCCGCGCCGGGCAGCCCCCGCCGCGAACGGGCGCACCCGGGCACCATCGGGCCCGCAACAGGCCTGGTCAGTGCCGCGCACCCGCTGTAGAACTCTCCCCATGGGCCGATCCGGGCCCGAACGGGCAGCACGGCGGGAGAGCGAGGTGACGGCATGACCCCGAGGACGGCGGAGGAGCGCCAGCGCGAGATCGTGCGCACCGCGCGGGCCACCGGCTCGGTCGACGTCGCCGCGCTCGCCGCCGAACTCGGCGTGGCCCGCGAGACCGTGCGCAGGGATCTGCGCGCCCTGGAGGACCACGGCCTGGTGCGCCGTACGCACGGCGGCGCCTACCCCGTGGAGAGCGCCGGCTTCGAGACGACCCTGGCCTTCCGCGCCACCAGCCACGTGCCCGAGAAGCGCCGGATCGCCGCCGCGGCCGCCGCCCTGCTCGCGGACGCCGAGACCGTCTTCGTCGACGAGGGCTTCACCCCGCAGCTCATCGCCGAGGCGCTGCCCCGGGACCGGCCGCTGACCGTGGTCACCGCCTCCCTGCCGGTCGCGGGCGCGCTCGCCGGGACCGACAACATGTCCGTGCTGCTGCTCGGCGGCCGGGTCCGCCCGGGCACGCTGGCCACCGTCGACCACTGGACGACGAAGATGCTGGCCGGCTTCGTCGTCGACCTCGCCTACCTCGGCGCCAACGGCATCTCCCGCGAACACGGCCTGACCACGCCCGACCCGGCCGTCGGCGAGGTCAAGACCCAGGCCGTGCGGGCCGCCCGCAGGGTGGTCTTCACCGGCGTGCACTCCAAGTTCGGGGCGGTCAGCTTCTGCCGGTTCGCCGAGGTGGGCGCGCTGGAGGCGATCGTGACGAGCACGCTCCTGCCGACGGCCGAGGCCCACCGCTACTCACTGCTGGGGCCCCAGGTCATCAGGGTCTGAAGCCCCGGACCACCCTCCCCCCGAGGGCACCGCCACGCCTCGGGACACCCGATAGATCCCACTATGTCCAGGAGCGATCCATGCGCACCCCGAGCCGACGGAGGCCGCGAGCCACACTCGCCGCGGTCGCCGCAGGGACGCTGCTCGCCCCGCTGCTCTCCGGCTGCTGGGCCGGAGCCGGCGGGGCGGGTTCCGGCGGCGACTCCCTCAACGTCCTCATGGTCAACAACCCCCAGATGGCCGAGTTGCAGAAGCTCACCGCCGACCACTTCACCGCGGAGACCGGCATCAAGGTCAGTTTCACCCTGCTGCCGGAGAACGACGTCCGCGACAAGATCAGCCAGGACTTCGCCAACCAGGCGGGCCAGTACGACGTGGCGACCCTGTCGAACTACGAGATACCCATCTACGCCCGCAACGGCTGGCTGCACGCCATGGACTCGTACGTGGCGGCGGACCCCGCCTACGACGAGCGCGACGTCCTGACGCCGATGCGCGAGTCGCTCACCGGGGACGACGGAAAGCTCTACGGCCAGCCCTTCTACGGCGAGTCGTCCTTCCTGATGTACCGCAAGGACGTGTTCGCCGCGAAGGGCCTGACGATGCCCGCCCGTCCCACCTGGCGGCAGGTGGCCGACCTCGCGGCCAGGACCGACGGCGCCGAGCCCGGCATGAAGGGCATCTGCCTGCGCGGACTGCCCGGCTGGGGCGAGGTGATGGCGCCGCTGACGACCGTGGTGAACACCTTCGGCGGCACCTGGTTCGACAAGGACTGGAAGGCGCGGCTCGACTCGCCCGCCTTCGAGGAGGCGACCAGGTTCTACGTCGGCCTGGTCCGCGAACACGGCGAGTCCGGCGCCGCGCAGTCCGGGTTCGCCGAGTGCCTCAACAACATGACCCAGGGCAAGGTCGCCATGTGGTACGACGCCACCTCCGCGGCCGGCTCGCTGGAGGCGGACAAGTCACCGGTCAAGGGCAAGGTCGGCTACACCCCGGCCCCCGTCGAGAAGACCGCTTCCTCCGGCTGGCTCTACACCTGGGCCTGGGGCATCCAGAAGGCCTCCCGCAACGCCGACAAGGCCTGGAAGTTCGTCTCCTGGGCCTCGGGCAAGGAGTACGAGCAGCTGGTCGGCGAGAAGGCCGGCTGGTCGAACGTCCCGGCCGGCAAACGGGCGTCCACCTACGAGAACGCGGCCTACCGCGAGGAGGCCTCCGCCTTCCAGGACATGACGAAGCGGGCCATCGAGGCGGCGAAGCCCAACGATCCGGGAACGCAGCCGCGCCCCGCGCCCGGCATCCAGTTCGTCGGCATCCCCGAGTTCACCGACCTCGGCACCAAGGTCTCCCAGGAGATCAGCGCGGCCATCGCCGGACGCCAGTCCGTCGGGTCGGCCCTGAAGAAGTCGCAGGCGCTCGCCGAACGGATCTCCGAGGAGTACGAGGGACGATGACCGCGACGACCACGGCCCCCGTGGCCGCACCCTCCGCACAGGCCCCGCGCACGCCGTCCCCCCGCCTGCGCGCCTGGGCGACCCGGGCGCCCCTGCTCCCCGCCCTGGTCTTCATGATCGTGGTCACCCAGCTGCCGTTCGTGGCGACGGTGGTGATCTCCTTCTTCGACTGGAACGCCCTCTACCCCAAGGCCCGCCGCTTCACCGGGTTCGACAACTACCACCAGGTCCTGACCGACGCGGACCTGCGCCACTCCGTGTGGACGACCGTCCTGCTGACGGCGACCGTGGTGCTGGTCAGCCTGGTGCTCGGGCTGGCCCTTGCCCTGCTCCTGGACCGGCGGTTCCGGGGCAGGGGCGTGGTCCGCACCCTGCTGATCGCGCCCTTCCTGGTCGTCCCGGTGGCCGCCGCCCTGCTCTGGAAACACGTGCTCTACAACCCTGAATACGGCCTGCTCAACGGGCTGTTGCACTACGTGGGCGGGCCCCAGCCGGACTGGATCTCGGACACCCCGCTGCTCGCCGTGGAGGCCTCCCTGGTCTGGCAGTGGACGCCGTTCATGATGCTGATCCTGCTGGCCGGCCTCCAGAGCCGGGACCAGCAGCAGATCGAGGCGGCCCGGGTGGACGGCGCGAGCGACTGGCAGATCTTCCGCCATCTGACGCTCCCGCACCTGCGCCGCTACCTGGAGCTGGGCGCCCTGCTCGGCTCGGTCTACATCGTCCAGAACTTCGACGCGGTCTTCACCATCACCTCGGGCGGGCTCGGCACCGCGAACCTCCCCTACACCGTCTACCAGAGCTTCTACCAGGCCCACGAGAACGGCCTCGCGTCGGCCGCCGGCGTCCTGGTGGTCATCGGCTCGATCGTCATCGCGACCTTCGCCCTGCGGGTCGTGTCGTCCCTGTTCCGCGAGGAGGTGTCCCGCCCATGAACGCCGTACGCAGAGGCGGCCTGGGGCTGCTGGCGTGGGTGAGCGGCATCGTGTTCTTCCTGCCGGTCGCCTGGATGGCCCTGACGTCCTTCCACTCGGAACAGGACGCGGCGACCAACCCGCCCTCCTTCACCGCGCCGCTCACCCTGGACGGCTACCGCGAGTTCTTCGGCACCGGCGGCGGCGCGAGCCCCTGGCCCGCGCTGGTCAACTCGGCCGTCGCGTCGGTGGCGTCGACCCTGTTCGTCCTGCTCCTCGCCCTCCCGGCGGCCTACGCGCTGTCGATCCGGCCAGTGCGCAAGTGGACGGACGTCCTGTTCTTCTTCCTGTCCACCAAGATGCTGCCCGTCGTGGCCGGCCTGCTGCCGATCTACCTGTTCGCCAAGAACGCCGGGATGCTCGACAACATCTGGCTGCTCGTCATCCTCTACACCTCCATGAACCTGCCGATCGCGGTGTGGATGATGCAGTCGTTCCTCGCCGAGGTGCCGGTGGCGATCATCGAGGCGGCGCGCGTGGACGGGGCACGGCTGCCGACGATCCTCGCGCGCGTGGTCGCCCCGGTCGCCCTGCCCGGCATCGCCGCGACGGCGCTGATCTGCTTCATCTTCAGCTGGAACGAACTGCTCTTCGCGCGGGTGCTCACGGGCGTGGTCGCCGAGACCGCCCCGGTCTTCCTGACCGGCTTCATCACCAGCCAGGGCCTGTTCCTGGCGAAGGTGTGCGCCGCGTCGCTCGTCGTCTCCCTGCCGGTGCTCGCCGCGGGGTTCGCCGCCCAGGACAAACTGGTCCAGGGCCTGTCCTTGGGAGCCGTCAAATGAAGGCCGCCGTCATCGAGTCCGTGGGCCGTGCCGTCGTCACCGAGGTCCCCGACCCGACGCCGGGTCCGCGCGAGGTGGTCGTGGAGGTCGCCGCCTGCGGACTGTGCGGGACCGATCTGCACATCCTCCAGGGCGAGTTCGCGCCGAAGCTGCCCATCGTGCCCGGGCACGAGTTCGCGGGCGCGGTCGTGGGGGTCGGCACCCAGGTCACCGAGGTGTCGGTGGGCGACCGGGTGGCGGTGGACCCGTCCCTGTACTGCCACGAGTGCCGCTACTGCCGCACCGGCCACAACAACCTCTGCGAGCGGTGGGCCGCGATCGGCGTGACCACGGCGGGCGGCGCGGCGCGGTACGCGGTGGCGCCGGTGGCGAACTGTGTGCGGCTGCCCGAGCACGTCCGCACCCAGGACGCGGCCCTGATCGAGCCGCTGTCCTGCGCGGTGCGCGGCTACGACGTGCTGCGCTCGCGGCTGGGCGCCCATGTGCTGGTCTACGGCTCCGGGACGATGGGGCTGATGATGCTGGAGCTCGCCAAGCGCACGGGAGCGGCGAGCGTGGACGTGGTCGACCTCAACCCGGCCCGGCTGGAGACGGCCCGCCGGCTCGGTGTCTCCGGGGCGGCGGCCGACGCGGACGAGCTGGAGCGGCCGGGCGGCTGGGACGTGGTGGTGGACGCGACCGGCAACGCGGCGGCCATCCAGGACGGTCTGGGCCGGGTGGCGAAGGCGGGCACGTTCCTCCAGTTCGGCGTCGCCGACTACGCGGCCCGGGTCACCGTCGACCCGTACCGCATCTACAACCAGGAGATCACCATCACCGGTTCGATGGCCGTCCTGCACAGCTTCGAGCGGGCCGCCGAGCTCTTCGCGAACGGGGTGCTGGACCCGGAGGTCTTCATCAGCGACCGGGTGCCCCTGGAGGAGTACCCGCGGGCGCTGGAGCAGTTCGCGGCGGGCGTCGGCCGCAAGATCGTCGTGGTTCCGTAGGGCCGGAACGTCACGACGAGCCCGTGGGATCCCGGCCCGGACCCGTTCGGGTCCGGGTAAGGGAACGGCAAAGTGGTCTCGCTCGTTCACCCGGCATGACCGCTATGACCCCCGGCTCGAACATCCCTCTCCCCACCGCGCGCGTGACGGTGGACGTCGCCGCCCCGGTGCGGCTCGACGTGTCGGGCCTGCTGCTCACCGCCGACGGCAAGGTGCGCTCGGACGACGACTTCATCTTCTACAACCAGCCCAGCGGCCCCGGCGTGACCTACCGTTCCGGCGGCGGCACGGCACCGGACGCGATCACCGTCGACACGTCGGCGCTCCCGCCGGGCATCGAGAAGATCGTCGTCACCGCCAGCCCGGACGGGGCGGGGCAGACGTTCCAGGGCGTCGAACCCACGGCGACGATCCGCGGCGCGGACGACAACAGCGTGCTGGCCACCTTCACGCCCCCGCGGCTCGGTACGGAGACGGCGCTGGTCGTCGTGGAGATCTACCTGCGCAACGGCGCGTGGAAGGCCCGCGCGGTCGGCCAGGGCTACGCCGACGGGCTGGCCGGCATCGCCACCGACTTCGGTGTCACGGTGGAGGAGCCGGCGCCCGCCGCCGCCCCGCAGCAGGCCGCTCCGCCGCCGCCCGCCCCGTTCGCGCAGAGCCCGACGGCGCCGGCGGCCCCGCCGATGCCGGCCGCACCGCCCGCCCCGCCCGCGGCCACGGGCACGGGCAAGATCAACCTGGACAAGGGCCGGGTCAGCCTCCAGAAGAACCAGACCGTCTCCCTCGTCAAGGGCGGCCGTCCACTGCTCGCGCAGGTCAAGATGGGCCTGGGCTGGGAGCCCGCGTTCCGCGGCAAGGACATCGACCTGGACGCCTCGGTCATCGCCTACGGCCCCCAGCGCAACCACCTCGACAGCTGCTACTTCGGCAAGCTGTCCATCCTCAACGGCGCGATCAAGCACTCGGGCGACAACCTCACCGGCGAGGGCGGCGGTGACGACGAGGTGATCGTCGTCGACCTCGGCCGCCTCCCCCAGGAGGTGACCGGACTGGTCTTCACGGTGAACTCCTTCTCCGGCCAGAAGTTCACGGAGGTCGCCAAGGCCTACTGCCGCCTCCTGGACGCGTCGAGCGGCGAGGAGCTCGTGCGCTTCGACCTCACCGGCGCCGAACCGCAGACGGGCGTGCTGATGGCGAAGCTGATCCGGCAGTACTCCGGCGAGTGGGAGATGACGGCCATGGGCAGTTTCGTGAAGGCCCGCACCGTGCGGAACATGGTGAAGCCGGGGGCCGAGGCGCTGTAGCCGGCCGTGCGGCCAGGGGCGCCCGCCGTCACGGGGGCGCCCGTCGCCGTCACCTCCGGGGGCGCAGGCCCTCGGTCAGCAGGGACACGTACCGGCGGATGGCGTCGCCGTCCCCCTTCGCGAGCTCCGACGCCGTCGCCACCCCGTGCGCGAGGCGCAGCACGTCGATCGCTTCGACGTCCGCCCGCAGGGCGCCCGCGCGCTGCGCCGCCGCCACCAGACGGGCCGCCGCCCCCTTCAGGTGCGTGCTGCACGCCGTGACCGCGACCGCGCTGCCGTCCGTTACGGCGGACCCCAGCAGGGACTTCATGCCGCGGACCTGGATCGTGCCGACGCACAGCTCGTCGAGCCACTCCTGGAGCGCCTCGCCCGGCGGCAAGCGTGCGCCGAGCTCGTCGGCCCGTGCGGCCAGCGCCTCGATCCGGTCGACGTAGGCCGCCTCCAGCAGGGCCTGCCGGGTCGGGAAGTGCCGGTACAGCGTGCCGGACCCGACGCCCGCCCGCTTGGCGATGTCGTCGAGGGAGGCGCCCTCCCCATGCTCGGCGAAGGCCTCCGCCGCCACCTTCAGCAAGCGCTCGTAGTTGCGGCGAGCGTCCGCGCGCATGGGTCTGACCTGCGTCATCCAGTAACTCCTCGCAAACCGGGGACTCTCTCCGTATTTTGGCGGGCGCCGGACGGAGACAGTCCCCGATCACTCTGCTCGTCTCTGCGCGACCCCCGGCATGGGTCATGCCGTGCTGCCCGCATGTTCCACCACATCACACGGGGACACCAGACAGGGAGTACCCCGTGTCCACGTGGGGGCGGCCGGCGGGGTGGGGTCAGAAGAGGGCGCTGTAGGCGTTCAGGGCGGGCTGACCGCCCAGGTGGGCGTACAGCACGGTGGAGTCGCGGCCGATCTCGCCGCGCGCGACCAGGTCGACCATCCCGGCCATCGACTTCCCCTCGTAGACGGGGTCCGTGACCATGCCCTCGGTCCGTGCGGCGAGCCGCATCGCCTCCAGGGTCGTCCCGTCGGGGACGCCGTAGACACCGGCGTGGTAGCGCTCGTCCAGCTCGACGTCCTCGACGGTCAGCTCGCGCTTGACCCCGATGAGCCGCCCGGTGCGGTGCGCGATGCGGGCGATCTGCTCGCGGGTCCTCGCCGGTTCGGCCGAGGCGTCGATGCCGATGACGCGCCGGGGGCGCCCGCCCGCCTCCTCCAGCGCGGCGAACCCGGCGACCATGCCGGCCTGGGTCGACCCGGTCACCGAACAGACGATCACGGTGTCGAAGAACTCGCCCGACTCGCGCTCCTGCTCGGCGACCTCGTACGCCCAGCCGGCGAAGCCGAGGCCGCCGAGCGGGTGGTCGGATGCTCCGGCCGGGATGGCGTAGGGCTTCCCTCCGGACTCCTCGACCTCCCGCAGCGCCAGCTCCCAGCTCTCCTTGAAACCGATGCCGAACCCGGCCCGGACCAGTCGCACATCGGCCCCGGCCAGCCGGCTGATGAGGATGTTGCCCACCTTGTCGTACACGGCGTCGGGCCACTCCACCCAACTCTCCTGCACGAGGACGCACTTCAGTCCCGCGCGGGCCGCGACGGCGGCGACCTGGCGGGTGTGGTTGGACTGCACCCCGCCGATCGACACGAGCGTGTCGCAGCCCTGCGCGAGCGCGTCGGCGACCAGGTACTCCAGCTTGCGGGTCTTGTTGCCGCCGTACGCGATACCGGAGTTGCAGTCCTCCCGCTTCGCCCACAGGGCGGCTCCGCCGAGGTGGGCGGTGAGCCGTTCCAGCGGGTGGACCGGCGACGGGCCGAAGAGAAGGGGGTAACGCTCGTACGAGGAGAGGGACATGGGACCTCCTGGAGCAGCGGTGGGTGGGGAGGCAGGTCAGTCGTCGGGGCCGGCGAGGTCGGCCAGATCGGCGAGGGTGCGCCAGATCTCCGCCGTGACACGGACCGCCTCGTCCACGTCACCGCCCGCGCAGGCGTCGATCAGCCGGCCGTGCAGTCCGGCCGAACGGCAGGTACCGCCCTCGCCGAAGCGCCGTCGCTCCAGCCGCCTGATGAGGGGGGTGTAGCGCGCGATGGTGGCCGCGGCCGCGCGGTTCCCTGCGGCCCGGACGAGCACGTCGTGCAGCGCGTCGTCGGCCCGCAGGGCGCTGTCCACGTCCCCGGCCGCGACGGCGGCGGCGAAGCGCTCGTTGGCCGCGCGCATCCCCTCGACGTCCGCCGCGAACAGCCGGGGCACCGCGGTCCGGGTCGCCAGCTCGTGCATGGCGCCCACCACGGCGGCCGCGTCCCGCACCTCGGCGGCCACGACCGGGGTCACCCGGGTGTAGCTCTGCGGCTTGCTCTCCAGCAGCCCTTCGTCGACGAGCCGGGCGAACGCCTCGCGTACCGGCGCCCGCGACAGCCCGAGCCGCTCGGCGAGATCGGCGTCGCGCACCACCGCGCCGGGGGCGATGTCCCCGGCGACGATGGCGTCCCGGATCGCCGCGTAGGCGCGGTCCCGGAGCAGGGTGCGGGGTACGGCTTCCATGAACTGAAATGTTAGATATCAGTTCTCGGCGGCACAAGGGCCGCACGGCCCGCGGTGGACGAGACGCACGGCTTCCTCGCCGCGCTGCACCCCTGGAGCATGGGAAGGCCGGGAGTCGCGGACTGCTCCGACTCCCGGCCCCCCCGGCACCACCGCCGACCACCGGTTCCTCGAGACCGGGCGCCCGGCCGACGCCTGCTCCTCGGCTGTCCGGACGTCACGGTTCTCGTTCACCGACCGGCCCGGTGTGCGACGGCTCAGGCCGCGGCCGCCCACGGCCACCGCGTGTCGTCCGCGGCCTCCAGCAGCGGCACCATCCGGAAGGCCGCGTCCGAGAGCCCGCCGAAGGTGTGCCGGTTCGCCTTCCCCGACGGGCCGTGACCGGCGCGGTAGCCGGCCAGGTTCCAGGTGTACACCGGCACGTCCGCCGGGACCTGGTCGGTCGGGTCGCCGTGCCGGCTCGCGGTGAACTGCTCGTCGGTGACGATCAGCACCCGGTCGTGGCCGCGGTAGTGCCGGCGTACGGCCTCGGTGGTGTCCGTGCCTCCGAGGTCACCGAAACGCTCCAGAATCTTCACCATGGCCTCCCCCTTACGGAAATCGATCGCCTTGCTGACGGTGCCGAACTCGACGAGGTCCGCGTCCGCCGCCCGCACCGCGAGCGCCGTACCGAAGATCGCCGCCGCGTCGGCCCGGTTGAGCTCGGAGCGGTCCGACAGCCGGGCGTAGAACATCGAGCCCGAGCGGTCGACGAGCACCAGCGTCCGGCCGGGCAGTGCGGGCACCGCGGCCAGCGAGTGGCCGAGCGCCTGCTCCAGCGGATACGCCCAGCGCAGCGAGGGCGCGTGCCGGTACGCGGCGAGGTAGCGGAACGGGAACTGACGCGAACGGGCGACCTCGGCCGGGTCGCTGATCCTCGCCGCCACCTGCGCCGCGACCTCGTCACAGACCCCGGCCTCGTCGAAGTTGCGCAGGTTGCGCGTCAGGGCCATCACCCCCATCGTCGGGATGACCGCCTCCCAGGCCGCCCTGTCCATCGGCCCCTGGAGCCAGCCCGCCAGGGCCTCCCAGGTCATGCCGGCCTCGGCCAGCCGCCGCGTGCCGCCGGCTCCGGTGACCACCTTGCGCCGCTTCGCGGGCCGCAGCGCCATCAGGTCGCGGTGGGCGACGAGGACGGGCAGCGACCTGGGCACCTCGGCGGTGTCCGGGTGGTGCCGGCGGTCGAGGGCGTACCGGAACAGGTCCCCCTGCCACGGCTTCGCCGGGTCCGGCGAGGCGTGCACCAGGTTGAGGACGTCGCCGAAGCGGTAGCCCTTGGACGCTGTGTCGTACTTCAGCAGCGACTTGCCGCTGTAGAGCCGCCGTACGGCGTCGGCGACACCGCGCTTGACCGGCTTGGGCAGGGCCCGGCCGTGGGTCGCCGTCCAGTACGCGAGCAGCTCGCCCGGCTCGTCGGGACGCCGCAGCACGGAGTCCACGACCTGCCGGTTCGAAGGACCGCCGGTGGCTCCCACCGCGAGCCGCGCGTGCACGTACTCGGCGGCGCCCACGATCGCGGCGGTGCGCAGGTTGCCCTCGCCACGCAGCCAGCCGAGCAGGCCGGCCGTCCAGGTGGGGTCGCTGACGGCGAGTTCGCGGACCAGCCGGGTGAAGCGGTCGTCGCGGTCGGCGCCGGACTCGTAGAAGGTCTGCTGCGAGACGAAGTTCGCGATCGCCAGCAGGAAGAGTTCGGAGCGGGTGTCCCGCTCGTGACCGCGGCCGCCCTGATGGGTACGGAGCACCCGGCCCGTGGTGGTCACGGGCGAGACGGGACGCGGTTTACGGGCACGGATATTGAAGCGCGCCATGGTGAATTCCCCCGAATTCGGTGTTCATTGTTTCGTCTGTCGGGGAAAGGCGCAGCAAAAGGAAGGTGCCCGAGATCAGGGGTCGGCGACGGACTCAGCCAGATGCTCTGCCCACTGAGCTACACCGGCCCTGAGCCGGTGACGGGACTCGAACCCGCGACCGTCCGATCCAATGAAGTAACCGCTGCCTGCGCACCGGACACCCACCACATGCTGCGCCTCCCGAGATCAAGTCGGCGGCGGCCCGGATTTCTTTTGGAGAGAAGTAGCCGCAGCCCGCGCACCGGGAGGTGCTGTGAAATTGTGGCGTCCAGAGATCGAAGCCGGCGGAACCGACAAGGTGCTCTGCCCCTGAGCTACACCGGCGCGTAGTACCGGTGGCGGGACTCGAACCCGCGGCCGCCCCATTATCAGTGGAAGTAGGTCCTGCCTTCGCACCTGGACGTTCATCACTTTAGGAGGGCGGCCGCGGACGGAGCGAACGAATTAATTGCGCGTCAGGTTCACCGCTTCTGCCGCTTCCACGGGCCGGTGATCGCCAGCATGATGCCCGGCGTCTGGATGTTGGCGTAGAGGGTGTGGCCGTCGGGCGAGAAGGTGACGCCGGTGAACTCGCTGTACTCCGGCTCGTCCTCGGTGCCGATGTTCAGTTCGTTGCGGGCGATCGGGTAGGTGCGGCCGCTGTCGGTGGCGCCGAACAGGTGCTGGACGCCCTCGCCGTCCTCGGCGATGACGAGACCGCCGTACGGGGAGACGGTGATGTTGTCGGGACCGTCGAAGGCGCCGTCCACGGACGGGTCGGGGTTGACGCCGAGGAGGACCTTCAGGGTCAGCGTGCGGCGCTTGGGGTCGTAGAACCAGACGGCGCCGTCGTGCTGGACGGGGCTCTCGTCACGGGCGTACGAGGAGACGATGTAGGTCCCGCCGTCGCCCCACCACATGCCCTCCAGCTTGCGGGCGCGCGTGACCTGGCCGTCGGCGAACTGCTTGCGGACGGACACCGTCCGGGCGTCGCGGTCGGGCACGTCGACCCAGTCCACGCCGTACACCGTGCCGGTCTTCGTGGCGCGGGACAGGTCGTCGACGAACTTGCCGCCGGAGTCGAAGCACTTGAAGGCCTGGAGGACACCGGCGTCGTCGGCGAGGGTGCGCAGCTTGCCGCGGCCGTGGCGGAAGCCCGCCGGCGGGGTCCAGCGGTAGAGCAGGCCGTTGGGGCCCGAGGCGTCCTCGGTCAGGTACGCGTGGCCGCGCTTGGGGTCGATGACGACGGCCTCGTGGGCGTAGCGGCCGAACGCCTTGACCGGCCGCGGGTCGCGGTTGGCGCGGCGGTCCTCCGGGTCGACCTCGAAGATGTAGCCGTGGTCCTTGGTCATGCCGTTCTGGCCGGCCTTGTCCTCGGTCTCCTCGCCGGTGAGCCAGGTGTCCCAGGGAGTGGTGCCGCCCGCGCAGTTGGTGGAGGTTCCGGCGATGCCGACCCATTCGGCGACCCGGCCGCCGGGGCGCACCTCGACGACCGTGCAGCCGCCGGCCGCGGCCGGGTCGTAGACGAGGCCCTCGGTGAGCGGGACCGGGTACTGCCAGCTCGCGCGCGGGCCCTTGAGCTCGTGGTTGTTGACGAGCAGCGTCGCGCCGCGGGGGCCGCAGAAGGTGGCGGTGCCGTCGTGGTTGGACGGCGTGATCTCGCCGGACTCCAGCTTGGTCTTCCCGCTGTAGGTGATGACGCGGTACTTGAATCCGGCGGGCAGGGCGAGGATGCCCGCGGGGTCGGGGAGCAGCGGGCCGTAGCCGACGCCGTGGTGCCCGGCCGCCGACGCCTGCGCGCCCTGCCCGGCGTGGGCGGCGTCCGCGGCGTCCGCGGCGGACTCGGTCTCCGAGGCGGCGAGGGCGTTCGGCGCGGTGGCGAGGGCGCCTACGCTGCCCGCCAGCGCGACCCCGGCACCGGTGAGCGCGGATTGCCTTGCGAAGTCCCTGCGGGTGAGCGACATGGTGTCTCCTGAGACGCGGTGGAAGTGCCGTGGAGGGTGGCGGACCTCGGTTCGGCGTCACCGTCCCGCCCATGCCTGAACGGGAGTTGAACGTCCGGCGACTTCGAGGGACCCCCTTCCATGAATCCGTACGGATCAGGCCACGGGAGGGCAACGGAAGACCGAAGAGAGCCCCTCCCCACGCCGGACCCCACCCGCTCACCGCTCACCGGACTCCGGCTACCGGCGGCCGGCCACCGGCCACCGGGTCATCCGCCCTGTTGCGAGCGGGCCTTGAAGGCCGCCTTGCGGGCCTCCTTGGCGATGCGCTTGTCGGGGTGCAGGCGGCCCATCGCCTCCAGGACGTCCGGGGTGGCCGGGTGGTCGACGCGCCAGGCCGCCGAGAAGAACCCGCCGTGCTGCTGGGCGAGCCCCTCGACGAGGGCCTGGAGTTCCTCGGAGTTGCCCTCGGCGGCGAGCTGCGCGGCCAGGGTGTCGATGGTGAGCCAGAAGACCAGTTCCTCGGAGGGCGCGGGTACGTCCGTCGCGCCGAGCTCGCTCAGCCAGACGCGGGCGAGGCCGCCGAGCTCGGGGTCGTCGAGGACCTCGCGGACGGCGGGTTCGGCCTGGCCGCCGACGAGGGACAGGGCCTGCTGGCAGCGCAGCCTGCGCAGCGGCGCGCCGTGGTCCGCGCCGCGGGCGGCGCCCAGCAGCTCACGTGCGGCGTCGAGGGGTTCGCGGCGCACGAGCCACTGCTCGGTCTCGGCGAGCGCGGCCCGCGAGCCGTAGGCGGCGCTGCCGTCGAGGAGGACGTCGGCGCCCTTGTCGGCGAGGTCCCCGACGGCCGGGGCGTCGAACCCGGCCTCCAGCAGCCGGGCGCGCAGTCCGTACACGCCGAGGGGGGTGAGCCGGACCATGCCGTACCGCGACACGTCGGTCTCGTCGACCGGGGCGGCGGGCTCCTCCTCGGGGTCCGCCATCAGGTCCTCGTCGACAGGGCGGTAGGCGACGATCCCGATCGGCTCCAGGAGGCGGAACTGGTCGTCGAGCCGCATCATCGCGTCGGAGACCTGCTCCAGCACGTCGTTGGTGGGCTCGTCCATGTCACCGGGGACGATCATCGACGCGGCGAGCGCGGGGAGCGGGACGGGGCCGTCGCCGGGGCCGTCCTCGCTGGCGGTGAGCAGGTAGAGGTTGCCGAGCACGCCGTCGAGGAACTCGGCCTCGGCCTCGGGGTTCCAGTCGAGGCGGGAGAAGTCGATCTCGCCGCCCTCGTCCATGGCGTCCATCAGCTCGTCCAGGTCGGGGACGGCCGCGTCGGCCAGCACGGTCTCCAGGGCGGCGAGCCACACCGCGAGGACGTCGTGCGGGGAACCGCCGGTCAGCAGGGCCAGGTCCTCGCCGGCCACGACGGTGCCGGCCTCCTCGTCGACGACCTCCACGAGCCCGGCGTCCATGGCCACCCGCCACGCCTCGCTCGCGCCGGCGGCGGCGTCGTCCCCGGTCAGACCGAGCGCCTCGGCGGCGGGGGCCAGCTGTTCCTCGACGAGTCCGCCCCCGGCGTCGACCCGGGTGCCGGGGCCGGCCCAGCGGGCGAGCAGGGCGGCCCGGGAGAGCAACGGCGTGGACAGCGCGTCGCGCGCCAGCTCCGCTTCGGGGTGCAGCAGCACCGGCGGCAGGGGGGAGCTGTCTGACATCGGCTGGTTCTCCTAGGGCGCGTGGTGCCACCGGCCCGCCGGGACACTGGGCCACTCAGCCTAGACGGGTATGGACCCATGCCGCCCGGTTCATCTCCCCGTCAGGCCGCGTACATGGCTGAAACCTTGACAAGTGGCGTGACCAGGCAGGAGATTGACGCGCGTAGAAATCCGATGGACATATGTTCACTGTAATTTCTACGCGCGTCGCGTCCGCCCCGCGGGTCGCGGCCTCCCGTTCCACGATCCACCCTCGTCCCGGCACTCATGAACGTCCCCGGAGGGATTCCGTTGCCGAGCAAGAAGTCCGCGCGTCTCGCCGCGCTCACCGTCGCCGCCGCCTGTTCCGCGGCCTCCACCGTCGCGCTCACCACGCCCGCCCACGCGGAGACGGTGGCCGTCCACGACATCCAGGGCACCACCCGGGTGTCGCCGTACGCCGGCCAGGCGGTCTCGGGTGTGGCCGGAATCGTCACCGGCGTGCGCACCTACGGCTCGTCCAAGGGCTTCTGGATCCAGGATCCGAACCCGGACGCCGACCCGGCCACCAGTGAGGGCGTCTTCGTCTTCACCAGCTCCGCCCCGAAGGTCGCCGTCGGCGACTCCGTCACGGTGAACGGCACGGTCTCCGAGTACGTCCCGGGCGGCGTCTCGACCGGCAACCAGTCGGTCACGGAGATCACCAAGCCGACGGTCACCGTGCTGTCCAGCGGCAACGCGGTGCCCGCCGCGACCGTGGTGAACAAGAAGTCGGTCCCGGCGGCGTACACCCCGGCCGGCGACCCCGCGGCCAACAACTCCGTCAACGGTCTCACCCTGCGGCCCGGCACGTACGCCCTGGACTACTACGAGTCCCTCGAGGGCATGAACGTCCAGGTCGCCGACGCCGGCGTGGTCACCGCCACGGACCCGTACAGCGAGCTGTGGGTCACGGTGAAGCCGCACGAGAACGACACCCGCCGCGGTGGCACGCTGTACGGCTCGTACGCCTCGCAGAACACCGGCCGGCTCCAGATCCAGTCGCTCGGCGCGACGGCCGACTTCCCGGTCGCGAACGTCGGTGACACCCTCGCCGGCGTCACCTCGGGCCCGCTGGACTACAACCAGTTCGGTGGCTACACGCTCGTCGCGAACCAGCTGGGCACGCTGAAGAGCGGCGGCCTGGAGCGGGAGTCGACGCGCAAGCAGAAGAAGGACGAACTGGCGGTCGCGACGTACAACGTCGAGAACCTCGACCCGTCCGACGCCACGTTCGGGGAGCACGCCGCCGCGATCGTGAACAACCTGAAGTCGCCCGACATCGTGTCCCTGGAGGAGATCCAGGACAACAACGGCGCGACGAACGACGGCACGACCGCCGCCGACGTCACGGTGGGCAAGCTGATCGACGCGATCGTGGCGGCGGGCGGCCCCCGGTACGACTGGCGCTCGATCGACCCGACCAACAACACCGACGGCGGCGAGCCGGGCGGGAACATCCGTCAGGTGTTCCTGTTCAACCCGCAGCGCGTGTCGTTCACGGACCGCGCGGGCGGCAACGCGACCACGGCCGTCGGCGTCACCGAGGTGCAGGGCCGCCCGCAGCTCACCGCCTCCCCCGGCCGCATCGACCCGGCGAACACCGCCTGGGCGAGCAGCCGCAAGCCGCTGGTCGGCGAGTTCGTCTTCCGCGGCCGCACGGTCTTCGTGATCGCCAACCACTTCAACTCCAAGGGCGGCGACCAGGGTCTGACCTCGCAGTACCAGCCGGTGGTGCGCAGCTCGGAGACGCAGCGCCACCAGCAGGCGACGCTGGTCAACGCCTTCGTCAAGGACATCCTCGCCGTGGAGAAGAAGGCGGACGTGATCGCCCTGGGCGACATCAACGACTTCGAGTTCTCCGGCACGGCGCAGATCCTCGAGGGTGACGGCACGCTCTGGTCGGCGATCAAGTCGCTGTCCAGGAACGAGCGTTACTCCTACGACTACCAGGGCAACCAGCAGGTCCTGGACCAGATCCTGGTGAGCCGTTCGATCAAGCACGACGGCGACTTCGAGTACGACAGCGTGCACATCAACTCGGAGTTCCACGACCAGATCAGCGACCACGACCCGCAGATCCTGCGTTTCCAGCCGTAAGGCCTACGGCCGCGGTCGGAGGGGCCGGCTGAACACCCGGTCCAGCCAGCCCCGCCAGGCGGTCCCGTTCGCCTCGGCGTCGGCGTCCGGCGCGAAGTCGTGGACGCTGACGCCGACCGGGTGACCCCAGTGGTTGCGGCCGAAGAAGCGGATCAGGGCACGGTCGGTGCGCAGCCCGACGAAGTAGGCGTTGCGGAAGTCGACCACCGCGTCGAGGCCGCGCCCCCCGGGTCCGGCGACCCGCACGCGCGCACCCTCGGCGGTGTCGTCCGCGAGGCCCAGCGCCCGCTCCACGGCGGTCAGGGCGTCGGCCGCCTTGGACGCGTCGGGCCCGTCGAAGGTGACGAAGGCGACCGGACGGCCGTCGAAGTGGGTCAGGTACTGGCGCAGGGTGTGCAGGTAGAAGTCGGTGTGCCGGCCCGCCGCGTCGTACTGGTTGTCCCAGTCGTCGACGAAGATGCCGCTGTGCACATAGCGCACCCAGGCCCGCCGGCCCTCGTCGCGCGGCTCGACGGTGTAGTCGAGCTGGTTCAGGGTCTGCTCGGAGATCCCGTCCACGTTCTCCACGCGGTTGGTGTAGCGGTGGGGCGGGTCCCAGACGGTGACCGTGGAACCGAAGGGGCCCGTGCCGCCTTCACGCGGCTCCGGCGCCTCCATCGGCCAGAGCCAGCCGCCGGTACCGGCGGTGAAGGCGTCCCACACCTGCTCGGGCGTGGCGTCGACCTCGAACTCGCGGGCGATCTCGAATTCCTTGGACATGATGACTCCTGATCACTGGCTCTCGCCGTGGTTCCGGTGGTCGCCGCCGGCCGGGACCCGGGGTACGCCCTGATCCTCGGCCGCTGCTGCGGCTTCTGCGTGTGTCCCTGCCGGTGCCTGCGCCTGCCTCTGCGCTGGTGCCGGCGCCTGTGCCGGTGGCGGGGACTTGAGCGTCGGGTGGACGGCGACGACGATCCGGTGGTCGCGGCCGCCCCCGGCGTCGGGGGCGTCGTACTTGCGGATCAGACCGCCGACCCCGGCCGTCAGCTCCTGGATGAACGCGGCCCGGTCCGCGGCCGAGGCGAAGCACACCTCGCCGTCCAGCGCGTACGTGGCCAAGCCCTTGCGGGCCTTGGCGGCGCCGGTGATCAGCGAGCCGACGTCACGGACCAGCCGGGCGCCGAGCGCGAGCAGCCAGCGCGCGGAGAGCTGGTCGCGGAAGCGGTCCGGGTCCGGCTGCACGACGGCGAGCGCGAGCGGCGAGATGACGTACGACGCCGCGGTCGCCCGCATCAGCCGTTCGGTGACGTTGCCCTTGCGGCGCTCACCGGCCAGCTCGACCAGCCCGTGCCGCTCCAGCGCCTTGAGGTGGTAGTTCACCTTCTGCCTCGGCAGCCCGACCTGGCCGGCCAGCATCGCCGCCGAGGCGGGACCGGCGGCCAGCTCGGCGAGCAGCCGGGCCCGTATGGGGTCCAGGGAGACGGCGGCCGCCTCGGGGTCCTCGATGACTGTCACGTCCAGCATGCGTCCACCGTCTCACCGAAAACTTTTTTTGTCCAGGACAATCGAGTTTTCGGAAGGTCGGCTCCGCATCTCCGTACCCGCAGCGCAGAAAGGCCCGGCACCCGCTCGATGCGGGTGCCGGGCCTCGAGCGCTCGGCGGGGCCGTGCGGGCCGTGCCGGCCGTGCCGGCTGCGCGGCCGTCTACCGCCGGGCCTTCGCCCTCGCCCTGCTCCGGGCGACCACCCCGGCCGCCACCAGGGCGGCCGCGGCCGCGCCGGCGATCATCGTCGGCCAGGGGTAGCGCAGCGCGAACCGCACGGGCATCCGGATGGGGGCGGGTGCGGGCCGCTCCAGGGTGCGCCCCGTACGGGACGCCGCGTCCCGGAGACCGCCGCGGACATGGCGGGCACGGACGGCCCGCTCCTGGGCGGTACGGCCGGCCCGGGCCGCGGTGTCCCGCACCAGGTGCCCGGCGCGACCGGCCCGCTCCTGGACGACGTGGCCCGTGCGGCCCGCCCGTTCCTGGACGGCGTGGCCCGCGCCGCCCGCCCGTCCCCGCACGAGGTGACCGGCACGGCCGGCCCGCGTCCGCGCCACGCGTCCGGCGTGGTCCGCGCGGCTCCGTGCCAGCTGTCCCGCCCGGCCCGCGCGTTCCTGTATGCGGTATCCGGCCAGGGACGCGCTGCTGCGCAACTGCACGCCCATGGCGCCGGCGCGGTCCATGAGGTCGGCGGCGCGGGTCCGGGTGCGGCCGCGCAGGTCCGCCCTGGCCGCGAGTTCCTCCACGGTGGCGCCCAGCCGGTGCCGGGTGCGCTCGATCTGCCGGCGCAGTTCGGCCGGCGTCCTGTCCGTCATCGGTGCGCCCTCTCCCTGTTCTCCTCGACGTCGGCCCGGAGACTCCCGAGATCCCTCGCGGGAGCGTCCGGCACACCGGGCGGGCCGGCGCCACAGCCCGTGCGTCGTCCTGCCCCGGTCCCACCCTGCGGGTACCCCGGCCGCTCGCCGTCATCCCCGGGGAAGAGCGTCCACCGGGACTCGATTCCGCAGTACCCCTTAGATGTATCGCGTAGAAGAATTAAGTAGAGCTTCACTGTCCTGGCGCCGAGACTGCTCCCATGACTCCAGCCGCTCGGACCGCTCCCGCCCCCTTCGGCCGCGCCCTGTGCGCGATGATCACGCCCTTCACTGCCACCGGCACGCTCGACACCGACGGCGCGCGCCTGCTCGCCGACCGGCTGGTCTCCGCCGGCTGCGACGGCCTGGTGCTCTCCGGGACGACGGGCGAGTCGCCCACCACCTCGGACGCCGAGAAGGCGGAACTGGTGGCCGCCGTGCGGGAGGCGGTGGGCGACCGGGCGTCGATCGTGGCGGGGGTGGGAACCTCCGACACCCGGCACACCGTCCGGCTCGCCCGGGACGCGGAGAAGGCGGGCGCGGACGGCGTGCTCGTGGTCAGCCCGTACTACAGCAGGCCCCCGCAGGACGCCCTGGAGGCGCACTTCCGCGAGGTCGCGGACGCGTCGGCGCTGCCGGTGATGCTGTACGACATCCCCGGCCGCACGGGCACCCGGATCGAGCCCGACACCATGCTCCGGCTCGCCGGGCACCCGCGGATCGTCGCGGTGAAGGACTGTTCGTACGACTTCCTGGGCGCCCAGAAGGTGCTCGCGCGGACGGATCTGGCGTACTACGCGGGCTGCGAGGAGCACCACCTCGCGCTGTACGCGGTGGGCGGGGCGGGTTACGTCAGCACCGTCGCGAACGTGATTCCGGCACACCTGCGGGCCGTCCTGGACGCCTTCGACGCGGGCGACACCGCGGGGGCCGCCGTGCGGCAGCACCGGGTCATGGAACTGGTGGAGTCGATGATGGCGTCGGGACTGCCCGGGACGGTCACGGCCAAGGCGCTCCTGGGCGGACTGGGCCTGCCGGCCGGCCCGGTCCGGGCGCCGCTGCGGCCCGCCGGCCGGAAGACGACCGACGGCCTGCGCGCGGCCTGCGAACGGCTCGTGTCCGGGCCGCACTCCTGAGCACCGAACGAGGCCGGTCGGCGGTGCGGGCCGGCCGGGGGCCGGGGCGGGGCGGGCCGGCCGGGGGCCGGGGCGGGGCCGGGACCGAGGCCGGGGCCGGACCGAGGCCGGGGCCGGACCGAGGCCGGGGCCGGGGCCGAAGCCGGGGCCGGGACCGGGGCCGGGACCGCGGCCTGGGACCGCGGCCTGAGGCCGGGGACCGCGGCCGACGTCCGGGGACCGGGGTCTCGGGGCCGGGACCGGGACCGGGACCGAGGCCGGGACCGGGGCCGAAGCCGGGACCGAAGCCGGGACCGGGACCGAAGCCGGGACCGAAGCCGGGACCGAAGCCGGGGCCGGGACCGAGGCCGGGACCGAAGCCGGGACCGAAGCCGGGACCGAAGCCGGGGCCAAGACCGGGGCCGGGACCGAAGCCTAGGCCTAGGCCGAGGCCGGGACCGGGGGCCGCGGCCTGGGACCGCGGCCTGGGGCCGGGGACCGCGGCCGACGTCCGGGGACCGGGGTCTCGGGGCCGGGAGCCGGGAGCCGGCGTCCGGGAGCCGGGGACCCGGAGCCGGGAGCCGGGGTCTCGGGGCCGGGGGCCGGGGCCGGGGTCGCTGTGCGCGGCTGCGACCGTCGGTGGCGGGCGGTGCGGGGGAGGCGCGCGGCGCCCGCGTGGCTACCGGGTGTGCCCGTGGACCGCGGGGAATTCCCTCGATCGGCCCGGTCCCGGCCACGTACCGTGGGGGCATGAGCCGCCCGCTGCTCTACCTCGACGTCGACGGTCCCCTCAACCCGTACGCCGCCAAGCCCTCGAAACGGCCGGCCGGCTACACGACCATCAGGGCGTCGGTCGGGCGGGAGCGGCCGCTGCGGGTCTGGCTGCACCCCGGCCACGGCCCCGCCCTGCTCCGGCTCCCCTACGAACTGTGCTGGGCGACCACCTGGATGGCTCAGGCCAACCGCTGGATCGCGCCCGTGGTGGGGCTTCCCGAACTCCCGTACGTGGACTTCGGCGCGGCGCTCTTCGCCCACCGGGCCGACGGAGTCCACTGGAAGACGGAGGCGATCGTCGCCCACGCGGCGGGCCGCCCCTTCGCCTGGGTCGACGACGAACAGTCCCCCGCCGACTCGGCCTACGTCACCGCCCACCACCCGGCCCCGGCCCTCCTGCACCACGTGAACCCCCGACTGGGCCTGCGCGAGGAGGACTTCACCACCCTCACCGACTTCGCGACGGCCCTGACCGCATGACGGAGCGCCCCACCGTCCAGGCCGGGGCGCTCCGTCGCGCAGGGCCGAACAACACGGCCGCGCAGGTCAGTTGTGGGCGTGGAGGATTTCGTTCAGGCCGCCCCAGACCGCGTTGTTCGGGCGGGCCTCGACCGCGCCGGTGACCGAGTTGCGGCGGAAGAGGATGTTCGAGGCGCCGGAGAGGTCGCGGGCCTTGACGATCTGGCCGTCGGGCATGGTGATCCGGGTGCCCGCGGTGACGTACAGGCCGGCCTCGACGACACACTCGTCGCCGAGGGCGATGCCGACGCCCGCCTCGGCGCCGATGAGGCAGCGCTCGCCGATGGAGATGATCACGTTGCCGCCGCCGGAGAGCGTGCCCATGGTGGACGCGCCGCCGCCGATGTCCGAGCCGTCGCCGACGATGACGCCCGCCGAGATGCGGCCCTCGACCATCGAGGTGCCGAGCGTGCCCGCGTTGAAGTTGACGAAGCCCTCGTGCATGACCGTGGTGCCCTCGGCGAGGTGGGCGCCGAGGCGGACCCGGTCGGCGTCCGCGATCCGCACGCCCTTGGGGGCGACGTAGTCCGTCATGCGCGGGAACTTGTCGATGGACGTGACCTGGAGGTGCAGGCCCTGCGCGCGGGCGTTCAGCCGGACCGTCTCGACGTCGTCGACGGCGACCGGGCCCAGCGAGGTCCAGGCGACGTTGGCGAGGTGGCCGAACATGCCGTCCAGGCTCTGCCCGTGCGGCTTCACCAGCCGGTGGGAGAGCAGGTGCAGGCGCAGGTACACGTCGTGCGCGTCGAGCGGCTTCGCGTCGAGCGAGGCGATGACCGTGCGGACCGCGACCACGTCGACACCCCGGCGGGCGTCCGGACCGACGGCCTGCGTCGCGCCCTCGCCGAGCAGCTCCACGGCCTTCTCGGCGGACAGGCGCTCGGTGCCGGACGGGCCGGGCTCGGCGACGAGCGCGGGCGCGGGGAACCAGGTGTCGAGAACGGTGCCGTCGGCGGCGATCGTGGCGAGGCCGGCGGCCACGGCGCCGGTGGTGCGAGGAGCAGTCGTGTCGGTCATGAGGGCAACCTAACCGGCGGGGGGCCGCGGAGGCCAACCCGCGCGGCGGTGTCTCAGCCGGCGGGCCGCGCTCCCCCGCCGACCTGGCGCGTTCCCCGGGATCCCGGGACGGACACGGGGCAGGCGCCGAAACGGGCGCGAGGCGCTCAGCCGCGTCCGGGGCCCGAGCGAGGGGGCCGGCGCCCCGGCGGGCCGGAGGGAGCGGGCGGGATCAGCCGCGCCAGCGCCTCACGCGCGTACTCCTCCTCGTAGGGCGCGTCCGTCAGCAGTACTTGCAGACAGATGCCGTCCATCAGGGCGACCAGCGCGCGTGCGGTGCGGGGGTCGACGTGGGCGGCGAGGAGGGCGGCGAGGTCCTCGGCCCACTCGGCGGCGACCGGGCGCAGCGCGGGGCGGCGCAGGGCGGCCAGGTAGAGCTCGTACTCCAGCTCCACGCCGGTCCGTTCGCCCGCGAGCCACTCGCCGAGCAGTCCGGCCAGCTCGGCGGGCAGGTCGAGCCCGGGGTCCGTCAGCCCGCCGTGCGCCGCGACCGCCTTGGCGAAGCCCTCGTTGGCCTGCCGCAGGGCCGCGATGACCAGTTCGTCGAGGGTGGCGAAGTGGTAGGTGGTGGAGCCGAGGGGGACGTCGGCCTCCGCGGCGACCGACCGGTGGCTCAGCCCGGCCAGCCCCTTCTTCCCGACGACGCGGATCGCCGCGTCGATGATCCGCTGCCGGCGCTCGGGGTCGTGGCGCCGGGGCATCAGTGCGCACCGCCGAGATTGAGCACGACCACTCCGCCGACGATGAGCAGGATGCCCGCGGCCTTGGTGAGGGTCAGGGACTCCCCGAACAGGGCCAGCCCGATGACGGCGATGGTCGCGGTGCCGACGCCGGCCCAGATCGCGTACGCCGTGCCGATGCCGACGGTCTTCAGGGTCTGGGCGAGCAGGAGGAAGGAGACGACATAGCCGGCGGCCGTCAGCAACGAGGGCCAGAGCCTGCTGAATCCGTCGCTGTACTTCATGGCCGTCGTCGCGGCCACCTCGGCGGCGATGGCGCCGGCGAGCGTCAGGTATCCCATGTGTACGAGCGTACACAACGATGCGTACGCCCGTACACAGCCGTCGACCGCAGACGTGTCCCGCACTGGCCCCGCGCGCCCCAAGTGGCCGCGGAGTCGAAAGTGTTATGGAAAGCGCTCACCCAAACGGCTGAACGTGAGCCACGGGTTCCACTACTGTTTCACCGTTCACACACAGGGCCATCGCAGCCGCGGCAGCCGTCAGGGGTACCGCTGGAGGAACAGCGCATGCCAGAAAACAAGTCCCGGCCGCCCCAGGAGCAACCCTGGGAGAGCGGCTGGGCCCCGGACACCTCCCGGGCCCCCGGAACACGACGCCTCTGGCTGGCCGGCGGACTCGCCGTCGCCACCATCGTGGCGTGCGTGACCGCAATAGCCCTCAACGACAAGCCCGTTGAGGACACGACCGCGTCCCGGCAGGGGCAGACGCTCTCGGACGACGAGACGGGGGGCGGTCTGATCTCCTTCGCCTCCCCCTCGGCGACCGGGTCGGCGGCACCGGCGGGGAGCAAGAGCGCCTCGCCGTCACCGTCGGCGTCCCCGTCCGCCTCGTCCTCCCCCGCGGCGCAGGGCAGTCCGTCCCCGCACGCCCCGGGCGGGTCGAAGGCCTCCGCGTCGGCGACGGCGACCAGGAAGCCGGCCGACCCGGCGCCGTCCGGCGACCGGCGGTCGGTGCAGGCGGTCAACTACCCCGACCGTTACTGGCATGTGAGCGGCGGTCTGGTGCGACTCGACGCGCCGCGCGGTTCGGAATCCCGCCAGGACTCCACCTTCACCCTGGTCAAGGGGCTGTCCAACAGCTCGTGCTATTCGTTCGCGACGCACGACGGCACGTACCTGCGCCACCGCGACTTCGTCCTGCGCTCCGAACGCAACGACGGTTCCACGCTGTTCAAGCAGGACGCCACCTTCTGCCCCGGGTACTCGGGGGAACAGGGCGCGGTGCTGCTCCAGTCGGTGAACTACCCCAACTACGCGTTGCGCCACAAGAACTTCCAGCTGCGTCTGGACCCCTGGGGCTACAACACGACCAACCGGGCGGACTTCTCCTTCCGGCTGGTGAGCCCGCTGGGCTGACGGCCCACGGCTCACAACCCACCCGCACGTGAGAGCGGCGGCACCCCGGTCGGGGTGCCGCCGCTCTCACGTGCGGTGCGCGGGTCGGGTCTCGGTCGTCGGACCGACTCAGACGTTGAACCCGAGCGCGCGCAGCTGCTCACGGCCGTCGTCCGTGATCTTGTCCGGGCCCCACGGCGGCATCCAGACCCAGTTGATGCGCAGCTCGTTGACCAGGCCGTCCGTGGCGGACTTCGCCTGGTCCTCGATCACGTCGGTCAGCGGACAGGCCGCCGAGGTGAGGGTCATGTCGATCGTCGCGATGTTCGCGTCGTCGATGTGGATGCCGTAGATCAGCCCGAGGTTGACGACGTCGATGCCCAGTTCGGGGTCGACGACGTCGTACAGCGCCTCGCGGACTTCCTCTTCGGAGGCCGGCTTCATCTCAACGGTCTCGGTCATGCCGTCTTCCTTTCGGCGTCGGCTCCGCCCAGGGCCTGGGCCGTCGCGTCCTTCCACGCCATCCAGCTGAGGAGGGCGCACTTGACCCGGGCCGGGTACTTGGAGACACCGGAGAACGCGATCGCGTCCTCCAGCACCTCCTCCATCGCGTCGTCGGGCTCGATCCTGCCCTTGGACTGCATCAGCTCCAGGAAGGTCTCCTGGATCTTCTGCGCGTCGGCCAGGTCCTTGCCGACCAGGAGGTCGTTGAGGACGGACGCGCTGGCCTGGCTGATGGAGCAGCCCTGGCCCTCGTAGCTGACGTCCTCGATCTTCGTGCCGTCGTACTTCACACGGAGGGTGATCTCGTCGCCGCAGGTCGGGTTCACGTGGTGCACCTCGGCGTCGCCGTCGCGCAGCCCACGCCCGTGCGGGTGCTTGTAGTGATCCAGGATGACTTCCTGGTACATCGAGTCCAGCTTCACGGTTCCAGCACGCCCCTCAGCCGAAGAAGTTCCGTACGTGCTCCAGACCGTCGACCAGAGCGTCGATCTCGGCCGGCGTGGAGTACAGATAGAACGACGCTCGCGTGGTCGCGGGAATTCCGTAGCGCAGGCAGACGGGGCGGGCGCAGTGGTGACCCACCCGGACCGCGATGCCCTGCTCGTCCAGCACCTGACCCACGTCGTGCGGGTGGATGTCGCCGAGCGTGAAGGAGATCGCCGCGCCCCGGTCCTCGGCCGTCGCCGGGCCGATGATGCGCAGGTCGGGGACCTCGGTCAGCCGCCGCACCGCGTACTCGGTGATGGCGTGCTCATGGGCGAGGATCTTGTCCATGCCGATCGCGGACAGGTAGTCGATGGCCGCGCCCAGACCGACCGCCTGCGCGATCGGCGGGGTGCCCGCCTCGAACTTGTGGGGCGCCGGGGCGTACGTCGACGAGTGCATCGACACCGTCTCGATCATCTCGCCGCCGCCGAGGAACGGGGGCAGGTCCTCCAGCAGCTCCTGGCGGCCCCAGAGGACGCCGATGCCGGTCGGGCCGCACATCTTGTGGCCGGTGAAGGCCACGAAGTCGGCCTGGAGGGCCTGGACGTCCATCGGCATGTGCGGCGCGGCCTGCGAGGCGTCGATGCACACCAGCGCGCCGACCTCCTGCGCGCGGCGCACTATCGCCTCGACCGGGTTGACCGTGCCGAGGATGTTCGACACCAGCACGAAGGAGACGATCTTCGTCTTCTCGGTGATGATCTCGTCGATGTTCGACAGGTCGAGCCGGCCGTCGTCGGTGAGGCCGAACCACTTCAGCTTCGCGCCCGTGCGCTGCGAGAGCAGCTGCCACGGCACGATGTTGGAGTGGTGCTCCATCTCCGTGATGACGATCTCGGTCTCGGAGTCCACCCGGTAGGGCTCGTCGGCCCAGCCGAGCATGTTGGCCACGAGGTTGAGCGACTCGGAGGCGTTCTTGGTGAAGATCACCTCGTCGCGGCTCGGCGCGTTGATGAACGCGGCGACCTTGTCGCGCGCGCCCTCGTACAGCGCCGTGGCCTCCTCGGCGAGCACATGCACACCGCGGTGGACGTTGGCGTTGTAGCGCTCGTAGTACTCACTGAGGGCGTCCAGCACCTGGCGCGGCTTCTGCGAGGTCGCCGCGTTGTCCAGGTACACGAGCTTCCGGCCGTCGTGGACCTGACGGTCCAGGATCGGGAAGTCCTTGCGGATCGCCTCGGTGTCGAGGAGGCCCGGCAGCTGCGTCACGCGGATACGCCACCCTTCGTGTATGCCTCGTAGCCCTCGTTCTCCAGCTTGTCGGCGAGCTCGGCGCCGCCGGACTCGACGATGCGGCCACCGGAGAAGACGTGGACGAAGTCGGGCTTGATGTAGCGCAGGATGCGCGTGTAGTGCGTGATCAGCAGGGTGCCGACCTCACCGGTCTCGCGGACGCGGTTGACGCCCTCGGAGACGATGCGCAGGGCGTCGACGTCCAGGCCGGAGTCCGTCTCGTCGAGGATCGCGACCTTCGGCCGCAGCAGCTCGAGCTGGAGGATCTCGTGGCGCTTCTTCTCACCGCCGGAGAAGCCCTCGTTGACGTTGCGCTCGGCGAAGGAGGTGTCCATGTTGAGGCGCTCCATGGCCTCCTTGACCTCCTTCACCCAGGTGCGCAGCTTGGGGGCCTCGCCGCGGACGGCGGTGGCGGAGGTGCGCAGGAAGTTCGACACGGAGACGCCGGGGACCTCGACCGGGTACTGCATGGCGAGGAAGAGGCCCGCGCGGGCGCGCTCGTCGACGGACATCTCCAGGACGTCCTCGCCGTCGAGGGTGACGGTGCCGCCGGTGACCGTGTACTTCGGGTGACCCGCGAGCGAGTAGGCGAGGGTCGACTTGCCGGAGCCGTTGGGGCCCATGATGGCGTGCGTCTCGCCCTGCTTCACGGTGAGGTCGACGCCCTTGAGGATCTCCTTCGTGGCGTTGTCGGCCTCGACGGTGACGTGCAGGTCGCGGATTTCAAGCGTTGCCATGGATTGCCTCAGGACTCCTGGTTGAGGGAGACGAGCACATCGTCCCCTTCGATCTTTACGGGGTATACGGGGACGGGGCGCGTCGCGGGAAGGCCGGACGGCTTGCCGGTGCGGAGGTCGAAGCTGGAGCCGTGCAGCCAGCACTCGATCTGGCAGTCCTCCACCTCGCCCTCGGAGAGCGAGACGTTCGCGTGCGAGCAGATGTCGTGGATCGCGAACACCTCCCCCTCGGTCTGCACGACCGAGACCGGCGTGCCGTCGAGTTCCACCCGCTTGGGGGTGTCCTCCTCCAGCTCGCTCAGCCCGCAGGCGCGTACGAAGGCCGCCATCAGACCGTGGCCTCGAGCTCGGTCTCGATCTTGGCGAGCAGGCGCTCCTCGATGTCGTCGACACCGATCTGCTGGACCAGCTCGGCGAAGAAGCCGCGGACCACCAGGCGACGGGCCTCGTCGGCCGGGATGCCGCGGGCCATCAGGTAGAAGAGCTGCTCGTCGTCGAAGCGGCCGGTGGCGGAGGCGTGGCCGGCGCCGACGATCTCGCCGGTCTCGATCTCCAGGTTGGGCACCGAGTCGACGCGGGCGCCGTCCGTGAGGACGAGGTTGCGGTTCATCTCGTAGGTGTCCGTGCCCTCGGCCCTGGCCTCGATGAGTACGTCACCGATCCACACGGCGTGCGCGGCCTCGCCCTGGAGCGCGCCCTTGTAGACGACGTTGGACTTGCAGTGCGGGACGTTGTGGTCGACCAGGAGGCGGTGCTCCTGGTGCTGACCGGCGTCCGTGAAGTACAGACCGAACAGCTCGGCCTCGGCGCCGGGACCGGCGTACGCGACGCGCGGGTGCAGGCGCACGAGGTCGCCGCCGAAGGTCACGACGACCGACTTGAAGCTCGCGTCGCGCCCGACGAGGGCGTTGTGCTGGGCCACGTGCACGGCCTTGTCGTCCCAGTCCTGGACGGAGACGACGGTCAGCTTCGCGCCGTCCCCGAGGACGTAGTCGACGTTGGCGGCGAGCACGGCGTCACCGGTGTGGTCGATGACGACGACGGCCTCGGCGAAGGCGCCCAGCTCGACGACCTGGTGGCCGTAGGAGACCCCGCCCTCGCCGTGCACCGCGATGCGGATCGGCTCGGTGAGCACCGTCTCCTTGGGGACGGTGATCACGCCGGCCTTCTCGAACGCGGAGTACGCCTGGGCGGCGACCCGGTCCACCGGGGTGCCCGCCCTGCCGAGGCGCGGGTCGTCGCGGTCCACGAGTTCGACGGAGACGCCCTCCGGCGCCTCGACGGCGACCTTCACGCCCTCGCCGGCCGCGACGGCGGTGCCGTCGTGCAGCCCGCGCAGCCGCTCCAGCGGCGTGAACCGCCACTCCTCCTCGCGGCCGTGCGGGACCGGGAAGTCCGCGACGTCGAAGGACGGGGGCGCGCTCATGCGCGTGGCGACGGTCGACTCGGCGGCCACCGCGATCGATCCTGCGGTGGTGGAGGACCCCACCGTGGAGTTCTGAGCCTCAGCCATGGCTGTCGTAGTGCTCGCTTTCTGAAATCAAGAAGTGTGCTGGCCGATGGGCGGGGTCAGCCGACCGCGCCCTCCATCTGCAGCTCGATCAGCCGGTTGAGCTCGAGGGCGTACTCCATGGGCAGCTCCTTGGCGATGGGCTCGACGAAGCCGCGCACGATCATCGCCATCGCCTCGAACTCGCTCAGACCGCGGCTCATCAGGTAGAAGAGCTGGTCCTCGGAGACCTTGGAGACGGTCGCCTCGTGGCCCATGGACACGTCGTCCTCGCGGACGTCCACGTAGGGGTACGTGTCGGAGCGGGAGATGGTGTCGACGAGCAGCGCGTCGCACAGCACGTTGGACTTCGAGCCGTGCGCGCCCTCGCCGATCTCGACGAGACCGCGGTAGGAGGTACGGCCGCCGCCGCGCGCCACGGACTTCGAGACGATGTTGGACGACGTGTTCGGCGCCATGTGGACCATCTTGGAGCCGGCGTCCTGGTGCTGGCCCTCGCCCGCGAAGGCGATGGAGAGGGTCTCGCCCTTGGCGTGCTCGCCCATCAGGTAGACGGCCGGGTACTTCATCGTCACCTTGGAGCCGATGTTGCCGTCGATCCACTCCATGGTCGCGCCCTCGTACGCCACGGCGCGCTTGGTGACCAGGTTGTAGACGTTGTTCGACCAGTTCTGGATGGTCGTGTAGCGGCAGCGGGCGTTCTTCTTGACGATGATCTCGACCACGGCGCTGTGCAGCGAGTCCGACTTGTAGATCGGTGCCGTGCAGCCTTCGACGTAGTGCACGTAGGCGCCCTCGTCGACGATGATCAGGGTCCGCTCGAACTGGCCCATGTTCTCGGTGTTGATCCGGAAGTAGGCCTGGAGCGGGATCTCCACGTGCACGCCCTTCGGCACGTAGATGAAGGAGCCGCCGGACCACACCGCGGTGTTCAGCGACGCGAACTTGTTGTCGCCGACCGGGATGACGGTGCCGAAGTACTCCTTGAAGAGCTCGGGGTGCTCCTTCAGCGCGGTGTCGGTGTCGAGGAAGATGACGCCCTGCTCCTCCAGGTCCTCGCGGATCTGGTGGTAGACGACCTCGGACTCGTACTGGGCCGCGACGCCCGCGACGAGGCGCTGCTTCTCCGCCTCCGGGATGCCGAGCTTGTCGTACGTGTTCTTGATGTCCTCGGGCAGGTCCTCCCAGGACTCCGCCTGCTTCTCCGTGGAGCGCACGAAGTACTTGATGTTGTCGAAGTCGATCCCCGACAGGTCCGAGCCCCAGTTGGGCATGGGCTTCCTGTCGAAGAGCCGGAGGCCCTTCAGACGCAGCTTCGTCATCCACTCCGGCTCGGACTTCTTCGCGGAGATGTCCTTGACGACATCCTCGTTGATGCCGCGCTTGGCGGAGGCACCGGCCACGTCCGAGTCGGCCCAGCCATATTCGTAGTTGCCCAGACCCTCGAGCTCGGGGTGGGCAGTCTCCTCGATGGGGAGCGTCATGCGGGGTTCCTCCCGGCGGTGCTTGCGGATGCGTTGTGGGTGGCTGTCGAAACTCTGGGGATGAACGTCGTGCAGACACCGTCGCCGTGGGCGATGGTCGCCAGCCGCTGGACGTGCGTCCCGAGCAACTGGGAGAAGATCTCGGTCTCCGCCTCGCAGAGCTGCGGGAACTTCTCCGCGACATGGGCGACGGGGCAGTGGTGCTGGCACAGCTGCTCGCCGACCGGCGCGCTGCGCGCCGTAGCAGCGTACCCGTCCGCGCTCAGGGCCTTGGCCAGGGCTTCGGTCCGCTCCTCGGGGGCGGCGGCCTCGATCGCCCGGCGGTACCCGGCGGCCTGTTCGGCGATCCGCGCGCGGGCGAAGGCGACGACGGCCTCGTCCCCGCCGAGGCGGTCCTGGATCCAGCGCAGGGCGTCCGCGGCGAGCTTGTCGTAGGACTGGTCGAAGGCGTCGCGGCCGCAGTCGGTGAGGGCGAACACCTTGGCGGGGCGCCCGCGCGTGCGCGCTCCGTACACCCGCTGCTCACGGGCCTGGACGACGTCGTCGGCGACGAGGGCGTCGAGGTGGCGGCGGACGGCGGCCTGGGTGAGGCGCAGCCGCGCGGCGAGCTCGGCGACGGTCGAGGGCCCGTGGTCCAGGATCGAGCGCGCGACCCGGTTGCGCGTGGAGCGCTCACCGGTCGCGATCTCTTCCTGCGGGGTACCCGTGGGGGTCTCCCGAGCCTCGCCGACGTTTTTCACAACGCCATTGTTGCGTAATTCCTTCGGGGCAGGCAAGCCGCGTCCCGATCACCGGACGGTGCCCTGCGTCACTTAGGCATACCTAATCTGACCTGCGTAAACGATCTCCGGTCGATCGGAGCGGGACGGACGGGCGGAAAACCACTGGCCCGCGGCGCAGCCGTGCAGGACACTGCCCAACCATGCCCATACCCGCTCCGACCGGCCCGCTCGTCACCCGCGACTCCCTCACCGCGGAGCTCTACGCGCTCGGTGTCGTGCCCGGGGAGATCCTCCTCGTGCACTCCTCGCTCAGTTCACTCGGCTGGGTGTGCGGAGGCCCCGTCACGGTGGTGCGGGGGCTGCTCGACGCGCTCGGCCCGGACGGCACACTCGTGGTCCCCACCCAGTCCGGCGACCTGTCCGACCCGGCCCTGTGGAGCAATCCGCCGGTCCCGGCGCAGTGGTGGGACCGGATCCGGGCGACCATGCCCGTCTACGACCCCCGCACCACCCCCGCCCTCGGCGTGGGCGTCGTCCCGGAGACGGTCCGCACCTGGCCCGGCGCCGTGCGCAGCGCCCATCCGCAGACCTCGTTCGCCGCGCTCGGGGCGCGGGCCGCTGAGCTCACCGAGGGCCACGCGCCCGACTGCCGGCTCGGCGAGCACAGCCCGCTGGCGCGGCTGGAGAAGGCGGGGGCGCGGGTCCTGCTCCTCGGCACCGGCTACGACACCTGCACCAGCTTCCACCTGGCCGAGTACCGGATCCCGGCGCCGCTCGTCGAGGTGGGCCGGCCCGGACCGGACGGTACGTGGGAGGTCATGACCGAGGTGTCGATCGACTCCGACCGCTTCGACGAGCTGGGCCACGACTTCGAACGCGACCGTGACGTCGTACGGGGCAGGGTGGGCGCGGCCGACGCGCGGCTGTTCACGGTCGCGGAGGCCGTGGCCTACGCCGAGCGCTGGCTGCCGCTGCACCGGTCCCGCGAGGACGAGATCTGAGTCCGCGGGGCACGCGCCCCGCCGCCCGTGGCCGGTTCCCGTACCCCCCGCTCGGGGCCCCCGCCCGCGAACCTAGACTCTTGAGCCATGCGAAGTGAGCCTGTCGTCCGGGTCGAGGCCCTGGTGAAGCGGTACGGGACGAAGACCGCGGTGGACGGCCTCGACCTGACGGCGCGGGCCGGCGTGACCGCCGTCCTCGGACCCAACGGCGCCGGCAAGACGACCACCGTCGAGACCTGCGAGGGGTACCGCAGACCGGACTCCGGCACGGTGCGCGTCCTCGGCCTCGACCCCGTGCGGGAGGGCTCCGCGCTGCGTCCGCGGATCGGTGTGATGCTCCAGTCGGGCGGCGTGTACTCGGGTGCGCGGGCCGACGAGATGCTGCGGCACATGGCGAAACTGCACGCGCACCCGCTGGACGTGGACGCGCTCGTCGAACGCCTCGGCCTCGGCTCCTGCGGCCGCACGACCTACCGCCGGCTCTCCGGCGGCCAGCAGCAGCGCCTGTCGCTGGCCATGGCCGTCGTCGGCCGGCCGGAGCTGGTGTTCCTCGACGAGCCGACGGCGGGCCTCGACCCGCAGGCCCGCCGCGCCACCTGGGAGCTGGTGCGGGACCTGCGGGCGGACGGCGTCTCGGTCATCCTGACCACCCACCACATGGACGAGGCGGAGCAGCTCGCCGACGACGTCGCGATCATCGACGCGGGCCGTGTCATCGCGCAGGGCTCCCCCGAGCAGCTGTGCCGCGGCGGCGCCGAGAACACCCTGCGGTTCACCGGCCGCCCCGGCCTCGACGTGGGCTCCCTGCTCAAGGCCCTGCCCGCCGACAGCTCCGCCGCCGAGCTGACCCCGGGCTCCTACCGGGTGACGGGCAAGGTCGACCCGCAACTGCTGGCGACGGTCACCTCCTGGTGCGCCCAGCACGGGGTGATGCCGGACCGCATCTCGGTCGAGCGGCACACCCTGGAGGACGTCTTCCTGGAACTGACCGGCAAGGAGCTGCGCTCGTGACCGCCACCGGCACCTACACCCCCCGGCCCGGGGCCGCACCGCTGTCCCGCATGATCGGGACCCAGGCGGCGCTGGAGACGAAGATGCTCCTGCGCAACGGTGAGCAGCTGCTGCTGACCGTCGTGATCCCCACGCTGCTGCTGGTGCTGTTCAGTACCGTGGACATCGTCGACACCGGCGCGGGCGAGGCCGTCGACTTCCTCGCGCCCGGCATCCTCGCGCTCGCCGTGATGTCGACGGCCTTCACGGGGCAGGCCATCGCGACCGGTTTCGAACGCCGCTACGGCGTGCTGAAGCGGCTCGCCTCCTCCCCGCTGCCCCGCTGGGGCCTGATGACGGCGAAGACGCTGTCGGTCCTGGTCACCGAGATCCTCCAGGTGCTCCTGCTGACGGTGATCGCGTTCGCCCTCGGGTGGGACCCGCACGGCTCCCCGGTGGCCGTCGTGCTGCTCCTGGTGCTGGGCACCGCCGCCTTCTCGGGCCTCGGTCTGCTGATGGCGGGCACCCTCAAGGCGGAGGCGACGCTGGCCGCGGCCAACCTGGTCTTCCTGCTGCTGCTGGTGGGCGGCGGGGTGATCGTCCCGCTCGAGAAGTTCCCCGCCGGCGCCCAGGACGTGCTGGGCCTGCTCCCCGTGTCGGCCCTCTCCGACGGCCTGCGGGACGTGCTCCAGCACGGCGCGGGCACCCCCTGGGGCGACCTCGTGATCCTCGCGGTGTGGGCGGTCGTCGGACTCGCGGCGGCCGGCCGCTTCTTCCGCTGGGAGTGATCCGCGGGCGGCCCGCCGCGCGGACCCGGGGGACCCTCGTGAATGCGTGCACAAGCGGCCGCCTACGATGGGAGGCGTGCCAAACGTGACTCGTGCCGACGTCGTAGCCGCCGCGCGCAACCCGCTCGCCTTCATCGCCGCGCGCTGGACCCCGGACCACCGGACGGTCCGGCGGGCGACCCTGTCCGCGCTCGTCATGTCGGTGGTGATCGTGGTCACCGGCGGTGCCGTACGGCTCACGGGCTCCGGCCTGGGCTGCCCGACCTGGCCCAAGTGCACCGACGACTCGCTCACCGCGACCGGCGCCATGGGTGTCCACGGGGCCATCGAGTTCGGCAACCGCATGCTGACGTACGTGCTGTGCGCGGCCATCGGCTGGGCGATCGTCGCCGCGCGCTCGCAGAAGCCGTACCGGCGGAGCCTGACCCGGCTGGGCTGGGCGCAGTTCTGGCTGGTGATGAGCAACGCCGTGCTCGGCGGGATCGTGGTCCTCGTCGGCCTCAACCCGTACACGGTGGCGGCGCACTTCCTGGCCGCCTCGGCGCTGATCGCGGTCGCCGCGGTGATGTGGCAGCGGGCCGCGGAGGGCGACGCGCCGCCCCGCCCGCTGGTCGGCAAGCCCGTGCAGCAACTGGTGTGGTTCCTGGTCGCCGCCTCGACGCTGCTGATCGCCGTCGGCACCGTGGTGACCGGCGCGGGCCCGCACGCCGGCGACTCCAGCAAGGTCGAGCGGATGCCGCTGGACTGGGAGACGGTGGCCAAGCTGCACGCCGTGCTCGCCTGGATCGTGGTGACGCTGACCTTCGCCCTGTGGTTCATCCTCAAGGCGGTCGACGCGCCGAAGAACCCGCTGGACCGCACCCGGGACCTGTTCCTGGTGCTGCTCGGGCAGGGCGTCATCGGCTACGTCCAGTACTTCACCGACCTTCCCGAGGCCCTCGTCGGGCTGCACATGCTCGGCTCGTGCCTGGTGTGGATCGCGGTGTTGCGGGTGCTGCTGGCGCTGCGCGAGCGGCCGGAGACGACCGTAGACCTGCCGGGCCCCTCGGCGGAGGCCACGGTCGGCTCACGCGGCTGAGACACCGGCGCGGGCGCGGTCATGTGTGGGCGCGTCACGTGTGGGCGGCTACCAGCCCGTCGATCGCCGGTCCCAGGAAACCCCGGGTCAGCCGGGCACGGCGGGTCCGCCAGTCCCCGTCGGCCGTGCCGGCGGCCCCGCCGCCCCCGTCGTAGCGGCGCCGCTCGATGTCGGCCACGACCTCCTCGGGCGCGCCCAGCGCGGGCAGCTCGTCGAGGGCCCGGCGCTTGGACACCAGCCGGCCGTCGCGCACCGTGACCGTCGCCCGCGCGAAGGTCAGCAGCCCGAGGTCGACCCAGACGTCCTGGCTCCACAGGTGGGCCCTGTCGACGGCGGGCCGCCAGAAGTCCCGCTGGTCGCGGACGACGAACTCGCCGAGCTCCCGGTCCGGCACGGGAGGCAGCAGGGCGCCCGGCGGCTCGCCGTGCAGCACCCGCCCGAAGTCGAGCAGCTCGCGCCGGGTCACCGGGGTGACCGGCCGCCGGAACAGCTCGCCGTGCGCCCAGGTGAGGTGCCGGCGCCCGGGATCGGCCGCGGCGGCCG
The DNA here is from genome assembly GCF_016860545.1 of Streptomyces asoensis. NCBI lineage: Bacteria > Bacillati > Actinomycetota > Actinomycetes > Kitasatosporales > Streptomycetaceae > Streptomyces > Streptomyces asoensis. The sequence continues at coordinate 112,178 of NZ_BNEB01000002.1, read as the reverse complement.
GGGTGAGGTAGGTGCAGTGCAGCAGCGGGGCGAGCGGCTCCCCGCGCAGCCGGGCGTGCAGCCGGGCGAGGGCCCACACGGCACGCGGGGCGAGGGGCCCCGCGAGGACCGCGACGAGGTCCAGGTCGCTGCGGCCCTCCTGGTAGTCGCCCCCGGCCAGCGAGCCGTGGGCCCACAGGGCGAGGGGCGCCGCCCCCGCGGGGCCGGTGAGTCCGGTGAGTCCGGTGCGGAACCGGTCGAGCAGGCCTTCCGTGGGGCTGGTCATGCGCCCAGTCTCGCGGTCTCAGCCCAGCCCGTACACCCGGCGCGCGTTGCCCGCGGCGATCAGTCCCGCGACCCGTTGGGCGTCCCCCGGCGACCACGCGCCCTCGGCCACCCAGGTGCCGAGCACCCGGGTCAGGGCCTCCCGGAACAGCCGGGCCCCGACCACGTGCAGCTCGGGCAGGCCCCGGGCCCCGCTGGAGAACAGGATCTTGCCGAAGGGGGCCAGCTCCAGGATCTCGGCGAGGATCGTCGCGGCGCGGGCCCCGGTGCGCACGAGCGCGGCGCCGGAGTCGGCGTAGACGTGCGGGAACACGCCCGCGAGGTGGGCGGCGTGCCGGTGGTAGGGGTAGCCGTGCAGCAGGACGAGGTCGGTGCCGAGGCCCGCCGTCGCGCGCACGAAGTCCGTCAGCAGGACCGGGTCCGTGCGGTCGATGCGCGCCCCTGGCTCGCCGAGGCCCGCGTGCAGTTGCAGGGGCAGCCCGGAGGCGACGGCGATCCAGAGCAGGTGCCGCAGGAGCACCGGGTCGAACAGCTCGCCGCCGACCGTGCGCGCGGCCAGCCAGCGGCCCGCCGCGCCCCGCACCTCGCCCGGGCCGGGCGGTTCGGGCGCGAGGGCGAGGCCGTGGCGGACGCCCGCGACGGAGGTGAAGGCGACGGCGTTCGCGGCGGCCCCGTGGACCGACTCGGCGAGGTTGGCGAGGAAGGACTCCACGGTGCCGGAGGTGTCGGCGACCTGTTCGGCGAGGAGCTCCAGGCGCACGATCTCCCGCGCCTCGGCGTCGCCGGCCGAGGCGAGCTCGCCCGGTCCCGTCAGATCGCCGGGCAGCCCCGTGTCGACGAGATAGGTCGTGATGCCGCTTCCGCGCAGCAGCCGGCGGCCCGCTTCGAGTACGCCGAGTTCACGACGCCGGGCGAGATAGCGGGCGGGCGGCGCGTGCGGTTCCAGGCCGAGCAGCGGGGGGCACCAGCGGCGTACCGCGAACCCCGTCTGGGTGTCGAAGAGCGTGGTGCCCGGGGCGGGCGGGCCCTCGGTGCGGGCCAGCTGGGCCTCGAAGGTGCCGAGACCCAGCTCCGTTCTCAGGACGCCGTGGCAGTACTGGTCCACCAAGGACGGCGTTTCGATCATCCGGACTCCCCGGGAGATGGACCACGTCGCTTCCACGGGTCCTAACGGGTGACCGGGGTGTCAGGTTGTTGCTGCTCAGCCGTTCTTCGGTCCGCCGACCTGGATCCCGGCCATCCGTGTCCACTCGTACGGGCCCGTTTTCACCTTCGCCGCGAACTCGCCGTCGAAGGCCTCGTGGACGGTGATCCCGGCCTTGCCGACGGCGTTCTCGGCGACGGCGACCGAGGGGGCCACCAGGTCGCCCCAGCCGCCGTCCTCGCCCACGAGGACGATACGGGCGCCGCGGTCGCCGAGGTACGCGATCTGGCCCTCGGCGCCGCCGTGCTCCTTGGCGAAGGCGCTGATCTGCTTGGCGAGCCGGGCGGCCCTGCGCTCGGCCCTGGCGGCCTTCTTGGCGTCGGCGGTGTCGTCAACCTGCTTGGTGTCTGCCATGGCCAGGATGCTACCGACGGGTAGGTCGAACGGCGACGGCCGGGGTGCGTGGCCTTGACCACGCACCCCGGCCGTTCGTCGGCCGTGGGCGTATCCGCCCCGTCCGGGGGGACCCGGGAGGGGCGGGGCGGGAACTCAGCGCAGGAAGGGGTCCACCGCGACCGCCACGAACAGCAGCGAGACATAGGTGATCGACCAGTGGAACAGCCGCATCTCCTTGAGCTTCCCGCCGGTGACCTCGGCCTTGGCGCGGTTCTGGAGGGCGTGCGCCTCCCACAGCCACCAGCCGCCGGCCACCAGCGCGACCGAGGTGTAGAACCACCCGGTGTAGCCCAGCGGGGTCAGCAGCAGGGAGACGGCGACCATCACCCAGCTGTAGAGGACGATCTGCTTGGCGACGGTCTTGTTGGACGCCACCACCGGCAGCATGGGCACGCCCACGCGCGCGTAGTCCTCCTTGACCTTCATGGACAGCGGCCAGTAGTGCGGCGGCGTCCAGAAGAACATGACGAGGAAGAGGACGACCGGCGCCCAGGACACCGAGTCCGTCACGGCCGACCAGCCGATCAGCACGGGCATGCAGCCGGCGATGCCGCCCCACACGATGTTCTGCGAGGTACGGCGCTTGAGGATCATCGTGTAGACGACGACGTAGAAGAGGAGTGCGCCGAGGGCGAGCCAGGCCGACAGCCAGTTGACGGTGAGACCGAACAACAGTGTGGAGACCACCGCGAGGGTGATTCCGAAGGCGAGGCATTCACGCGGGCTGACCATGCCGGTGACCAGCGGACGCTGCGAGGTGCGGTCCATCAGCGCGTCGATGTCGCGGTCGATGTACATGTTGAGCGCGTTCGCGCCGCCCGCGGACAGATATCCGCCGAGGCAGGTCAGCACCACCAGACCCAGGTCCGGAACGCCCTGCTGCGCCAGGAACATCACCGGGACGGTGGTGATCAGCAGCAGTTCGATGATCCGTGGCTTGGTCAGCGCCACGAACGCCTTGACCCGGGCCCCCACCGGCCGCCGGCTCGGGTTCTGGCTCGCCCCGACAATCCCCACTGGACGGGATTCAACGGCCGTCACGCACACCCCTGACAGAGACTCCCAGCAAGCCCGGGGGTGTGAACTCCCCGTAAAGGCTCGCGCGTACCACGCCACTGTAGACGTTGCCCATACCCCGACATTCGCGGGGGTGGGGTCGTGTTGGACGGCGCCCCCGGAAGAGCCGGTGGGTACTCCGTTGAGCACTCGTACGAGCGGCTCCGTATTCACTTGCCGAACAGGGAACACACCGGTCGGGAGGCGGATCACCGATCCTCCCGGCAGTCTGGAATGACTCGAAAAAATGCACGTTCTCACGGGGGTAGGCTCGACAACGGCCGGTGGGCGCCGCGTGCACCGGCATTCGACATGCGTGACATGTGGAGAGGAGCCCTGACCCAGGGTGAGCACCAAGCCGACCACCACAGACCTCGAGTGGACCGAGTTGGACCAGCGGGCGGTGGACACCGCCCGCGTCCTGGCCGCCGACGCCGTACAGAAGGTCGGCAACGGCCATCCCGGTACGGCGATGAGCCTGGCGCCTGCCGCCTACACCCTCTTCCAGAAGGTGATGCGGCACGACCCGGCGGACGCCGACTGGGTCGGCCGCGACCGCTTCGTGCTGTCCGCGGGCCACTCGTCCCTGACGCTTTACACCCAGCTGTACCTGGCCGGCTTCGGTCTGGAGCTGGAGGACCTGAAGTCGTTCCGCACCTGGGGCTCGAAGACGCCGGGTCACCCGGAGTACGGCCACACCACGGGCGTCGAGACGACGACCGGCCCGCTGGGCCAGGGTGTCGCGAACGCCGTGGGCATGGCCATGGCCGCCCGCTACGAGCGCGGTCTGTTCGACCCCGAGGCCCCGGTCGGCGAGTCGCCGTTCGACCACTTCGTCTACGCGATCGCCGGTGACGGCTGCCTCCAGGAGGGCATCTCCGCCGAGGCGTCCTCGCTGGCCGGGCACCAGAAGCTCGGCAACCTCGTCCTGCTCTGGGACGACAACCACATCTCGATCGAGGGCGACACGGAGACGGCCGTCTCCGAGGACACCGTCAAAAGGTACGAGGCGTACGGCTGGCACGTGCAGCGCGTCGCCCCGAAGCCGGACGGCGACCTCGACCCGCACGCCCTCTACGACGCGATCGAGGCCGCGAAGGCGGTGACGGACAAGCCGTCCTTCATCGCGATGCGCTCGATCATCGCCTGGCCCGCCCCGAACGCGCAGAACACCGAGGCCGCGCACGGCTCGGCGCTCGGCGACGACGAGGTCGCGGCCACCAAGCGCGTCCTCGGCTTCGACCCGGAGAAGTCCTTCGAGGTCGCGGACGAGGTCATCACCCACACCCGGGGTGCCCTGCGGCGGGGCGCCGAGGCGAAGGCGCAGTGGGAGAAGTCCTTCCAGCTGTGGCGGGAGGGCAACACCGAGCGTGCCGCCGAGTTCGACCGCATCGCCGCGGGCGAGCTGCCCACCGGCTGGGAGGAGAAGCTCCCGGTCTTCGAGCCCGGCAAGGGTGTCGCCACCCGTGCCGCGTCCGGCAAGGTGCTCCAGGCGCTCGGCGCCGTCATCCCCGAGCTGTGGGGCGGCTCCGCCGACCTGGCCGGCTCGAACAACACGACGATCGACAAGACCTCGTCGTTCCTGCCCGAGGGCAACCCGCTGCCCGAGGCCGGCCCGTACGGCCGCACCGTGCACTTCGGCATCCGCGAGCACTCCATGGCGGCGGAGATGAACGGCATCGCGCTGCACGGCAACACCCGCATCTACGGCGGCACGTTCCTCGTGTTCTCCGACTACATGCGCAACGCCGTACGCCTCTCCGCGCTGATGCACGTGCCGGTCACCTACGTGTGGACGCACGACTCCATCGGTCTCGGCGAGGACGGCCCCACCCACCAGCCGGTCGAGCACCTGGCCTCGCTGCGCGCCATCCCCGGCCTGAACGTCGTCCGCCCCGCGGACGCCAACGAGACGGCCATCGCCTGGCGCGAGATCCTCCGCCGCTGGACCAAGGTCTTCGGCAAGGGCGCCCCGCACGGCCTGGTCCTCACCCGCCAGGGCGTGCCGACCTACGAGCCCGACGAGAACGCGGCCAAGGGCGGCTACGTCCTGTTCGAGGCCTCGACGGGGACGCCCGAGGTGATCCTCATCGCGACCGGCTCCGAGGTGCACGTCGCCGCCGAGGCCCGCGAGCGGCTCGAAGCCGACGGCGTGCCCACGCGCGTGGTGTCCATGCCGTCCGTGGAGTGGTTCGAGGAGCAGGACCAGGGGTACCGGGAGAGCGTTCTGCCCCCGTCCGTCAAGGCCCGGGTCTCGGTCGAGGCCGGCATCGGCCTCACCTGGCACAAGTACGTAGGGGACGCCGGCCGCATCGTTTCCCTGGAGCACTTCGGTGCTTCCGCCGACGGCAAGGTCCTCTTCGAGGAGTACGGCTTCACTGCCGAGAACGTGGCCGCGAAGGCCCGGGAATCCCTCGCCGCCGCCCAGCGCTGACGCTCACATACGACCCGTAGGAGATGTAATTCCATGACAGACGCACTCAAGCGCCTCTCCGAAGAAGGCGTCGCGATCTGGCTGGACGACCTGTCGCGCAAGCGGATCACGTCCGGCAACCTCGCCGAGCTGATCGACCAGCAGCACGTCGTGGGCGTCACCACCAACCCGTCGATCTTCCAGAAGGCGATCTCGCAGGGCGACGGCTACGACCAGCAGCTGTCCGACCTCGCCGCCCGCAAGGTGACCGTCGAAGAGGCCATCCGCATGATCACGACGGCGGACGTCCGTGACGCCGCCGACATCCTGCGCCCGGTCTTCGACGCCACCGGCGGCCAGGACGGCCGGGTCTCGATCGAGGTCGACCCGCGCCTCGCGCACCACACCAAGCCGACGGTCGCCGAGGCCAAGCAGCTCGCCTGGCTGGTCGACCGCCCCAACACCCTCATCAAGATCCCGGCCACGATGGGCGGCCTGCCGGCCATCTCCGAGGTCATCGGGCTCGGCATCAGCGTGAACGTGACGCTGATCTTCTCGCTCGAGCGCTACCGCCAGGTCATGGACGCGTACCTGACCGGGCTGGAGCAGGCCAAGGAGCGGGGCCTGGACCTGTCGAAGATCCACTCCGTGGCGTCCTTCTTCGTGTCCCGCGTGGACACCGAGATCGACAAGCGGCTCGACGCGCTCGGCACCGACGAGGCCAAGGCCGCCCGCGGCAAGGCCGGTCTCGCCAACGCCCGCCTCGCCTACCAGGCGTACGAGGAGGTCTTCGGCGGCGAGCGCTGGGCCGCGCTGGAGAAGGCGGGCGCCAACAAGCAGCGCCCGCTGTGGGCCTCCACCGGTGTGAAGGACCCCGCCTACAAGGACACCCTGTACGTGGACGACCTGGTGGCGCCGAACACGGTGAACACCATGCCGGAGGCGACCCTGTTCGCCGCCGAGGACCACGGCGACATCACCGGCAACACCGTCGCCGGCACCTACGAGCAGGCCCGCGCGGAGATCGACGCCGTCGAGAAGCTCGGCATCTCCTACGACGAGGTCGTCCAGCTCCTCGAGGACGAGGGCGTGGACAAGTTCGAGGCGTCCTGGAACGACCTGCTCAAGTCGACCGAGGCGGAGCTCCGGCGCCTCGCCCCCTCGGAGGGCTGAACTCTGTCGAGCAGCAACCCGCTGCGTGACCCCGCCGACCGACGGCTCCCGCGTATCGCGGGGCCGTCGGGCCTGGTCATCTTCGGCGTCACGGGCGATTTGTCCCGGAAGAAGCTCATGCCCGCCGTGTACGACCTCGCCAACCGGGGTCTGCTGCCGCCGGGCTTCTCGCTGGTGGGCTTCGCCCGGCGGGAGTGGGAGCACGAGGACTTCGCGCAGGAGGTCCACGACGCCGTCAAGGAGCACGCGCGCACGACGTTCCGCGAGGAGGTCTGGCAGCAGCTGGTGCAGGGCATGCGCTTCGTGCAGGGCACCTTCGACGACGACGAGGCGTTCGAGCGGCTGCGCGGCACGATCGAGGAGCTCGACAAGGCGCAGGGCACGGGCGGCAACTTCGCCTTCTACCTGTCCGTGCCGCCGCGTTCCTTCCCGGTCGTCATCCAGCAGCTGAAGAAGCACGGTCTCGCCGACCAGAAGAACGGCTCCTGGCGCCGCGCGGTCATCGAGAAGCCCTTCGGGCACGACCTCGCCTCCGCGGAGGAGCTCAACAAGGTCGTCCACGAGGTCTTCGCCCCGGACCAGGTCTTCCGCATCGACCACTACCTCGGCAAGGAGACCGTCCAGAACATCCTGGCGCTCCGTTTCGCCAACACCATGTTCGAGCCGATCTGGAACCGGTCCTTCGTGGACCACGTGCAGATCACCATGGCCGAGGACATCGGCATCGGCGGCCGGGCCGGCTACTACGACGGCATCGGCGCCGCCCGTGACGTCATCCAGAACCACCTGCTCCAGCTCATGGCCCTCACCGCCATGGAGGAGCCCGCCTCCTTCGACGCCGACGCGCTGGCCGCCGAGAAGACCAAGGTGCTCGGCGCCGTGCGCCTGCCCAAGGACCTGGGCCGCTCCACCGTGCGCGGTCAGTACGCGGCCGGGTGGCAGGGCGGCGAGAAGGCCGTCGGCTACCTCGAAGAGGACGGCATCGACCCCAAGTCGAAGACCGACACCTACGCGGCCGTCAAGCTCGGGGTGGACAACCGCCGCTGGGCGGGCGTCCCGTTCTACCTGCGCACCGGCAAGCGCCTCGGCCGGCGGGTCACCGAGATCGCGGTGGTCTTCCAGCGGGCCCCGCACTCCCCCTTCGACTCCACCGCCACCGAGGAGCTCGGCCAGAACGCGATCGTCATCCGCGTCCAGCCGGACGAGGGCATCACGGTCCGCTTCGGCTCCAAGGTCCCCGGCACCTCCATGGAGATCCGGGACGTGTCGATGGACTTCGCCTACGGCGAGTCCTTCACGGAGTCCAGCCCCGAGGCCTACGAGCGGCTGATCCTCGACGTGCTGCTGGGCGACTCGAACCTCTTCCCCCGCACGGAAGAGGTGGAGCTGTCCTGGAAGATCCTCGACCCGATCGAGCAGTACTGGGACAAGAACGGCAAGCCCGCGCAGTACCCGTCGGGCACCTGGGGTCCCGTCGAGGCCGACCAGATGCTCGAGCGAGACGGACGGAGCTGGCGCCGGCCATGAAGACAGACCTCACGGACACCACTGCCAGCAAGATCAACAAGGCGTTGGTGCAAGGCAGGCGCGCGATAGGCACACCCGCCGTCGGCATGGTGCTCACCCTCGTCGTCGTCACGGACGAGGAGAACGCCTACGACGCCCTGAAGGCCGCCAACGACGCCTCGCGCGAGCACCCCTCGCGCACGCTCGTGGTCATCAAGCGCGTCTCGCGCTCCCCCCGCGGCCGCACCCAGTCCCGACTCGACGCCGAGGTTCGGCTGGGCGCGGACGCGGGCAGCGGCGAGACGGTGATCCTCCGGCTGTACGGCGAGGTGTCCGACCACGCCCAGTCGGTCGTGCTGCCGCTGCTGCTCCCCGACGCCCCGGTGGTGGTCTGGTGGTCGGTGGACGCTCCGCGCGATCCCGCGGGCGATCCGCTGGGCGCCCTGGGCCAGCGCCGGGTCACCGACAGCTACGCGGCCGAGAAGCCCGTCAACGAGCTGCGGGCCCGGGCCGAGAGCTACGAACCCGGTGACACCGACCTCGCGTGGGCCCGGATCACCCCGTGGCGCTCGATGCTGGCCGCCGCGCTCGACCAGGTCAGCTGCGAGATCGTGTCCGCCGAAGTGGCGGGCGAGGAGTCCAACCCGAGCGTCGAGCTGCTCGCCATGTGGCTCGCCGACCGGCTCCATGTGCACGTGCGGCGCGCTATCTCGGCCGGCCCGGGTCTGACCCAGGTCCGGATGGAGACCACGGGCGGCCCCATCACGCTGCACCGGTCGGACGGCGCGATGGCCACCCTGGCGCTGCCCGGCCAGCCGGACCGCGCGGTGGCGCTCAAGCGCCGCGAGACGTCCGAGCTGCTCGCGGAGGAGCTGCGCAGGCTCGACCCCGACGACACCTACGCGTCCGCGCTGCGGTTCGGCGTGGACCGGCTCGGCGGGATCCAGTCGGCGGCGGAACGGGAGGCGGAGCGGGCCGAGGCCTCCTCGCAGCCCCCGCCGTCCCTCCCGGTGCGTGGCGTGCCGGACTCCGCGGCCTCCGCCAAGGGCTCCGCGCCTGCCGCGGCCCCGGCAGGACCGGGGGACGCCGACCGGCCGACGCCCGCGCAGATGCCCCCGGTCAGGAAAGCGGATCCGCAGTGAGCACTCCCCAGCTGGTCGTGCACCACGACAAGGACCTGATGGCCCAGGCCGCCGCGGCCCGCCTCATCACGAAGATCGTGGACGCCCAGGCCTCCCGGGGCCAGGCGTCCGTGGTCCTCACCGGCGGACGCAACGGCAACGGCCTGCTGGCCGCCCTGGCCGCGGCGCCCGCCCGTGACGCCGTCGACTGGTCCCGGCTCGACCTGTGGTGGGGCGACGAGCGTTTCGTGCCCGAGGGCGACCCGGAGCGCAACGTCACCCAGGCCCGCGCGGCCCTGCTGGACTCCGTCCCCGTGGACCCCGAGCGTGTGCACGCCATGCCCGCGTCGGACGGTCCGTACGGCGCGGACGTGGAGGCGGCCGCGGCCGCCTACGCCGAGGAACTGGCCCGTGCGGCGGGTGCGGAGAACCACGACGGCGTGCCCGCCTTCGACGTCCTGATGCTGGGCGTCGGCCCGGACACCCATGTGGCCTCGCTCTTCCCGGAGCTGCCGGCCGTACGGGAGACCGAACGCACGGTGGTGGGGGTGCGCGGCGCGCCCAAGCCCCCGCCGACCCGGGTCACGCTCACCCTCCCGGCGATCCGGGCGGCCCGTGAGGTGTGGCTGCTCGCGGCCGGCGAGGACAAGGCACAGGCCGCGGCGATCGCGCTGTCCGGCGCGGGCGAGATCCAGGCCCCGGCGGCGGGTGCCCGGGGCAGGTCCCGCACCCTGTGGCTCCTGGACACGGCGGCGGCCTCCCGGCTGCCGAGGTCGCTGTACCCTCCGGCGTCCGCCTGACCCGGTCGGCACCGCTCAGAACCCGTACGGTCAACCGCCGTACGGGTTCTGCCCGTTGCGGGCCCGGTGGCCGCCGTATGGGTTGCCCTGGGGGAACGGCCGCCCCGGGCCCGGCGCGTAGGGAGAACCGTAGGGCTGTCCGTACGGCGGCCGTCCGTACGGGTTCGCCTGCGGCGGGACCGGGGGCGGGACCTGGGGCGGCAAACCGGCGGGGGCCGGGGGCAGGGTGGCCGGGTGGGCTCCCAGCAGGATGCCGTAGCGGCGCTTGAGGCGGCGCATCTCGAGCAGTGCGATGCCGGAGACCGTCACGGGCGCCCCCAGGATGAAGACGACGCCCATGGTGAGGCTCAGTCCGTGCAGATCGCCGGTGACCAGGTCGGGGACGGCCATCAGCCAGGTCGTCACCGTGGCGAGCAGCGGCGGCAGACAGCGGTGCACCGCAGCGGACCCGAAGAAGTTCCCGGAGAGCCGGACGGCGCCCGCCATCACGAAGAAGGCCATCCACAGGCCGGCCAGGGTGAGCAGCATCCGCGGCACCAGCCCGACCATCTCGCTCGACTGGAAGATCCCCACGGTCGCGAAGACACAGGCGACGAAGAGGAGCAGCAGCTTGAGCGAGTCGAGGAGCGGGGTCCGCAGCTGACGGACGGTGCCGGTGCGCCGCCAGACGAGGAGCATCACGCCGACGGTGAGCGGGGTGAGGAAGAACAGGACGGCGGAGGCGATCGCCGTGTTCTCCAGCATCTCCTCGAAGGCGAAGCCGCCCTCGACGAAGGTGTAGACGCCGACGGCCGCGATCGCCCCGGCGACGACCCGGCCGCGCTTGAGCCGCTCCACCGTCGGGTCGAGCGCCTGCGGTATCCACGCCGGGTGGAACACCGCCCACGCCGCCCTGTGGGGTTTCAGGAAGGAACGGACGGTCAGCGAGCCGTCGGTCCAACTCCTGCGCGCACTGCTCACGTTGCTCTCCCCCGAGCGATCGTCCTCATGATCGCCGGGGAGTCTACGGGAAGCGGACGGCCGGGCGCCGCCCGCTTCCCGCATTGCGCCCGTGGCGGGCAGCGACCCTCAACGGCCGCGCAGCTCGCGGTACTTGGCGACCAGAGCAATGGTGGACGCGTCGAGGCCGGGGACCTCGGTGCCTTCGGTGAGGGCGGGTTCGACCCGCTTGGCGAGCACCTTGCCGAGCTCCACGCCCCACTGGTCGAAGGAGTCGATGTTCCACACCGCGCCCTGGACGAACACCTTGTGCTCGTAGAGGGCGATGAGCTGGCCGAGCACCGAGGGGGTCAGCTCACGGGCGAGGATCGTGGTCGTGGGGTGGTTGCCCCGGAACGTCTTGTGGGCGACCAGTTCCTGCGGCACTCCCTCGGCCCGCACCTCCTCGGGCGTCTTGCCGAAGGCCAGCGCCTGAGTCTGGGCGAAGAAGTTGGCCATCAGCAGGTCGTGCTGCGCCTTGAGCTCCGTGCTCAGCTCGGCGGCCGGCTCGGCGAAGCCGATGAAGTCGGCGGGGATCAGTTTCGTGCCCTGGTGGATCAACTGGTAGTAGGCGTGCTGTCCGTTGGTGCCGGGGGTGCCCCAGACGACGGGGCCGGTCTGCCAGTCGACCTGGCGGCCCTCGCGGTCCACGGACTTGCCGTTGGACTCCATGTCGAGCTGCTGGAGGTAGGCGGTGAACTTGGAGAGGTAGTGGCTGTAGGGGAGCACGGCGTGCGACTGGGCGTCGTGGAAGTTGCCGTACCAGATGCCCAGCAGGCCCAGCAGGAGCGGGGCGTTGGCTTCGGCGGGCGCGGTGCGGAAGTGCTCGTCGACGAGGTGGAAGCCGTCGAGGAGTTCACGGAAGCGGTCGGGGCCGATGGCGATCATCAGCGACAGGCCGATCGCCGAGTCGAAGGAGTAGCGGCCGCCGACCCAGTCCCAGAACTCGAACATGTTGGCCGTGTCGATGCCGAAGCCGGCCACCTTCTCGGCGTTGGTCGACAGCGCGACGAAGTGCCGGGCGACGGCCTTCTCGTCGCCGCCGAACCCGTCGAGCAGCCAGCCGCGCGCCGAGGTGGCGTTGGTGATCGTCTCGATCGTGGTGAACGTCTTCGACGCGACGACGAACAGCGTCTCGGCCGGGTCCAGGCCTTGGACGGCCTCGTGGAGGTCGGCGCCGTCGACGTTGGAGACGAACCGGAAGGTCAGCGAGCGGTCGGTGAAGGCCCGCAGCGCCTCGTAGGCCATGGCCGGGCCCAGGTCCGAGCCGCCGATGCCGATGTTGACGACATTGCGGATCCGGCGGCCCGTGTGACCGGTCCACTCACCCGAACGCACCCGCCCGGCGAAGCCGGACATCCGCTCCAGGACCGCGTGCACCTCGGGGACCACGTTCTCCCCGTCGACCTCGACCACCGCGTCCGCGGGCGCCCGCAGCGCGGTGTGCAGGACCGCACGGTCCTCCGTGACGTTGATCTTCTCACCGCGGAACATGGCGTCCCGGAGACCGAAGACGTCCGTCGCGGCGGCCAGTTCACGCAGGAGCCGCAGTGTCTCGTCCGTGACCAGGTTCTTGGAGTAGTCGATGCGCAGGTCGCCGACCTGCACCGTGTAGCCGGCGCCGCGTCCGGGGTCGGCGGCGAACAGCTCCCGCAGCCGCACCTCGCCGAGTTCCTCGCGGTGTCTGCCCAGCGCGGTCCACTCGGGTGTCTGGTTGAGCCTCGTACGGCCGTCTGCGTTCATGTCGGACTTCAGCCCTCTTTCCTCATCTGTCCGTGCTGCGCACGCCTTGTCCCGCCGGTTCCAACCTAGTTGATCAGCACGTCGCACGGGTCGACGGGCCACGGTCGCACGGGACAACAACAGGTACGTCCGCCCGGCCCGGGGGTATCAACGCGGGGCCGGCGAGCAGATTCCGGCAGCGGCGGGCGCGGGGCGGGCAGGGAGGGCGCGCGCCGTGCGCGGAGAGGCGGCGAGCGCGAGGGCTACGGCGCGCAGGGGTGCGACGGGGCGCAGGGGGTGGGGGCGAGCCGGGCTCGGGCGGTCGCCCGGGCCGGAGACAGATCCGGCCGGACGCCCTGGGGCACCCGGCCGGTCTCGGTCGTCAGATCTCGCCCCGCAGTTTGGCGAGCGCCTCGGCGAGGATCGCCTCGCCGTCCGCGTCGCTGCGCCGCTCCCGCACGTAGGCGAGGTGCGTCTTGTAGGGCTCGGTGCGCGGTGGGTCCGGGGGGTTGTCCCGGTCCTGGCCGGCGGGAAAGCCGCAGCGCGGGCAGTCCCAGGTCTCGGGAACCTGCGCGTCGCTGGCGAAGCTGGGCACCGTCTCGTGTCCGTTGGAGCACCAGAAGGAGATGCGCAGACGCGGCGCGGACTCGCCCCGCTCGGCCTCGCCCATCGGCCCCGCCCCGACCCGGCTTCCTCGGATCGCGTTGCCACTTGCCACGGTCGTAACTCCCTGCGTGATGGTGCCGCAAAGCGAGTCGGCGTTTCGCTTCGCTGCGAGCGCCTCAGTCTACGTAAGGCCCAACGCGCGTCCAGTGCTTGGAGTTACAGCTTCCACACCTGGACGCAAGCCCCATGATAGGCCGCGCTCAGCTGCGCGTACCGAACATGGGGCCATACGTACCGGAATGTGCGTGCCTGTGCGAAGCTGATCAGCTGTTCGTCTTCATGACGATGCCGAGCACGATGATGCAGGCGAACCAGAGCAGACCGATCACGACGGTGATGCGGTCCAGGTTGCGCTCGGCGACCGAGGAGCCGCCGACGGAGGACTGCATGCCGCCACCGAACATGTCGGAGAGGCCGCCGCCCTTCCCCTTGTGCATCAGCACCAGCAGCATCAGCAGCAGGCTGAAGACGATCAGGGCGATCGAGAACCCCAAAACCACGGCTGGACCAACTTCCTCGGATTCGGATAACGACTCGGACGGACGACGGGGGCATAGCGGCACCCGCTATGCCCCCGCAAGGGTACGACGGATCGTCGCTACCGCATACTCACAGTTCGGATCACTGGTCGCGGAAGCGCACGATCTTGACGAACTCGTCGGTGTCCAGCGAGGCACCGCCGACCAGCGCGCCGTCGATGTCGGCCTGCGCCATGATCTCGGCGACGTTGCCCGACTTCACGGAGCCGCCGTACTGGATGCGGACCTTGTCGGCCAGCTCCTGGCTGTACAGCTCGGCGATCTTGCCGCGGATGGCCGCGCAGACCTCCTGCGCGTCCTCGGCGCCGCAGACCTTGCCGGTACCGATGGCCCAGACGGGCTCGTACGCGATCACGACCGCCTCGGCCTGCTCGGCCGGGAGCTCCTTGAGACCGCCCTCGACCTGGGCGAGGGTGTGCGCGACGTGGTTGCCCGCCTCGCGGACGTCCAGCTCCTCGCCCACGCACAGGATCGGGGTCAGGCCGTGCTTGTAGGCGGCCTTGACCTTGGCGTTGACGATGTCGTCGGTCTCGTTGTGGTACTGGCGGCGCTCGGAGTGGCCGACCGCCACGAACGTGCACTTCAGCTTGGCGAGCATGGAGCCGGAGATCTCGCCGGTGTAGGCGCCGGAGTCCTGCGCCGAGATGTCCTGGGCACCGTACTTGATCTTCAGCTTGTCGCCGTCGACCAGCGTCTGCACGGAGCGCAGGTCGGTGAAGGGCGGCAGGACGGCGACCTCGACGGCCTCGTAGTCCTTGTCGGCCAGGGCGAAGGCGAGCTTCTGGACGTGGGCGATGGCCTCGAGGTGGTTGAGGTTCATCTTCCAGTTGCCCGCCATCAGCGGCGTGCGAGTGGTCATGCGGGGTCAGCCTTCCAGTGCGGCGAGGCCGGGGAGCGTCTTGCCCTCGAGGTATTCGAGGGAGGCGCCGCCACCGGTCGAGATGTGGCCGAATGCGTTCTCGTCGAAGCCCAGGAGGCGGACGGCGGCGGCGGAGTCACCACCGCCGACGACCGTGAAAGCCGGGGAGTCGACGAGGGCCTGGGCGACCGCCTTGGTGCCCTCGGCGTAGTCGGGGTGCTCGAAGACGCCCATGGGACCGTTCCAGAAGACGGTGCCGGCGTCGGCGAGCTTCGAGGCGTACAGGGCACCGGTGCGGGGACCGATGTCGAGGCCCATCAGGTCGGCGGGGATCGCGTCCGCGTCGACGGTGACGGGGTCGGACGGGGCCTTGGTCTTCAGGTCCGGGAACCGGGCCGCGGCCACCACGTCGACGGGCACGACCAGCTCGACGCCGTTCTTCTCGGCGCGCTCGACGTACTCGGTGACGACGGGCAGCTGGTCGTCCTGGACGAGGGAGGCGCCGATCTCGTAGCCCTTCGCCTTGAGGAAGGTGAAGGCCATGCCGCCGCCGATGAGGATCCGGTCGGCCCTGCCGAGCAGTTCGTCGATGACGGCGAGCTTGTCGGAGACCTTGGAGCCGCCGAGGGCGACCACGTAGGGGCGCTTGACGTCGTCGGTGAGCTGCTTGAGGACGCCGACCTCGGTGGCGATCAGGAAGCCGGCGGCGTGCGGCAGCCGCGCCGGGAGGTCGAAGACGGAGGCGTGCTTGCGGTGGACCGCGCCGAACCCGTCGCCGACGTAGAGGTCGGCGAGCTCGGCGAGGCGGTCGGCGAAGGCGCCGCGCTCGGCGTCGTCCTTGCTGGTCTCGCCCGCGTTGAAGCGCAGGTTCTCGATGACGGCGACCTGACCGTCGGCGAGGTCCGCGACCGTGGACCGGGCGGAGTCGCCGACGGTGTCGGTCGCGAAGGCCACGGTCGAGCCGAGGAGTTCACCCAGCCGGTCGGCGGCGGGGGCGAGGGAGAAAGCGGGGTCCGGCTCGCCCTTGGGGCGGCCCAGGTGCGAGGCGACGACCACCTTGGCGCCCGCGTCCGCGAGGGCCTTGACGGTGGGCAGGACGGCGCGGATGCGGCCGTCGTCGGTGATGGTGGCGCCGTCGAGCGGCACGTTGAGGTCGGCGCGGACGAATACCCGCTTGCCTGCGACGCCTTCGGCGAGAAGTTCGTCGATCGTCTTCATTACGGGGGCTCCTGGAGAGGGCTCGTGGTGCTCGTGATCGCTCGTGATCGCCGGCGACCGTGAGGAAGGCTGATCCGTACGTGCGTCAGGGCTCGGGCGGCGCGTCCCTGCGCCGCCCGAGCCCTGCACTCACATCGAGGTGCCTGATCCGACGATCAGAGCCGGCCGCCGACGAAGACCGTCAGGTCGACGAGACGGTTGGAGTAGCCCCACTCGTTGTCGTACCAGCCGAGGATCTTCACCGAGTTGCCCTCCTGGACCATGGTCAGGGAGGAGTCGAAGGTGCAGGAGGCCGGGTCGCCGACGATGTCGGAGGAGACGATCGCGTCCTCGGTGTAGGCCAGGTAGCCCTTGAGGTCGCCGTCCTCGGAGGCCTTCTTGAACGCGGCGTTGACCTCGTCCTTGGTGACCTCGCGCTGGAGCGTCACGACCAGGTCGGTGGCCGAACCGGTCGGGACCGGCACGCGCATGGCGATGCCGTCGAGCTTGCCCTTGAGCTGCGGGAGGACCAGCGCGGTGGCCTTGGCGGCACCCGTGGTGGTCGGGATGATGTTCTCGGCTGCGGCGCGGGCGCGGCGCAGGTCCGAGTGCGGGAAGTCCAGGATGCGCTGGTCGTTGGTGTACGCGTGGACCGTCGTCATCAGACCCTTGACGATGCCGAAGTTCTCGTCGAGGACCTTGGCCATCGGCGCCACACAGTTGGTGGTGCAGGAGGCGTTGGAGATGACGTGGTGGTTGGCCGCGTCGTACTTGTCCTGGTTGACGCCCATCACGATGGTGATGTCCTCGTCCTTGGCCGGAGCCGAGATGAGGACCTTCTTGGCGCCGCCGGCGATGTGCTTCTCGGCGTCGGCCTTCTTGGTGAAGATGCCGGTCGACTCGATCACGATGTCGACGCCCAGGTCGCCCCAGGGGATGTCCGCCGGGTTGCGCTCGGAGAGCACCTTGATGGTGTGGCCGTCGACGGTGATCGTGTCGGCGGTGTGCGACACCTCGGCCTTGAGGCGGCCCAGGATGGTGTCGTACTTGAGCAGATGTGCGGTGGTCGCGGTGTCACCCAGGTCGTTGACAGCCACGATCTCGATGTCAGCACCCTGCTCCAGCAGCGCGCGGAAGTAGTTACGACCGATGCGGCCAAAGCCGTTGATGCCTACGCGGATCGTCACGAACCGATCTCCTCGTTGGTACGCCGGCCATGCGGTGCCGGCGAGCTGTATTTGGGATGTCCCCGACCACCACCGACCCTACCTCTCCGAGGCCGCCGGAGTGACATCGACTCCGCCCATACACGGCAGGGCGGTCCGTACCCGCCAGTAGGGGTACGGACCGCCCGGGCCGCGGGCCCGATCAGCCGGTCCGGTCACCGCGTCGTCACCCGGTGTGGACCGTCACGGGTCAGCTCTCGAGTGAGGCGAGGGCCTTCCCGATGAGCGCCTTGCGGTCGGCCGGCGAGGTCACGTGCTCCAGGCCGAAGCCCAGCAGCACGGTGTCGTCGGTGGTGACCGCTCCGTACGTCCGGAACAGGGCTCCGGTGCGTGCCCAGTCCTTCAGCACCGCCGGGCTGCCCGGGGGCGGTCCGGCGGCGCGCCAGGCGCCGAGCGACGTCTCGAAGCCCTCCGTCTCGGTGGCCGTGCCGCCGACGACCAGCGAGGCGTCGTCCGCGAGGACTCCGTGGCCGCCGCTGCCGGGGTCGGTGACGTAGGCGATGGAGACCTCGACGTTCTTGCCCGCGTAGGCGCTGAGGTCGAAGGTGAGCTGCTGCCAGCCGCTGGAGGCGCCGGTGAGGGCGTTCCAGGAGCCGGTGGTGCCCGTCGCGGCGCAGTCGCCGGAGCCGAGGGTGAGGTAGTGCGCGAGCCACGGGTGCTCGCCGACGTAGAACCCGGCGCCGCACTCGGCGGGGACGGCGGTGCTGGTGGCGCCGCCGGCCTCGGGCAGCGTCGTCCAGTCGTCGGAGCCGACCGTGTGGATCTCGACGATCGCGTTGTCGTAGCCGGGCTCGGTGTCCCACAGCAGCCTTGTCCGCAGGGCCGGCTTGCTCGCCGCGGCGACACCGCCGAGGTCGACGGTGCGGGTGAGGCGCTTGTAGCCGTCGTCGGTGTGGACGGCGGCGGCCATGTACGAGCCCGTGTACGGGCCGTACGGGTTGACCGTCCCCGCGAACTGGCCGGCGCCGGCGCCGGCGAACTGCGGGTACGCGGCGGCCGGCAGTTCGTCGGAGGTGACGCCGTAGGTGCCCGCCCGGTCGAGCGGGTTGCCGGTGGCCGGGCCGAGCGTCCCGCCGGCTCCGGCGAGTTCACCGGATCCGGTGAAGCCGGTGGCGCCGGGGGTCGACGTACGGGAGTAGGCGCCGAGGTAGTACTGGCTGAAGTCGTTCGACGGGGTGCCGTCGGCGAGGGCTACGCTGCCGCCGGCCAGTTCGCCCGCCTCGATCAGCTTGCCGCCCTCGTTGAGGAAGGCGCGCAGCTGGAGCTGGGTCGGGTTGCCCGGCGCGCTCGCGCCCGTGTAGTGGACGACCGTGCCGAAGTGGCTCAGCACCCCGAGCGCGTCGGGCGCGCCCTGGGTCGCGACGTCCCAGACGAGCGCCTTGCGGCCGTTGGCCTTCAGCGCGTCGACGTAGGTCTGCGCCTGTGTGGCGGCCGCGCCCTCCTCGGCCACGACGAGGGTGTCGGCCCTGGGCCGCTCGGCGACGGTGTACGTGAAGTGCGCGCTGGAGACCTTCTTGCCGTTCCTGGTCTCGCCGGTGAACCACACCTCGACCTTGTCGCCCGGTTTGCCGTCCCGTACCTCGGCGCGGTACTCGTCGAAGTAGAGGTTGTCCTCGCCGCCGTAGGTCTCGCCGCCCTTCCAGGCCTTGAGGTTCCGTTCGCGCGTACGGCCGTTGTTGACGCGGTACCTGAGCTCCTTGTCGCGGACCGCCTTGCGTACGACGACGGAGACCTCCTGGTCCGCGCCGCGGGAGTACGAGGTGGTGAACGGCGCCGGGGTGAAGTCGGCGGCGCTCAGACCGACCGAGGACGACGGGGTGTCCGGGTGTGCGGCGGTCTCGGCGACGGAGAGGGCGAAGGGCACGTTCTTGGCGAACTCGTCCTGGATCAGCTTCTCGTCGTCCGGGAAGTTGAACACCGACTGGCAGTCGGCGGCGTTCCACTGGTCGGCGGGATCGATGGCCGACGCGGTCTGGCAGGTCGACATCTCGGGGGTGAACATCCCCATGCCGTTGACGTTCGACGCGTGTCCGTCGGCCTCGCCGTTGGTGGTGTACAGCTCCGAGGAGACCTGCGGGTGGTAACCCGGGACGGCGGAGTTGTCGGGGGTTCCGGCGAGCGCCTTGTAGACGACGTCGTCCGGGGTGTCGGTGGCGACCTGCCAGCCGACGCCGTAAAGGAGCAGTTCGGCGGCGGAGTGGTAGTTGATGCCGTAGGTGAACCCGATCCGCTTCTCGAAGGCGTCGAGGGCCTTGGTCTCGGGCTCGGAGCCGGGGCTCGCGCCGCGGTAGGTCTCGCTGGTGGGGTTGGGGGACGAACCCTCGTTGTCGTAGCCCCACTTGTAGGCGAAGTTGCGGTTGAGGTCGACGCCGTCGCCGGTGGAGATCACGCCGTCGCCGTTGACGTCCCGCAGGTTCTTGCGCCAGAGCCGGTTGGCGCTGTTCTGGAAGGTGTAGTCGTAGCCGTCGGGGTTGGCCGACAGGACGAACCACAGCTCACGGGAGTCGACGATCTTCTTGACGCGCTGGTCGGTCCGGTAGTTGTCCAGGTAGTAGTGCATCAGCCGCCGGGTCATCTCCGGGGTGATCCACTCGCGCGCGTGCTGGTTGGACATGTACAGCACCGAGGGCTTGGCGCCGTCCTTGGACTTCTTCGCGTCCCTGGTCAGCTTGAGCGCGAGGATGTCCTGACCGCCGACGGTCTTGCCGATGGAGACGACCTTGGTGAGGCCCGGGTTCTGCCGGCCGGTGCGGAGGATCTCCTCCTTCAGGCCGCCGGTGCCGCTGTAGGGGCGGAAGACGCCCTCGGCCGCCGCGTCGAGACGGTTCTCCGTCTTGGCCGAGAGGGTGTGCTCGGTGAGGGCGACGCCCTGCTTCTCGAGCTTCTTCGCCTGCTTGTCGGTGAGGTAGACCTCGACCGTGGCGGCACCCTTGGCGGGTACCTGCTCGCTGAGTTCCCGGCCGTCCTGGCCGGTCGCCAGGAGCAGGGGTACCTGCTGCCGGGTGACGTCGGCGTGGAAGACCTTGACCTCGTCCGTGTCGGGCTTCGGTGTGTTGCCGGGTTGTGCCTGGGCGATGGGTGCGAGTGCCGCTCCGCCGAGCAGCAGCGCGCCGACAGCGAGGATCGAGCTCGCTCTTCGTCTCATGAACCCCCCTTGCGTGAGTCCGCCCCAGCAGCGAACCCTGCCAGGCTCATGACAGTTCATGATCCAGTCAAGACCGCAGCACCACCACGCCGAACGCCGGTGGCATCACCCGATCGGGCGCGGCCACCGGCGTTCTGAGGGGGAGTCAGCCGACGAGGTTGTCGGCGAGCTCGTCACTGAGGTTGGCGTCCGTGCCCGGGATGCCGAGGTCCGAGGCGCGCTTGTCGGCCATCGCCAGCAGACGGCGGATCCGCCCCGCGACCGCGTCCTTCGTCAGCGGCGGGTCGGCGAGCGCGCCCAGCTCCTCCAGGGAGGCCTGCTTGTGGTCCATGCGGAGCCGGCCGGCCGCCGCGAGGTGCTCGGGCACGTCGTCGGCGAGGATCTCCAGGGCGCGCTGGACGCGGGCCCCGGCGGCGACGGCCGCGCGCGCCGAGCGGCGCAGGTTGGCGTCGTCGAAGTTCGCGAGGCGGTTCGCCGTGGCGCGCACCTCACGGCGCATCCGGCGCTCCTCCCAGGCCAGCACCGACTCGTGCGCGCCGAGGCGGGTCAGCAGCGCGCCGATCGCGTCCCCGTCGCGGACGACGACCCGGTCGACGCCGCGCACCTCGCGGGCCTTCGCGGCGATGGACAGCCGGCGGGCGGCGCCGACCAGCGCGAGCGCGGCCTCCGGGCCCGGGCAGGTCACCTCGAGCGAGGAGGAACGGCCCGGCTCGGTGAGCGAACCGTGCGCCAGGAAGGCCCCGCGCCAGGCCGCCTCGGCGTCGCAGGTCGCCCCGGAGACCACCTGCGGTGGCAGGCCCCGGATCGGACGGCCGCGGCCGTCGACCAGTCCCGTCTGCCGGGCCAGCTGGTCACCGCCGACGACCACCCGCACGACATAGCGCGAGCCGCGCCGCAGACCGCCCGGGGCCATCACGATCAGCTCCGAGCTGTGGCCGAAGATCTCCAGGATGTCCCGCTTGAGCCGGCGGGCCGCCATCGCGGTGTCCAGCTCCGCCTCGATCACGATGCGCCCGCTCACCAGGTGGAGGCCGCCGGCGAACCGCAGAATCGCGGAGACCTCCGCCTTTCTGCAGCAGGTCCGGGTGACGGGGAGCCGGGAGATCTCGTCCTTCACCGCTGCCGTCATCGCCATGGGCCGATCCTTCCATGCATCCGAAAAATACGGTCGTACGCGGCGGCCAACAGCTCCGGGTCGTGCCTCGGGGTTCCGTCGGGCCTGGCCACCGGCGCCAGCTCGACCGCGGCACCGAACCTCTTGGCGGCGTCGGTCAGGGAGTCGCGGTCGGGCACGGCGGCCACATCGGCCAGCACCACGTCCAGGGCGAGTTTAGGGGCGTGTCGTCCCAAAACCTCCAAATGACGCTGCGGGGAGAAGCCCTCGGTTTCTCCGGGCTGCGGGGCGAGGTTCAGGGAGAGCACCCGGCGCGCCTTCGTCTCCACGAGGGCGTCCAGCAGGTCGGGCACCAGCAGGTGCGGCATCACCGAGGAGAACCAGGAACCGGGTCCGAGCACCACCCAGTCGGCGTCCAGGACGGCGGCGACCGCCTCCGGGACGGCCGGCGGGTCGTGCGGCACCAGGTGCACGGACTGCACCTCGCCCGGCGTCAACGCGACGGTCGCCTGTCCCCGTACGGTGTCGACGTCGTCCGGGCGCTCCGGGTCGTGGCCCTTGACCAGCGCCTGGAGCTCCAGCGGCACGGCGGACATGGGCAGCACCCGCCCCTGCGCGCCCAGCAGCCTGCCGACCAGGTCCAGCGCCTGGACGTGGTCGCCCAGCTGCTCCCACAGGGCGACGATCAGCAGGTTGCCCACGGCGTGGCCGTTGATCTCGCCCTGCGACTGGAAGCGGTGCTGGATGACCCGGGCCCAGGTCTGGCCCCAGTCGTCGTCACCGCACAGCGCGGCCAGCGCCTTGCGCAGGTCTCCCGGGGGCAGCACCCCCAGTTCCTCGCGCAGCCGGCCGCTGGAGCCGCCGTCGTCGGCCACCGTGACGACGCCGGTGAGGTCACCGGTGATCCGGCGCAGCGCGGCGAGCGAGGCGGACAGCCCCATGCCGCCGCCCAGGGCGACGACCTTGGGCTGGGTGCCGCGGCGGCGCGGTCTGGCGCCGCGGGCCTCGACCGGCCGGCTCACCCGCCCGTCGGGGGCGGTCCTGCGCAGCCGGCCGAGCCGTGGAGAACGTCCTGTCATTCCCGTCCCATGTCCCGGTGCACGACCACCGTCTCCACGCCCTCGGCCGCGAGCCGCGCGGCGAGCTTCTCCGACATGGCCACCGAGCGGTGCTTGCCGCCGGTGCAGCCGACCGCGATGGTGACGTAGCGCTTGCCCTCGCGGCGGTAGCCCGCGGCGACCAGCTGGAGGAGCTCGGCGTACCGGTCCAGGAACTCCTTGGCGCCGGGCTGGTTGAGGACGTACGCCGAGACCTCCTCGTTGAGGCCGGTGTAGGGGCGCAGCTCCGGGACCCAGTGCGGGTTGGGCAGGAAGCGCATGTCCACCACGAGGTCGGCGTCGACCGGCAGACCGTACTTGAAGCCGAAGGACATGACGGTGGCCCGCAGCTCGGGCTCCTCGTCGCCGGCGAACTGGGCGTCCATCTTGGCGCGCAGTTCGTGCACGTTGAGGCTGGAGGTGTCGATCACCAGGTCGGCGTCGCCGCGCAGCTCGCGCAGCAGCTCGCGCTCGGCGTCGATGCCGTCGACGATGCGGCCGTCGCCCTGGAGGGGGTGCGGGCGGCGCACCGACTCGAAGCGGCGCACCAGGGCGTCGTCGGAGGACTCCAGGAACACGATCCGCCGGGTGACGCCCTTCGCCTCGAGGTCGGCGAGGGACTCGCGGAGGTTGTCGAAGAAGCGCCGGCCGCGGACGTCGACGACGACCGCGATCCGGGCCACGTTGCCCTGGGAGCGGGCGCCCAGCTCCACCATGGTGGGGATCAGGGCGGGCGGCAGGTTGTCGACGACGAACCAGCCGAGGTCCTCCAGACACTTGGCCGCCGTGGAACGGCCGGCCCCGGACATGCCGGAGATGATCACCAGCTCGGGGATGGCCGCCTCGGGGATCCCTGGCGGCGTGACGTCCGTACTCACCTGTGCTCCGTCTTCCTGGCGTACTTCTTGCTGTGGGCTGTCGGCGGCCGCGGGGGAATCCCCGCCGGGTCCCCCCGGATCCTGCCGGGGCGCGCCTGTGGGCACCGTAGTGGGCGTCTGTTCCCGCTCTGTCGCGGGGTGTGCGTCGTGCTCGGTCATGTCTCCTGCCCCCGTCGTTCTTCCGGGGCGCCCGCCGTCACGGGGTCACCGGGGAAACCCGCCGTCGTATCGGGTTCCTCGTCATCAATGATCTCTCCGGTCGCCGTGTTCACGGCGGGGGCGGGCGCGGCCGCCCCAGCGAGGGCCGCGGCGATGGTCTCCGCCGTCTTGCGGCCTATGCCCGGAACCTCGCAGATCTGGTCGATCGTCGCCGCGCGCAGCCGCTTCACCGAGCCGAAGTGCTTGATCAGTGCCTGCTTGCGCGTCTCGCCGAGGCCGGGGACGTCGTCCAGGGGGCCGGCGCGGAAGCGCTTGGCCCGCTTGGTGCGCTGGTAGGTGATCGCGAAGCGGTGCGCCTCGTCGCGCACGCGCTGGAGCAGGTAGAGGCCTTCGCTGCTGCGGGGCAGGACGACCGGGTCGTCGTCGTCCGGCAGCCAGACCTCCTCCAGGCGCTTGGCCAGGCCGCAGACCGCGATGTCGTCGATCCCGAGCTCGTCCAGCGCCCGCTTGGCCGCCGCGACCTGCGGCTGTCCGCCGTCGACGACGACGAGCTGGGGCGGGTAGGCGAACCGCTTGGGGCGCCCGTCCTCGTCCTTGAGGCTGCTGGTCAGCGGGGCCTCGCCGACGTCGGTGAGGGCGGGCCCGGAGCCCTCGGCGGAGACCGGACCGGCGCCGGCGGAGGTGTCCTCGCCGTCGGTCCACTCCCCCGTCCGCTCCTTGTCCGCGAGGTAGCGCCGGAAGCGGCGGGTGATCACCTCGTGCATGGAGCGGACGTCGTCCTGGCCCTCGAAGCCCTTGATCTGGAAGCGGCGGTACTCGCCCTTGCGCTGGAGGCCGTCCTCGAAGACGACCATGGAGGCCACGACGTCGTCGCCCTGGAGGTGCGAGATGTCGTAGCACTCGATGCGCAGCGGCGCGCTGTCCAGGTCGAGGGCGTCGGCGATCTCCTCCAGGGCCCGCGAGCGGGTCGTCAGGTCGGAGGCGCGCTTGGTCTTGTGCAGGACGAGCGCCTGCTGCGCGTTGCGCTCGACGGTCTCCATCAGGGCCTTCTTGTCGCCCCGCTGCGGGATGCGCAGCGACACGTTGGACCCGCGGCGCCCGGTGAGCCACTCCTGGACGGGTTCGACGGGCTCGGGCAGGGCGGGGACCAGGACCTCCTTGGGGACGGAGTCGCCCCGCTCCTCGCCGTACAGCTGCTGGAGGGCGTGCTCGACCAGGGCGCCGGTGGTGACGTCCTCCACCTTGTCCGTCACCCAGCCGCGCTGGCCGCGGACGCGTCCGCCGCGGACGTGGAAGATCTGGACGGCCGCCTCCAGCTCGTCCTCGGCGACCGCGATCAGATCGGCGTCGGTCGCGTCGGCGAGCACGACCGCGTTCTTCTCCATGGCCTTCTTCAGGGCCTCGATGTCGTCGCGCAGGCGGGCGGCGCGCTCGTACTCCATCTCCTCGGCCGCCTCCGTCATCTGCCTCTCCAGGCGGCGGAGGTAGGTGCCGGTCCGGCCGGCCATGAAGTCGCAGAAGTCCTCGGCGAGTTCGCCGTGCTCCTCGGCGGAGACCCGGTCGACGCAGGGCGCCGAGCACTTGCCGATGTAGCCCAGCAGACAGGGCCTGCCGGTGCGCGCGGCGTTCTTGAAGACACCGGCGGAGCACGTGCGCACGGGGAAGACCCGCAGGAGCAGGTCGACGGTGTCACGGATCGCCCACGCGTGCGCGTAGGGGCCGAAGTACCTGACGCCCTTCTTCTTGTGGCCGCGCATCACCTGGACCCGCGGGAACTCCTCGTTCATCGTCACCGCGAGGTACGGGTAGCTCTTGTCGTCGCGGTACTTCACGTTGAACCGGGGGTCGTACTCCTTGATCCAGGAGTACTCCAGCTGGAGCGCCTCGACCTCCGTGGACACCACCGTCCACTCCACCGACGCGGCCGTGGTGACCATCGTGCGGGTGCGCGGGTGAAGGCCGGCCAGGTCCTGGAAGTAGTTCGCCAGGCGCTGGCGCAGGCTCTTCGCCTTTCCGACGTAGATCACCCGGCGGTGCTCGTCGCGGAAGCGGTACACCCCGGGAGAGTCCGGGATCTGTCCCGGCTCGGGACGGTAGCTGGAGGGGTCGGCCATGTCTCACACCCTACTGGCGCGGGGTGACACTCCGGCGGCCTGTGGACGACGGCCGGGGTGTCCGCGGGGGCCGTGGACGGGCGGGCGGTGACGCAGGGCACACCCGCGGCGCCGACTCGGCCACCCGCATGTGCCACTCGGGCATCAGGTGTTGTCGGGACTTGGTCAACACGCTTCAATGCGGGGGAACTCGGGCCCCGAGGGCCGCCTCACGGAGGTGAAGGAACTCCGGCGACGCCGGCCGGGCCCGACCACCCGCGCGAACGGTTTGACCAGCCGTCGCGAGCATTCACAGAAAGGCCTCTGCATGCCGCACGCCACACAGCACGCGGACGCCGCAGCCGACGCCGCCTCCGCGGAACTGGAAACGGCCCTGCGGGGCGGGCCCTTCCACGTGGCGCTGCGGGCCGCGATCGCCGCCCGTGGCCTGCCCCTGCAACGCGTCCAGCACCATCTGTCGCGTCATGGGGTGAAGGTGGGCGTGACGAGCCTGAGCTACTGGCAGCAGGGCGCCCGGCGGCCGCAGCGCCCCGAGTCGCTGCGCGCCGTCCGCGCGCTGGAGGAGATCCTCCAGCTGCCGGACGAATCCCTGATCCGGCTGCTCGCGGAACCCGGCGGCGGGGCCGGCGACCGGACGGCCGGGCCGTCCGCGGGCCGTTCCTACCGCTCCCTCCTCGCGGCCTCCGGCATCCTCGAACAACTGCTCGGCGAACTGGAGTGCCCGGTCGACGGCGGGCTGCACACCCTGGGCCATCACGAGCGGGTGCGCATCGGGTCGCGCAGGGAGCTCCTGGGGCGCGAGTCGCAGCACATCGTGCGGGCGCACCGCGACGGCGTGGACCGCTTCGTGGCCGTCCACCACGGCGACCCCGGGTGCGCGCCGGAGCGGATGACGGTGCACGCCCTGGAGAACTGCCGGGCCGGCCGGATACGCCGCCACCACGACACCGGCGTGCTCGTGGCCGAGCTGCTCTTCGACACCCGCCTCAGGGCCGGCGACACGTTCCTCTTCCGCTACGGCGTCGAGGACGGCACCGCCGACGTCTCGCGCGAGTACGTCCGTGACTTCGGCACGGCGGGCGGCCAGTACGCCCTCCAGGTCCGCTTCGACGAGCGTGCCGTGCCGGTGCGCTGCCACCGGTTCACCCAGCACTCGGCGGCCGCCCCGCGCGGCGGGCGCGCGGAGCTGCCGCTCAGCGGACGGCACCGCTCGGTGCACCTCGTCGAGCCACGCGTGCGGTCCGGCATGGTCGGTATCGGGTGGGACTGGGACTGAGCGGCGGTGCCGGCGGCCCGGGCGTGCTTTTACGCGCGACCGCGTGATGGGGTAGCTTCCCGGCCTGCGGTGTCCCCGCTCCCTCGTCCCTCCCGCGGCGTTCGGCCGTCCCGCGGGCAACGGTCCGCACGGCCGCGGACAGCCTGGAAGGAACCACCCCGTGATCGTCGTCGCCGGTGAGGCCCTGATCGACCTGGTGCCCCGGGGCACGGGCGCGCTCGCCGATCTGCGGCCGGCGCTCGGCGGCGGCCCCTTCAACACCGCCGTCGCCCTCGGCCGCCTCGGATCGGCCACCGCGTTCTGCTCCCGCACCTCACGGGACGCCTTCGGCGAGGCCCTGCTGGACCGGCTGCGCGCGTCGGGCGTCGACGTGTCCGCGGTACAGCGCGGCCCCGAGCCGACCACCCTGGCCGTCGCCACGGTCGGCGACGACGGTTCGGCCGCCTACTCCTTCTACGTGGACGGCACCGCCGACCGGCTGTTCGCGGCGCCGGGCTCGCTGCCCCCGGGCACGCGCGCGGTGTCCTTCGGCACCTGCTCGCTCGTGCTGGAGCCGGGTGCGAGCGCCTACGAGGAGCTGATGGGGGCCGCGGCGGCGCAGGGGCTGTTCACCGCGCTCGACCCGAACATCCGGGCGGGCCTGATCCCGGACGCCGACGCCTACCGGGCCCGTTTCAAGAGCTGGCTGCCCTCGGTGACGCTGCTCAAGCTGTCCGAGGAGGATGCCGAGTGGCTGGGCGGCACGCCGCGCGAGTGGCTGTCCTGCGGCCCGTCGGCCGTCGTGGTCACCCGGGGCGGGGACGGGCTGACCGCCTTCACCCGGGACGGCGCGGTCGTCCCGGTGCCGGGCGAACGGGTCGACGTCGTGGACACCATCGGGGCCGGGGACACCGTGAACGCGGCGCTGCTGCACGGTCTTGCGGTGAAGGGCGCCCTGTCCCGCGAGGGGCTCGCCGGGCTGGACACCGGGGACTGGGAGCGGCTGCTGCGGTTCGCCGCCCGTGCGGCGGCCGTCACCTGCTCGCGGGCCGGTGCGGAACCGCCGTACGCCGCCGAGCTGGAGGCGTTCCCCGACCTGAGGTGAGGGCGCCGCACCGTGTCGCACCGCGTCGCATCACGTCGCACAGGACGGAACGCCGAAGGGCGGCGTCCCGCGGGGTTCCCGCGGGGCGCCGCCCTTGTCCGTGCCGTCCGGGCCGCACGGCCCGTGTGCCTCGTCCCGTCAGGCCTTGCGGGCCCGCGTGGACTTCTTCGCGGCGGCCGCCTTCGTGCCGGCCTCTCCGGCGGTCTTGGTCGCCGTGGTCCTGGCCGGCGTCGACTTCGCCGTCGTCGACTTCGCCGCCGTCGACTTCGCCGCCGTCTTGGCGGTCGCGGTCCGGCGGGTCGTGGTCTTCGCGGCGACCGTCTTCTTCGCCGCGGTCTTCCGCAGGGCCTTCACCGGAGCGGCGTCGCTGATCCGGTCCGCGCCGAGCACCTCCCGCAGGAACTTGCCGGTGTGGCTGGTGGACACCCCGGCGACCTCCTCCGGCGTGCCCTCGGCGATGACCAGACCGCCGCCGGCGCCGCCCTCGGGGCCCATGTCGACGACCCAGTCGGCGGTCTTGATCACGTCGAGGTTGTGCTCGATGACGATGACCGTGTTGCCCTTGTCGACGAGGCCGCCGAGCACCTTCAGCAGCTTGCTGATGTCCTCGAAGTGCAGACCGGTCGTCGGCTCGTCCAGCACGTAGACCGTGCGGCCGGTGGAGCGGCGCTGGAGCTCGCTGGCGAGCTTGACCCGCTGGGCCTCGCCGCCGGACAGGGTGGTCGCGGACTGGCCGAGCCGGACGTAGCCCAGACCGACGTCCTTGAGGGTGTTGAGGTGGCGGGCGATCGCGGGGACGGCCTCGAAGAACTCCGTGGCCTCCTCGATCGGCATGTTCAGGACGTCGGCGATCGACCTGCCCTTGTAGTGGACCTCCAGGGTCTCCCGGTTGTAGCGGGCGCCGTGGCAGACCTCGCAGGGGACGTAGACGTCCGGCAGGAAGTTCATCTCGATCTTGATCGTGCCGTCGCCCGCGCAGTTCTCGCAGCGGCCGCCCTTGACGTTGAAGGAGAAGCGGCCGGGCAGATAGCCGCGGACCTTCGCCTCGGTGGTCTCCGCGAACAGCTTGCGCACGTGGTCGAAGACGCCCGTGTAGGTGGCCGGGTTGGAGCGCGGGGTGCGGCCGATGGGCGACTGGTCGACGTGCACGACCTTGTCGACGAGGTCGTCGCCGTCCACGCGCGTGTGACGGCCGGGTACGCTGCGCGCGCCGTTCAGCTCACGCGCGAGGTGCGTGTACAGGATGTCGTTGACCAGCGTCGACTTGCCCGAGCCGGAGACACCGGTGACCGCGGTGAACACGCCCAGCGGGAAGGACACGTCGATGTCCTGGAGGTTGTTCTCGCGGGCGCCGTGCACGGTGAGGCGGCGCGACGGGTCGAGCGGGCGCCGGATGTCGGGCACCGGGATCGCCTTCTTGCCGGACAGGTACTGCCCGGTCTGCGACTCGTCGTTGGCGAGGAGTTCCTTCAGACCACCGCTGTGCACGACCTTGCCGCCGTGCTCTCCGGCGCCGGGGCCGATGTCGACGATCCAGTCGGCGACCTTGATGGTGTCCTCGTCGTGCTCGACGACGATGAGCGTGTTGCCCATGTCCCGCAGCCGGACCAGGGTCTCGATCAGCCGGTGGTTGTCGCGCTGGTGCAGGCCGATGGACGGCTCGTCGAGGACGTAGAGGACGCCGACGAGGCCGGAGCCGATCTGGGTGGCCAGGCGGATGCGCTGGGCCTCGCCGCCGGAGAGCGTGCCGGCCGCGCGGTTGAGCGAGAGGTAGTCCAGACCGACGTCGACGAGGAACCGCAGTCGCTCGTTGACCTCCTTCAGGACCCGCTCGGCGATCTTCTTGTCGCGGGCGTTGAGCCGCAGTTCGCCCAGGAAGTCCGCGCAGTCGCTGATGGACATGCCGGAGACCTCGGCGATGGACTTGCCCATCACCGTGACCGCGAGGACGAGCGGCTTGAGGCGGGTGCCCTGGCAGGTGGGGCAGGGCACCTCGCGCATGTACCCCTCGAAGCGCTCCCGGCTGGCGTCGCTCTCGGCCTCGCTGTGGCGGCGCTTCACGAACGGCAGGGCGCCCTCGAAGGGCGTCGTGTAGACGCGCTCGCGGCCGTACCTGTTGCGGTAGCGGACCTCGATCTGGGTCTTGTGGCCGTGCAGCAGGGCCTTCCTGGCGCGCACCGGCAGCCCGGCGAAGGGGATGTCCGTGCGGAAGCCGAGCGCGTCGGCGAGCGCACCGATGAGGCGGCCGAAGTAGTCCTTGGTGTGGCCGTGCGACCAGGGGTGGATGGCGCCCTCGTCGAGCGACTTGTCCTCGTCCGGGACGATCAGCTCGGGGTCGACCTCCATGCGCGTGCCGATGCCCGAGCAGTCCGGACAGGCGCCGAAGGGCGAGTTGAAGGAGAAGGAGCGGGGCTCCAGCTCCTCGAAGGAGAGGTCGTCGTACGGGCAGTACAGGTGCTCCGAGTACATGCGCTCGCGCTCGGGGTCGTCCTCGGGAAGGTCGACGAAGTCGAGCACGACCATGCCTCCGGCGAGGCCGAGGGCGGTCTCCACCGAGTCGGTGAGCCGGCGCTTGGCCGACTCCTTCACCGTGAGGCGGTCGATGACCACCTCGATGGTGTGCTTCTCCTGCTTCTTCAGCGTGGGCGGGCTGGACAGCTGGACGGTCTCGCCGTCGACCCGCGCGCGGGAGTAGCCCTTGGTCTGGAGGTCGGCGAACAGGTCGACGAACTCGCCCTTGCGCTCGCGCACCAGCGGCGACAGCACCTGGAAGCGGCTGCCCTCGGGCAGCTCCAGGACCTTGTCGACGATGGCCTGCGGCGACTGGCGGCTGATCGGGCGGGCGCACTCGGGGCAGTGCGGCTTGCCGATGCGCGCGAAGAGCAGGCGCAGGTAGTCGTAGACCTCGGTGATGGTGCCGACCGTGGAGCGCGGGTTGCGCGAGGTCGACTTCTGGTCGATCGAGACCGCCGGGGAGAGGCCCTCGATGAAGTCGACGTCCGGCTTGTCCATCTGGCCGAGGAACTGGCGCGCGTACGAGGAGAGGGACTCGACGTAGCGCCGCTGGCCCTCGGCGAAGATGGTGTCGAAGGCCAGCGAGGACTTGCCCGACCCCGACAGGCCCGTGAAGACGATGAGCGAGTCGCGAGGCAGATCGAGCGAGACATTCTTGAGGTTGTGCTCGCGCGCGCCACGGACGATGAGACGGTCGGCCACGCCGGTCCGCACCTTTCTTGAGAGAAGTGACAGGGGCGAGGCCCCGTCTCTTCCAGACTAGGGGGAGCCACTGACAACGCCGGTCTGGATTCAGCCCGGATTCACCGGTTCACAACAATCCCCGGCCTTCCAGCATGCCCGACGCCGCCATCGACCATATAGCACGCGCATTCGATTTGCGGGCCTGCCGTGCCACCTTCACCCGAAGGAGTGGCGGGGCTAGGGTCAGCACCATGACTGATCACGCTCATGACCTGGAGTCTGTACGTGACGCGACCGAGCGGCTCCTCACCGCAGTCGCCGAGCTGGACGACGCGGCGGTGGGAGAACCGTCACGTCTGCCCGGCTGGAGCCGCGGCCATGTCCTGGCCCACCTCGCCCGCAACGCCGACGCCCTGGTGAACGTGCTCGAGGGCCGGCCCATGTACGCCGACGCGCAGGTCCGCGACGCCGACATCGAGCGGGACGCGCCCCGCGCCCTCGCCGCCCAGCTCGCCGACGTCCGCGAGAGCGCGGCCCGCTTCCGGGCCACGGGAGCCGCGCCCGCGGACTGGTCGCGCACGGTGGAGCTGCGCAACGGGGTCGTCGACACGGCGGCCCGTGTGCCGTTCCGGCGGTGGGCGGAGGTCGAGCTGCACGCCGTCGACCTCGGCATCGGCTACGAGCTGGAGGACCTCCCCCAGGAGTTCACCGAGCGGGAGACCGAGTTCCTCGCCGACCGGTTCACCGGGCATCCCGACGTGCCGCCGACCCGGCTGACGGACGGCACACGCGTGTGGCGCACGGGCCGTGCCGCCGACGGGTCCGCCGTGACCGTCACCGGCACGCCCGCGGACCTCCTGGGCTGGCTCGCCGGGCGCCGCGACGGCTCGGGCCTGACGGTCGACGGCGGGCCGCTGCCGGCCCTTCCGCCGCTATAGGCTGCCGTCATGACGTACAGCGGAGAGGTGACGGTCGGCGGCCCGGCGGACGTGCACGAGCTCAAGGACCTGATGATCACCAAGATCGCGGTCGGCCCGATGAACAACAACGCCTATCTGCTGCGCTGCCGGGCCACGGACGAGCAGCTGCTGATCGACGCGGCCGCCGAAGCGCACGCCCTGCTGGGCACGATCGGTGACGACGGCATCGCGTCCGTCGTCACCACCCATCAGCACGGCGACCACTGGCAGGCGCTCGCCGAGGTGGTGGCGGCCACGGGCGCCCGCACCTACGCGGGCCGCGAGGACGCCGAGGGGATCCCCGTGCCGACCGACGTCCCGGTCGACGACGGCGACGTGATCCGGGTGGGGAACGTGGAACTCACCGCCCGCCACCTGGTCGGGCACACCCCCGGCTCGATCGCCCTGGTCTACGACGACCCGCACGGCCACCCCCACGTCTTCACCGGCGACTGCCTCTTCCCGGGTGGGGTGGGCAACACCCGCAAGGATCCCGAGGCGTTCGCCCGTCTCCTGCACGACGTCGAGACGAAGATCTTCGCCGTGCTGCCGGACGAGACCTGGGTCTACCCCGGTCACGGCAACGACACCACGCTCGGCGCGGAGCGGCCGCACCTGCCGGAGTGGCACGCGCGCGGGTGGTGAGCCACCCGTGAACCCGCCCTTGCAGAGGTGCGCCTCGCGTACGCGCGCCCGGTGAGGGCGCGCGTCCACGCACGCGTGCCCCGTGTGAACCGCGTGCACGCGCCGACGCCCCGCGCGCGCTCCCCGCACGCCTGGTTGCGCGGTCAACTGGTCATGGTTCCGCGCGGGATGACGGCTCCGGCGCGGATCGGGCCGCCGGTCCACGTTCCCCGCCCTCGACCGGCGGCCCAGGGGGCGCCCGCCCCGCTGTTCACGAGAACGCAACACCCGTTCCCATCATGCGGACAATCGCCGGTGTGACCTGGACAGACAGGGGTTTCGCTGCCAGTCTCCGGCCATGCACATCGCCCCGCGTGTTCTGCGCCGCGCCCTGGCCGGCGCCACCGTAGCCCTCCTCGCGACCGCCGTCGGCTGCGCCCCGCAGCCCGAGGAGAAGGCGGCCTCCGCGCCTTCCGGCACGGGGGCGGACGCCGCTTCCGGCGCGAACGTCTGCGCCAAGGGCAAGCTCGCCACCGCGACCACCGGCAAGCTGACCGTCGCCACCGACGAGCCCGCGTACGAGCCGTGGTTCAAGGACGGCAAGCCGTCCAACGGCAAGGGCTTCGAGTCGGCGGTGGCGTACGCCGTGGCGGAGCAACTCGGTTACGACCGCAGCGCCGTGGTGTGGCAGAGCGTGCCGTTCAACAAGGCCTTCGCGCCCGGTGCGAAGACCTTCGACTTCGACATCAACCAGGTGTCGATCAGCGACGAGCGCAAGAAGGCCGTGGACTTCTCGTCCGGCTACTACGACGTGCGTCAGGCCGTCATCGCCCTCAAGGGCACCAAGGCGGCGAAGGCGAAGAGCGTCGCGGACCTCAAGGGGCTCAAGCTCGGCGCGCAGGTCGGCACCACCAGCCTGGACTACATCGACGACGTGGTGAAGCCGACCGGGCAGCCGGCCGTCTACGCCAAGAACGACCAGGCCAAGTCGGCGCTGAAGAACGGCCAGGTCGACGCCATCGTCACCGACCTGCCGACCGCCTTCTACATCACGGCGGCCGAGGTCACCGACGCCGAGATCGTCGGCCAGTTCGAGAACCAGGGCGGTACGCCCGAGCAGTTCGGCCTGGTGCTCGACAAGGGCAGCACGCTCACCTCCTGCGTGAGCGCCGCCGTGGACGCGCTCCGCGCCGACGGCACCCTGGCGAAGATCGAGCAGCAGTGGCTCTCCGACGCCGTAGACGCCCCGGTCCTCAAGTGACCGTCACGAAGGGGGAGTCCGGCCGGGAGGGCACGGACGGCGAGGGCGACCCGCGCGGGGGCGGCGAGGACGCCCCCGCGGACGGCTACGTCCCCTCGCGGCGCCGGCGGGAGCGCGAGCGCTACAAGCGCGCGCGTGCCCGTCGCGCCACGGCCGTCGCCGCGCTGTCCACCCTGGTCACCGGCGCCGTCCTCTACCTGGTCGTCGTCGGCGCGCCGGGCTGGCCGCGCACCAAGGAGACCTTCTTCGACGGGCAGTACGCGCGCGAGGCGCTCCCGAAGGTCCTCGAAGGGCTCTGGCTGAACGTCAGGCTGCTGCTGGTCTGCGGCGCCGCGGTGCTGGTCCTCGGCATGCTCATCGCCGTGGCCCGCACCCTGCGCGGGCCCGTGTTCTTCCCGCTGCGGGTGCTGGCCGCGGCGTACACGGACTTCTTCCGCGGTCTGCCGCTGATCATCAATCTGATGATCGTCGTGCTCGGCGTCCCGGCGCTGCGGCTCCAGGGCGTGACCGTCGACCCGGTGCTGCTGGGCGGCACCGCGCTGACGCTGACGTACTCGGCGTACGTCGCCGAGGTGTTCCGCGCCGGCATCGAGTCCGTGCACCCCTCGCAGCGCGCCGCGGCCCGCTCCCTGGGGCTGAGCAACCGCCAGGCACTGCGCTTCGTGGTGCTCCCCCAGGCCGTGCGCCGCCAGGTGCCCCCGCTGCTCAACGATCTGGTGTCGCTCCAGAAGGACACAGGTCTCGTCTCGATCGGCGGCGCGATCGACGCCGTACGCGCGGCCGACATCATCGTCGGGCGCAGCCTGAACTACACGCCGTACATCGTCGCGGGACTGGTCTTCGTGGCCCTGACCATCCCGATGACCCGCTTCACCGACTGGGTGACGGCCCGGATGGACCGTCAGCGGGCCCAGGGAGGAACGACATGAGCGACGACGCCCCGACAAAGCCGGAGCCGGTGCTGCGGATGGAGGCCGTCCGCAAGACCTTCGGCGGCTCCGTCGTCCTGCGGGACGTCGACCTGGAGGTCGCCCCGCACACGGTGACGGCGCTGATCGGCGCCTCCGGCTCCGGCAAGTCCACGCTGCTGCGCTGCGCCAACCTGCTGGAGGACATCGACGACGGCGCGATCTGGCTGGACGGCGAGGAGATCACCGACCCGCGGGCCGACCAGGACGCGGTGCGGCGCCGGATCGGCGTGGTCTTCCAGGCGTACAACCTCTTCCCGCACATGACCGTGCTGGAGAACATCACGCTGGCCCCGCGCCGCGTGCACGGGGTGCCCCGGGCGCGGGCCGAGGAACACGCCAGGGAGCTCCTGGAGCGGCTCGGGCTGGCCGGCAAGGCCGACGAGTACCCCGACCGGCTCAGCGGCGGCCAGCAGCAGCGGGTGGCCATCGTGCGGGCCCTCGCCGTACGTCCCCGGCTGCTGCTCCTCGACGAGGTCACGGCCGCCCTCGACCCGGAACTGGTCGGCGAGGTCCTGAACGTCGTGCGGGACCTGAAGGCCGACGGCATGACCATGGTGCTCGCCACCCATGAGATGGGCTTCGCGCGCGAGGTCGCCGACCAGGTCTGTTTCCTGGACGGGGGCGTCGTGCTGGAGCGCGGCCCCGCCGAGCGGCTGTTCGGCGATCCGCAGCAGGAGCGGACCCGGCAGTTCCTGCGGCGGATCGTGGAGGCGGGCCGCCTCTAGGAAGCGCGGTGCGCGGTCCGGCGCCGCGGGCCGGTGCTCACGCGTCGGCCTTTCCGGCCCCGGCCAGCGCGGCGACCCGCTCGACGCCGAACACATAGCCCTGCACCCCGCAGCCCGCGATGACGCCGTCGGCGCGCAGCGACACGTACGAGTGGTGCCGGAAGGACTCGCGCCGGTGGATGTTGGAGATGTGGACCTCCAGCACCGGCAGGCCGTCGCAGGCGTTGAGCGCGTCGAGGATCGCCACCGACGTGTGCGAGTAGGCGCCGGGGTTGATCACGATGCCGCAGTGGTCCAGCCGTGCCTCGTGGATCCAGTCGACCAACTGGCCCTCGTGGTTGGACTGGCGGAAGTCCACGGTGCCGCCGTGCGCGGCCGCCGCCTTCACGCACAGCGCCTCGACGTCGGCGAGCGTGTCGGCACCGTAGATCTCCGGCTGGCGCTGCCCCAGGAGGTTCAGGTTGGGCCCGTTGAGGATCATGATCGGGGCGTTGGCCAGGCTGCGGGGCACGGTTCCTCCGGTCCGTAGGGGGCGGTCCGTCGGGGGCCGCCGCTCACCCCGGTCTATCACGGTGCGACCGCGGGGCAGCGGGCACCGGGGGCCGTCGCGCCCCCGGACCGCGCGCCGCGCCCCCGCACGCCCCGTAACCCGTGATCACGACGGGTGGTTGACGCGGCATGCACGACGTACGCACCGTGAGGGCGCCCTCCATGCCACGGCTCGCGGCCGCCTCGCTCGCCGGGACCGCCATCGAGTTCTACGACTTCTTCGTCTACGGCACCGCGGCCGCGCTGGTCCTCGGGCCGCTGTTCTTCCCGACGTTCTCACCACTGGCGGGGACCCTCGCCGCGTTCGCCACCTTCGGCGTGGGATTCGTCGCGCGGCCCCTGGGGGCGGTGCTGTTCGGGCACGTCGGCGACCGGCGCGGGCGGCGGCCGGTCCTCGTGGTCTCCCTGCTGCTGACCGGCGCCTCCACGGTCGCGGTCGGCTGCGTACCGGCCTACGACAGGATCGGGGTGGCCGCTCCCCTGCTGCTGCTCGTCCTGCGCTTCCTCCAGGGGCTGGGGCTCGGCGGCGAGTGGGGCGGCGCGGTGCTGCTGACGGCGGAACACGCGCCCGAGGGCCGGCGCGCCCTGTGGTCGAGCTTCCCGCAGGTCGGGCCCGCGGTGGGGTTCCTGCTGGCCAACGGGGTGGTGCTGGTCCTGTCGGTGTCGCTCACCGAGGCGCAGTTCACGCAGTGGGGGTGGCGGGTGCCGTTCTGGGCGGCCGGGGCACTGGCCGTCCTGGGACTGTGGCTGCGGTCGTCGCTGCCCGAGAGCCCCCGGTTCCTGGAGATCGGCGAGCACGCGCGCGTACCGCTCGTGGAGGTCGTGCGCGACCACTGGCGGCTCGTCCTGCTGACCGCCGGCGCGCTCGCCGTCGGGTACGCGGTCTTCTACGCCGTGACGACCTGGTCGCTGGCCTATGCGACCGAACGGCTGGGCGTGAGCCGGACGGTGGTGCTGGCCTGCATCATGGGCGCCGTGACGGTGAAGGGCGCGCTGACACCGGTGATGGCGGTGCTGGGCGACCGCTACGGTCGGCGGCCGCTGTGCCTCGTGGGGTGCGCGGCGGCCGCGCTGTGGATGTTCCCGCTGGTCGCGCTGCTGTCGACCGGTGAGCCGCTGCCGATGTTCCTCGGTCTCCTGGGGGCGCTGCTCGCCTTCGTGACGATGTTCGCGGTGATCGCGGCCTATCTGCCCGAGCTGTACGCGCCACGCGTGCGCTGCACCGGTGCGGCGGTCGGCTACAACCTCGGCGGTGTCCTCGGGGGTGCGCTGACGCCGGTCGTGGCGACCGCCCTCGCGGAGCAGCCGGGGCGGGTCCCGTGGGGGGTGGGCGCGTATCTGACGGGGATCGCGCTGCTCAGCCTCGGCTGCTTCGCGCTGCTGCCGGAGACCCGCCCGGTGCCGGTGGCCGCCGTGCAGCCGGCTACGGATTGATCGCCAGTTCCAGATAGGCCGCGAACAGCACCAGGTGGACGCCGCCCTGCAACGGCGTGGCCCGTCCCGGGACCACGGTGAGCGAGCTGACCACGACGGTCAGCGCGAGCAGCACCATGTAGGTGGATCCGAGTCCGAGGACGAGCGGGCCGGAGAGCCAGAGGGAGGCCAGGGCGACCGCGGGGATGGTCAGCCCGATGCTGGCCATGGCGGAGCCGAGCGCGAGGTTGAGGCTGGTCTGCACCCGGTCGCGGCGGGCGGAGCGCAGGGCGGCGATGGTCTCGGGGAGCAGGACGAGCAGGGCGATGATCACCCCCACCACCGCCTGGTGGAGTCCGGCGGCCTCCACCGCGGACTCGATCGTGGGCGAGACGCCCTTGGCGAGGCCCACCACCCCGATCAGGGCCGTGCCGAGCAGCCCCAGGCTGATCAGGGCGGTCCGGGCGGTGGGGGCGCCCGCGTGGTCGTCGGCGGTGATGACGTCTCCCTGCCGGGTGACCGGCAGGAAGTAGTCGCGGTGCCGGACCGTCTGGGTCGTCACGAACAGGCCGTACAGGACCAGCGAGGACAGGGCGGCGAAGGTGAGCTGGACGGTGGAGAACTCCGGGCCCGGTTTGCTGGTGGTGAAGGTCGGCAGGACCAGGCTGAGCGTGGCCAGGGTCGCGACGGTCGCCAGGGCCGCGCCGGTGCCCTCGGGGTTGAAGATCGCCGTGCCGTGACGCAGCGAGGCGACCAGGAGGCACAGGCCGACGATGCCGTTGCAGGTGATCATCACGGCCGCGAAGACCGTGTCCCTGGCCAGCGTCGCGCTCTTGTCACCGCCGTCCGCCATCAGGGTGACGATCAGGGCGACTTCGATGATCGTCACGGCGACCGCGAGGACGAGGGAACCGAAGGGTTCACCGACCCGGTGGGCGACGACCTCCGCGTGGTGCACGGCGGCCAGGACCGCTCCGGCGAGGACCAGGGTCACCACCGCCACGACCGCGCCGGGCAGATCGCGTCCCCACGTCAGGACCAGCAGGACGACCGCGAGCGCCGGTACGAGAGTGGTCCAGCGGGCCGTGACCGAACCGAGCCGAGCGATCATGCTGCGATCGTCGCAGAGCCGTAGGGGCTTCGCATTCCGGCCGCGGTGGCAGCGGCGGCCGGAGCGGGAGCGCCGGAACCGTGTGAGGTGCTCTCACGGCTCCGGCGGATCGTACGGTCGACGCACAGCCGGTGCGGTCAACGCCGTCAACGCCGTCAGCGCCATCCGCGCCGTCCGCGCGCGGGCGTCGTCAGCTGAACTCGGTCGTGTCCTGGACGTCGCAGTCGGTGAAGGCCGGGGGGCTGGTGCAGAGCGCGGCCATCCGTTCCGCGAACTTTCCCGTCTCGGGGTCGGCGCTGTTGCGCATGGCCTCCTCGTGGGAGTCGAACTCGACGATCACCAGGTAGCGATTCGGCCGGCTCCGGTCCTGGAGGACCAGGCGACGCCTGGGGCCGTCGGTCCGGCCGGTGATGCTCCGCTCCCCCTCCTCGGCCAGCGCCCTCAACTCGTCGATGCGGTCGGTCTCGAAGTCGATGATCTGGACGAACCTCTGCGATGTGCCCATGGTGCCTCCACCCGGATCCCGGTGTCCCCGCACGGGGACCCCCGGTACCCGACGAAGCACCGGGGGCGGTGCCCGGCAATGCGCCGCGCACCGCCGCCCGGGGTGGTTGTTGCCACGTACTGCGTGGTCAGGCCCCGATGCTGTCCTTCGGAGCGCTTTCGCTCCCGGTCCGCGCCGCCTCGGCCGCCGCCTGCTTCCGGGAGGCGCGCAGGCTGGTGATCGTGGTGACGATCAGGACGGAGCAGATGACCCCGAGCGAGACCGGGATGCTGATCTCGGGCACGTGGACCCCGGACTCGTGCAGCGCGTGCAGCACCAGCTTCACCCCGATGAAGCCGAGGATGATCGACAGGCCGTAGCTGAGGTGGACCAGCTTCCTCAGCAGTCCGCCGATGAGGAAGTACAGCTGCCGCAGACCCATCAGGGCGAAGGCGTTGGCCGTGAAGACGATGTACGGGTCCTGGGTCAGGCCGAAGATCGCCGGGATCGAGTCGAGGGCGAAGAGCACGTCGGTGGTGCCGATCGCGAGCATCACGACCAGCATCGGGGTCATGATCCGCTTGCCGTTCTGCTCGATCCACAGCTTCGTGCCGTGGTAGCGGTCGGCGACGCCGAAGCGCTTCTCGACGGCCTTGAGCAGCTTGTTCTCCTCGAACTCCTCGTCCTCCTCGTCGGCACGGGCCTCCTGGATGAGCTTCCAGGCGGTCCAGATGAGGAAGGCGCCGAAGAGGTAGAACACCCAGGCGAAGCTGGCGAGGATCGCGGCGCCCGCGGCGATGAAGATCGCCCGCAGGACCAGGGCTATGAGGACTCCTACGAGCAGGACCCGCTGCTGGTACTGCGACGGGACCGCGAACTTCGCCATGATCAGTACGAAGACGAAGAGGTTGTCGACGCTGAGCGACTTCTCGGTGATGAAGCCCGCGAAGAACTCGCCGGCCGGTTCACCGCCGCCGAAGACGAGCAGCCCGACACCGAAGAGACCGGCGAGGGCGATCCAGACGACGGTCCAGATCCCCGCTTCCTTGATCGACACGTCGTGCGGTTTGCGGCCGATGAAGAAGTCGACCGCGATGAGGGCGGCAAGGCCCACGATGGTCAGGACCCATAGGGCCAGGGAAACATCCACTGCGCCTCCGGCAGTACGTAACGGCAGGTGATCAGCGTCGTTGCGCTGCCGGAGGTCTCTTCCACCCGGAACCGGGCCGGCGCCCCGGGACCTCGTTCGGTCCGTATTGACGGGAACGCCGCAGCGGGAGTACTCCCCTCCGTGAGGAAAACAGTACCCCAACCACCAAGAAAAGGTAAAGCGATTGGTAAAAGAAAGTACAAGTACGCTGGTCAGAGGCCTTTACTAGTACTTGGCGCGAGCCTGCGCCACCTGGGTCAGCACCTGCTGGAGCACCTGGCTGCCGGGCGGCACGAGGCTCGGCTCGTACGTCCAGGCGTGGCCCACCCACGGATCGGCGAGGTGGTCGTCGGGCACCGGCGTCAGCCGCAGCAGCCCGCGCCACAGCGGATCCAGCAACGGACCGTAACCGCCGGCGTCCTCCCGGTCGGCGACCATCATCAGGTGCACGCCCACACCGGGGCCCTCGTCCGCGAGGTAGCGCAGCTGGTTCACGGCACGGTCGTCGAAACCGTGCGGGAAGTCGTTGACCACCAGCAGCTGGTGCGCCGTGTCGAAGCCCGGCGGCAGCGAGTCGGTCATCCCGCCGCGCACCGCCATCTGCACCAGGTCGACGCGCTCGGTGAGCCGCCCCAGGACCTGCGCGACCCCTGCCGCGCCGGCCGCGGGCGGCGCCGCGAGCACCCCGCTGCGCACCAGCGGTTCGAGCTGGCGGGCACCGGATCCGGCCGGGTCGATGACGTGCACGGTGAACTCGTCGGCCGGGTGCACCGCGAGCAGCCGGGCCATGTGCGCCACGGCCGACTCCATCGCGAGCCGCCGCAGGTCGTGGGAGTCGGCGAACGCCCCCTCGGACGAGCCCACCCGCCCGCTGTCGATCCACAGGCCGCGTTCCAGCGGAAGCCTGACCAGCATCGGGATGCTGAGCGGGTCGCTCTCGGGAAGACGCAGGTCGCCCAGCCGCACCGCCATGGGCATCTCCATCGGGACGCGATAGGCGTGCCAGACGGGATTGTCCCAGCGCGCGTACGCCGCGGGCAGCGCCGGTTCCACCACGTCGGCCTCGGCGCCGAGCTGGACGAGGTCCCGGTCCAGCGCCTCCCTGGCCTGGTCGACGAGCTGGAGGTGTCTGGCCTGGGCCGCCTCGCGGGCGGCGTCCCCCTGACCGCCCATCCTGCTGCGCGGGTCGGACAGGACCTGGTCCAGCTCCTTCTCCATGCGCGTCTCGGCGAAGTCGACGGCGCTGCGGTACGCGGCCGTGGTGCGGGCCAGGTCCTCGAACATGCCCCAGACCTGGTTGTAGAGGCGTTCCTCCATGGACCAGCCGGTCGCGTCACCCGCGACGGGCGTGGCGGGCTGCCCGGGCCGGGCCGGGGGCGCGGTGGGCGGAGGGGGCGGCGGTGCGCCGGTGCCGCGGCGCGGGTGGCTGTAGTCGATCGGGCCGCCCGCACCCGGCGGCGTCGGCGCCGACGGGGTGCCGGGGGAAGTGGGCTGGGGGGCGGGGTCCGCCGGGGCGGCGCCGGCCGGGTAGCCCGCGCCCTGGGTGCCCTGCGGGTTC
Organism: Streptomyces asoensis; assembly: GCF_016860545.1. Taxonomy (NCBI): domain Bacteria; kingdom Bacillati; phylum Actinomycetota; class Actinomycetes; order Kitasatosporales; family Streptomycetaceae; genus Streptomyces; species Streptomyces asoensis. Next base: position 70,188 of record NZ_BNEB01000002.1, on the reverse strand, counting down.
TGGGCCGGGCCGTAGGGGCCCGCGCCCTGAGGGTTCTGCGTGCTGTACGGCGAGGCGCCCTGGTCGGGGCCGAGGGTGGACGCGGCCGCCTGCCGGGAGCGGTCGCCGTCGGCGGTGCGCGGCGGCGGGGCCGGCACCGAACGGGCCAGCCCCTGCACCACGGCGTCGTTGATGCCCGCCGCGAGCTGGTGCGCCTGCGACAGGCCCTGGTCGGCGAGGAGTTCGGCGAGGCCGCCCGCATAGCCCTGGCCGACGGCGCGCACCTTCCAGGCGCCCTGGCGACGGTACAGCTCCAGCGCGACGACGGCCGACTCCGCGTCCAGACCGGTGATCGTGTACGTGGCGACCTCGGTGCCGTCGAGGCCGGTGACCGCGACGAAGGGGGCCGCGACCGAGCCGAACGAGGCCGGCCCGCCGACGCCCGTGGGCAGGGCGAGCAGGACGCTGACCCGGTGCACGGACGCCGACACGGCGTCCAGGTCCACCGCCAGACGGTGGTCGGCGGCCGCCTGCCGGGAGACCTCCAGGCCCGGCAGGGTGGGCACGCCCGGATGGGCGACCCACTCCACACCGGGGACCCGGCCGCTCTCGTCGCCGAGCGTGGCGGCCGCCGTGACCGGCCTGCCGGCCGAGACCCGGATCTCGAGGCGGACCTGGGAGAGCGGGTGGTTCTGTCCCCGCACCAGCTCGGCCGTCATCGCCTGTCGTCCCCCTGCGTCGCGTCCGGTGTTGTGGTGTGCCGCTCTGCGCCCTACAGCGCGGGCAGGATCGCGGGCATCAGGTCCTGGAAGGTACGGCCGTTGGCCGGCGTGCCGAGGGCCGTCATGTTCCAGCCCCCGCCGACGCGGTGCACCTTCGCCATGATCTGGGCCGTGTAGGCGCCGCCGCCCGCCAGGGTGTAGCGCGCGAGCTCCTGGCCGTTGGTCTCGTCGACCAGGCGGCAGAACGCGTTCTGCACCTCCTGGAAGGTCTGGCCGGTGAAGGAGTTCACGGTGAAGACGATCTGGTCGATGTGGACCGGCACGCGCGCGAGGTCGACGAGGATCGCCTCGTCGTCGCCGCCCTGGCCGACACCACCGACGAGGTTGTCACCGGTGTGCCGGACGGAGCCGTCGTCGCTCACCAGGTGACGGAAGAAGACGACGTCCACCGGCTGCTTGTCGGCGAACAGGACGGCGGAGGCGTCGAGGTCGATCTCGCGGGTCCGGGAGCCGAACAGGCCGCGCCGCGGGGCCGCCTGCCAGCCGAGACCCATGCGCACCGCGGTCAGGCTGCCCCCGTCGTTCTTCTGCAGACTGATGGCCTGACCCTTGGTCATATTGACGGTCACGCGCTGATTCCCCTCTTCGACTGTCCCCTGTTGCCGCGAGCCCGCGGTTGACGGAAACCCTACGCAAAGGCACTGACAGTGCCGTACCCAGGCCCGCACTTTGTGTCGGTCTTGCAACACAGCACGTGCGGGGCCGGGCACATCGGCCGCACGGGTCCGTCAGGCCAGACCCGCCTCCCTCATCTGCCGCAGTTCCTTCTTCATCTCCGAGACCTCGTCGCGGATCCGGGCGGCGACCTCGAACTGCAGGTCCGCGGCGGCGGCCCGCATGCGCTCCGTCATCTCCTCGATCTGCTCGGCGAGTTCGGCCGCGGGACGGTCCGTGGGCACCGTCTCCCCGGTCTTGCCCCTGGCCGCCTTGGTCTTGGCGCCCTTGGCCGCCTTGTCGCCCAGGGAGGGCACGGGGGCCTTGGTCCCCCGTCCGTCCTTCTTCGCGCGGTAGCCGGTGCCGAGCAGCTGCTCGGTGTCGACCTCCTCGCGGGCGATCTGCGCGACGATGTCGTTGATCTTCTTGCGGAGCGGCTGCGGGTCGATGCCGTGGGCCGTGTTGTAGGCGACCTGCTTCTCCCGGCGGCGGTTGGTCTCGTCGATCGCCCGCTCCATGCCCGGGGTGATCTTGTCGGCGTACATGTGGACCTGGCCGGAGACGTTGCGCGCCGCGCGGCCGATGGTCTGGATCAGCGAGGTGCCGGAGCGCAGGAAGCCCTCCTTGTCGGCGTCGAGGATCGCCACGAGGGAGACCTCGGGCAGGTCGAGGCCCTCGCGCAGGAGGTTGATGCCGACCAGGACGTCGAACTCGCCGGCGCGCAGCTCGCGCAGCAGCTCGATACGGCGCAGCGTGTCCACGTCGCTGTGCAGGTAGCGCACCTGGATGCCGAGCTCCAGGAAGTAGTCCGTGAGGTCCTCGGCCATCTTCTTGGTGAGGGTGGTGACCAGGACGCGCTCGTCCTTCTCCACGCGCGTGCGGATCTCGTGCACCAGGTCGTCGATCTGGCCCTCGGTGGGCTTGACGACGACCTCCGGGTCGATCAGGCCGGTGGGACGGATGATCTGCTCGACGACGCCGTCGCCGCGCGAGAGCTCGTACTTGCCGGGGGTCGCCGACAGGTAGACGGTCTGGCCGATGCGCTCCTGGAACTCCTCCCACTTCAGCGGCCGGTTGTCGAGCGCCGAGGGCAGCCGGAAACCGTGGTCGACGAGGGTGCGCTTGCGGGAGGCGTCGCCCTCGTACATGGCACCGATCTGCGGGACGGTGACGTGGGACTCGTCGATCACCAGCAGGAAGTCGTCGGGGAAGTAGTCGAGCAGGGTGTTCGGCGGGGAGCCGGGCAGGCGCCCGTCGAAGTGCATCGAGTAGTTCTCGACGCCGGAGCAGGAGCCGATCTGGCGGAGCATCTCCAGGTCGTACGTGGTCCGCATGCGCAGGCGCTGGGCCTCCAGGAGCTTGCCCTGCTTCTCCAGTTCGGCCAGCCGCTCGCCGAGTTCCTTCTCGATGTCGTTGGCGGCGCGCTCCAGGCGCTCCGGTCCGGCCACGTAGTGGGTCGCCGGGAAGATGTACAGCTGCTCGTCGTCGCTGATGATCTCGCCGGTGAGCGGGTGCAGCGTGGACAGGGCCTCGATCTCGTCGCCGAACATCTCGATGCGGACGGCGAGCTCCTCGTAGACCGGGAAGATCTCGATGGTGTCGCCGCGCACCCGGAAGGTGCCGCGGGTGAACGCCAGGTCGTTGCGGGTGTACTGGATGTCGACGAAGCGGCGCAGCAGCTCGTCGCGGTCGAGCTCGTCGCCGACGCGGAGCGGGACCATCCGGTCCACGTACTCCTGCGGGGTGCCCAGGCCGTAGATGCAGGAGACCGAGGCGACCACGACGACGTCGCGGCGGGTGAGCAGGGAGTTGGTCGCGGAGTGCCGCAGGCGCTCGACCTCCTCGTTGATCGAGGAGTCCTTCTCGATGTAGGTGTCCGACTGCGGGACGTACGCCTCGGGCTGGTAGTAGTCGTAGTACGAGACGAAGTATTCGACCGCGTTGTTCGGCAGCAGTTCGCGGAACTCGTTCGCCAGCTGGGCGGCCAGGGTCTTGTTCGGCGCCATGACCAGGGTGGGGCGCTGGAGTTTCTCGATCATCCACGCGGTCGTGGCGGACTTTCCGGTGCCGGTCGCGCCGAGCAGGACGACGTCCTTCTCACCTGCCTCGACGCGCTTGGCCAGCTCGGCGATGGCCGCCGGCTGGTCGCCGCTGGGCTGGTAGGGACTGACGACCTCGAAGGGCGCCACCGTGCGTTCGATGTGGGAAACGGGCCGCATGCCATCCACCGTACGACCCCCCACTGACAACGGGGTCCGGTCGGCGGATGCCGACGGCCGGCGCGGGGAGCACCGGTGCCGGGATCAGCGGTTCTGCGGGGCCCGCGACCCGCCGTGCGTCACCTGCCGGCGGTCGCGGAGGCCGGGCCTGCGCGACGGGCGCCGCGCGGGGGTGTGCGCGGGGACGCCGGGCTTGTGCTCGGCGGGGGTCCGGTCCGGCCCGCCCGCGACCATGAGCGGGTCGAACACGACGACGGCGCCCGCGAGGCAGAGGAAGGCGAGGGGGCCGACAAGCATGGGGGCGAGGAGGGCGGCGGGGGAATCGCCCGCGGTCGGCTCGCCCGCGTGGAGGTGGACGCTCAGGGCCGCCATGCCGGTGTAGTGCATGCCGGTCACGGCCAGCCCCATGACCAGGCTGGCGCCCACGCTCCACAGGAAGCCCCTGACCTGCCCGGCGGCCCACAGGGCGGCGGTGGCGGCGGCCATGGCGATGGCGACGGAGGCGGCGACGGTCAGGGTGTTGTACTCGAAGGTCCCGCTGAAGTGCATCCCCGCCATGCCCAGGTAGTGCATGGACGCGATGCCCAGGCCGGTGATGGTGCCGCCGGTGAAGACCGCGGTCCCGGTCGCGCCGCGGTAGCCGACGATGAAGATCCCCACGCCCACCATGACGATGGCCACACCGAGGCTCGCGTAGGTCATCGGCTTGTCGTAGTGGATCGGGGCGCCGTCGACGGTGAAGCCGATCATCGCGATGAAGTGCATGGTCCAGATGCCGGAGCCGATCGCCGCCGAGCCCAGGGCGAGCCACCCCGGGCGCCAGGACTGGGCGACGAGCAGGGCTCTGGTGGTGCAGCGCAGTCCGAGGGCACCGCCGAGACAGGCCATGAGATAGGCCACCACCGGTGTGACGAGTCCGTAGCTGAAACCGTCGACCGTGCCGTGCATGCGCGGTTGCCCTTCGCCCTGTTGGTGGATGTCCCTGTGATGCGCCCCTCCCCAGGACCGCGGCGCGCGGTCAAGGCTGAGAGAGAGTATGACCCCCACCGGAATGGTCGAACGATTTTCCGGCAAAGAAACACGCCCCGGCCGCACATGTGCGGCACCGGTGAACGGCCTCGGGCGTCCCCGGGCCGTCGGACGCTCCTCCGCCGTCGACCCGCTGCTGTCACTGTGGTGCTGTATGTGATGGCCTGACGCGAGGAGTACGCATGCACGCACGCGTAGTTGCCGTTGTCGCCACGACCACCGCGGTGCTCGGCACCGTCGCCCTCCTGCTCCCCGGTCCCGACGCGCGCGCGGGCAGCGCCCTGCGGCCGTCCGTGGTCGCCCACCGGGGCGCCTCCGCCCGCGCCCCCGAGAACACCCTGGAAGCCGTCGACGCCGCGGCCGCGCTGGGCGTCTCCTGGGTCGAGAACGACGTCCAGCGCACCAGCGACGGCGTACTGGTGGTGATCCACGACGAGAGCCTCCGGCGGACGACGGACGCCGAGGAGGTCTTTCCCGGGCGCGCTCCCTGGAAGGTCCGGGACTTCACCGCGGCCGAGATCGCCCGCCTCGACGCGGGGAGCTGGTTCGGCGCCGCGTACGCCGGGGCGCGCGTGCCGACGCTGGAGGAGTACCTCGACCGGGTCGAGCGACACCACCAGAAGCTGCTCCTGGAGGTGAAGAACCCCGAGCTGTATCCGGGGATCGAGCGGGAGACCCTCAAGCTGCTGGGCAACGAGGGCTGGCTGGACCGGCGGCACCTCGCGAACCGGCTGATCGTGCAGAGTTTCAGCGCCGACAGCCTGCGGACCGTCCACGACCTGGAACCGGCCGTGAGGACCGGTCTGCTCGGCATGCCGGCCCTCGCCGACCTGCCCCGCTTCGCACAGTTCGCCGACCTGGTCAATCCCTCGCACACCTCCCTGTCGTCGTCGTACGTCTCCGCCGTGCACGCCCTGACCGGACCGCACGGCACGACGGTGAAGGTGTTCACCTGGACCGTCGACGACGCGGCGACCGCCCGGGCCGTCGCCGGGTACGGCGTGGACGGCGTGATCACCGACGAGCCCGACCTGGTGCGGCACGCCCTGTACGGATACTGACGTCCGGCGCGCTCCCGGGGCGCCGGTGCGGGAGGGACCGGGCCGGCGGCCCGGGGGCGTTGTCGGTGGCGGGCCGTACCGTGGGCGCATGGACAGCCATGGGCACAACGAGCAGCGGGTCGTATGGGCCGTCGTCGGCACCGACATCGGCCCCCTGCTGCTGGCCGCGACGGACGGGGGCCTGCTCAACGTCGTGTTCCACGCCACCGAGCCGGTGCGCGACCAGGCGCTCGCCCGGTTGTCGGCCCGGCTGGGCACGGAGCCCGTCGAGGCGCCCGGCTCCCCGTTGCTCGCCGAGGCGATACGGCAGGTGGAGGAGTACTTCCGCGGCACGCGGCGCGACTTCGACCTGCCGCTGGACTGGTCGCTGATCTCCGGCTTCAACCGGCAGGTGCTGCGCGAGCTCGCCTCCGGTGTCCCGTTCGGGGCGGTCGTCGGTTACGGCGATCTCGCGAAGCGGGTGGGGCAGCCGTCGGCGGCTCAGGCGGTGGGGACGGCGATGGGCGCCAACCCGCTGCCAGTCGTCGTGCCCTGCCACCGGGTCGTCGAGAGCAACGGCCGTATCGGCGGCTTCGGGGGCGGCTTGGAGACCAAGCGGCAGCTGCTCGCGCTGGAAGGCGTACTACCCGAGCCGCTGTTCTGAGGGGGAGACTGCGCCGGTGACCAGATCTTGCGGCCGCCGGTCCCCCGGTGCGACGGTCAGGCGCGGGCCGTGACCGCCGCCGGGCGCGTCCGCTCGGCGCCCGTCGACGCCGCTTCCCTGCCCGCCCTGCGCCGCCGTACGACCGCGGTGCTCGTCGCGAGCCAGATCCTGGGCGGCCTCGGGGTCGCCACCGGCATCGCGCTGGCCGCCGTACTGGCCCGGCAGGTCAGCGGCACCGAGGCGCTGTCCGGGCTCGCGCCCACCGCGACCGTCGCCGGGACCGCCGTGCTGTCGATGCCGATGGCCGCGGTGATGAACGCGCGCGGGCGCCGGCCGGGCCTGGTGCTGGCCTATCTCGTGGGCGCCCTGGGCGCCGGTGTCGTCGTGGTGGCGGCCCGCGCCGGGAACTTCCCGCTGCTGCTGTGCGGCATGGCCCTGTTCGGCGCCGCCTCCTCGGCGAACCTCCAGGCGCGGTTCGCCGCCGCCGACCTGGCCGAACCGGACGGGCGGGCCCGGGCCCTGGCGAACGTGGTGTGGGCGACCACCGTCGGAGCGGTGCTGGGCCCGAACATCGCCGCTCCGGCCGGCCGCAGCGTCGCCGGACTCGGGATCCCTGCGGCGGCCGGCCCGTTCCTGTGGGCGGCCGCGATCTTCGTCGTCGCGGCCGTCGTGGTGGCCGTGCTGCTGCGGCCCGACCCGCTGCTGACGGCCCGCGCGCTCGCCCCCGAGGAGGACCGGTCGCCGCAGGCCCGTTCCCTGCGCGCCGGTCTGGCCGCGATCGCCGCCTCGCCCCGCGCGCGGCTCGCGCTGGTGACGGTGGCCGTGTCGCACACGACGATGGTGTCGGTCATGTCGATGACCCCGCTCGACCTCGCCCACCACGGCGCGGGCATCGATCTGATCGGGCTCGTCATCAGCGGGCACATCGCCGGCATGTACGCGTTCGCCCCGTTGATGGGCCGGCTGGCGGACCGGGTGGGGCGGCTCTCGGTGGCGGGGCTCGCGGCCGGGCTCCTCGCGCTGGCGCTGTTCCTGGCGGGGACGGCGGGCGGCAGCCACGGACGGACCGCCCTCGGCCTGTTCGTGCTGGGCCTGGGCTGGTCGGCCGGGCTCGTCTCGGGTTCCGCGCTGCTCACGGACTCGGTGCCGCAGTCGGCGCGGGCCGCCGCCCAGGGGCTCTGCGACCTCACCATGAACACCTCGGCGGGGGTCGGCGGGGCGATCGCCGGGCTCGTGGTCGCCGGGGCGGGCTATGCCTGGCTCAACGCCGCCGCGGCCGGTCTGCTCGTCCCGCTGGCCGCCCTGGTCCTGCTCACCCGGCACCGCGACGGGGCCGGGGACGGCGCCGCAGCCACCACGGACGGCCCCGCGGGGGTACGTCAGTCGTAGTGCCGGGCCTCGACGACGTTGCCGTCCGGGTCGCGGAAGTAGAAGCTGCGCTCGGCCTCGCCCCTGGCTCCGAAGGAACCGTGGGTGATCTCCGAGACGGGGACGGCGCGTTCCTCCAGCCGGGCGCGCAGCGCGTCGAAGTCGCCCCGTGGCAGGGCGAGGCAGACGTGGTTCACGGGATGCCCGGCGCTCTCGACGGCCCCGGGGAGCATCGTCATCCGCGGCGCCATCGCCGACGGCATGAGGTCGAGGAGCGCCTCGTCGTTGACGCGCACCGACAAGAACGGTTCCTCGCCGGCCTCGAACTCGCGGAGCCTGACCGGCTCCAGACCGACGGCCTTCGCGTAGAAGTCGGCGGCGGCCACCGGGTCGCGCACCCAGAGGACGACGTGGTCCAGACGTGTCGTGTGGTCCGTCATACCTCCAAGGCTGGTGTCCTGCCCCACAGGAGGCAAGGGTTTGACCGGGCGTGGCGCCCGCCAGAGATGAGGGGAGACCGACGGACAGGAGGCTCGCGTGGTGCTGGTGGTGTCGCAAGAGGTGCGGGACGCGGTCGACGCGCGTCAACCCGTGGTGGCCCTGGAGTCCACGATCATCTCGCACGGGCTGCCCCGCCCGCGCAACCTCCAGGTGGCGCGGGAGCTGGAGGCGGCCGTACGCGAGCAGGGAGCCGTGCCCGCGACCGTCGCCGTGCTGGACGGACGTCCCCATGTGGGCCTGGACGACCGGCAGCTCGTACGGGTGGCCGAGGAGGACGGTTTCCGCAAGCTGGGCCACCGCGACCTGCCGCTCGCCGTGGCCGCGGGGGCGAGCGGGGCGACCACGGTGTCGGCGACGGCGCTGCTGGCGGCGCGCGCGGGCGTGCGGGTGTTCGCCACGGGCGGGCTCGGCGGGGTGCACCGGCAGTGGACCGTCACCCAGGACGAGTCGGCCGACCTGGGGCTGCTGGCGAGCACCCGGATCACGGTGGTGTGCGCGGGCGTGAAGTCGATCCTGGACGTGCCGGCGACCCTGCAACGGCTGGAGACCCTGGGCGTCGCCGTCGCCGGGTACGGCACCGACCGCTTCCCCGGGTTCTACCTGTCCGACTCGGGCCACCCCGTGGACTGGACGGTGGACAGCCCCGGGCAGGTGGCCGATGTGATGCGGGCCCAGGACGCGCTCGGCGGGCCGGAGTCGGCGCTGATCGTCGCCAACCCGGTCCCCCGGGAGGAGCAACTCGATCCCGAGCTGCACGCGCGGGTGCTCGCCGACGCGCTGCGCGCCTGCGACGAGGCCGGTGTCACCGGCCAGGGCGTCACGCCGTTCCTGCTGGACCACCTCGTCCGGCACACCGACGGCGCGTCCCTGAGCGCCAACCTGGCGGCGGTGCGCGGCAATGTGCGGCTCGCGGCACGGATCGCGCGGGCGTGGGCCGAGGCATGACCCCGCGACCGGGCGGAAGGGACCACGGTGCCGACGACCGAGGCCACGGACACGACCCGGACCGGACCGCGGCGACGGGGCCGGGAACCGGGGCGCCCGCGGGCGGCGGGCCCGGGGACGGGCGGGACCGGGCCCTGCTTGTCGTCGGGGACGTCGTCACGGACGTCGTCGCGCGCTACCGGGGGCCGCTGGCGCCGGGGACGGACACGGTCTCCGTGGTCAGGACCCTGCCGGGCGGCGCGGGCGCCAACGTGGCGTGTTGGGCGGCCCGTCACGGGTGTGCGGACGTACGGCTCCTCGGCCGGGTGGGCGCGGAGTCGGCGGCGTGGCACGAGCGGGAGCTGACCGCCTGCGGGGTGCGGCCGCGGCTGGTCGTCGACCCGCAGGCCGCCACCGGCACGGTGATCTGTCTGGTGGACACCGACGCCGCGGCCGAGCGGACGTTCCTCACCGACAGCGGCGCCGCCCTGCGGCTCGGCCCCGCGGACTGGTCGGACGCGCTGCTGGACGGGGTCGGTCGACTGCATCTGTCGGGCTATCTGCTGTTCTCGGAGTCCGGGCGCGCCCTGGTGCGCACGGCGTCGGCGGCGGCACGCGCGCGTGCAGTGCCGGTGAGTCTCGATCCGGCCTCGGCGGGCTTCCTGGTGGAGTTGGGCAGGGACCGTTTCCTGTCCCTCGTCGAAGGGGTGGACGTGCTGCTGCCCAGTCGTGACGAGGCGTGTCTGCTGACCGGGCGGTCCGACGGGGAGGGCGCGGCGGCGGAACTGAGCCGCCTGGTCCCGCTGGTGGTGTCCAAGCAGGGGGCCGACGGCGCCCTGGTGGCCCGCGACGGCGCGGTGCTCGCCCGGGTCCCCGCCGCCGCGGCGGTACCGCTCGACACCACGGGCGCCGGTGACGCCTTCACGGGCGCGTTCCTCGCCGCGCTGCTGGCGGGCGCCGGCGCGGAGTCCGCGGCGGCCGAGGGGTGCCGGGCGGGGGCGCGCGCGGTGGAACGCGTGGGCGGCAGGCCATCGGTGCCCGGCGACGACCCGGCGGCGCCGGCCACGGCCCCCGCCCGCTGAGAGCTCGGGGCAGCGCGGTGCGGGGCGGCACGGCGCGGGGGCCGGGCCCCGGCGGGCCTCGCCGCACCGCGCCGCTCGCGTTCGCGCTACCCCTTGCGTCCCCACGCGGAGATCAGCGGGGCGGTGGCGAGGTCCATGCCGCCGGCGGCGACGTTCGCCAGGTGACGGTCGATGTCCTCGTCGGTCGCGAGGTCCGCCTCGACGAGTCGGCCGCGGATCTGGCGTACCGTCGCGGTCTCCAGCGCCGCGCAGTCGGGTGAGGTCACGGGGAAATAGGCGTCGGCCTCGACCCGGGACAAGCCGGCCTCGCGGAGCAGGCGCGGCAGCTTGCGGCCGTAGGACAGATCCGCGCCCCGGCCGGCGAGGAGCGTGCGGAAGCCGTGCCGCAGCCGGTTCGCCAACTGCTGTTCGGGACCGTACTCGTCGGGGCACAGGAGGGGCTGGAGAGCGGGGTCGCCGTCCTCGATCAGGATCCGTCCGCCCGGGCGCAGTGACGCGACCATCGACCGCAGGGCCCGCTCCCGGTCCGGCACATGGACCAGCACGAGCCGGGCGTGCACCAGGTCGAAACCGTCCATCGGCGGTTCCTCGGTGCCGAGGTCGTGGACCCGTACCTCGACCGGCGGGCGGGCCACCGCCGTCAGCAGGGAGGTGTCGAGGTCGGTCGCCAGGACCTTGCCCGTCGGACCGACCTTCTTCGCCAGCCAGGACACCACGGACGTCCCCCCGGCGCCCGCCTCCCAGCAGCGCCAGCCGGGCCCGATCCCCAGGCCTTCGAGGTGACGGAAGGTCGTGGGGTCGAAGAGGGCGGCGAAGGCGTCGAAGCGTTCCGCAGCCTCGGGCTGCCGGTTGTCGAGGAGGTACCCGTCGGATCGCGTCATGCCGCGATCATCCCAGTTGTCCCGCTCGCCGGGCGGCCTCGACGCGTCGTCCACAGGCGGGAACAAAGCGGAACCCGCCCTTTCCACAGGCTTGGTCCCGGCTTGCCCCGGCCTGGCAGACTGGCGCGCCAGGATGCAGGAACACGGTGCGGAGATTCACGCAAGGAGACCCAGATGACCATGGCGGGGAATCTGCGGAGGGTCACCGGCCTCGGAGGGGTCGGCGGCCTGCGCAGGGTGGCACGGCTGGCCCGACGGCGGCCGCGGGTCGACCTGAGTCACCCCGCGCGGTCCCCGCTGGGTTCCTCGGTGGTGAACTGCGTGACGTACCAGGACGGCGTGCGGGCCCCGCACGGCGGGGACCTGGTCGACACGGTGCGACGGGTGCGCAGGAACGGCCACGGTTTCGTGTGGCTCGGTCTGCACGAGCCGACGAACGACGAGTTCGCGGGCATCGCCGAGCTGTTCGACCTGCACCCCCTGGCGGTCGAGGACGCCGTCGAGGCCCATCAGCGGCCGAAGGTCGAGCGGTACGGGGAGACGCTCTTCGCGGTGTTCAAGACGGTCTGCTACGTCGAGCACGAGGAGCTCACGGCGACCAGCGAGGTGGTCAACACCGGCGAGATCATGGTGTTCGTCGGCCAGGACTTCGTGATCACGGTGCGCCACGGCCGGCACGGGTCGCTGGGGCCGCTGCGCGAGGAGCTGGAGTCCGACACGACCCAGCTGGCCAAGGGGCCGTCGGCGGTGCTGCACGCGATCGCGGACCACGTGGTCGACGACTATCTCAACGTCATCGACGCCGTGCAGATGGACATCGACCAGGTCGAGACGGACGTGTTCGCGGCGAACGGCGCCCGCGCCGACCCCGGGCGCATCTACCAGCTCAAGCGCGAACTCCTCGAACTGAAGCGGGCGGTGGTGCCTCTGGGCCGTCCGCTGCTGGACCTCGCGGACCGGCCGGTCCGGGTGGTCGACCCGGAGATACAGGCGTACTTCCGGGACGTCTCCGACCACCTGCTGCGTGCCACCGAGCAGATCGCCGCCTTCGACGAACTGCTCAACTCGATCCTCCAGGCCCACCTGGCGCAGGTCACGGTCGCGCAGAACGAGGACATGCGGAAGATCACGGCCTGGGCCGCGGTGATCGCCGTGCCGACGATGGTCTGCGGTGTGTACGGCATGAACTTCGACGACATGCCGGAGCTGCACTGGAGGTTCGGCTATCCGCTGGTCATCGGCGTGATAACCGTCGCGTGCTGGGTCCTGTACCGCGGCTTCCGGCGCAACGGCTGGCTCTGAGCCGCGCGGTCCGGCGCCCCGGGCCGGTGCGGCGACCCGGGCCGGTGCGGCGGCGGTGTCAGTGCGGGGAGGGGGCGGACATGGAGTAGACGCTCTCGGCCCAGGTGGCGAGCTGTTCCTCGGGCAGGTGCCGGGCGAGGTCGGCCTCGCTGATCATGCCCACCAGGCGCTTGTCCTCGATGACGGGCAGCCGGCGGATCCGGTGGTCCTGCATCTCGCGCAGCACCTGGCCGACATCCGCGCCCGCGTCGATCCAGCGCGGGGTGCCCTGCGCCATCTCGCCGGCGGTGACCTTCGCGGGGTCGTGCCCCACGGCCACGCAGCCGACGACGATGTCCCGGTCGGTGAGGATGCCGCAGAGCCGCTCGTTCTCGTCGCTGATCGGCAGTGCGCCGACGTTCAGCTCACGCATGAGCTGGGCGGCGCGGTCGAGGGTCTCATGGGCGGGGATCCACTGCGCGCCCCGGTGCATGATGTCCGCTGCGGTGGTCATGGAGTACCTCCCGGTGCCCGACGGCCGGCGCGGCACGGGGGGCGCCGCTGGTCCCGGCGCCCTACATTCTCGCCGCCCCGCCGGACGCCCGCACCCGCGGGGCCGCTGTGCTCCGGGCCCGGGTCAGCCGCCCCAGGCGGGGTGGCGCGGGTCGTCGGCGCGGACGAGGACGTCGGCCGCCGCGGCCGGATCGGTCTCCTGGGCGTAGCGCTCGAACGCGGGCAGCGTCCACCGGTCGGCTTCGGGGGTGCGCCGGCGCAGGGCCGCCGGGGAGAGCAGGACGTGGACGGTCAGGTCGAAGGGGAACCAGTGGCGCAGCAGAAGGGGTCCGTGCAGCAACAACACTCCACCGGGCGGGAGTTGCACATAAGGGCTCCGGGTGGCGCGGTCGGTGACGGGGTCCCGGAGGTCGGGCAGGATCCGCCCGTCCCCGTTCGGTTCGAGGGGGTCGAACACCTCGCGCCACAGGGCGCCGGTGTCGAACCAGCCGTCGTAGTAGGCCTCGACGTCATGACGGCCGTACTCCAGGCGGAGGGAGGCGGAGCGCAGGAAGCCGTGGGTGTCCACGACCCGCGAGGGGCGGCCGCGGGTGCGCAGGGCCTCGGCGATCCGCTCGGCGAGGTCCGCGGGACGGGCGGCCGGCGCGCCGTCGAGGGCGACGCGCGTCCAGGGGCCGCCGCCCTGCGGTTCCGTGTCGAGCAGCCGGTCGGCGAGGAGGTCGCCGAGCCGTTCCCAGGTGATCGCTTCGAGTCGCACCCGCCCATGATGCGTCAGGCACCGGACCGGACGCCTCGGCCCGAGCGGTCTCTGCGCTCCGGCCCGCGACCGGAGACGGCGGTCGACGGGTGTCCGGCCAGGTGCCGCCACGCCCACCAGGGGGAATGAAGCCCCCATGGCAGCCGCAGCCCTCCCGACCCGCGTCTCCCCCACCGGACTCGTCGTCGTCCAGCCGCTCCGGCGCAGGCACTGCGCCGGATGCCGTCGCGGTCCGGTGGCGATGCTGGTGCTGGAGGACGCCGCGCCGCGCTGCCTCGACTGCGCCGACCTGGGGCACCTGGTGTTCCTGCCGCGTGGCGACACGGCCCTGACCCGCAGGTCACGGGAGGAGAGCGGGCTGTCGGCGGTGGTGGTCCGGTTCAACCGGCGCAAGGGGCGTTACGAGCGTCAGGGCGTCCTGGTCGAGGAGGCGGCGCTCGTCCGGGCCGAGGAGCGCTGTCTGGCGGACGCGGAGGCGCGACGGCGCCGCCGGGCCCGGGACGCACGGCGCCGGGCGGCACTGGACGCACGCTTCGCGCAGGCGTTCGCGGCCGAGATCCTGCGGCTGCTTCCCGGCTGCCCGCGGGAGCGGGCAGCCGGGATAGCCGCGCACGCCTCGCTGCGGGGCAGCGGCCGGGTGGGGCGCAGCGCCGCGGGACGGGCGTTGTCCGAGACGGCCGTCGTCTCGGCGGTGGTGGCGTCGGTGCGGCATCTGGACACGCCGTACGACCGGCTGCTGATGAGCGGCGTACCCCGGCGCGAGGCCCGGCGGCAGATCATGGCCGACGTGGAGACCCGGATACGGACGTGGCGGGAGGCCGCAGCCGGGGACGAGGACGGAGCCGGCGCTGAGGACGAGGAGGAGGACGCGGCCGGGTCCACGAGCGGATTTCCCCTTGAGGTGCGGGGCGGTACGGGGCAGGATCTCCGGTCGACGGCTGGGAGTTGACGTTTTCATGATCGAGGGACCGTATCTGCTGCTCGCGGTGGTGGGCTCGCTGGTCACAGGGCTGATGGCGGGGGTCTTCTGCGCCTTCTCGGTCCTGGTGATGCGGGGGTTCGCCGCGCTGCCTCCCGCCCAGGGTGTCGCGGCGATGAAGGCGATCAACTCCTCCGCGACGACCCCGGCGTTCATGGTCCTGTTCCTCGGCGCGGCGGTCCTGTGCGCGGTGATCGCCGTGGTGACGTTCGTGCTGTGGCCGGACGACGGGGCGGTCCACCTGCTGCTGGGCAGCGCGCTGTACCTGTGCGGCGCGTTCGGGGTGACCGTGGTGGCCAACGTGCCGCGCAACGAGGAACTGGCGGGACTGGAGCCCGGCACGCCGGAGGCGCTCGCGTACTGGCCGGTCTACCTGCGGCAGTGGACGCGGTGGAACCACGTACGGGCGGTCGCGTCCGCGGCCTCGGCGGTCGTGTACGTCCTCGCCCTGGTCTGAACCCGGCGACGGGCCGCCCGCGGGGGCGGGGAAAGCGCTGCGGCCCACTCTGCGCGGACGCCCGGCGGGACGTATCGTGGCCGCAAGAGTGCCGCCCGATGACGCTCGGCCTGTCTGTCGTACGGGTACGCGAGGAAGACGCCCATGGCCGATCCCAAGGGATTCATGACCACCCCGCGCGAGGAGTGGCCGCGCCGGCCGGTCCAGGAGCGGGTCGGGGACTGGGACGAGGTGTACGTCCCCGGGGCGCTGCTGCCCCTGATCAGCCGGCAGGCCGACCGTTGCATGGACTGCGGGATCCCGTTCTGCCACGACGCCTGTCCGCTCGGGAACCTGATCCCCGAGTGGAACGACCTGGTCTCCCGGGAGGACTGGCGGGCGGCCAGTGACCGGCTGCACGCGACGAACAACTTCCCCGAGTTCACGGGCAGGTTGTGCCCCGCGCCCTGCGAGGCCGGGTGCGTGCTCGCCATCAACCAGCCGGCCGTCACCATCAAGAACGTCGAGGTCGCCATCGCCGACCGGGCGTGGGAGGACGGTCTCACCCCGCCGCGGCCTCCGGACCGGCTGTCGGGCAAGACGGTCGCGGTGATCGGTTCGGGACCCACCGGGCTGGCCGCGGCGCAGCAGTTGACCCGGGCGGGGCACACCGTCGCCGTCTACGAGAAGGACGACCGGGTCGGCGGCCTGATGAGGTACGGGATCCCCTCCTTCAAGATGGAGAAGCACCACCTGGATCGGCGGATCGAGCAGATGCGGGCCGAGGGCACGAGGTTCCGCACGTCGACCACGGTCGGGCGGGACGTCATGGCGGCGGATCTGCGGGTCCGCTACGACGCCGTGGTGATCGCCACCGGTGCCACCGACTGGCGTGAACTGCACGTTCCCGGGCGGGAGTTGACCGGGATCCAGCAGGCCATGGAGTATCTGCCGCTGGCCAACCGGGTCGGCGAGGGGGATCTCACGGCCTCCCCGATGTCCGCCGCCGGGAAGCACGTCGTCATCGTCGGCGGGGGCGACACGGGCGCCGACTGCCTGGGCACGGCGGTCCGCGAGGGCGCCGCGTCCGTCACCCAGCTCGACATCTACGCGCAGCCCGGCGCGGAGCGCGACGAGGACACCGATCCCTGGCCGACGTATCCGAAGATCTACCGGCTCTCGGCGGCGCACGAGGAGGCGCGCGATCTGGTGTCCGCCCCGGCGGCCGACGCGGACGCGCGGCTGTTCGCCGCGTCCACGCTCCGTTTCACCGGGGACGAGACGGGACACGTGCGGTCGCTGCACCTCGTCGAGGTCGACGAGCGGCGCAGGCCGGTGGAGGGCACCTCGCGGGCCCTGCCCGCCGATCTCGTGCTGCTCGCCCTCGGCTTCTCGGGCCCCGACCGCGAGGACGGTCTCGTGGAGCAGCTCGGGGTGTCACTGTCGCCGCGCGGCACGATCGCGCGGGACGGCGGCTTCGCGACCGACGTCCCCGGGGTGTTCGCGGCGGGGGACGCGGCGCGCGGGCAGTCACTGATCGTGTGGGCCATAGCGGAGGGGCGGGCGGTGGCCTCGGCCGTCGACCGTCATCTGACGGGGAGTTCACGACTGCCCTCGCCGATCGGACCGTACGACCGTCCGATGAGCATCTGAAACGACCCCGGCCGCCGGGCTCGTCCGCGCCCACCCCTGGGCCTCCGCTCGGCCGCGACGGCCTTGTGGCCTCCGGCTGGTCCGTTGCCCGGCCCGTCGGTGCCCGGCTCGTCCGACCCCGTTCGTCTTCGTCGTCGCGGCTTCGGTCACGGGCCGCATTGACCGCTCTGTAGGGTGCTTTCCATGGCGGAGTCATGGGTCGATGCGGCCGAACGGATCGGCGTCGACCTGCATCTCGATCCGGCCGGTCCCGGCGGCCGGCGGGCCGCGCTCATCCGGGCGCTGCGCGAGGCCGTGCGCGGGGGGCGTCTGCCGCCCGGCACCCGGCTGCCGCCCTACCGCTCGCTCGCCGCCGACCTCGGCGTCGCCCGGAACACGGTCGCCGACGCGTACGCGGAACTCGTCGCGGAGGGCTGGCTGACCGCGCGCCAGGGTTCCGGGACCCGGGTCGCCATGGGGGTGCCGACCACACCGCCGGCGCAGGGGGCACGTGCCCGTGACGTACGGCCCGCAGGGCGCCGCCCGCCCGCCGAGGTGCCGTCACGCGCGCGTGGCCCGCTGCACGACCTGCGGCAGGGCACGCCGGACGCCTCCTCGTTCCCCCGCTCGGCCTGGCTGGCCTCCTACCGGCGGGCCCTCCAGGAAGCGCCCCACGAGGTGTTCGGGCCCGGCGACCCGGCCGGACGGCGGGAACTGCGGGAGGCCCTCGCCGAGTACCTGGCACGCGCGCGTGGCGTGCGGGCCGAGCCCGGGCGCATCGTCATCTGCTCGGGGTTCGCCCACGCGCTGCGGCTGCTGTTCGCGCCCGGCGGCGCCGTCCTGCGCGGTCCGCTCGCCGTGGAGGGGTACGGCCTGGGCTTCCACCGCGGGCTGCTGGCCTCGGCGGGCGTGCGCACGGTCCCCCTGCCGCTGGACGCGGACGGCGCGCGCGTGGAGCGGCTGGCGCGCGAGCGGGCGGTGCTGCTGACCCCCGCGCACCAGTTCCCGACCGGCGGTCCCCTGCACGCGAACCGCCGGACCACCGTGATCGACTGGGCTCGCGCGCGTGACGCGCTGGTCCTGGAGGACGACTACGACGGCGAGTTCCGCTACGACCGCAAGCCCGTCGGCGCCGTCCAGGGTCTCGACCCCGAGCGGGTGATCTACCTCGGCTCGGTCAGCAAGAGCCTGTCGCCCGCGGTGCGCCTCGGCTGGATGGTGCTGCCCGAGCGGTACGTCGGCGCGGTTCTCGCGGCCAAGGGCGAGCGGGAGGCCTGGGCGAGCGTCCTGGACCAGCTGAGTCTGGCCGACCTCATCCGGTCCGGGGCGTACGACCGTCATGTACGGCGGATGCGGCAGCGGTACCGCGGGCGGCGTGACCGGCTGGTCGAGGCGCTGGCCGTCCGGGCGCCGCACGTCGAGGTCACGGGTATCGCGGCGGGGCTGCACGCGGTGCTGCGGCTGCCGCCCGGGACCGAGCGGTCCGTCGTCGAGGCGGCCGCCCGGCAGGGGGTCGCCCTGGACGGCCTGGACGCCTTCCGGCATCCGGACGGCGACACGGCGGCGCAGGACGGACTCGTCGTCGGCTACGCGACCCCGGCGGAACACGCCTACGGGGCGGCACTGGAGGCGCTGTGCGGCATCCTGACCCCGGGTCCGGACCCGGTGCCGGTGCGCGACCCGGGGCCGGCCCCGACCCCCCGCTGAGACCGCCGCCGCGGTCGGCCGTACCGGCGGACACCGCGCGCCGTGCCCGCGAGCGGCCCCCGGCGAAGTGCTGTGGGGCGTCCGCCGGACGCCCCACAGCATGCGGCAGCAGGCCCGGCCCCCGGTCACGGCGCTCGCCGGAACCGGGTATCGGGTACCGGCGGCCGAGGACCGGGGATCAGTTCTTGCGGCCCACCGCCCCGTATCCCGGAATCACGCCGTCGTCCTGGCCCGGTACCGGGTCCCCGAGTTCGGGGTGCCAGTCGGGGACGACCGCGACGCCGGGTTCGACCAGTTCGAGCCCGTCGAAGAAGCGGGTGAACCGCTCGCGCGAGCGCAGGGCGAGGGTGACGCCCGCGGCCTTGAGCTTCTCCGTGGCCGCCGCCGACTCCTGCGGGGAGAAGTCGGCGGTGGCGTGGGTCATCACCAGGTAGCTGCCCGGGGCGAGCGGCGCGAGCAGGCGGTCGACCAGTTCGTGCGCGCCGTCCTCGTCGGAGACGAAGTGCAGCAGGGCGACGAGCGACAGCGCCACCGGCCGGTCGAGGTCCAGGATCTTCCCGGCACCCTCCAGGACCGCGTCCGGATCGCGGACGTCCGCCTGGAGGTACTCCGTGACGCCGTCGGGCGTGCTGCGCAGCAGAGCGGCCGCGTGGGCCAGGACGATCGGGTCGTTGTCGCAGTAGACCACGCGGGAGTCGGGTGCGATCCGCTGGGCGATCTGGTGCAGGTTGGGCTCGGTCGGGATGCCCGTGCCGACGTCCAGGAACTGGCGTACGCCGTTCTCGGCCAGCCAGCGGGTGGAGCGGTGCATGAAGGCCCGGTTGACTCGTGCCATCACCGGCACCCGGGGGTCGAGCGCGAGCATCTGGCGGCCCATGGCCTCGTCGACGGGGTAGTTGTCCTTGCCGCCGAGGTACCAGTCGTACATCCGGGCGGGGTGGGGCTTGCTGGTGTCGATCTCGGGGGCTCCGGCGGGTTCCTGCCCGGTCATGAGGCACTCCGTAAGCATGTGACGCGGATAGTGTTCAAGTCAGCACCGAAACAAGTAAGCAGAGAAAGGAAGAGTGGCGGGTGGACGGGGAAAGTGGTGGTCGGATCGGGAAAAAGGAAGAGCCGGTCGGACGCGTTCAGGACAACAGGAAGTCCGCCTCCCCCGCCTTGGCTCCCTCGATGAAGGCCGTCATCTCGTCGCTCGTGTAGATCAGGGCCGGCCCGTCGGGGTCGGTCGACTGGCGGACGGCGATGCGGCCGTCGGCGAGCTTCATCGCTTCCAGGCAGTTGCCTCCGTTACCGCCGCTCCACGGCTTGTGCCAGCCCTCGCTGCCCAGATCCCGGGCGGGCATGCCGTTGTAGATCCGCTGGGCGCGGACCCGCGGCCCGGACTGGGTCTTGATGCGGTTCATTCACAACTCCTTGCGGAGATCCCGGAGGATCTCCTTCGTGCGATGTGCAGTAGCGGCCTGCGCCGCCATGCGGTCCATGACCTCGAGGTGGGTCGCCACCTCGGTGCGGGCGTCGAGGTAGACGGCGCCGGTCAGGTACTCGCTGTAGACCATGTCCGGAAGCTCCGGCATGGCGAATCGGAACAGCACGAAGGGCCCGTACGTGCCCGGATGCGGCCCGTTCTCGAACGGCGCGATCTGGAGGGTCACGTGGGGCAGCTCCGTGGCGTCGAGCAGTTTGTCGATCTGCGCGCGCATCACCTCCGGGCCGCCGACCGGGCGACGCAGCACCGTCTCGTCCATCACGAACCACAGCCGCGGCGCGTCCTGACGGGTGAGCAGGTCCTGGCGCTGCATGCGCAGGTCGACGAGGCGCTCGATGTCCTCCGGGCGGGTCTGGCCGATGGCGCCGGACTTCAGGACGCCTCGCGCGTAGTCCTCGGTCTGGAGCAGGCCGGGCACGAAGTGGGGCTCGTACTGGCGGATCAGGGCGGCGGCGCCCTCGAGGCTGACGTGCATCGAGAACCAGCCGGGCAGGACGTCGTGGAAGCGCTGCCACCAGCCCGGCCGGTTCGCGTCCTCGGCGAGCCGGACGAAGCCCTCGGCCTCCTCGTCGGTGACGCCGTAGGCCTTCAGCAGCAGCTGGAGGTACGGAATCTTGAGGCTGACCTCGGCCATCTCCATGCGGCGGACCGTGGCGGGCGCGACCCGCAGGATGCGGGCGGCCTCCTCGCGCTTGAGCCCGGCGCGTTCCCGCAGGTCCAGCAGGCGCCGACCGAGGACGACCTGTCCGACCGTCGGCGCGGACCGCGGTTCGCTCACGCTCCACCTCCACGAAGAGCCCGGCCGACCGCTCGGGAGCACACGGGCCCACCCGGCCGGCAACGCAAAGAATCCCGACAGCCCTACGGCGCCACCCGAAGATCCGTTCGAAGATCTGGTACGCGTGGTACGGATCTCCGGCGATCCCGACTGGCGCCGTTCGACGTGCTGTTGCGAGCAGTGTGCCACGGCCTCTCACCGCGTCACACAGCACTCTGCATTTTTCAGAGTGACACTTGCCAAGTGTGCACGGCGGGGAGATAGTGGCAAGCGTGATTCCGTCCGCGCCCTTAGGAACAGACGCCTCCGCAGGCCGCCCCCAGGGTCTCGGTGCCGATGGGGGTTCCCCCGCTCGAGCGCATGCGAGAACAGGGGAGGGAGCCGGCTCCGACCAGGCCGCTGCCGAGCGCCGGTTCCGGTTCGAACTGGCCGCCCATCCTGGTTCCCCCGCGCAGGCCAGACGCCTGACGAGGGCCCGGCTGACCGGCTGGTCGGTGTGCGAGGACACCTGCGACACCGCCGCCCTGGTCATATCCGAGCTGGTCACCAACGCCATAGTGCACACCGCGAGCGACATCGTCGTCTGCGAGCTGCACGACGGCGACGACCTGGTGCGCATAGCCGTGCGCGATCAGGGGTGCGCTCCGGGCGAGCCGCACCCCTCGCCGCAGCGCCCCGAGGAGGAGCACGGGCGGGGGCTGATCCTCGTCGAGGCCCTCTGTCACGCCTGGGGCGCCCAGGAACACGGCCCCGGCCTGCTGGTCTGGGCCGACCTCGCCCGCAAGGCCGAGGTCCCGCGCGATCCCGCCGAGCCCTGCAACAGCCTGGGCGCGGACCTCGCCGAGGCGCACCACGGCGACCTCGGCGACCTCCTCGACACCCTGGACGAGTTCCACGACGGCCCCGCCGCGCCGCGCACCGGCCCGGCCGCGCCCCGCAACGACCTCGGCTGGGGCTCCCGTCCCAAGCCGGGACCGGCCGAGGGCCCCGCCGACGAGGACGAGCAGGCCGAGCAGCGGCACGCGAGCGTCCCCGGTCCGGGCGTACGGCGACCGCGCCCCGCCCTCCCCGCGCCGCTCGCCCCCGCGGCGACCGCCCAGGCCGCACCGAAGGCCGCACCCACGCCCGCGCCCGGGCCGGCGCCCGACGGCGCGGACCCCCGTGTGGCACCGCAGTGGCGCCGCTCCCCCGCCGGCCACGGCGGATCCGAGGGCGGCCGTGACGCGTGGGCCGTCGGACACGCCACCGGTTCCCTCCCGCTCGGACACGGGCGCGAGCGGGGAAGGGCATGACCGCCCTCCCCGGCCGGGGCCCGCTGCTCACCCTCGACACGCTCGTCCGCATGCGGCGCGGACCCGACGGCGCGCAGGCCCCCGAGCCGCCGCGCCGGCTCACCGTGCCCGACGGCATGACGGCCCCGCTGGGCTGCGACGCCGTGTCCGCCCCCGCCCGTTTCGGCCCGCTCCTGATGCCGCGCCTGCCGCGTGTGGGCTGTGTCTACGCGGACGGGACGCGCTGGTGGTGGCTGGTCCCCTCCGACTCCGACTACGCCCTGGAATGGCCCGCCCCCGCGCACTACGCGACCGGCGCGCTGCTCCCGGACTCCGTGCACCGTCCCCGCCTCGTCCACCGGCCGGACGGCACGCTTCCGTACACGCCGCCGATCCCCCTCTATCTGGCGCTGTGCCGTCTGGTGGGCACGACGCCCACCTGGTCGCGGGCGATCATCGCCTAGCCGGCCCGCCCCCTCTCCGCGGGGCGAGCGGCGACGCCGTCCGGCGCACGCCCGCGCGCCGGGAACCTCCAGTCCCGCGCCCTGCCCGCGGGCGGCGCATCCCGAGATAGTGGCCGTTCGTCGACGATCGCGATCGGGAGGCCGGCGGTGGGACGGACACGGGGGGCCGAGGTAGGCACCAAGCCGAAGACCGGGACACCGGACGGCCCGCAGGCCGGGGCGGGCACGGCGCCGGGGACGGAAACGGCGGACGGGCCGAAGGCCGGGGCGGGCACCGCGCCGGGGACGGAAGCGGCGGACGGGCCGGAGGGGCCGGACGAGCGGGGCGTGTCGGAGTCGGAGCGCCTGCTCTTCGGCGGCCCCCTGCGCTACGACACGGGCTGGAACCAGCACCGCGACGCCTTCCTGGAACTGAACGTCCGCGCCATGGTGACCCGGCTGCCGTCCCTGCTGGGCTCCAGTCTGCGGCTCGCCCGCCAGGCCGACCCGAGGGCCGCCCGCGTCGTCCTGGGCGCCGAGATCGCCCGGGGCGTGGCGCAGGCGGTGGGCCTGCTCGCCATGAACGCCGTCCTGGGACGGCTCGTCACCGGCGGCCCGATCGACGAGCGGCTGCGCGGCGCCGCTCCCGCCCTGGCCGTCATGACCGTCGTCCTGCTCGCCGGGGCGCTGCTGCGGGCCGCGTCGACGTACGCCACCGGGCGCCTCGAACCCAAGGTGGAACGGGTGGCCACCGAGCTGTACCTGGAGCGGGCGGCCGCGGTCGAGCTCGCCGCGATCGAGGACCACGCCTTCCACAAGCTGCTCGACACCGCGCAGTACGGGGCACGGTCCAGCCGCTACATGATCAGTCACGGCACGCGCGTGGTGAACGCGATGATCTCGCTGACCGCGTCGGCCGGCGTCCTCACCGTGCTCCACCCGCTCCTGCTGCCGCTGCTCGTGACGATGACGCTGCCCAGCGCGTGGAGCGCCCTGACCAACGCCCGGCGCCGCTACGAGTCCTTCCACACCTGGGTGCAGCACGCGCGCGCGGGGCATCTGATCGCCGGTCTGCTCACCGAGCCGGCGGCCGCGCCCGAGATCCGCGTCCACGGCGTCGGCCCCTTCCTGCTGCGGCACTTCCGCGCCATGTCGGAGACCGCGGAGGCGGAGCAGGCCCGGCTGGCCCGGCTCGCGGCCCGCACCGGACTGTTCGCGGCGACCTGGACGGGCCTGGCGACCCTGGCGACGTACGCCACGCTGGGCGGGCTGCTGCTCACCGGGACGATGGCGCTCGCGGTGGCGGGCACGGCCGTCATCGCGATCCGCAGCGGCTCGGCGAGCCTGAACACGCTCGTCCTGGAGGTCAACCAGCTGCACGAGGAGGCGCTGTTCGTGGGCGACCTCCAGCGGCTGTACGTGGAGGCGGCCGAACGGGCCATCCCGGTGGGCGGCGCGGCGCTGCCGGAGGAGCCGCGGGAGATCCGCTTCGAGAACGTCACGTTCGGCTATCCGGGCGAGTCGGCGCGGCCCGCGCTCGACGACGTCAGCCTCTCGCTGCCGCTCGGCAGGATCATCGCGCTCGTCGGCGAGAACGGCTCCGGCAAGACCACTCTGGTGAAGCTGCTCGCGGGACTGTACAGGCCGGACCGGGGGCGGATCCTGTGGGACGGCGTGGACGCGGCGGACGCGGACCGGCGGCAGCTGGCCGAGCGCATCGCGATGGTGGCGCAGGACTTCAAGCGGTGGCCGTTCACGGCGCGGGTCAACGTCGCCATCGGCCGCTCCGGCGCCCCGCTCACCGAGGAACGGCTCGCCGCGTCGATCGCCGAGGCGGGTGCGCAGGAGGTCGTGTCGGACCTGCCGCGCGGCCTGGACACCTTGCTGGCCCGGCACTTCAGCGGCGGCCACGAACTGTCCGGCGGCC
Organism: Streptomyces asoensis; assembly: GCF_016860545.1. Lineage (NCBI taxonomy): Bacteria > Bacillati > Actinomycetota > Actinomycetes > Kitasatosporales > Streptomycetaceae > Streptomyces > Streptomyces asoensis. The sequence goes on along the minus strand of NZ_BNEB01000002.1, from coordinate 45,855 downwards.
AATGGCAGCGCCTGGGCATCGCGCGGGCCGCCTACCGGCGCGGACGCATCCTGGTCGTGGACGAGCCGACGGCGGCCCTGGACGCCCGTGCCGAGCTGGAGGTCTTCGAGAAGATCCGTGCCCTCGCGGACGGCGGGCAGACGGTGGTGCTGATCACCCACCGGCTGGCGTCGGTCCGGCACGCCGACCTGGTGCACGTACTGGACCAGGGCCGGCTGGTGGAGTCGGGAACGCCGGACGAGCTGCTGGCGGGCGGCGGGGTCTACGCGGAGCTGTACACGCTCCAGGCCGAGCAGTTCTCGGCGCCGGTGCCCGCTCCGTCACAGGCGGGGGCGGGGGCGGGCTGAGCGCTCAGCGCTCGGTGTCGCCGCCCCGGACGACCACCAGGAAGGTGTCCGTGGCGAGGTCCATGACGACCTCGGCGGCCAGCCCCTCCAAGCGCCGCGCGTGCGCGAACTCCTCCGCGGGCCAAGAGCCGCGCGGCCCACCTGCGGGAAAGCGTTCGAGCACGGTCCGCCCGTTCACCATCTCGCCACCTCCGATCAAGCGTCGTACCTGTAGGAGTTAACGCTCTTGGAGGGTGGTTCGCCTCGCCCGGTTGCGGTACTGAGACCTACTTGACACGAGGTCACCGCGGAGTGTGAGAATCCGGTCACCTTACGAACATGTCGGACACTCTCCGTGTCACATCTCGTACTCGTCGTGGTAGCGGACGCGGGCGCCGTCCCACGGTCCCAGCGCCGTCAGGGCGAGGAGCCCGGCCGCGGGGCCCAGCCGGTCGAGCTCCCGCCCGAACACCGAGTAGGTGTGGAACACGCGGCCGCCGTCCCGCAGGAAGCAGCTCAGCCCGGGCCGCCCGCCGGGGCCCGGGTCCGGCTCCCCGGCCGCCTCCTGCGCGGGCACGGTCGCCTCGAAGTCTCCGCCGAAGTCGTCCTCGGGGCAGGAGTACCAGGGCACCGTCCAGCCCATGCGCGCCTTGAACGGCAGGATCCTCGTGAACGGCGCCCGGGACACCACGGCGAAGGAGGTGCCCTGCGCGTTGAGGTGCGCGAGGTGGCCGACCTGGTCGAGGAAGGCCGCGCAGCACCGGCACCCGCTCTCCCACCCCGGTTCGAACTCGAAGTGGTGGACGACGAGTTGCCGCCGCCCCTCGAAGAGGTCGACAAGTCCCGCCTTGCCGTCGCCCCCCTCGAAGACGTACTCCGTGCCGACCTCGGCCATGGGCAGCGCGCGCCGCTCGGCGTCCAGCGCCGCACGCGCGCGTGCCACCACCTGCTCCTTGGCCAGCAGTTCCGCCCGCGCGGTGCGCCACTCCTCGTGCGAGACGATCTCCGGAAGCTCCGGGTGCGCCATGGCTGCCCCTCCTGTGCGACGGTCCGTCGGAAGGGGTGACCGCACGGCGGCCCGGGACTCATCGGCGTCCCCGGACGCAATCCGCGCGAGGAGAAGGAATCGTCGTGCCGACGTAGGCCCGGGTCGTGCCCTGGTGCGAGCCACGGCGCGCATCGTGTCCCGGCCCTGTCGCGGGCCCCGCCGGAGGCGGCACCCTGGCGCCACGACACCTCCTGGAGGGAGCCCGGCATGCTCATCGGCACCTGGAACCTGGAGAACCTCTACCGGCCATGGGGGTCCCCCCGTTCGGGTGAAGCCGAGAGTGGGGGAGGACCGTTCGGCCCGAAGGACGAGGCCGCCTACGAGGCGAAGCTCGCCGCGCTCGCCGACGTCGTCACCGCGCTCGCCCCGGACGTCCTCGGCGTGCAGGAGGTCGGCGAACCCGAGGCGCTGTCTGACCTGCTGGAAGCCGTGGGCGGCACCTGGTACGCGGCGCTGTCCGCGCATCCGGACGGCCGGGGCATCCGGGTCGGCGTGATCAGCCGTACCCCGGTGGAGGTGCTGGCCGATACGCGCGCGTACCCGGCCCTGCTGCGCCCCGTGCAGGCGGACGACTCCGGGGCGGCCACGGACGGCGCGGGCCGCGGGTTCCTCGCGGTGGAGACGGTCACCGGGGCCGGGCCGCTGCGGGTGGCGGTGGCCCATCTGAAGTCGAAGCTGCTGTCCTACCCCGGGGATCGCTTCTTCCCCCGGGACGAAGGCGAACGGGCGCGGTACGCCGCCTACGCCCTCTACCGCCGGGCCGCCGAGGCGACGGCGCTGCGCGCGCTGGCCGACGACCTTCTCGCGGGCGACGGCCGCCGGCGCGACGTGGCGGTGCTCGGCGATCTGAACGACGAGGTGCAGGCGGCCACCACCCAGATCCTGCTCGGCCCGCCCGGCTCGGAGATCGGCACCCGCGGATTCGGGACACCGGACCGGGGCGACGCGGCCCGGCTGTGGGACGTGGCCCCGCTGATCCCGGCGGAGCGCCGCTACTCACGGATCGACTCCGGCCGCCGGGAGCTGATCGACCACGTCATGACGAGTCACCGCCTGGTCCACCGGCTGACGTCGGCGGGCACCGGGGCGCCGGACCAGGAGGCCCGGCGGGAGCCGCCGCTCCCCTCGGTCGGCCCGGATCCCGCCGCGCGCCGGAACGCACCGGGATCGGACCACGCGCCGGTGTGGGCGCGCATCGAGTGACCGGGGGCCGGGGAGGCGCTCGGGCCGGCTCCTCCCGGGCCGGGGCTCAGCCGACGGACGCCGTACCGGACGCCGGCCGGGACCGTCCCGCCGCCGGCGGCCCGGGCACCGGCGCACGCAGCCCCACCCGCCGCCGTTTCGCCTCCGCCTCGCCGAGGAGCGCGGCGAGTTCCTCCCGGTGCCGTGCGGTGAGCCGGCCCGTGTCGTCGAGGTGGACGGCGCAGGCCGTGATGGTGTCGACGAGCCGTTCCAGGACGGCGGCGACCTCGTCCGTGCCCTCGGTGTGGCGGGCGACGGCGGGCAGTTCGTGGGCGGCCAGGGCGATGGCGGTACGCGCCTCGGCCAGGGCCCGGTAGGCCTCACGGCGCAGCGTCCAGCGGGCGGCCCGGCCGTCGAGGCCCTCGGTGCCGTCGAGCACATGGGTGAGGTAGGCGTGCGCGGCGTCCGCCGCGGCGGCGAGCCGGACCCGCACCTGCCCGCCGCGCGGCCCCGGCATCGGCAGATGCCCGACGATCAGTACGATCGCGCAGGCCAGCAAGGTCTCCGCGATCCGGCTGACGCAGGCCTGGGGCTCCCCGCCGACCATCACCAGGGACAGCACGAGCACGGTGACGACGGCGGTCTGGGCGGCGAAGTGCCGGGTGGAGGCGGGGATCAGCGCCCCGCAGAGGGCGACCAGCGCCACCAGCCCCTCCGGCCGGGGCAGCACGGCGGCGAGACCGGCGAAGAGCAGCGCCCCGAGCACGGTCCCCGCCGCCCGGCACAGTGCCCGGGACACCAGCGGCCCGAGGTCGGGCTTGACCAGGAAGACGGCGGTGGCGGGCAGCCAGTACCAGTGCGTGTGCCGCCCGTACCACTGGGCGTGGTTCAGTGCCTGGGCGACGGCGACCGCGGCCCCGAAGGAGAGACCGATCCGCAGCCCGAACTCGCGGCCGCCCGCCCCGGACGCGGCGCGCAGCAGATCGCGGGCGCCGCGCCGGCGGGTGTGCAGCGCGCCGCCGTCGCCCTGGTCGAAGGCGTCGGCGGCGTGCAGCAGGGCGTCGTCGAGGGCCCGCAGCGCGGGAGCGGACCGGGTGGGGGCGGGCAGCGGACCCGTGTGCGTGTGCGCCCGTACGGCGGCCGCGAGGCGCCGGGGCCCGGTGGAGGCCCGCCCGGACAGGGGCTCCCCCGCCCAGGCGAGCGCGGTCGCCGCCTCGGCGAGGGGCAGCGCCGCGGCGTACTGGGCGTGCAGGCGCCGTTCGGCGGCGGAGCCGGCGCGCGGCCGGAGCCGCGGCCCGGCGAGGGCGTCCTGCGCGTGGTCGAGGGCCGCGGTGAGCGCGGCCCGGCGGGCGACGGCCCGGTCGGTCCCGGCGGCGTCGAGCAGCTCCGCGACGGCGTCGTAGACGGCGGCCACCGCCTCCCGCTCGCCGTCGAAGCGGAAATCACCCGCCATCGAGCCGGGCGTGGGCAGGACCAGCCGCAGTGCGAGCAGCCAGCCTGCCCCCGCGAGGAAGGCGAGGGCGCGCGCCCAGCCGGCCTCCGGGACGGGCATCCCCGCGCCGATCGCGGAGGCGACGAGCAGCTGGGTGCCGGCCGCGGACGCGACCGGCCCGACGGCGCTCATCGCCCCGGCGAGCACTCCGAGCCCGGTGAGGACGACCGTCAGCGCGACCGCACCGAGGTGGTCCCCGGCGGCGGTCCCGGCGAGCAGGCCGGCCGCGCCCGCGAGCGCGGGCGTCCCGAGCCGCCTCACCGCGGTCCTCCTGCTGCCGGGCCGGTCGTTGATCCCGGCCAGCATCGCGGCGATCGCGGCGACCACCCCGAGAGAGGTCCGGCCGGTCAGCACGGACACGAGGAGCAGCGGCCCGGCCGCCAGCGCCCCTCGGGTCACGGCGTTCCACGGCACCGGCCCGCGCTGGGCGCGCAGGGCGTGGGAGAGCCAGGGCGGAAGAGCGGCGAGCGGGGTGCGCACCCGGCGCAGTGCGCGCAGCGGGCGGGCAGAGCGCGCGCCGGGGCCGACGCGAGGGACGGATGCGCGAGCGGGAAGGTGCGGGCGCGGGGGCACGGATCTCCTGTCGGACGAGGGCGGGGGTCTGCCTTCGGGCGACGGCGGCCGGGGCGATCAGCTGTGAGCTGTGGTGTCCACGGTACGGGGCGGTCCGGGAGAGAAGGGGCCGGTCGTGTTTCGGCGAGGTGACGCCTGGGCCGGAACCCGGGTTCTTTATGAACGCAAGGCCCGCAACGGGAGCGGGGCCGGGGGCGTAGCCTGCCCCCGGCCCCTGGAGAGCCGCCCATGTCGCACGCCGGCGCACTTGAGGACCCAGGTCAGTCGTGATGTCGTCGCGTCCTGCCTTTGGACCACCGCGCATCGAGCTGCGCGGGCCGGACTTGAACCGGCACTTCGACGTCCGGGGGCCTGGGCCCGGTCGCTCCGGCGATCGGCGGCGAATGCTGAGTCTGGAGCGAGAGTCTGAGATTCATCGCGATCCGTCCCTGTGTCGCGTGGCGGGTACGGTTCGCTCGTCACGACAAGCTTCAGCTTCAGCTTGCGCTCCTCGCGCACCCCGGCCTCGTCGGGCCGGGGGGTCTCGAAGGCTACCCGAACAGGTAGCCGAACACGGCGTCACCGACCCGCTGGTCGACGACGTCGGTGCCGTTCGCCTCCTCGCGGGCGAACTTCACCGCCTGCTGCACCTTCTCCAGACGGGTCAGGAGTTCGTTGACGCGGCGGGCGGGAAGGGCTCCCGAGAACTTCACGGTCGTCCAGTATCCGACCGGCACGTCCTCGTAGTACACCTCGACCTGCGCCGGATGCTTGTCGGTCGCCTCGGCCTTCACGTGGTTGCGGGGCACCTTCCGGGTCCGCAGCGTCCGTACCGGCTCGGTCTTCCACGCGTCGGTGGAGGGGTCCTGCGCCCAGGACTCGGAGGCGTCGAGCACGGGCAGCCTGCGCACGAAGGCGCTGAGGTCGACGAGCTGCTTCTCGAGGAAGAGCAGGTACGACACCGGAACGTCGGCGACGAGGACCCGGCCGTCGACCGTCACGTCCGCGCGGGCCGTGCAGTTGGCCCAGTCCTTCGTGGCGGTCACGTCGAACAGCCGGGTCAGGGTCGCCGCCGTCTCGCGCAGCACGTCCTCCGCCTTCACCTGCACCCGGGTCGACTCGGGCGGCAGTTGCTCGCCCTCCTCGTCCTTGGGCTGGTAGGTGCGCGAGATGCCGGCCAGCAGCGCGGGCTTGTGCAGGCCGTGCTGAGCCGCCGTCAGGTCCTGGTGGGCCTTGGACTTGATGCCCTTCTCGACCGCGATGATCTGATTGAGTTTCGCCACGACGCAGACGGTAGCCGTGGCAACGCCCGTGTCTCAAAGGGTTATCGGACCGCGGTCAGCACTCCCGGACGTTCCGGTGCCGGTGGCGGGTAGGCGGCAGGTCCAGCTCCTCGGCCGCGGCGAGGAGCGCGCCCGGCGCGGCGGCACGCAGACGGTTGCGGGCGGTCGAACGGAACACGGACAGCGCGGCACGCGCACGGGACTCGTAGGGGCCCTCGATCCCCGCGTTCAGGGACCGGGGAAAGGTGCGGCAGCAAAAGGCGCGCACCAGCGGCACGGGGACGGGGCGGCGCCCCTCGCGGCGCGCGCGGGCCGTCTCCGCTGCCTCGTGACGGAGTTCGCCGAGACGGTGGCCGGTGCTCCAGCCGCGGCCCTGGGCCGACAGGCCCCCGGGATCGACCCGGTGACGGGGACGCACGTGATGGACGGTACGGGACATGACGGACCTCCGAGGCCCGCCGGGACTTCCGGCGGGCCTAGAAGTCCGCCGCCGTGAACCGGCCCAGGCGCTTGGTCCGCATGACGGGAAGCCTGACGCGCGCTCCACCCGGTTGTCCATCGCATATCCCACGCACCCGAGGGAGCGCTACGACCCGGCCTCACCGGGATCCGCCGAGGCCGACTCGGGGGTACGGCCGGTCACCCCTCCGGGTCACTCCCCCGCCCGTCCGCTGCCCCGGCCGGTTCGACCCCGGCCGAGGGGGGCGGCCCGTTCACTCCCCGGGCCGTCCGCCACCCCGCCGGTCCGGCGCTGGGCCGCGGGGGTCGGTTCGCTTCCCGGGCCGTCCGCCACCCGGCCGGTCAGGCCCAGGCCCGGCGGTGTGGCCGGGTCGGTCGGGTTCGCCACGCCGCCCGGTCGGGTTCGGCAGCGGGCCGCGCCGGAGGGTGGGCGGTTCGTCATCCGGCGCCCCATGCCCTGCGTTTGGGCACCGGGCGGGCGAGACTGCCCGCCCGGCTGGTGGTGAGCCCCAGGCCGACCAGGCCCTCGGCCAGCTTCACGGCCGCGCCGACCCCGTCCACGACCGGAAGGCCCAGCTTGTCGCCCACCGTCCGCTCCAGTCCCGTCATCCCGGCGCACCCCAGGACCAGCACCTCGGCGCCCGCAGCCCGGACCCGCTCGGCGGCCGCCAGGAAGGCCGCCTCGGTGCGCTCGGCGTCGCCGAGGTCGAGGACGCCGAGGCCGGTGCCGACCACGGCGGCGCAGTTGCGGCCCACCCCGGCCAGCTCCAGGCTGTCCTCGATCTGCCCGCAGGACCGCTCCAGCGTGGTCACGACCCCGTACCGGCGCCCCAGCAGACACGCCAGGTGCGCGGCGGCCTCGGTGATGTCGACGACCGGCACGTCCACCAGCTCCCGCGCGCCCTCCCGTCCGTGCTCCCCGAAACCGGCCATGACGACGGCGTCGTAGGGCTCGCCGTCGTAGGTCCGCAGTGCGTCCATGACCGCCGCCGCGGAGAGGTAGCTGTCCAGCCAGCCCTCCGCCGACTCGGGCCCCCAGCCGGGGGTCAGTCCGGTCACGGTGGTGCCCGGGCCTGCGGCGGCCCGGGCACCTCGCACGATCTCCTCGGTCATCTCCTGCGTGGTGTTGCAGTTGGTGACGACGATCCGCACGCTCCGCACGTCTCTCAGACCTCCACGGGGTTCGGCTTCTCGGCGGCGGCCGCGGATCCGGCCGCCCGCTCACGGCGGCACAGCAGCACGTAGAGACCGGCGCCGAGCGCCGTGCCGATGAACCAGGAGTAGGGCGCCACATCGCTGAAGGTCTTCACCAGCGCGAGCACCGCGGCGACCGCGGCGGAGGGGAGGAACGCCCACAGCGCCTTGGGGTTGACGCCCTTGCGGTAGTAGTAGGGCGATCCCGGGGTGGCGTCGAACAGCTGGTCGACGTCGACGCGGCCGCGCTTGACCCAGTAGTAGTCGACCATGATCACGCCGAACAGCGGGCCGAGGAAGGCGCCGAGGCCACCGAGGAAGTAGTTGACGACCGTGGGGTTGGAGAACAGGTTCCACGGGGTGACGACCAGCGCCGCGACCGTGCTGATCATGCCGCCGACCTTGAAGGTGATCTTCTGTGGCCAGACGTTGGCGAGGTCGTACGCCGGGGAGACGAAGTTGGCGACGATGTTGACGCCCATGGTGGCGATGGCGAAGGTCAGGGCCCCCAGGACCAGGACCCAGGTGTTGCCGACCTTGGCGACCAGCTCCGCCGGGTCGGTGATGGCCTCGCCGAAGACCTCCAGCGAGCCGGCGGTGACGATCACGGAGACGATCACGAACGCCGTCGAGTTGAGGGGCAGCCCCCAGAAGTTGCCGCGGCGGACCGTCCTGTAGTCGGGCGCGAAGCGGGAGAAGTCGCAGAAGTTCAGCATCAGCGTGCCGTACGTGGCGAGGATCAGGCCGATCGCCCCGAACCACTGGCGCCACTGCTCACCCACGGAGACCGGGTGCGGGGTCGAGGTGAGCGAGATCGACCAGCCGGCCTTGGACAGCACCCACACGGCCAGCGCGATCATCACCAGCCAGATCGCCGGGCCGCAGAAGTCCTGGAACTTGCGCACCGACTCCATTCCCTGGCTGATGATCAGCGCCTGGACCAGCCACAGGGACAGGAAGGAGATCCAGCCCAGCGCGTCGAGGCCCAGGAAGGAACTGTGCGTCCAGGACTCCAGTCCCGGCCAGGCGGCCAGCAGCATCACGTTGACGGCGACGGAGGCGAGGTAGGTCTGGATGCCGTACCACATGATGGCGATCACGGCGCGGATGAGGGCCGGGATGTTCGCGCCCCAGACGCCGAAGCTGATGCGGCTGACCACCGGGAACGGCACACCGTGCCGCTGGCCGATGCGGCCCATCCAGTTCATGCCGACGTAGATGAGCACGAAGCCGACGAGCAGGGAGGTGAAGATCTGCCACACGTTCATGCCGAGGACCAGCAGACCGGCGGCGAAGGTGTAGTTGCCCAGGTTGTGGACGTCCGACATCCACATGGCGAAGAGGTCGAAGACCTTCCAGTTGCGCTTGCCCGCGGGCGCGAGGTCTTCGTTGGTGAGCCGGGGATCGGGGACGAACGCGGGTGTGCCGGTGGCTTCGGTTCTGTCGGCGAGGGACACGGGGCCTCCATGGACGGGGGACGGAGGAGACTACTGACCGGACCGTTTGGTATACCAAACTGCGCACATGGTCCCGCCGTCAAGCGTTCTGACCGATGTCGGCTCCGTTACGGCTCCGTAAAAGCCCCCTCGCATCGGCGAAGATGGACCCATGACGAAGATCGAACCCCTCGGAGCGGTGCGCGAGCGCGTCCTGGGGGCCCTGCGGCAGGAGATCATCGCCGGCAGGCTCCGCCCCGGGGACCGGCTCGTCGAACGCGAACTCGCCGACCGCTACGGCGTCTCCAGAGTCCCCGTCCGCGAAGCGATCCGGGCACTGGTCGCCGAGGGCTTCGTCCACTCCGAAACCCCCCGCCGCACGGTCGTACGCCCACTGAGCCCCACCGACGTCAAGGAACTCTTCGAACTCCGCGAGGCGTTGGAGGTGTACGCGGCCGGACTGGCCGCCACCCGGGCCACCCCGGACGACCTCGCGGAACTACGGGACCTGCTCACCAGCGCGGCCGCCGCCACCGAAGCCGCGGACGCCGAGGCGATCACCGACATCAACACCCGCTTCCACGACCGGCTCCTCGCCATGGCCGGCAACACCCTGCTGACCTCCGTCATGGAACCCGTCGCCGGCCGCCTGCAATGGCTCACCCGCCGCAACGAGGAATGGCCCCAGCTCCTCACCGAACACCAGGACCTCTACGACGCCATCGCCTCCGGCGACCCCGCCCGCGCCCGCGCCCACGCCCTGCACCACGTACAGGCCAACTACCGCTCCACCGTCCGCCACCTGTTCGGCGAACAGGACCCGCCCGCGGACACCGCCCGCTCCTGATCACGCTCCGCCTAGAATCCCCTGACCCTTCGGACAGGCGTCCGAAGACACACGTACGGCGAACACGTACGGCGAACACGAACGGGGAGAACCAGCATGGTGAGCAGACGTGGACTGCTGAGCGGAGCCGCACTCGTCGGGGCGGGCGCGGTGACCGGCGTACTGGGCACCGCCCCGAGCGCGGCCGCCGACACCCCGCTCGACACCCCCTTCACCCCCGTCACCACACCGCACCTCGCCCAGGCCGAACAGATGGTGCAGTACCAGCGCCTCCTCGCCGCCGGCCACCTCCCCACCGATCTCGCCGGCCACTGGCCGCTGGACGGCTCCGGCGCCGACCGCTCCGGCCGCGACCACCCCCTCACCCTCGGCACCGGCGCGAGCTGGACGACCCTGCGGGCCGGAGGCGAACTCACCCTCGACACGGCCTGGGCCACCACCGCCTCCGTGCTCGACACCACGGCCGCGTTCACCGTCTCCGCCTGGGTACGCCTCGCCGCCGACGCCGCCCCGACCAGCATGTACACCGCCGTCAGCCAGGACGGCACCGGATGCAGCCGCTTCCTGCTCCAGTACGACGACACCGCCGCCGCCTGGGCGTTCAAGGTGCGGTCCGAGGACCAGAGCGTCAAGATCTCCGCCCTGGGCACCAGCACCCCCGCACCCGGCACCTGGACCCACCTGACCGGCGTGTGGGACGGCACCCGGGTCCACCTCTACGTCAACGGCGTACCCGAGGGCACCGCCGACGCCGCCCTCTCCTGGGCCGCCCCCCAGGGCTTCAACATAGGCCGCGCCCGCTGGAACGGCGCCTACGTGAACCACTTCAAGGGCTCCGTCGACGACGTCCGCGCCTACGGCCGCGCCCTGACCGCCGACGAGATCTCCCTGATCAGCGGCCGGACGGCCCGCCTCAACAACGTCTACCTCATCGGCTCCCCGTCGACCGTCACCTGGGGCACCCCCGACGACCTGGCGAGCTGGATCGCCCGCGCCCGCTGCTCGTCCTTCGTCACCTGGACGCTGAAACACACCTACGGGTGGGCCACCGACGCCTACTTCACCCAGTACTTCCAGGACCGCATCCCCGAAGCGGCCGACTACCGCCGGGCCTTCGCCGCGGGCACCGCCGGCCCGCGCCTCCAGCAGATCCGCAAGGTCACCGACCTCCGGCCCGGCGACCTGATCGCGGTGGACTACAACGGCCAGGTCGAGAACAACACCGGGCACATCGTGATGGTCCGCGAGATCAAGGGCGTCTTCAGCGGGGTCGCCGACTTCACCGGCGAGACCCAGTACGCCGTCGAGGTCGTCGACTGCACCGCCGAACCGCACGGCGTGTACGCCCTGACCAACTACCCCAAGTATCCCGACACCCGCATGGTGAGCCTGCTCGCACAGGAGCAGTTCGAGGGCGTCGGCATCGGCCACATGATGTTCTACGCCTCCGACGCCACCGGTGAGTTCTCCCGCTACCGCTGGAGCGTCAACACCGCCCGCGACAAGACCTATCCGGTCACCTCACGGCCGATCGCCGCGGCACGCGTCGTCTGACCCGCCCTCACGTCAGCCCCGCCACCCCCGCGGCCGTGCTCAGCACCTCGCGCAGCATCGCGGGGGTGAGCCGCCCCGTGAAGGTGTTGCGCTGACTGACATGAAAACACCCGAAGACCTCGACGCCCCCGGGGCCTTCCGCACCGTCGAGGCCGTCCTTCCGGCCGCCCGGCTCCCGTGGAAGGTCCGGGGCGGGGAGCGGCACCCTGGTTCCGTGCGCGAAGGCGGGCCGCGGCCGGGGCACGGTCCAGCCGGCCTCGGCGAACGCCGGCAACGCGGCCTGCCAGCCGAAAGCGCCGAGTACGACGACCGCCCGCAACGTCGGCCGCAGCAGCCGCAACTCCTGCACCAGCCAGGGCCGGCAGGTGTCCCGCTCCCCCGGCGTGGGCCTGTTGGCGGGCGGCGCACAGTGCACGGGCGAGGTGATCCGCACGCCGTACAGCTCCAGCCCGTCGTCCACCGAGACCGCGGTGGGCTGCGAAGCGAGCCCCACGTCGTACAACGCCTGGTACAGCACGTCCCCGGAACGGTCCCCGGTGAACATCCGCCCCGTCCGGTTCCCCCCGTGCGCGGCGGGGGCCAGCCCGACGATCAGCAGCCGGGCGTCCGGCGGGCCGAAGCCGGGCACCGGCCGACCCCAGTACGTCCAGTCCGCGAAGGCCGCCCGCTTGGTACGGGCGACCTCCTCACGCCACGCCACCAGCCGAGCACACGCCCCGCACCCCGCCACCCGCAGATCGAGCTCGCCAAGAGCGGACCGAGAGGCCCCGGAGGCGGGAGGAGCGGGGGCGGGAGAGGCCGGGGTGGGAGAGGCGGAGGCGGGAAGAGCGGGGGCGGGACGGGCGGGGGCCTTGGGGGCGTCCATGTCTCCACCGTAAGACGGGAGGGGCGGATTCCCGGCCAGGTGACTTGAGCAGCCGGGGGGTCCCCCTCCCCCCCCCCACCCCCCGACCCCACCCCTCCCCCGCCTGTCATGCCTCTCGTCGTGCCCAGCGCAGGAGTGCCCTGTTCGACTCCCGGCGCTTCCAGGCGATGAGCGCCAGCGGGATGATCAGGATGAGGGGCGTCGCCGCGTTCTGGCCGTCGAAGACGACGACCTGGACGACGAAGGCGCCCACCATCAGCGCTCCCAGTGCCACCGCCGCCACGGACTGGAGCACCGGGACGAGCAGGGCGATCGCCCCGGCGAGCTCGAGGACGCCGATGGTGTACATGCCGGCGTTGCCCCAGCCCATCTTGTCGAAGCCCTCGGACGCCGACGGGTGCGCGATCAGCTTCGGCAGCGCGCTGGCGATGCCGTAGAAGAGCGCGAGGAACACCTGCAAGCCCCGCAGTGCGATCCGGGCCCGGCGGGCGCGGCGCTCCGCGCGTGCCGGAGCCGGGGCGGAACCAGAGCCGGAGCCGGAGCCGGACGGGGCTCCGGCGGCGGAGGCAGTGGCGGAGGCGGCGAGGGGAGCCGTGGTCTCGGACATGGAGGTCTCCTGCGGTGTGAGCGGTGTGTGGTGAGCGGTGCGTCGTGCTGTCGGTGAGGTAGACCGCCCCCGGCTCCCGAACTCATCGCACCTCGCCGCCCCTTACTCCGCCGTCCGCACCGCTCTCACCCACATGCGGTCCTGCGTCAGCCAGCTCTCCCGTTCCAGTCCCGCCTCGGTCAGTGCCTCCTCGAACTGTTCATCGGTCAAGGACCGGGATCTGAAGGTCTGGGTCCATACCGCGTCCGGGAACTCGTACTGCGCGCGCACGGAGTCGACGCCGTCCGCGACGGGCTCGCACGAGACGATCCGTACCGTGAAGCCGGCGGGATCGACGCGTTCGCGCGGCACGTCGCAGTGGTAGTGCGCTCCCTCCCGCTGGATCAGCACGCACCCGCCGTCGGCGACGTGCCGTGCGCAGGCGCGCAGCATCTTTCGCCGTAAGCCGGCGTCCGCGTTGTGCACGAGGAACGACGCGAGCATCACGACGTCGAACGTCTCCTCCAGGGCGAGGTCCTCGATGGGGCCGCGTATGGTGCGCGCCCCGCGGACGCGTTCCAGCATCTCGGCGGATTCGTCCACGGCCGTGACCGTGAAGCCGCGGTCCAGGAGGGCGTGGGTGATCCGGCCGACGCCGCTGCCCAGTTCCAGGATGTGGGCGCGCGGGGGCACCGCCGCGGTGATGATCTCGGGTTCGTCGCCCACCGGCAGGCGGGAGTAGAGCTCGACCGCGCAGCCGTCGGGGGTGATCGCGCCGGGGCCGGTTCCGTTGTGTCCTTCTCGCATCTGGAGTCCCATGCCCGTCCAACGGGCCGTGGGCGTCGGGGCGTTCCGTCGGGCCGCTGGTTCACTCGTTCGAGGGATGGGTGTCCTGTTCGAGCGGTGTGGGGGCCGGTTCACCCGCTCCCTGGAGAACGCCGGAGCCGAGGAGTACGTTGCAGGGAGGAGCGGTGATCGGGATGCGTACGGGCAGTGAGCCGACGACAGCGCGCAGTGCGCTGAGGATGCGTCTGTGGCTGACGCTGTGGGGTCTGGCCTGGGCGATCTTCGGGACGGCCGCGTTCGCCCTCGCCGGGCGTCCGGGGTGGGCGGCTGCCTGCGGGGTGCTGTGGGTGGTGGTCACCGTGGATCTGACGATGATCCTGCGGCACCGGCGGGAGGGTCCGCACTATCAGCCGGGCCGTGACGTCCCGCCGTACCGGCCGCCCGAGCACCGTCACCCGTGAGGCATCCGCAGGACGGCCGTCGCGAACCGTGCGGCGGTCCGCCCCGAGGGGCGGGGGCCGGATTCGGGCGGCCGGGTCCGGGCGCGGTGGCCGGGTCCGGGCGCTCTCAGTCCTCGAAGCGGGCCGCTTTGAGGTACTGCGGGTTCGGGTCGAGGGCGGCGGCGAGCCGGAAGTGGCGTTTGGCCTGGTCGCCGCGGCCCTGCCGTTCGTAGGTGCGGCCGAGTGCGAAGTGCGCGAAGGCGTTGTCCGGCTCGCGCTCCAGGACGACCGTGAACTCCAGCTCGGCGGGCCGCAGTTGGGCGGCGGCGAAGAAGGCTCGCGCGCGCAGCAGCCGGGCGGCCGTGTTCTCGGGGTGCGCGGCGATGACTCCGTCGAGCAATTTCACCGCGCCCCGCGGGTCCCGTGCGGCGAGCAGGTGCTCGGCGGCACGGAAGTCGATGACATCTGTCTCCGGGGTACGTCCGGTCGAACCGCTGGTATCGGGCACGGAAAAATCCTTCCCTTGCTCGCCGGGTTCAACGCGCGTGGCGAGGGCCGCTATTCCGGGGCGGACCCGTGGGACGCCCGTGCTCTGCGTGCGAGGTCGGCCCAGACGTCCTCGACGCGCCGCTGGAGGTCGACGAGCGGTACGTCGTTGTCGATGACGATGTCGGCGATCTTCCGGCGGTCGTCGCGGGTGGCCTGTGCGGCCATGCGCGCGCGGGCGTCGTCCTCGGTCATGCCGCGCAGCCGGACGAGCCGGTCGAGCTGGGTCCCGGGGGCGACGTCGACGACGATCACGAGGTCGTAGAGGGGGGCGAGGCCGTTCTCGGTGAGGAGGGGGACGTCGTGGACGACGACGGCGTCCTCGGGGGCGGCCGTCTCCAGTTCGCGGGAGCGTGCTCCGACGAGGGGGTGCACGATCGAGTTGAGGAGGGCCAGTTTCTCCGGGTCGGCGAAGACGACGGAGCCCAGGCGGGGGCGGTCGAGGCTGCCGTCCGGGGCGAGGACGTCCTCGCCGAAGGCTTGCGTGACGGCGGTGAGTCCGGGGGTCCCGGGGGCGACGACCTCGCGTGCGATGCGGTCGGCGTCGATGAGCACGGCTCCGTGTGCGACGAGCAGCCGTGACACCTCGCTCTTGCCGGCGCCGATGCCGCCGGTCAGGCCCACTTTCAGCATGGGCGGAAGCTTAGGGCCTGGCGGTGACGGAGCGCCCGCCAGGCCCTTGCGCACGGTGTTCCCCGCGCGTTCCCCGCCGTGTCTCCCCTGGTGGGAGGGTGCGGCGGGGACGGGGCGCGTTCGCGGGCGGGGTCAGGCTTCGCCTTCGCGTTCGGCGAGGAATCGCTCGAACTCCTGCCCGATCTCGTCCGCCGAGGGGATGTCGACCGGTTCGGCGAGCATGTTGCCGCGGGTCTCGGCGCCGGCGGCCGCGTCGTACTGGTGCTCCAGGCCCTGGACGAGGGAGGTGAGTTCCTCGTCGCCCTCCTGGATCTGGCGGTCGATCTCGGTCTGTGTGCGGTGGGCGTCCGTGCGCAGGGAGTGCGCGATGCCCGGCAGGACGAGGCCGGTGGCCGCCGTGATGGCCTCCAGGACGGTCAGTGCCGCGTCCGGGTAGGCCGAGCGGGCGATGTAGTGCGGGACGTGCGCGGCGACGCCCAGGATGTCGTGTCCGGCTTCCATGAGGCGGTACTCGACGAGCGCCTCGGCGCTGCCGGGGACCTGGGCCTCGTCGAAGGGGCTGCGGTGGCCCGGCATGAGGTCCGTGCGGTTGCCGTGCGGGGTGAGACCGACGGGACGGGTGT
Organism: Streptomyces asoensis; assembly: GCF_016860545.1. Lineage (NCBI taxonomy): Bacteria > Bacillati > Actinomycetota > Actinomycetes > Kitasatosporales > Streptomycetaceae > Streptomyces > Streptomyces asoensis. The sequence continues at coordinate 30,003 of NZ_BNEB01000002.1, read as the reverse complement.
GCGGGACGCCCATGGGGATGCCGTGGAAGTTGACCGACAGGCGGACGCCGAGCCGCTCGACGATCTGCCGGACGGCGACGGCGAAGCGTTCCCACTCGACGTCGGGCTCGGGGCCGGACAGCAGGAGGAAGGGCGCGCCGGTGGTGTCCTGCACCAGCCGGACCTCGATGGCCGGCTCCTCGTACTCGGTCCACCGGTCGCGCTTGAAGGTCAGCAGCGGGCGGCGGGCGCGGTAGTCGACCAGCCGGTCGTGGTCGAAGCGGGCGACGAGCTGGTGGGGCAGCGAGTCGAGGAGCCGGTCGACGATCTGGTCGCCGGTCTCGCCCGCGTCGATGTATCCGTCGAAGTGGTAGAGCATGACAAGTCCGGCCGACTCCTGGGCGAGCGCCATGTCGACGACCGCCAGCCCTTTCGGCTCCCATGCGTACAAACCCTGCGGATCAAGCACTTGGACCGCTCCCCTCGTGTTCCTTCGTTCCAACGCCCTTGAGGGGGTGGGTATTCCCGGGCCGCGATCTTGTTCGGGCGGGGTGGCGGGTGTCCGGGCAGCACCGAGGGCCCGCACCTGAGAAGGTGCGGGCCCTCGGTCGAGCGACTAGGCCTCAGTGGCTAGCGTTCGTTCAGCTCTGGCCGCCGGCCAGCTTCTCGCGCAGTGCGGCGAGCGCCTCGTCCGAGGCCAGCGCGCCGGACGTGTCGGCACCCTCGGAGGAGTAGGAGCCGCCACCACCGGACGCGGCCGGAGCCGCACCCGCGGTGTCGCCGCCCTCGGCGGCCGCGGCGGCGTCCGCCTCGCGGGACTTGATGACCTGAGCCTGGTGCTGCTCGAAGCGGGTCTGCGCCTCGGCGTACTGGTTCTCCCAGACCTCACGCTGCGACTCGAAGCCCTCGAGCCAGTCGTTGGTCTCGGGGTCGAAGCCCTCGGGGTAGATGTAGTTGCCCTGGTCGTCGTACGACGCGGCCATGCCGTAGAGCGTCGGGTCGAACTCGACCGAGGCCGGGTCGGAACCGAAGGACTCGTTGGCCTGCTTCAGCGACAGCGAGATCCGGCGACGCTCGAGGTCGATGTCGATGACCTTGACGAAGATCTCGTCGTTGACCTGGACGACCTGCTCCGGGATCTCCACGTGGCGCTCGGCCAGCTCGGAGATGTGGACCAGACCCTCGATGCCCTCGTCGACGCGGACGAACGCACCGAACGGAACCAGCTTCGTGACCTTGCCGGGCACGACCTGACCGATCTGGTGGGTCCGGGCGAACTGCTGCCACGGGTCTTCCTGGGTCGCCTTCAGCGACAGGGAGACGCGCTCGCGGTCCATGTCGACGTCGAGGACCTCGACCGTGACCTCCTGGCCGACCTCGACGACCTCGGAGGGGTGGTCGATGTGCTTCCAGGAGAGCTCCGAGACGTGGACCAGACCGTCGACGCCACCCAGGTCCACGAAGGCACCGAAGTTGACGATCGAGGAGACGACGCCGGAACGGACCTGACCCTTCTGGAGGGTCGTGAGGAACGTCTGGCGCACCTCGGACTGGGTCTGCTCCAGCCAGGCGCGGCGGGACAGGACCACGTTGTTGCGGTTCTTGTCCAGCTCGATGATCTTCGCCTCGAGCTCCTTGCCCACGTAGGGCTGGAGGTCGCGGACGCGGCGCATCTCGACGAGGGAGGCCGGCAGGAAGCCACGGAGGCCGATGTCGAGGATGAGACCACCCTTGACGACCTCGATGACGGTACCGGTGACGATGCCGTCCTCTTCCTTGATCTTCTCGATGGTGCCCCAGGCGCGCTCGTACTGGGCGCGCTTCTTCGAGAGGATCAGGCGGCCTTCCTTGTCCTCCTTCTGGAGAACAAGGGCTTCGATCTCGTCACCGACGGCGACGACCTCGTTGGGGTCGACGTCGTGCTTGATCGAGAGCTCGCGGCTCGGGATGACACCTTCGGTCTTGTAACCGATGTCGAGGAGAACCTCGTCCCGGTCAACCTTGACGATGACGCCGTCGACGATGTCGCCATCGTTGAAGTACTTGATCGTCTCGTCGATAGCGGCGAGGAATGCTTCCTCGTCACCGATGTCGTTGACCGCAACCTGCGGGGTGGTGGCGGTGGTCTCGGTGCTGCTCGTCATGTGGGAAAGGGCTCCGGTACGGACAGTGAGTCGTAGGTACTGCTACGCCGGGAACCCGTGTCGCTCTGATGAAGACCGGACAGCTCAGGAAACGCCTCACCAGGAAACGGTGAGGACGCCTCGACAACCGAGGGGACATACAACAGATGCGGCGCAGCCTGCTATGTCTGAGGTGCGCAGGCCCACAGCGCAACTTGTAGCATACGGGGGCAGCCGGGCGGGGTCAATGCGCGAAGGCGCACACCCGGGGCGGATCGCCGCAAACCCGGCACACAACCTTTCTCCTGAGGTCACGCAGGCCGCAGGAGGCCCCTTCGGTGACACCTCGGGTGACACCGACGGGCGGGTTGCACGGAAGAGTACGACGAGGGAGCCGATCATCCAAGAGCCCGCATCGTCCGAGCCGGCCTTCGAGCCGGAAGCCACCCGACGTGACGCCGGCGTCACCGAGAGTTCCCGGGCCAACCGGGGCTGGTGGGACCGCAACGCGGACGAATACCAGATCGAGCACGGCACCTTCCTCGGCGACGACCGCTTCGTGTGGAGTCCCGAGGGACTGGACGAGGTGGAGGCCGAGCTGCTCGGCCCGCCGGAGGACCTGAAGGGCAAGGCGGTCCTGGAGATCGGCGCCGGCGCGGCGCAGTGCGCGCGCTGGCTGAGCGCCCAGGGCGCCCACCCGGTGGCCCTGGACCTCTCCCACCGTCAGCTCCAGCACGCGCTGCGCATCGGCGCGCCGTTCCCGCTGGTGTGCGCCGACGCTGGCGCGCTGCCCTTCGCCGACGCCTCCTTCGACCTGGCCTGCTCGGCGTACGGGGCGCTGCCCTTCGTCGCCGATCCGGTGCTGGTCCTGAAGGAGGTGCGGCGGGTGCTGCGGCCGGGCGGCCGCTTCGTGTTCTCGGTGACCCACCCGGTGCGCTGGGCGTTCCCGGACGAGCCGGGCCCGGAGGGGCTGACGGTGACGTCCTCCTACTTCGACCGCACCCCGTACGTCGAGCAGGACGACGAGGGCCACGCGGTGTACGTGGAGCACCACCGGACGCTGGGCGACCGGGTCCGCGACATCGTGGCGGGCGGCTTCCGGCTGGTGGACCTGGTCGAGCCGCAGTGGCCCTCGTGGAACACCTCGGAGTGGGGCGGCTGGTCGCCGCTGCGCGGGAACCTGATCCCGGGGACGGCCGTCTTCGTCTGCGAGCGGGACTAGGGACTGGGGACGCGGGCAGGCGGACAAGCCGGCCAGCGGGGCGGCCGACCGGTTCCCGGGGGCGTACGACACTGGGGGCGTGATCCCTCGTGAAGACGCCCTGGAGGCGCTGCCCGTCCGGTCGGCCCTGCCTGCCCTGGAGGACGCCCTGGACGGGCACGGGAGCGCCGTTCTCGCGGCGCCGCCCGGCACCGGCAAGACGACTCTGGTGCCGCTGGCGCTGGCCGGGCTGCTGGGCGGGGGGCCGGCCCGCCGGGTGGTGGTGGCGGAGCCGCGGCGGATCGCGGCGCGGGCGGCGGCCCGCCGGATGGCGTGGCTGCTGGGTGAGCGGCCCGGGCAGAGCGTGGGACACACCGTGCGCGGGGAGCGGGTGGTGGGGCGGCACACGCGCGTGGAGGTCGTCACGACGGGCGTCCTGCTCCAGCGTCTCCAGCGCGACCAGGAGCTGACGGGCGTCGACGTGGTGGTGCTGGACGAGTGCCACGAGCGCCATCTCGACGCGGACACCTCGGCCGCCTTCTTGTGGGACGTGCGCGAGACGCTGCGGCCCGACCTGCGGTTGGTGGCGGCGTCGGCGACGACGGACACGGCCGGGTGGGCGCGGCTGCTGGGCGGGGCGCCGGTGGTGCAGGCACAGGGGTCCGTTTTCGACGTCGAGGTGGTGTGGGCGCCGCCGCCGCGTCCGGTGCGGCCGCCGCACGGGATGCGCGTGGATCCCGCGCTGCTGGCGCACGTGGCGTCGGTGGTCCGGCGCGCGCTGGCCGAGCGGTCGGGGGACGTGCTGTGCTTCCTGCCGGGTGTCGGGGAGATCGCGCGGGTCGCGGGGCTGCTGGGCGGGGCGGACGGTGTGGACGTGCTCCAGGTGCACGGGCGGGCGCCGGCGGCGGTGCAGGACGCGGTGCTGGCTCCCGGGGAGCGGCGGCGGGTCGTCCTGGCCACGTCCGTCGCCGAGTCCTCGCTGACGGTGCCCGGGGTGCGGGTGGTCGTCGATTCGGGGCTGGCGCGGGAGCCGCGGGTGGACCACGCGCGCGGGCTGAGCGCGCTCGCGACCGTGCGGGCGTCGCAGGCGGCGGGCCGGCAGCGGGCGGGGCGGGCCGGGCGGGAGGCGCCGGGTGCGGTGTACCGGTGCTGGGCGCAGGCCGAGGACGCCCGTCTGCCGGCGTTCCCGGCTCCGGAGATCAGGGTGGCCGACCTGACGGCGTTCGCCCTCCAGGCGGCCTGCTGGGGGGATCCGGACGCCTCCGGGCTGGCGTTGCTCGATGCGCCGCCGGCCGGGGCGATGGCGGCGGCGCGGTCGCTGCTGGGCGCGATCGGGGCGGTGGACGCCGAGGGGCGGGCGACCGGGCGGGGGGTCCGGCTGGCGCGGCTGGGGCTGCACCCGAGGCTGGGGCGGGCCCTGCTGGACGGGGCCGCGGCGGTGGGGGCGGAGCGGGCCGTCGAGGTGGTCGCGCTGTTGAGCGAGGAGCCCCCGCGCGAGTACGGCGACGATCTGGCCGCCGCTCTGCGTGCTGCCCGGCGGGGCGGTGACGCCTATGGCGCGCGGTGGCGGGCGGAGGTGCGCCGGCTGCGCGCGGTGGTCGCCTCGGACATGCCCTCCGGGGACGACGGGCGCGACGGGCGCGACGGGCGCGACGGGGGCACGGTGCTGGATGTACCGGGTGGGCCGGGTGGGGTGGACGCCGCGGTGGGGCTCGTCGTCGCGCTCGCCTTTCCGGAGCGGCTGGCGAAGGCGGACGGGGGTTCGCTCCTCATGGCGTCCGGTACGCGGGCCGAGGTGGGCGAGGGCACCGGTCTGCGGGGCGCCCCGTGGCTGGCCGTGGCGGTGGCCGACCGGCCGGTGGGCCGCGGTCACGCGCGCGTGCAGCTCGCGGCGGCGGTGGACGAGGGGGTCGCGAGGCTGGCGGGCGGCGCGCTGCTCGACGAGCGGGAGGAGGTCCTGTGGGCCGACGGCGACGTCGTGGCGCGGCGGGTGGAGCGGCTGGGGGCCGTGGAGCTGGCGGAGCGTCCGCTGCGGGACGCGGATGCCGGGCTGGTCCGCGGCGCGTTGCTGGAGGGGCTGCGCAAGGAAGGGCTCGGGTTGCTGCGGTGGCCGGCCGAGGCGGTGGGGCTGCGGCAGCGGCTGGCCTTCCTGCACCGTCATCTGGGGGATCCGTGGCCCGACGTCCGTGACGGGTCGCTGTACGCGCGCGTGGACGAATGGCTGGAGCCGGAGCTGGGCCGGGCGCGGCGGCGGGGAGATCTCGGGCGGATCGACGCCGGGCAGGCGCTGGGGCGGCTGCTGCCGTGGGCGTCCGGGGAGGCGGCCCGGCTGGAGGAGCTGGCGCCGGAGCGGGTCGTCGTGCCGAGCGGGTCCCGGGTCCGGATCGACTACGCCGACCCGGAGCGGCCGGTCCTGGCGGTGAAGCTCCAGGAGATGTTCGGGCTCCAGGAGTCGCCGCGGGTGGCCGGGGTGCCGTTGCTCGTGCACCTGTTGTCGCCCGCCGGGCGGCCCGTGGCGGTGACGGCGGACCTGGCCTCGTTCTGGAGGGACGGCTACCGGGGGGTGCGGGCGGAGTTGCGGGGCCGGTATCCGAAGCATCCCTGGCCGGAGGATCCGGCGGGCGCCGAGCCGACCCGGTACACCAACGCGCGGCTCAGGCGGTGACGGGCCGGGGTGCGGCCGTCTCGGTGGCGGTGGGTGCGTCCGGGCGGCGGGAGCGGGCCTCCAGGTAGAGGGCGAGGGACATCAGCAGGGCGCCGAGCAGCAGGAATCCCCAGGGCAGGTAGGCGGTCAGGAGCAGGACCAGGGTGCGGTTGGACTTGACCAGGGCCACGGTGTGCTCGGTGTAGTCCTCGCGCATCTTCACGTGTCCGGCGAAGGCGGTGACCTTGGCGCGGCCGCCGAGGAGGGTGCCGCCGCGCAGTTCCTCCTGGTGGATCTCCTCGCCGTAGACGGGGGCGCCGGTGACGGGTTCGACCCAGAACTTGCGGACGGTGGTGTACCAGCGGGTGGTGCCGGTCCTGGCGATGTTCTCGGGGGTGATGCCCTTGACCGGCATGGTCCGGGGCATGGGGACCTTGGTCCAGGGGACGGTCTGCTCGAAGTAGTAGACCTCCAGGCCGTGGAAGGTGCGGGTGCCCTCGTAGTGGATGGGGGCCGTGGTGCGGGTCTGGGCGTCGAAGTACTCGTAGTCCCGTTTCTCGGTGAGGAACGGCCATTTGAACTCGATGCCCTCGCGGCGTACGGGGTCGCCGTCGACCATCTCGCCGGTGGCGTGCACGGGTTCCTGGGTGTGGGCGTCGAAGATGTACCGCTCGGGGACCTTGGAGACCATCTTGCCGTCGGGGCCCTGGACGTAGGAGAGGCCGTCCCAGACGACGACGTCGCGGCCCGCTGTCTTCTCGATCTTCTCGGAGGCCTCCACGTCGCCCTTGAGGGTCTGCACGATGGTGACCTCGGGAACCGTGCGGGCGGTGAGGGTGGCGTAGTCGAGGAGGGTGGCGTTCTTCGCCTCGAGGACCATGGTCTGGTACTCGTTCGCGGGGATCTTGGCCAGGCGCGGGAAGGCGTACCAGCGCAGCAGGGGGGACAGCGCCGCGAAGAACACGGCGAGGGCGAGCAGGATCAGACCGGCTCTGCGGCGCATCTCGGCCTCCTTCGCGGGCGGTGCGGCGGGCGGGCGGTCACGGGTGGGCGGGGACGGTCGTCAGCAGGGGTCGCGGGGAGGTCTTGCCGGCCGGGGAGCCCAGGGCGGTGAGGGTGAACACCAGGGCGAGTGCGGCGGCCAGGCCGGTCGCGGCGGCGATCAGGGCACGCATACGGGCCTCCCTGGGTGCGGCGCCGGGAACCGGGACCGGCAACGGAGCTGATGGGTCGTCAGGTCGGGCACGGTAGCAACGGGCGGCCGAGATGAGAACACGTCGCACACGACGGCGGCGCCCCTCCGGGTGGAGGAGCGCCGCCGTCGTCGTACGAAGAGGGGTTACGAGCCGGAGGCCGTCGGCTCCGGCTCGGTGGAGGCGGGGCTCGACGCCGATTCGCTGGGCGTCGGGTCGGGCGTCGGGTCGGGCGTCGCGGCGGTGACGGTGAGTTCCAGCGTGAGGGTCGCGCCGCCCGTGGTGGTGATGCGCAGCAGGTAGGTGCCGGCGGTGTCGTCGGCGTACAGCGTGGGCAGCGCCAGCAGGCCGTTCGCGTCCGTCCGGAGGTCCAGGGTGCGCACGGGGTTGCCCGCGGCGTCCTTGAAGTAGGGGCCCTTGTCGTTGGTGCTCTGGTCGTCGGCCGACTTCACGAGGGTGGCGGTGGCGGCGACCTTGCCCGCCGCGGCGCCCTTGTAGGTCGCCTTCACCTCGACCCGGGTGGCGAACTCGCCGCCGGCGGTGCAGGTCAGCGCGGCGTCGCCGGTGCGGGCGAGGGCGTCGGCGGCGCGGGCGGTGACGGTGGCCTTGTGGTCGAGCGCGGTGACCGTGCGGCCGAGGACCGTGGCGCGGACGGTGAAGTCGCCGGTCTTCTCGCCCGCCCGCAGGGCGGGGGCGAGGGCGACGCCCTTGCTGTCGGTGGCGATCACGGCGACGGTCTCGCCGCCCGTGAAGGTGGTGTCGGTGTCGCCGACGATCGTGAAACGGATCCTGACCTTCGCGACGGTCTTGCCGGCCGCCGTCTCCGCGCGCGTGCCGACGCGGTCGGTGGAGGTGCTGCCGGCCGTGACGGTGAGGCTCGTCGTGCCCGCGTACTCGAGGTGGTCGACGGTCTCGGTGGGCGTCGGAGCGGGCGGGCTCGGCTTCGGGGGCGTGCTCGGCTTGGGCGGCGTGGAGGGCTTGGCGGGCGTGCCGGGCTTGCCCGGGGCGGGGGTGCCGGGCGCCGTCGGGACGGAGGGCAGGGTGGGAGTGAAGCCGGTGCCGTCGTCGCTGCGGTTGCCCGGCACGCTGCCGCTGCCGTCGGGGACCTCGTGCGTGCCCTTGCGGTAGTACTCCAGCCACGACAGGACGGTGTTCAGGTAGTCCGTCGAGTTGTTGTAGCTGAGGATCGCGCTGCGCATCCCGGACGTGGACGACATGTCCCAGTCGTACCGGCACAGGTAGTGGCCGGCGGCGAGCGCCGCGTCGTAGATGTTGTTGGGGTCCTTCTTGCCGTCGCCGTTGCCGTCGCGGCCCGCCCACGCCCAGGTGGACGGGATGAACTGCATGGGGCCCACGGCGCGGTCGTAGGTGCTGTCGCCGTCGTAGGCGCCGTTGTCGGTGTCGCTGATGTTCGCGAAGCCGACGCCGTTGAGGACCGGTCCGAGGATCGGCGTGACGGTCGTGCCGTCGGCGGAGACGTTGCCGCCGCCCGCCTGGCCCGACTCCACGTTGCCGATCGCGGCGAGGAGCTGCCAGGGCATGTTGCAGCCGGGCTTGGCCTGCGCGAGCGCCGCCTCGGCCTTCTTGTAGGCGTCCAGGACGGTCGCCGGGATGCCCGCCTCGTTGGTGCCGGTGGCGGCCGGGGTGGTGGAGGAGCCGTCGCTCGGCGCGGGGTTGGGGCTGTTGAGCGGCGGCAGGTCGGTGTAGTACGGCGAGTTGCCGGTGGCGCCGCTCTCGGTGCCGGTGCCGGTGCCGCTGTCGGCGGCCGACGGGGCGTCGGCGGCGGTCTGTCTGCCGTGACCGTCGGCCGTGACGTCCGGTGCCTGGGACGCGGCGAGAGCCGCGACCGCCAGCGCGGCCACGGTGGTGTTGACAGCTCCCTTGCGCAGCCTCGTGCCGAAATGCGCCGACATGAAGTGAAACCCTCCCGTGGACGCGGTACGCCCGTTCTGTTCGCCTGCGCCCGCCTCGCGGCTGTTGCCCCTGCGGCGGCCGTCACTGCCGTCGTGCTGTTGTCACTGCCGTCACGGCCGTTGCCGTGCCGCCCTCGATGCCGCTGCCGTCACCTGTGTGACGGCCGGGCCGCCCGGAGGGTTGCACCCTGGGCGGTTTGCGCTGCTCCGTCCCTGTGTGCGGCGCGCCCGCGGGCACGCCGACCCAGGCGACCCTACGACAACTTCTTTTGCACCGGCACCCGTTCGGGGGTCGTTTTCACCGGCCGCTCACACACCGTTCGCCGGGAACCGGGCCCCGCATACTGGACGTCGTCGATCATCGGGCCGACCGGTCCGTCAACGTCCGCCCCCGGGAGTCCCATTGCCGTTCACCCTGAGTCACGCGGCGGCCGTGCTGCCCGTCGTGCGCGCCGACGGCACCGGCCGCGGACGTCTGGTGCCGGCGGTCCTGGTGGCGGGATCCTTCGCTCCCGACCTGACCTACTACGCGGCGAGTGTCCGTTCCGGGGCCATGGAGTTCGGTGACGTCACCCATTCCTTCCCCGGTGTGTTCACGGTCGACGTGCTCGCCGCCTGGGCGCTCGTGGGGTTCTGGCTGCTGGTGCGCGAACCGCTGGTGGCGCTGCTGCCGCGGGCCCGGCAGGGCCGGGCGGCGGCCCTCACCCGCTGCGGGACGCCACGCGCGCGTGCGAGGCCGGCGACCGTCCTGTGGTGGTACCTCTCCGCGGCACTCGGCGCGCTGACCCACGTGGTGTGGGACGCGTTCACGCACCTGGACCGCTGGGGCATGCGGCTGTTCCCCGTCCTCGGCGAGAACGTCGCCGGCTCACCGCTGTACTGGTACCTCCAGTACGGGGGTTCGGCCGTGGCCGCCGTCGTCGTCGCCGCTTTCGTGACGTACGCGCTGCGCCGGGTCCCGGCCGGTGAGCCGGTGGGGGTGCCGGCGCTGTCGGTGCGGGACCGGTGGCGGGCGGGTGCCGTCATCGGCGGCTGTGCGCTGGTCGCGGCGGTCCTGCGGGTGACGCGCTGGCGGGAGTACCGGGGGCGCGCGGCGAAGCCGTGGGAGCTGATCCCGACCCTGTGCTTCGGGGCGGGGGCGGGGCTGGTGCTGGGGATGCTGCTCTACGCCCTCGGCGTGCGGCTGTGGCGTCCGGCCCGCCCGGTCGGGCCGTCCGGGGTGTCGGCACCGTCCGGCGCCGCCGGTGCGGACGTGCGAGCCGGGGGGCCGGACGCGGAGCCGGTCAGCGGGCGGAGTCGTCCCGGCGTCCGGTGAGGGGGTCCGCCGACGCGACGAAGACGGGGCTACGACGGTCCCCGCGCGGTCGGCGGAGCCTGCCGAGGGCACTGAGGGCCGCGGCCCGGCGACCGCGCACCGCCTCGGCCCAGCGGCGCGGCCGGCCGGCCTCCCGCAGGACGGTCCGGGTCAGGAACCCGGTGGGCGAAAGGCGCCGCGCCCGGGCCCCGGCCGCCGCGCGCAGGGTCATCGCAAGGGTGCGCGGGATGCGGGCGGTGGCGGCGGCGGGCGCCCGTGCGGGACGCGGCCGGGGCCGGTGCGCCGCGTCGGAGCCGGTCCGCGCAGCCGCGGCCGCCGTGGCGTGAACGCGTGCGCGGGCCTTGCGGCGGTGGAGCATGCGTATACCCATGGCGGCATCCTGGCGGCCCGGAGCCGCGGAAGGCTCGTTCTCGGGGGCCACGCGAGTGAGACCCCCCGCAGTCGAATTCACTGCAAAACACCGCAAAACACCGAGGGTGACCGGGCGCAACGCCGCTCCGGCACCCGAAAAGGCCCACGCACCCCGAAGGGACCGCACTCCCCGGGAGGGCCCCCGGCAGGGCCGCCCACCACCGGGAGGGCCGGGCATGGCTCCGCCCCGAGGACGTGAGTCCCCGGGGCGGAGATTGGGGCCGCTCGGCCGCCGGAGGCTAGTGCGCCGCGGACTCCCAGTCCGGGCCCGCGCCGACGGACACGTCCAGCGGGGCCCTGAGCTGCACGGCGCCGGCCATCTCACGGCGGACCAGCTCCTCGACGGCCGCGCGCTCGCCCGGGGCGATCTCCAGGACGATTTCGTCATGGACCTGGAGCAGCATCCGCGACCTGAGGTCCGCCGCGACCAGGGCCGCGTCCACCTTCAGCATGGCGATCTTGACGATGTCGGCGGCCGTGCCCTGGATCGGCGCGTTGAGCGCCATGCGCTCGGCGGCCTCGCGGCGCTGGCGGTTGTCGCTGTTGAGGTCGGGCAGATAGCGGCGGCGGCCGAACAGCGTCGCCGTGTAGCCGGTCGCCCGGGCCTCGTCGACCGCGCGGCGCAGGTAGTCCTGCACACCGCCGAAGCGCTCGAAGTAGGCGTCCATCAGGCCGCGGGCCTCGCCCGCCTCGATGTTCAGCTGCTGCGACAGGCCGAACGCCGACAGGCCGTACGCCAGGCCGTAGGACATCGCCTTGATCTTGCGCCGCATCTCGGCGTCCACGGCGGTGCGCTCGACGCCGAACACCTGGGAGGCGGCCGTGGTGTGCAGGTCCTCACCGGAGGTGAACGCCTCGATCAGGCCCTCGTCCTGCGACAGGTGGGCCATGACCCGCAGTTCGATCTGGCTGTAGTCGGCCGTCATCAGGGACTCGAAGCCCTCGCCGACGACGAAACCCCGGCGGATCGCGCGCCCTTCGTCGGTGCGGACCGGGATGTTCTGGAGGTTCGGGTCCGTCGACGACAGCCGGCCGGTCGCGGCGACCGTCTGGTTGAACGTGGTGTGGATGCGGCCGTCCGCGGCGATCGTCTTGATCAGGCCCTCAACGGTGACGCGGAGCTTCGCCTGCTCGCGGTGGCGCAGCATGATGACGGGCAGCTCGTTGTCCGTCTGGCCGGCCAGCCAGGCCAGGGCGTCGGCGTCGGTGGTGTAGCCGGTCTTGGTCTTCTTCGTCTTCGGCAGGCCCAGTTCGCCGAAGAGGACCTCCTGGAGCTGCTTGGGCGAGCCGAGGTTGAACTCGTGCCCGGCCGCCGCGTGGGCCTCCTTCACGGCCTGCTGGACGGCGCCCGCGAACATCTGCTCCATGGCCTCCAGGTGGGCGCGGTCGGCGGCGATGCCGTGCCGCTCCATGCGGGCCAGGAGGGCGGAGGTGGGCAGTTCCATGTCGCGCAGCAGGTCGGCCGCGCCGACCTCCTCCAGGCGGCCGCGGAACGCCTCGCCGAGGTCGACGATCGTGCGGGCCTGCACCATGAGGGCCTCGGCCTCCGCGCCGTCGTCCGCGCCGAAGGCGAGCTGTCCGTCGGCCGCGGCGGCGGGCGCCAGCTCACGGCCGAGGTACTCCAGGGACAGCGCGTCGAGGTCGAAGGAACGGCGGCCGGGCTTCACCAGGTAGGCGGCCAGGGCGGTGTCCATCCACACGCCTCCGACGGACCAGCCGTGCTCGGCGAGGACGCGCATGGCGCCCTTGGCGTTGTGCAGGACCTTGGGGCGGTCCGCGGCGGCGATCCAGGCCGCCCACGCCTGCTCGTCGGCCTCGTCCAGCTCGGCCGGGTCGAACCAGGCGGCGGCTCCCTCGGCCGCGGCGAGCGCGACCTCGGCGACCGAGCCCACGCCCAGCCCCCAGGAGTCGACGGTGGCGACACCGAGGGTGCGGCTGCCGTGCTCCGCGAGCCAGCCGGCCAGTTCGCCGGTGCCCAGCACCGTGCCGTCCAGTGGGACGCCGGCGGCGACCACCGGGGTCGCCTCGGCCTCCTCGCCGCCCGGGTCGACGGCGAACAGCCGCTCGCGCAGCGACGGGTTCCTGATCTCCAGGGTGTCCAGGATCATCGCGACGGCCGTGCGGTCGTACGGGGCGCGCTCCAGGTCGAGGACCGTCTTCGGCAGCTCGACGGTGGTGACCATCTCGGTGAGGCGGCGGTTGAGCTTGACGGCCTCCAGGTGGTCGCGCAGGTTCTGCCCGGCCTTGCCCTTGACCTCCTCGACCCGCTCGACGAGCTCCGCGAACGAACCGAACTGGTTGATCCACTTCGCGGCCGTCTTCTCACCGACGCCCGGGATGCCGGGCAGGTTGTCGGACGGGTCGCCGCGCAGCGCCGCGAAGTCGGGGTACTGGGCGGGCGTCAACCCGTACTTCTCGACGACCTTCTCCGGGGTGAACCGGGTCAGCTCGGAGACGCCCTTCGTCGGGTACAGCACCGTGGTGTGCTCGGACACCAGCTGGAAGGAGTCGCGGTCGCCGGTGACGATCAGGACCTCGAAGCCCTCGGCCTCGGCCTGGGTGGCGAGGGTGGCGATGACGTCGTCCGCCTCGAAGCCGTCGACCGCGAACCGCGAGACGTGCATCGCGTCGAGCAGCTCGCCGATCAGCTCGACCTGGCCGCGGAACTCGTCCGGCGTTTTGGAGCGGTTCGCCTTGTACTCGGTGAACTCCTCGGAGCGCCAGGTCTTGCGGGACACGTCGAAGGCGACCGCGAAGTGCGTGGGCGCCTCGTCACGCAGGGTGTTGGCCAGCATCGACGCGAAACCGTAGATCGCGTTCGTCGGCTGGCCCGTCGCGGTGGTGAAGTTCTCCGCGGGCAGCGCGAAGAACGCGCGGTAGGCCAGCGAGTGCCCGTCCATGAGCATCAGGCGGGGGCGGCTCTCGCCGGAGCGGGTGTCGGTCTTCTTCGATGCTGTCTCTGCCACGCCCCCGATCCTGCCACGCCCCACCGACACTCCGCCCCGGCCGCCACGGCCCACCCGGCCCGGCCCGCCCGCCCGCGCCCTTTGCGGTCGATCGGAGGGCGGACCGACCGTCGATGCCGTCGCCTCCTCGTGCGAGGATTCGGGGCGGTGTGCACAGGCGAGCGAAGGAGAGCGCGATGGCAACGAAGCCTCCCAAGGCCGATCCGGTCCAGGACGCGCCCCGGGTCGCCGAACCCCGGCACGTGGCGGCGGGGCTGCCCGCCGTCGGGCACTCCCTGCGGATCGCCCAGCAGCAGATGGGCGTCCGGCGCACCGCGCTGACGCTGCTGCGCGTCAACCAGAAGAACGGCTTCGACTGCCCTGGCTGCGCCTGGCCCGAGCCGGAACACCGGCACACCGCGGAGTTCTGCGAGAACGGCGCCAAGGCGGTCGCCGAGGAGGCGACGCTGCGCCGGGTCACCCCCGAGTTCTTCGCCGCGCACCCCGTCGCCGACCTCGCCGGCCGCAGCGGCTACTGGCTCGGCCAGCAGGGGCGGCTCACGCACCCCATGTACCTGCCCGAAGGGGCGGAGCGCTACGAGCCGGTCAGCTGGGAGCGCGCCTTCGACATCATCGCCGAGGAGGCGGCCGCCCTCGCCTCCCCCGACGAGGCGGTCTTCTACACCTCGGGCCGCACCAGCAACGAGGCGGCGTTCCTCTACCAGCTGTTCGCCCGCGAGCTCGGCACCAACAACCTGCCGGACTGCTCCAACATGTGCCACGAGTCGTCCGGCTCGGCCCTGTCGGAGACCATAGGCATCGGCAAGGGCAGCGTCCTGCTGGAGGACCTCTACCGGGCCGACCTGATCATCGTCGCCGGACAGAACCCGGGCACCAACCACCCGCGCATGCTCTCCGCGCTGGAGAAGGCCAAGGCCGGCGGGGCGAAGATCATCAGCGTGAACCCGCTGCCCGAGGCGGGCCTGGAGCGCTTCAAGAACCCGCAGACCCCCAAGGGGCTCACCGCCGGAGCCGCGCTCACCGACCTGTTCCTCCAGATCCGCATCGGCGGCGACCAGGCGCTCTTCCGCCTCCTCAACAAGCTGGTCCTGGAGACCGGCGGCGCGCTCGACGAGGCGTTCATCGCCGAACACACGCACGGCTTCGAGGAGTTCGCCGAGGCGGCCCGCGCCGCCGACTGGGACGAGACGCTCACCGCGACCGGCCTCACGCGCGAACAGATCGAGGAGACCCTGCGCATGGTGCTCGCCTCCGAGCGCACCATCGTCTGCTGGGCCATGGGACTCACCCAGCACAAGCACTCCGTGCCGACGATCCGCGAGGTCGTCAACTTCCTCCTGCTGCGCGGCAACATCGGCCGCCCCGGCGCGGGCGTGTGCCCGGTGCGCGGCCACTCGAACGTGCAGGGCGACCGCACCATGGGCATCTTCGAGCGGCCCGCGCCGGCCTTCCTGGACGCCCTGGAGCGCGAGTTCGGCTTCACGCCCCCGCGCGAGCACGGCTTCGACGTCGTACGGGCCATCCGCGCGCTGCGCGACGGCGAGGCGAAACTGTTCTTCGCGATGGGCGGCAACTTCGTCTCCGCCTCCCCCGACACCGAGGTCACCGAGGCCGCCATGCGGCGCGCGCGGCTGACCGTGCACGTGTCGACCAAGCTCAACCGCTCCCACGTCGTGACGGGCGCCCGCGCCCTGATCCTGCCGACCCTCGGCCGCACCGAGCGCGACGTCCAGGCCGGCGCGAACGGCGAGGGCGCCGACCAGTTCGTCACCGTCGAGGACTCCATGGGCATGGTGCACGCCTCACGCGGACGCCTGGCGCCCGCGAGCCCGCACCTGCTGTCCGAGCCGGCCATCGTCTGCCGCCTCGCACGCCGCGTGCTCGGCGAGGACAGCAAGGTGCCGTGGGAGGAGTTCGAGAAGGACTACGCGGCGATACGGGACCGCATCGCGCGCGTGATCCCCGGCTTCGAGGACTTCAACGCGCGCGTGGCCCGCCCGGAGGGGTTCACCCTGCCGCACGCCCCGCGCGACGAACGCCGGTTCCCCACCGCGACCGGCAAGGCCAACTTCACCGCCGCGCCCGTCGAGTACCCGCGGCTGCCCGAGGGCCGGCTGCTCCTTCAGACGCTGCGCTCGCACGATCAGTACAACACCACGATCTACGGCCTCGACGACCGCTACCGGGGCATCACGAACGGCCGCCGGGTCGTCCTGGTCAACGTCGAGGACGCGCGTGAACTCGGGCTCGCCGAAGGGTCCTACGTGGACCTGGTGAGCGAGTGGCGCGACGGCGTGGAACGGCGGGCGCCGGGCTTCCGCGTGGTGCTCTACCCGACCACGCGGGGCTGCGCCGCCGCGTACTACCCGGAGACCAACGTGCTGGTGCCGCTGGACGCGACCGCCGACACCAGCAACACCCCGGCCAGCAAGTCCGTCGTCGTACGTCTGGAACAATCGGCGACCGACTGAGCGTTTGCTCAGCGACGCTGGACTGTGATCGACGAACGGAGCCGGGCCCCATGGGCGAGCAGCAGCACGTGAAGTTCCCGCAAGAGGTCATCGACGAGTACGCGGCCCTCGGCATCGACATCCTGGCCCTGTTCTCCGCCGGGCACCTCGGCAGCCGCATGGGCGTGGAGATCGTCGAGGCCTCCGCGGACCGGGTCGTCGGCACCATGCCGGTCGAGGGCAACACCCAGCCCTACGGCCTGCTGCACGGCGGCGCCTCCGCGGTCCTCGCCGAGACCCTCGGCTCGGTCGGCTCCATGCTGCACGGCGGCAGCTCCAAGATCGCCGTCGGCGTCGACCTGAACTGCACCCACCACCGCGGGGTCCGCTCCGGCCTGGTCACCGGCGTGGCCACACCCGTGCACCGGGGGCGCTCGACGGCGACGTACGAGATCGTCATCAGCGACCCGGAGGGGCGCCGCGTGTGCACCGCGCGGCTCACCTGTCTGCTGCGGGACGTGCGGGCCGGGGACGGGCCGCAGAACAGCGCCGGCGCCTGACGGTCCGCGGAGCCGGCGACTCCGCGGCACCGCTGCGGAGAGTCACCCGCGCGTGCCCGTTGCCCCCGCCACCGCCGCGCCCTAGCGTCGGGGCATGACCACGGGAGGGACCCCGACGGCGGGGGCCGCGGCACGGCTGCTCGGACCGGCGTTGCTGGCCGGTCTGCTCACGGCCGGCTGCGGGTCCCCCGGGGCGGCCGACGCGCGGAGCGGCCCGTCGGCCCCGCCGCCCTCCTCCCCGTCCGCGGGCCCGTCCACGACCTCGCCCGGCGAGCTGTGCACCCGCGTCGTGGCCCACTGGGCGCGCGAGGTCCTGGACAGCACCTCCTACGGGGACTACCAGTCGATGGGCCTGTCCAACGGCCAGTACGACATCCTGCGCACCGTCGTGGACGCCGCACGGACCGCCCGCAAGCACCAAGGGCCCTCCGCCGCGGACGAGTTGATCGACCGCGAGACCGCCGAGCGCTGCGCTGCCCGCTACCGGCCGGGCAGTCCGACCGAGGGACCCTGGCAGTGAGCGGCGTGGGCCCGGTGGAACCCGGCGAGGGCACCCACGCCCGGGACACCCCCGCGGACACCCCCGTTCGGGACTTCCCCGCAGGCGCCCCCGCCGGCGCCGACCCGCTCGCGGCCGGCTCCCCCGGCGCGGACGCCGCAACTCCCGCCGCCCGCCTGCTCCGTGGCCCCGCACACCTGTACGCCGCCCACCGCCGGGCCGCCCTGACCGCCCTCACCGCCGCGCTGCTGCTCGCGGGCGGCGGCTACCTCTGGGCGACGCGGCCGCACGACACCCGACAGGCGGCGCCCGCACCGCCGTTCCCGTCCCAGGTGGTGGACGTCAGCTACTTGGGCGAGGTCGCCGTACCGCCGGGCACCCGGCCGCGGAGCTTCGCCTTCGCGGTACTGCTCGGCGTGGACTCCGGTCCGCCGGTGACCGTGACGCGGGTGACCCAGCCCTATGCCGGGCTTTCCCTCACCTCGGCACCCCGGGCGCCGTTCCGGACGAAAGCGGGCGCCGCCCACAAGGTCGTCGTCACGATGCGCGTGACGGAATGCGGAAAAACCCCGAGAGGCGTCGGACTGCCTTTCCTGGACGTAACTCTACGTAATGCGCGTGCAATACAAGTCCACAGTTTCATCCTCGGCCCGCGCTATGCGCACGACCTGTCCGAGGCCCTACAAGTCGCCTGTAGCAACGATTCCGGTAACGACCAAAACGCTTGAGACACCTGAACACCTGCGGGTTCGTCCTGCACGTTCTCAGCATGCGGACAGGGCGAATCGGCCTGAATTCAGCTGTTCCACCCACCAAGTACCGCTCTGCATTACCTCGTGTCATAACAAGAGCGTCACAGCATGGGTCAGACCCTCCTCCCCGTCAGCTTCACCCGCTTAGAGTCACGCCCAGTCACCGCGCGGCTGGAATACCCCTTCGGCGCAGCGCTCGACTCGGCTTCTTCCAGGGGGGAGGGCCGCCCAGGGAAAGGACTGGAACGTGCGTCAACGTTCGCTCATCGCCATTACCGCCGCGCTGTCCGCGGGAGCTCTCACCCTCACCGCCTGCGGCTCGCGTGACAGCGACGACAAGGGCTCCGACTCCGGCGACGGCACCGTCGTCACCATCGGCGTCGACGCCCCGCTGACCGGCGACCTGTCCGCGCTGGGCCTCGGCATCAAGAACTCCGTCGACCTCGCCGCCAAGACGGCCAACAAGCAGAAGCTCGTCGACGGCGTCACCTTCAAGATCCAGGCGCTCGACGACCAGGCCCAGCCGTCCTCGGGCCAGCAGAACGCCACCAAGCTCGTCGCCGACAAGTCCGTCCTCGGCGTCGTCGGCCCGCTGAACTCCTCCGTCGCGGAGTCCATGCAGAAGGTCTTCGACGACGCCAAGCTCGTCGAGGTCTCCCCGGCCAACACCAACCCGGCGCTCACCCAGGGCACCGACTGGGCCAGCACCAAGAAGCGCCCCTACAAGTCGTACTTCCGTACCGCGACCACGGACGCCATCCAGGGCCCGTTCGCCGCGCAGTACCTGGTCAACGACGCCAAGAAGAAGAAGGTCTTCGTCATCGACGACAAGAAGACCTACGGCGCCGGCCTGGCCGGAACCTTCACCGAGGAGTTCAAGAAGCTCGGCGGCACCGTCGCCGGCACCGAGCACATCAACCCGGACAGCAAGGACTTCTCGGCCATCGCCACGAAGGTCAAGAACTCCGGCGCCGACGTCGTCTACTACGGCGGCGAGTACCCGCAGGCCGGCCCGCTCAGCAAGCAGATCAAGGCCGCCGGCGCCAAGATCCCCGTGGTCGGCGGAGACGGCATCTACAGCGCCGACTTCATCAAGCTGGCCGGCGCCACCGCCACCGGCGACCTCGCCACCTCCGTCGGCGCCCCCGTCGAGCAGCTGCCCTCCGCCAAGGAGTTCGTGGCCAACTACAAGAACGGCGGCTACAAGGAGGCCTACGAGGCCTACGGCGGCTACTCCTACGACTCGGCCTGGGCGATCATCGAAGCCGTGAAGAAGGTCGTCGACGACAACGACGGCAAGCTCCCCGACGACGCCCGCGCCAAGGTCACCGAGGCCATGCAGAACGTCTCCTTCGACGGTGTGACCGGCAAGGTCTCCTTCGACGAGTTCGGTGACGCCACCAACAAGCAGCTCACCGTGTACGCCGTCGAGAACGGCGCCTGGAAGCCGGTCAAGTCCGGCACCTACTCCGGCTGACCCACCCCGCATCACACGAGCCGCGCGGGGCGCTGTTCCACTGGCGCCCCGCGCGAACTCACATCCGGACACATACGTCGAAATCATCCGAACGTCTCGGAGGACATGCGGTGAACGAACTGCCGCAGCAGCTGGTCAACGGCCTGCTACTGGGATCCATGTACGGGCTGGTCGCCATTGGCTACACAATGGTCTACGGCATCGTCCAGCTCATCAACTTCGCCCACGGCGAGATCTTCATGACGGGCGCATTCGGGGCGCTCTCCGTCTACCTCTGGGTAGTGCCGAGCGGCACCACCATGTGGATAGCCCTCCCCCTCATGCTCATCGGCGCCATCCTGGTCGCCGTCCTCGTCGCCATCGGAGCGGAACGCTTCGCCTACCGCCCCCTGCGCGGCGCACCACGCCTCGCCCCCCTCATCACCGCGATCGGCCTCTCCCTGGCCCTCCAGCAGGCCGTCTGGGCCTGGTACCCCGAGGCGAAGTCCGCCCGCACCTTCCCCCAGATCGAGGGCGGCCCCTTCCACATCGGTGACGTCACCATCCAGACCGGCGACATCTTCCTCCTCGCCGCCGCCCCGATCAGCATGGCCGTCCTCGCCTACTTCGTCATGAAGACCCGCACCGGACGCGGCATGCAGGCCACCGCCCAGGACCCCGACACCGCCAAGCTCATGGGCGTCAACACCGACCGCATCATCGTGATCGCCTTCGCCCTCGGCGCCGTGTTCGCCGCCATCGGCGGCGTCGCCTACGGCCTCAAGTACGGCCAGATCGACTACCGCATGGGCTTCATCCTCGGACTCAAGGCCTTCACCGCGGCCGTCCTCGGCGGCATCGGCAACATCTACGGCGCCATGATCGGCGGAGTCGTCCTCGGCATCGCCGAAACCCTCGCCACCGCCTACATCGCCGACATCCCCGGCATGGACAAGTTCGGCAGCCAGTCCTGGGCAGACGTCTGGGCCTTCGTACTTCTCATCCTCGTACTGCTGTTCAGGCCACAAGGCCTGCTCGGCGAGCGCGTCGCGGACAGGGCGTGACACCGATGACCACACAGACCACCACAGCCGAGACCCCCAGCACCCCCACCACCGGGGCAGCCACCGGACTCATCGGCATCCCGGCCCAGGCCGGCCGCGCCCTCGCCACCGGCGGCGGCGCCCTCACCGTCGTCTCCACCTTCCTCGCCTGGACCTGGACCGCCGCCTTCCCCGGCGACCTCACCGTCTACGGCTACCCCGGCGGCCTCCAGGTCCTCGCCCTCATCGGCGGCGCCCTCACCACGCTGTTCGGCCTCTCCTCCTACGGCATCAAGGGCCTGCGCTGGCTCACCCCCGCCGGCCCCGACGGCGCCGTCAAGTTCGCCGCCCTCGCCGCCTTCGCCACCGTCTGGTACACGATCATCGCGATCACCGTCGACCTCGGCGGCATCGTGAACCTCGAACCCGGCGGCTTCATCGCGGCCCTCGCCACCCTGGCCGCCCTCCTCGGCGCCCTGGCCCTCCCCTTCGAGCGGCCCGAACCCGAACCCCACGACCCCGACGACACCGGCTGGGACCTCGCCCGCCACCGCCTGCGCACCGGCCGCGAGATCACCAAGGCAGCCTTCTCCGGCGGCACCGCCCGCCCGGTCGGCAACCTGCCCTCCTACGTCGAGATCCTCGTGATCGTCGCCATCCTCGGCCTCGGCCTCACCGTCTTCACCTACGGCATCGGCACCGAGTACGACGAACTCTTCATCGGGTTCCTCATCACCGCGGGCTTCGGCTTCGCCGCCCTCAACAAGGCCGGCCTCGTCAACCAGGCCTCGCAGATCACCTCACGCCACCAGAACATCACCATCTGCGGCGCCTTCGTCGCCGCCGCGATGTTCCCCTTCACCCAGACCGACGACCAGTACGCCACCGTCGGCGTCTACATCCTGATCTTCGGCACCGTCGCCCTCGGCCTCAACATCGTCGTCGGCCTCGCCGGCCTCCTCGACCTCGGCTACGTCGCCTTCCTCGGCGTCGGCGCCTACGCCGCCGCCATGGTCTCCGGCTCCCCCAGCTCCCCCTTCGACGTGCACTTCCCCTTCTGGGCTGCGGTCCTCGTGGGCGCCGCAGCCTCCCTGATCTTCGGCGTCCTCATCGGCGCCCCCACCCTGAGGCTGCGCGGCGACTACCTCGCCATCGTCACCCTCGGCTTCGGAGAGATCTTCCGCATCACCGCCAACAACCTCGACGGCACCTCCGGCCCCGACATCACCAACGGATCCAACGGCATCTCCTCCATCCCGAACCTGAACATCCTCGGGTTCGACTTCGGAGCCGAACACGCCATCGCCGGATTCACCATCGGCCGGTTCGCCAACTACTTCTTCCTGATGCTCATCATCACGGCCGTCGTCGTCCTCGTCTTCCGACGCAGCGGCGACTCCCGCATCGGCCGCGCCTGGGTCGCCATCCGCGAGGACGAGACCGCCGCCCTCGCCATGGGCATCAACGGCTTCCGCGTCAAACTCATCGCCTTCGCCGTCGGCGCCTCCCTCGCCGGCCTCGCCGGCACCGTCCAGGCCCACGTCACCTACACCGTGACTCCCGAGCAGTACCTCTTCGCCGGCCCCATCCCGCCCAACTCGGCCTTCCTCCTCGCCGCCGTCGTCCTCGGCGGCATGGGCACCATCAGCGGCCCCCTCATCGGCGCCGCGCTCCTCTTCCTCATCCCCAACAAGCTCCAGTTCCTCGGCGACTACCAGCTCTTCGCCTTCGGCCTCGCCCTCATCCTGCTGATGCGCTTCCGCCCGGAAGGACTCATCCCCAACCGGCGCCGCCAGCTCGAGTTCCACGAGGACGCGGAAGCTCCCACCGTCCTGACCAAGGCAGGGGCCTGACCACCATGACCACCGACACCACCACCACGGTCGCCCCCACCGGCGAAAGGGTGCTCGACGCCCGCGGCGTCACCATGCGCTTCGGCGGCCTCACCGCCGTCCGCGACGTCGACCTCCACGTCAACGCCGGAGAGATCGTCGGCCTCATCGGCCCCAACGGAGCCGGCAAGACCACCTTCTTCAACTGCCTCACCGGCCTCTACATCCCCACCGAAGGCGAAGTCCGCTACAAGGACAAAGTCCTTCCCCCGAAATCCTTCAAGGTCACCGCGGCCGGTATCGCCCGCACCTTCCAGAACATCCGCCTCTTCGCCAACATGACGGTCCTCGAGAACGTCCTCGTCGGCCGCCACACCCGCACCAAAGAAGGCTTCTGGTCGGCCGTCCTGCGCCTGCCCGGCTTCCACCGAGCCGAAGCCGCCTCCCGCGAACGCGCCATGGAACTCCTCGAGTTCATCGGCCTGGAGAAGAAGGCCGACCACCTGGCCCGCAACCTCCCCTACGGCGAACAGCGCAAGCTCGAGATCGCCCGCGCCCTCGCCAGCGAACCCGGACTCCTCCTCCTCGACGAGCCCACCGCCGGCATGAACCCCCAGGAAACCCGCGCGACCGAAGAACTCGTCTTCGCCATCCGCGACAAGGGCATCGCCGTCCTCGTCATCGAGCACGACATGCGCTTCATCTTCAACCTCTGCGACCGCGTCGCCGTCCTCGTCCAAGGCGAAAAACTCGTCGAAGGCGACAGCGCCACCGTCCAGGGCGACGAACGAGTCGTCGCCGCCTACCTCGGCGAACCCTTCGAGAACGCCCCCGGCGACGAAGAGATCGCCGAAGTCGAGGCCGCCGAGGCCAACGCCGACAGCGCCGCAACCCCGACGGACGCCGTGCCCGGCAAGGAGAACGACCGATGACCGCACTGCTCGAAGTCGAAGACCTCCGGGTCGCCTACGGCAAGATCGAAGCCGTCAAAGGCATCTCGTTCAAGGTCGAGGCCGGCGAGGTCGTCACCCTGATCGGCACCAACGGCGCAGGCAAGACCACCACCCTGCGCACCCTCTCCGGCCTCCTCAAGCCCGTCGGCGGCCAGATCAAGTTCAACGGGAAGTCCCTCAAGAAGACCCCCGCGCACGACATCGTCGCGCTCGGACTCGCCCACTCCCCCGAGGGGCGGCACATCTTCCCGCGCATGACCATCGAGGACAACCTCCGCCTCGGCGCCTTCCTCCGCAGCGACAAGGCAGGCATCGAGAAGGACATCCAGCGCGCCTACGACCTCTTCCCCATCCTGGGAGAACGCCGCAAGCAGGCCGCCGGAACCCTCTCCGGCGGCGAACAGCAGATGCTCGCCATGGGCCGCGCCCTCATGTCCCAGCCCAAACTGCTCATGCTGGACGAGCCCTCCATGGGCCTCTCCCCCATCATGATGCAGAAGATCATGTCCACCATCGCCGAACTCAAGTCCCAGGGCATGACCATCCTGCTCATCGAGCAGAACGCCCAGGCCGCACTGTCGCTCGCCGACCACGGCCACGTCATGGAGATCGGCAAGATCGTCCTCTCCGGCACCGGACAGGACCTCCTGCACGACGAGTCCGTCCGCAAGGCCTACCTCGGCGAGGACTGAGCAGCCCCTCGCACACGACGAGGCCCGCGCCCCTTCTCCGGGCGCGGGCCTTCGTCGTACGGGGCGAAACCTCGCTCAGCCCTTGGACGACTTCTTCTCGTCGGCGTCCTGGATGACCGCCTCGGCGACCTGCTGCATCGACATCCGCCGGTCCATCGACGTCTTCTGGATCCACCGGAACGCCGCCGGCTCCGTCAGCCCGTACTCCGTCTGGAGGATCGACTTCGCCCGGTCCACCAGCTTGCGGGTCTCCAGCCGCAGCGTCAGGTCCGCGACCTCGTTCTCCAGCTCGCGCAGCTCCGTGAACCGGGACACGGCCATCTCGATCGC
Organism: Streptomyces asoensis; assembly: GCF_016860545.1. Classification (NCBI taxonomy): domain Bacteria; kingdom Bacillati; phylum Actinomycetota; class Actinomycetes; order Kitasatosporales; family Streptomycetaceae; genus Streptomyces; species Streptomyces asoensis. Next base: position 5,691 of record NZ_BNEB01000002.1, on the reverse strand, counting down.
CGGGACGACGTCGCTCTTGCTGAACGGCTTCACCAGGTACGCCATCGCACCCGCGTCACGCGCGCGCTCGACGAGGTCGCGCTGCGAGAACGCGGTCAGCATCAGGACGGGGGCGATACGCTCCTCGGCGATCTTCTCGGCCGCGGAGATGCCGTCCAGCTTGGGCATCTTCACGTCGAGGATGACCAGATCCGGCTTGTGCTCGCGGGCCAGCTCGATCGCCTGCTCACCGTCGCCGGCCTCGCCCACGACGCTGTAGCCCTCCTCCTCCAGCATCTCTTTGAGGTCGAGGCGGATCAGGGCCTCGTCCTCGGCGATGACGACGCGGGTCGTCAGCGGAGGTACGTGCGACTTGTCGTCGTCGGGCGCGTCCACGGGCTGGGGCGACTCGGGGGCGGTCACGGGGGCTCCTCGTTCAGGGCAGGGGCACTGCTGACAAGAGCCTACCTAGCTGCGGTAAGGTGGGTGCGCGAGGGGTTGCACTTCTCCTTTCTTTCTAAGGCCCCAGTACTCCAACTGGTCAGAGAGGCCGCTCTCAAACAGCGGACAGTGTGGGTTCGAATCCCACCTGGGGCACTTTTCCTTGAATTCCAAGGTTGCCATTCACAAGCGGATGTCCACGTTCTCGTGAACATCCGCTTTTTGCTGCGTCTCGCCGCGATCACGCTCACAAAGTGGGCACATGTACGACGTCAGCACGCGAAGGCGAGCGATCGCGCTGGTTGCGCAGGGCCGCAGCCTGAACTCCGTCAGCCGGGAAACAGGCATCTCGCGCGCGGCAATTCGATCCTGGCAGAACCGACTCATCGACGCATGTGAAGCAGCCGTCCGGGCCGTCAGCCCCGCACGCACCGCGCATCGCGTGAAGGCTCCGGGGTGTGTGTCCGTGGTCGGCTACTACGCTCACTGGCCGCATCTGTTCCCGCAGCACGGCCCCGGCAAGAAGCACGAGCGGCGGATCGCCCTGGAACCCTGGCAGCAGGCCATCGTCGACGAACATCCGTGGGAGTTCGTTCGCGGCCTCATCCATTCGGACGGCTGCCGGATCACCAACTGGACCGAGCGGACCGTCGGCGGTGAACGCAAGCGCTACGCCTACCCGCGCTACTTCTTCACGAATCTGTCGGGCGACATCATCGGCCTGTTCACCGATGCCCTCGACCGGCTCGGAGTCGAATGGAGAATGCAGAACCTGAGGAACGTGTCCATCGCCGAGAAGGCCTCCGTCGCCCTACTCGACGCCCACGTGGGGCCCAAGTACTGACACCTACTTCGGGGTGTCGTCCTCGCCGACGTGGTGGACGCGGACCAGGTTGGTCGAGCCCGAGACGCCCGGAGGGGAACCCGCCGTGATGACGACGACGTCACCCTTGCGGCACCGGCCGTGGCGCAGCAGGTGCTCGTCCACCTGGTCGACCATCGCGTCCGTGGAGTCCACCTGCGGGCCGAGGAACGTCTCGACACCCCAGGTGAGGTTCAGCTGGGAGCGGGTCGCCGGTTCGGGGGTGAAGGCGAGGAGCGGGATCGGGGAGCGGTAGCGGGAGAGGCGGCGGACGGTGTCGCCGGTCTGGGTGAAGGCGACGAGGAATTCGGCGTCGAGGAAGTCGCCGATCTCGGCGGCGGCGCGGGCGACGGCTCCGCCTTGGGTGCGCGGTTTGTTGGATTCGGTGAGGGGTGGGAGTCCCTTGGCGAGGATGTCCTCCTCGGCCGCTGCGACGATCTTGGCCATGGTGCGGACGGTCTGGACGGCGTGGGCGCCGACGCTGGTCTCGCCGGAGAGCATGACGGCGTCGGTGCCGTCGATGATCGCGTTGGCGACGTCGGATGCCTCGGCCCTGGTGGGGCGGGAGTTCTCGATCATGGAGTCGAGCATCTGGGTGGCGACGATGACGGGTTTGGCGTTGCGCTTGGCGAGTTTGACGGCGCGTTTTTGAACGAGGGGGACTTGTTCGAGGGGCATTTCGACGCCGAGGTCGCCGCGGGCGACCATGATGCCGTCGAAGGCGGCGACGATGTCGTCGATGTTCTCGACGGCCTGGGGTTTCTCGATCTTGGCGATGACGGGGAGGCGGCGGCCTTCCTCGTCCATGATGCGGTGGACGTCGAGGATGTCACGGCCGGTGCGGACGAAGGAGAGGGCGATGACGTCGAAGCCGGTGCGCAGGGCCCAGCGGAGGTCGTCCTCGTCCTTCTTGGTCAGGGCGGGGACCGAGACGGCGACGCCGGGGAGGTTGAGGCCTTTGTGGTCGGAGATCACGCCGCCGTCGAGGACGCGGGTGTGGATCCGGGGGCCGTCGACGTGGGTGACTTCGAGGCTGACTTTGCCGTCGTCGACGAGGATGCGTTCGCCGGTGGTGACGTCGGTGGCGAGGCCGGCGTAGGTGGTGCCGCAGTGGTGGCGGTCGCCTTCGGTGCCTTCTTCGACGGTGATGGTGAAGGTGTCGCCGCGTTCGAGGAGTACGGGGCCTTCGGTGAAGGTGCCGAGTCGGATCTTCGGGCCTTGAAGGTCGGCGAGGAGGCCGACGCTGCGGCCGGTTTCGTCGGAAGCCTTGCGGACGCGCTGGTAGCGCTCCTCGTGCTCGGCGTGGCCGCCGTGGCTGAGGTTGAGGCGGGCTACGTCCATTCCGGCGTCGACCAGGGCTTTGATCTGGTCGTAGGTGTCGGTGGCGGGGCCCAGGGTGCAGACGATTTTTGCTCGGCGCATGTTTCGAGCTTATGTCTTACCGGTGGGTAGGGAATTTGGGGGGCATGTCGGCTCAACAACCTTTGGGTGAAGGGTTGTTGTCAACTGTTGTCGGCTCGTACATTGTGCGGGCCGCCGCTCCGATGAGCGTTTGTTTCTGTTTTCGGTAACCCTGTGTATGACGCGTTTGGCCGAATGGGTGAATTCACGGGGCGGGTGGGTTTGCGGCGGGGCGGGTGTCGCCTCGCCCCCGAGGGCGGGGCCGGACGGGGCCGGACGGACGACGCCGGGTATCTCTCCCGGGGAGGGAGGTCGTACGTCCCATCTTGTCCTGGCTTTGTGTGTTCCCCGGGGGGAGTTGACCCTGCCGGTCACCAGATCGAAACCTCCTGGACCTGTTGCCGTCGGCGGTGGCCGGGTCAGAATCTACGCGCGTTGTTCACCGTTCGCCGAGGAGCCTGAGACATGCCGTTGAATCGCCGGAAGTTCCTGAAGAAGTCCGCCGTGACCGGGGCGGGGGTGGCGCTGGCGGGTGCGGCCGCGGCTCCGGCGGCGCAGGCCGCGGAGGCGGGGAAGCCCGCTAAGCCGGGCAAGCAGCCCAAGCGGTACGCGCTGACGGTGCTGGGGACGACGGACCTGCACGGGCATGTCTTCAACTGGGACTACTTCAAGGACGCGGAGTACAAGGACGCGGCCGGCAACGCGCAGGGACTGGCGCGTATCTCGACGCTGGTGAACCGGATCCGGGAGGAGAAGGGGCGCGAGAACGTGCTGCTGCTGGACGCGGGTGACACGATCCAGGGCACGCCGTTGACGTACTACTACGCGAAGGTGGACCCGATCACCGCCAAGGGTGGCCCGGTGCACCCGATGGCGCAGGCGATGAACGCGATCGGGTACGACGCGGCGGCGCTGGGCAATCACGAGTTCAACTACGGCATCGAGACGCTGCGGAAGTTCGAGTCGCAGCTGCGGTTCCCGTTGCTGGGGGCGAACGCGGTCGACGCGAAGACCCTGAAGCCGGCGTTCCGGCCGTATGTGATCAAGACGTTCTGTGTGAAGGGCGCGCCGCCGGTGAAGGTGGCGGTGCTGGGGCTGACGAACCCGGGTATCGCGATCTGGGACAAGGCGTACGTGCAGGGCAAGCTGGCGTTCCCGGGGCTGGAGGAGCAGGCGGCGAAGTGGGTGCCGAAGCTGAAGTCGCTGGGTGCGGATGTGGTGATCGTGTCGGCGCACTCGGGTTCGTCGGGTACGTCGTCGTACGGTGACCAGTTGCCGTACGTGGAGAACTCGGCGGCGTTGGTGGCGCAGCAGGTGCCGGACATCGATGCGGTGCTGGTGGGTCACGCGCATGTGGAGATCCCGGAGTTGAAGGTCGTCAACGCGAAGTCCGGGCGGACGGTCGTGCTGTCGGAGCCGTTGGCGTACGCGGAGCGGCTGTCGGTGTTCGATGTGCAGCTGGTGTTCGAGAAGGGGCGGTGGTCGGTGGAGTCCGTCGCCTCGAAGGTGCTGAACTCGAACACGGTGGCGGACGATCCGAAGATCACGAAGCTGTTGAGCGACGAGCACGCGAAGGTCGTGACGTACGTCAACCAGGTGGTGGGTACGGCGACGGAGACGTTGACGACGGTGGAGGCGCGGTTCAAGGACGCGCCGATCATCGACCTGATCACGAAGGTGCAGGAGGACGTCGTCAAGGCGGCGCTGGCGGGTACGTCGTACGCGTCGTTGCCGGTGATCGCGCAGGCTTCGCCGTTCTCGCGGACGTCGGAGATCCCGGCGGGTCAGGTGACGATCCGGGATCTGTCGAGTCTGTACGTGTACGACAACACGCTGGTGGCGAAGCTGCTGACGGGTGCGCAGGTGCGGGCGTACCTGGAGTATTCGGCGGAGTACTTCGTGCAGACGGCGGTGGGTGCGGCCGTGGACACGGAGAAGCTGACGAACGCGGCGGGGCGTCCGGACTACAACTACGACTATGTGTCGGGTCTGGCGTACGACATCGACATCTCGCGGGCGGCGGGTTCGCGGATCACGAACCTGACGTTCGGTGGTGCGCCGTTGGACGACGCGCAGCAGTTCGTGCTGGCGGTGAACAACTACCGGGCCAATGGTGGTGGGGCGTTCCCGCACGTGGCGTCGGCGCAGGAGCTGTGGTCGGAGTCGACGGAGATCCGTACGCGGATCTCGGAGTGGGTGACGGCGAAGGGTGTGCTGGATCCGAAGGACTTCGCGTCGGTGGACTGGCGGCTGACGCGTGAGGGTACGCCGGTCTTCTAGGGTCGGCGGGTCGTCGTTCCGCGGCGGCGTCGGGCGGTGTTCCGTGTGGTGGCCTGGTGGGTCATCGGCGGGGCACCGCCTTTCGCGTGGGGGCCTCGGGTGGGGGTGGTGGGGTTCAGCGCAGGTCGACGAGGGGGGTGAGGGTGGGTGCCTGGCGGGCTTGGGGGACGCGGGGTCGGGGTTGGTGGAGTCCGAAGGTGGTGAAGGCGGTTCGGGTGGGGAGGGGGTAGGTCTCCTTGCCGGTCAGGGTGTTGAGGATGGTGGCGCCGCGCCAGGCGGTGAGGCCGAGGTCGGGTGCGCCTACGCCGTGGGTGTGGCGTTCGGCGTTCTGGACGTAGACGTTGCTGCCGGTGGCGGTGATGGAGGGGTCGAGGACGAGGCGGAAGTGTTCGTCGATGCGGGGGCGTTCGCTGTTGTCGCGGCGGATGTAGGGGTCGAGGCCGGCGAGGATGCGGTCGAGGGGGCGTTCGCGGTGTCCGGTGGCGAGGACGACGGCGTCGGTGGTGAGGCGGGTGCGGGTGTTCTGCTGGGTGTGTTCGAGGTGGAGTTCGATCCGGGTGGTGGCGATGCGGCCTGCGGTGCGGACGCGGACGCCGGGGGTGAGGACGGTGTCGGGCCAGTGGCCGTCGAGGGTGCGTCGGTAGAGCTCGTCGTGGAGGGCGGCGAGGGTGTCCGCGTCGATGCCTTTGTGGAGTTGCCATTGGGCGGTGGTGAGGCGGTCGCGGGTG